>DASYRK010000063.1:0-56198 GCA_036004505.1 Steroidobacteraceae bacterium
TTCGCGCTCGGGCAATCGAAATCGCCGCGCGTCGCTGCCGACCTGATCAAGCTCGGCAACACGGACCAGACCGGCAACGTTCGCGCGCAAGCCTGGTTCTGGCTGGCGCAGACCGGAGCGCCAGAAGCGGAGAAGGCGATCATCGCGGCGCTGAAGAAGGACAGCGACGATGACGTGCGCGAGCGCGCCATCTTCGCGCTGTCGCAATTGCCGGACGAGCGCAGCACGCGGGCGCTGATCGCGGCGGCCGAGGATCAATCGCTCTCGCGCGAGCAGCGCAAGCGGGCGGTGTTCTGGCTGGCGCAGTCGGAATCCGACTCGGCGCTGGCGTACCTGGAACGGGTGCTCACCACTCAACATTGACGTCCAAGCGGCGAAGTTCCACGATCGATCCGCGGAGCAACCGAGGATCCGATCATGACGAAGCCGATCAATGTGCTGCTGCAGACGACGATCGTGCCGACCGCGAACGACTGGCACATCGGTCGCTTCTCGATGTTGCGCGATTACCTGGCTTCGCTGAGCGCGCCGGACGGCAGTCGGCTGTTCCAGGTCACTGCGAGGGATCGCGATGCCGTCGGCGCGCCGGACTCAGTGCTGTCCTGCCTCGACCGCTCGCCGTACGACGAAGTGTGGCTCTTCGCAGTCGATACGGGCGACGGTCTCGACGATGCCGATCGTGCCGGGATCCTGCGATTCCAGGCCCGCGGCGGCGGTTTGATGGTCACGCGCGATCACATGGACCTGGGATGTTCCGTCTGCGCGATGGGCCCGGTGGGCGCCGCGCATGTTTTTCATACTCACAACATTGCCGGTCCGGTCCCGGCGCCCGACGATCGCGATACGCCCGAGATTGGCTGGCCCAATTTCCATTCCGGTGCGAACGGCGACGTGCAGCCGGTGCGAGTCGAGCTGCCGGTGCATCCGATCATGCGCGACGAGGAGTCTGAAACCGGCGCCATCGCGTACCTTCCTGCGCACCCGCACGAAGGCGCTGTCGTCGCGCCGGCCTCGGATCCTGCTGCGCGAGTGATCGCGACAGGTAAGAGCCTTGCAACCGGCCAGCGTTTCAACCTGGCAGTGGCGTTCGAGCGTTCGGATACCGCGGGACGCGCGCTCGCGGAATCGACGTTCCATCACTTCGCGGACTACAACTGGGATCCGCGCCGCGGCGCTCCCGACTTCGTCACCGAGAAGCCGGTCTACACGCTGCCGGACACCAACCCGCGAGCAATGGCCTCCGTCCATCGCTACGTTCGCAATGTCGCCCTGTGGCTCGCGGGACGGATTTGATCGCCGTCACTCCTTGAAGGGCGAGTTCAATAGAAAGTCGACGATCGACGGCCGCTTGTAGCCCGGCACGAAGCGCTCGCCGAAATCGCGGGCGAAGTTGTCGTAGGTGGTGTCCGGCCGCGTTTCGACGATGCGACAGACGTCGCGCGTGAAACGCTGCTTCATCTCCAGCCGCGGGAACGCGTCCACGATCGTGGCGACCTGCGTTGCGGGCAGCAGGTCGTAGCCGAAGCCGCCCCAGTCGAGGCCGATGCCCATCGTGCAGAGCGCAACTTCGCCCTCCCTGTGCAAGGCGATGGAGGGCGTCGAGTTGAGCGCAACTCCGTCCCAGATCAGCTGCGCACGGGTCTCAGTCAATCCCTGCTCCCGCGCGAATGCGCGGGCCGCGTTCGCGCCTTCCACTTCGAACCGCAGCGGACCGCTGAACGCCTTCGCCAGACCGATGTCGTGCAGCAGCGTCGTTACAGCCAGTACTTCCGGATCGTGCGGCGAGCGCTTGAGCTGTGTGATCGCGACCGAGAACAGCCACGAGCGCATGACATGATTGAAGAGATACGGCTCGCAGTGCTCGCGCGCGTATTCGATGGAGCGAGTCACGATCGCGGTATCGGGCACGACGATGCCGGCCAGCTCGCGTGTTGCGTTCATCTCGATCTCCTTGGGTGAGCGGCGATGGATGCCCTGCATCATGCGCGTGCGCCCGCGAGACCGCTTGACGAAAACGACCCTTCCTGGGACGCGCGTGACGTCGTCTGTTCCGTTCAACTGACGCGTGGATCCATCAAGCCTCGCGCTGGCGCAGCGCACGACAATGGCGCCATGAACGCTGTCGCTGCCGCTCTCGCGCGCTGGTATGCCGATCACTCATCGATTCGCCACTTGTGGGCGATCGAAGATCCGGCTGCACTCGTCGTGCTCGTCACGCTCGAGCCGACTTCCGACGGCGACGACATCCTGCCCATCTGGCTGGCGAACCAGCGCGAATGGGCGAGCCGTCTGCAGCTCGTCACGCGTCGCGAGGTGCGCCTGCGCCTGATTGTCGCCGACGCCGTTCCTGACGCAGTCACGGTTGCGGAAGTGAGCTGGCGCGATGCCTGGCCGTCCCTCTGACCGTCGCCCAACCGAGGACCTCGCAATGTCAATGCTCAAGAAGCTCATGCCGGCCGTCGTGATCGCCGCCGGCTCGTTCGCTGCCGCTGCCTGCGCGCAAGCCGCGCCGGAAGCCAAAGCCACGCCGCTCATGACCAACGCGCTGGCGGACTATCCGGGGAAGGAAGGTCTGATGCTGCTGGTCGAGTATCCGCCCGGCTCCGTCGATCCGGTGCATCGGCACGATGCGCACGCGTTCATCTACGTGCTGGAAGGATCCATCGTCATGCAGGTGAAAGGCGGCAAGCAAGTGACGCTGACGCAGGGACAGACTTTCTATGAAGGGCCCAACGACATCCATGTCGTCGGGCGCAACGCGAGCAGCACGCAGCCGGCGAAATTTCTCGTAGTGTTCCTGAAGAAGGCAGGCGCACCCGTGCTCACGCCTGAATAGCGCCGCCGATGCGAGCCCGACGCCAGGCCCTCGGGCTCTCCCCGGCAAACCTGCGGAAGAGTCGCGTCAGGTGCGACTGATCCGCGAGACCGCAGTCGAGCGCGATGTCACTGAGCGAGGCGTTCGTCGACAGCATGAGTCCTTGCGCGCGCTCGACGCGCCGCCGGATGACGTACTCATGCGGCGGCTCGCCGAAGCTGTTACGAAACGCACGGCCGAAGTGCGACGGATTCAGGCGCACGATCGACGCGAGGTCTTCGTTGCGGATCGTCCGGTCCAGGTTGGCGTCGACGTGGCTGGTCACCTTGCGGATCTGCCACGGCGACAACCCGCCGCGAACCGGCTGCGCTGTCGTCGTCTGCCGGTCACCCATTTCCTGCAAAATCTGCGCGGCCCGCCGCAGGCTGTCCTCGGCGGTGCCGCGCTCATCGTCGAGCGCGCTCCTGATGGCGGAGCACAGCTCCGCCATCACGGTGCGGATCTGACGAACCTCACCCCCAGCTTCGGCGTCGCACACCGCGGGAACGACGCCGGTGAGCGGCAACGAAGGTGTCGAATTGTCCATGGCTGACCCCCGGAGTGCGACGACTCAGCTGCGCAGGAAAGCCAGCAGATCGGCGTTGATCTGCTCCTGGTGCGTCGCCGTGATGCCGTGCGGTGCGCCGGGGTAGTAGATCGCCTTCGCACCGCTGATCAGCCGAGCGGACTTTCGAGCCGAATCGTGCACCGGCACGACCTGATCGTCCTCGCCGTGCAGCACCAGCGTCGGCACATCGATCTTCTTCAGGTCCTCGGAGAAATCGGTCTCGGAGAACGCCTTGACGCTCTCATAGGAATTCTTGAGGCCGCACTGCATGCTCCACAGCCAGAACTGGTCGAGCACACCCTGCGAGACTTTTGCGCCCTCGCGATTCGCGCCGTAGAACGCGACTGCGAAATCGCGGTAAGCCTGCGAGCGATCCTTGACGAGCGCCGCGCGAATCCCGTCGAACACCTCGAGCGGCAGGCCTTCGGGATTCGCCGGAGTCTTCAGCAGCAGCGGCGGCACCGCCGCGATCAGCACGGCCTTGGACACGCGCTTCGTCCCGTGACGCCCGAGGTAGCGCACGACTTCGCCGCCGCCGGTGGAATGCCCGACGCACGTCACGTTCTTGAGGTCGAGCGTTTCGATGACGGCAGCCAGGTCGTCGGCGTAGCCGTTCATGTCGTTGTTCGCGGACGCCTGCTCTGAGCGCCCGTGACCGCGACGGTCGTGCGCGACCACGCGAAATCCCTGCTGCGCGAGAAAGAGCATCTGCCCGTCCCACATGTCGGCATTGAGCGGCCAGCCGTGCGAGAACGTGACGACGGGGCCCCGGCCCCAGTCCTTGTAGTAGATCTGGGTGCCGTCTTTGCTGGTGATCGTGTTCACGGTGCTGGCTCCTTGCGGTTGGGAGGAAATGGCTTGCGGCGTGGCGCCGGCCGCGGCGGCGGACAGCCCGGCGGCGGTCGTTGCCGTGATGCCGGCCACGAGTACGTCACGCCGGCTCGTCATGACTGAGGACGGAGATCTGCTCATCGAACTTCTCCAAGTGAGTTCAACCTGGCTTGCGTCATCTGCGAGATGACTCTCCCACCGCGTCGCGCCTGCCCCAAGTTCATCGGCGTTAAGGCCTGCTAAGCGACGCAGCGGTTGCTTGCATCCTCTGTCGTCCTTGCGCGCGAGGCACGCCACGTAAGGGGGACATCGAACCGACACCATGGAGCGACTCACTTTGGCGGCAGCACGACGAGGCGGCGGCCGAAGCGATGCGAGTCGATCGAGTAGGCGCCCGGACCAAGCAGCGCCAGCGCAATCGCATCGAGAGCAAAAACGACGGCCACCGCCGTGCTGTCGACGCCGGCGCTGATCCACGCGATTCCGTGAAGCGCGAGCGCCGCTGCGGCAGCGAGCGGCGTCAGGTAACCCACGAAGAGAGCTACCGAAATCAGGATTCCCCCGACGCGCGCCCAGCCATCCAGGTCCGCGAGCAGCAGACCGAGCGTGACCGAAGAGCGCAGCAGTATCAAAGCCAGGCCCGGCAGCCCTGGGGGAAACATGGAGAAAAGCTTCTGCATGGGCCGAGCGTGCGCCGGCGGCGCAGGGCCGCGAACCCGATACTCGGGGATCGCGCGCTACCCCTTTAGGGAGATGCCGCGGCGCCCGCCGGCCGGTAAGTACTAGCAGCAACAATCGCGGCGTATGCTGACGATCGGCAGATTCCTGGCGTGCTTCGGACAACCGTGAAGATCTGGCGGCGAGCGCTTTCTGCGTCCCTGGTTGCAGCGCTGTTGCAACCACTCCTCGCGCTCGCGTTATCGCCGGACCTGCACCTCGGTCAGTTCCACCACGCAACCTGGACCACGCAGGACGGCGCGCCAACCGGCATCGAGTCCGTCGCGCAAACGAGCGACGGCTATGTCTGGTTTGCCGCCAGCGCCGGGCTGTTCCGCTTCGATGGCATGCGCTTCGAGCGCATCGATAGCGTCGCTGGGCAGCGCTTGCCCTCCAATAACGTCCTGAAGGTATTTGCGCCGCGCTCGGGTGGCTTGTGGATCGGCTATCGGCTCGGCGGCGCAAGTTTCATCAACCACGGCAAGGTCGCGAGCTACGGCGCGCGCGAGGGCCTGCCCGCAGGCAGCGTCAGCGATTTCGCGCAGGACGCAGCCGGCGTGCTCTGGGCGGCCACGACTCGCGGGCTGAAGCGTCTCAACGGATCGATCTGGGAAGATCGGCGCGAGCAGCTGAACCTGCCTTCGGACTATGTGCAGACCCTGCTCGGTGCGCGCGACGGAACGTTGTGGATCGTCGCCGGCCGCTCGGTGATGTCGCTGCGGCCCGGACAAGCGAGCTTCGCTGCAACCGGCATCGAGGTCAGCGACGAAGATACCGATTTCGTGGAGGCGCCCGACGGAACGGTGTGGCTGACCGACCAGGCCCTCGGCGCGCACGCCATCTACGCACCGAATCGCACGACGCCCGTGCGGCAGGGTTGGATTGCGCTGCGTGATGCACGCGGCGAACCGCTGTGGGGCAGGCTCATAGATCGCGACGACTCGCTCTGGCTGACTTCGGGGGCCGGCATCCATCGTCTCACGCATGTGTCGCGTCTGCTGGATCCTGCGTTCGACGTCGGCGCGCAGATCGACGCCTATGCCGATGTCGATGGCTTGTCCTGGACCGAGTTCGTCGAAGACCATGAAGGCAATATCTGGATCGGCACGGCGAGCGGCGTCGACCGTTTTCGCGAGTCACGCCTGACGCCGGTGGAGTTTCCGCGGGCCGCGAACGGCTTCGCACTCGTGAGCGGTGACGCCGGCGCGATGCTGGTCGGCATCGATTCCGAGCAGGGCGTATTCGAGCTCACAGCAGCTTCGACGACTGAGATCGCGGGTGGCCCGCAGGGCATTACCGCCGCCTATCGGGCCGACGACGGCGGGGTGTGGTTCGGCGGCCGGGGCATGGTCTGGCATTCCAGCGGGCCGCCCGCTGGAAAATCGCGCTGGGTGCCGATTGCGATGCCCGTGGAAAGCGGGCACGCCAGCTACTTTCCGGTTCAGGCCATTGCGCAGGATCGGGCCGGACGCCTGTGGGTCTCGGCAATTCGCGGCGGCGTCTACCGCCTGGAGCGCGGCAACTGGACGCACGTTGGCAACGACGCTCCGCTCACGATTGCGGCCGGGGCGGATGGACGCGTGTGGCTCGGCTATCCGGGTAGCCGGATTCAGTTCGTCGACGCGAGCGACGACACCCTTCACGAGCTCTCGTCCGACCTGGGCAACATCCTGTCGATCCAGGCGCGGACCGCCGATGTCTGGGTCGGTGGCGAGCTCGGCCTCGCCCGCTTCGATGGCGCGCGCTTTCATCCTGTCGCGCTCCGCGACGGCAAATCATTGTCGAGCGTCTCCGGCATCATCATGCAGCCCACGGGCGATCTGTGGCTTAGCACCAGCGAAGGCGCAGTCGGCATCGCCGCCGACGAGGTGCGACGGTTGTCCGCCGATCCGCACTATGCGGCTCGCTATGATTTGTACAACTACTTGGACGGCATGCGGGGCACGCCGAACGCGATCCGACCGCTGCCCTCCGCTGCCGCCGGCGCCGATGGCCGCTTGTGGTTTGCCACCACGAACGGCATTGCATGGCTCGATCCGCAGCACGCGAAGCGCAGTTCTGCTGCGCCCAATGTCGAGGTGCAATCGATCGTCGCCGACGGCAGCCGCTACGCGCCGGATCCGGGCCTGCGACTGCCGATCAATATTCGCAGCCTGCAGATCGACTACACGGCGCTGAGCCTGTCGATTCCCGAGCGCGTGCGGTTCCGCTACCGGCTCGGCGCAGGCGAGCCCTGGCAGGACGCGGGTTCGCGCCGTACGGCGTACTTCACCGATCTCGCTCCCGGCGACTACACGTTCCGGGTGACCGCAGCCAACGAGGACGGCGTCTGGAACGAGACCGGCGCATCGATCGCGTTCACGGTTCCCCCCGCGTTCTATCAAACGCGCTGGTTCTACGCCCTGTGCGCGCTGGCGTGCGTGGCGCTGCTCACTGTCCTATATAAGGTGCGAATGCGGCAGGTTGCCACGCAAGTCCGCGGCCGGCTCGAAGCGCGCCTCGCAGAACGCGAGCGTATCGCGCGCGATCTTCACGACACGCTGCTGCAGGGCATGCAGGGATTGATCTGGCGATTCCAGGCGGCGACCGAGCGCATTCCCGCCGACGAGCCCGCGCGCCGCCTGATGGAGCAATCGCTCGATCGCGCCGACAAGCTGCTCGGCGAAAGCCGGGACAAGGTGAAAGACCTGCGCCCGGTGGCGAGCGGTGCAGTCGATCTCGCACAGGCGCTCGCGGCCGAGGGCGAGCAGTTGCCGAATCCGCACGCGGCGAAATTCAAGGTGAGCGTCGAGGGCACGCGCCGCGACCTGCATCCGCTCGTACGCGAGGAAGGATTCCTCGTCAGTCGCGAAGCGCTGAGCAATGCGTTCCAGCACGCGCAAGCGCAGAACATCGAAGCCGAGGTGACCTACGGCGACACGGCGCTGCACGTTCGCATCCGCGACGACGGGCAAGGCGTCAGCGGCACGGTGCTCGATGCCGGCGAACGCCCGGGACACTTCGGCCTCATCGGCATGCGCGAGCGGGCGAAGAAGCTCGGCGCGCACCTCGAGGTGTGGAGCAAGCCGGGCGCCGGCACTGAAGTCGATTTGCGCATCCCCGCCGATGTGGCGTACAGACGGTTGGCGAGCGAGTCGCGCGGCCTTCGTACCTGGCTCGGCCTGCCCGGTTCCTCCGCCCAGGAGCATTGATGAGCGTCATCCGGATACTCACCGTCGACGATCATCCGCTGTTGCGCGAGGGCATCGCCGCTGTCTTCGACGCGCAGGACGACATGACGCTCGTCGGCCAGGCCAGCAACGGGCGCGAAGCCATCGAAAGCTTTCGGCGCCTGCGTCCGGACGTGACGCTGATGGACCTGCGCATGCCCGACATGAGCGGGATCGAGGCGATCGCCGCGATCCGCGCCGAGTTTGCCAACGCGCGCATCATCGTGCTGACGACGTATGCGGGCGACGCGCAGGCCGCCGCCGCGCTGAAAGCAGGCGCCGCCGGCTATCTTCTCAAGAATATGGTGCGCAAGGAGCTGATCGAGACCATTCGCGCCGTCCACGCCGGAAAGCGGCGTGTGCCGCCGGAGATCGCTACGGAAATCGCCGAGCACGTCGCCGACGACGCGCTGACCGAGCGCGAAGTGCAGATCCTGCAGTGCGTAGCCGCCGGAAAGTCGAACAAGCTGATCGCCGTGCAGCTCGCCATTTCCGAAGGCACCGTTAAGACGCACATGAAGAGCATCCTGCCGAAGCTGGATGCTTCCGATCGCACGCATGCGGTCATGATCGCGCTGCGGCGCGGTATTCTCGATCTCTGAGCGGCCGAGATCATCCGTCATGAGCAGCTCGGACCATGCAATCGCGACGTTCGGACCGTTCCGCCTCTCGCCCGCGAAGCGCCGGATCGAACGCGACGGCGTGGCGCTGGAGCTGGGAGACCGTGCGCTCGACATCCTGATCGTGCTTGTGGGGCGCGCCGGCGAGGTCGTCAGCCACAAGGAGCTGATTGCGCACGTCTGGCGCGAACTCGTCGTCAGCCCGGGAAATCTGCGGGTCCACATGAGCGCGCTGCGCAAAGCCCTCGGCGATGGCGAAGACGGTGTCCGCTATATCGAAAACGTGACGGGGCAGGGCTACTGCTTCGTCGCGCCGGTCACTCGTGCAACGTTTGCCACAGCGGCTGCGCCGTCCGTCGAATTTCCCGACGCGGCCCGCAAACGGCTCGTGCTGCCGCCGCAGCTGGCGCGAATGATCGGACGCGAGCAGATCGTGCACGCCATCGGCGCGGACCTCCTCGCCGAGCGCTTCGTCACGGTCATCGGTCCCGGCGGCATGGGCAAGACGACCGTTGCGATCGCGGTCGCACACGAAATGGCCGATCAGTTCGGCGGCGCAGTGTGCTTCGTCGACGTCGGCGCAGTTGCCGATGCCAACCTGGTTGCGGGGACGATCGCTGCTTCGCTCGGTCTTTCGATCCAGACGGCAGACGCAGTGCCGACACTGCTGGAGTACCTGCGAACGCAGCGAATCCTGCTCGTGATCGACAATTGCGAGCACGTGATCGATACGCTCGCGACGCTCGCCGAAACGATCTTCAGGGAAGCCGCCGGCGTTCACATGCTCGCCACGAGCCGCGAAGCACTGCGCGTCGAGGGTGAGCACGCGTACTGGCTACCTGCCCTCGCGAGTCCCTCGCCGCAATCGAGCATGAAGGCCGTTGACGTGCTGACGTTCCCGGCCGTGCAGCTGTTCATGGAGCGCGCCGCCGCCAGCGGCGCCCGCTTCGAGCTGAACGACGAGAATGCGCCGATCGTGGCTGGCATCTGCGGCCGGCTCGAAGGACTCGCGCTCGCGATCGAGCTGGCCGCGGGACGAGCAGGCAGTCACGGCATCGCGGCGACTGCGGATCTGCTGAACAAGAATCTCGGTCTCGACTGGCACGGGCGACGCACCGCCCTGCCCCGCCATCAGACCTTGCGCGCTTTGCTCGACTGGAGTTACGGGTTCCTGCCGGACCTGGAGCAGCTGGCGCTGCGTCGGCTGTCGATTCTCGTCGGTGCATTCACGATCGATGCAGCGAGCGCCGTCGTGGCCGGACGGCAGGACGAGGCCGGCACGCTCAGCACGCTCGACGCACTGGTCGCCAAGTCCCTCGTCTCCGCTGCGAGCAGCGAGGATGGTTCGGCGCGCTACCGGCTGCTCGAAACGACGCGGATCTACGCGCGCGAAAAACTGCACGAGCACGGCGAAGCTGAGCTAGCGGCGCGCCGCCACGCCGAATACTTCGCCGGCCTGCTCAATGCGCGCCACGGCGGTCTGATCGATCTCGAATACTCGGGTCGCGCACACTCATTGCGCGAGCACCTTGGCAACGTACGCGCTGCGCTCGAGTGGTGCTTTCCTCAAGGCGCGAGCGTTCCGGACGCAGTCCTCGCCGTCGACCTCGCCGCCGCCGCTGCGCCGGTGTTCTTCGAGCTCTCGTCGTTGAGCGAGGCGTGCAGGTGGAGCGCTGCAGGACTCGGCGCGCTCGATGAGACCACGCGCGGCAGCCGCCGCGAGATGGTGTTGCAAAGCACGTGGGCGATCTCGGCGATGTGGCTGCGTGGGAACAGCGACGAAGTCCTCACGGCCATCGCCCGGGGCATGCAGCTCGCACATCCGCTCGAGGAGGCCTCGCAGCGCCTGCGCATGCTGGCGACCCGACATCTGTTCCTGACGCGTCTCGCCGACTTTCGCGGCGCGCTTGTAGCAGCGCAGGAATGGGACGCCGCCGCGAAGCAAGTCGGCGATGCGAGCTGCCTGGCAATCTCCGATCTGATGCAAGGCGTGGCGCTGCATTTCCAGGGCGATCAGGCGGCGGCGCGGCGGCACTTCGACGCCGGTTTTGCACGCGCCGGCGATCGGCACCTGCAGCTGTGCGGCAATGATCATCGGGTGCGCGGACTGATCACACTTTCTCGTACGTTGTGGGTCTGCGGTCTTCCGGAGCGCGCGATTGCGACGGCCCATCAGGCTGTGTCGACGGCGATGAGGTCCGGCAAGCCTCTCGATACCTGCTTCGCGCTGATCTTCACAGCGCCCGTCTATCTGTGGTGCGGCGATTGGGAGGGCGCGCAGGACGTCCTCGAGCAACTCGTCGGCCACACGCATTGGCCGGTGCTCAAACCGTTCCACGCCACTGCGCTCGGGTTGCAGGGTGCGCTGGCGATCGGACGCGGCGACGCAGAGCGCGGAACGCCGCTGGTCCTCGAAGCGCTGCAGAAGATGCGGGACGAGCGGCAGAACGTCGTCCGAAACTCGATCGCCTGCTCGGCGGCGGACGGATTGACGACGACGGGTCGATCCGACGAAGCGCTCACCATCTTGCGCAGCGCGCGACGCGATTCCATCCGCGGCGCGGAGGCCGTGCTCCTGCCCGAGCTGCTGCGCCTGCAGGCGCAAGCACTGCTGGCGCTGTCGCCGACGAACGAAGCACGAGCCGTGCGACTGCTCGACCGCTCGTGTCGTCTCGCGCGTCGCCAGTCCGCGCTGTCGTGGGAATTGCGCTCCGCCCTCACGCTGGCGCGCATTCGAACCGGGCACGGCGGCAGCGAACAGGCGCGCTACCTGCTCTCGACGATCTTCGATCAGTTCACGGAAGGCTTCGACACCCGCGACCTCCGCGCAGCCGCGCGGTTCGTCCAAGTGGGCGCAGAGTTCGACAAGAACGCCTCCGGCGTCATCGCCGAGCATGCGCCGCAGGGACGATTGAACCTCTGATCACTGCCCGCCTTCGCAACGAAGAAGACGGGGTGTCAGGTCGTCGAGGAGCTGGAGCGGAAGGCGCATTTTCCACCCGTTCATGCGCACAGCCACCGGCCGGCGCAGCGCCGCCCGGTGCCGGGCAGCGACACGACGACGCGACGCGCGGGCATTTCACACGCGGCAAAGACAGGAGCGACACATGAAGATCGTCGTCATCGGTGGCACCGGCCTCATCGGCTCGAAGCTGGTGAGCATTCTTCGCAGCACGGGCCACGAGGTGCTCCCGGCGTCGCCCGATTCGGGCGTCAACACGATCACGGGCGAAGGACTGGACGCAGCGCTCGCCGGCGCTCAGGCGGTCGTCGACGTCGCCAACTCGCCGCAGTTCGAGGACGAGGCGGTCAGGAAATTTTTCGAGACGTCGGCGACGAACCTGCTGGCGGCCGAAGCGCGCGCCGGCGTGCGACATCACGTGTGCCTTTCAATCGTCGGCACGGATCGCGTGCCCGACAGCGGCTACCTGCGCGCGAAGGTGATCCAGGAGAATCTGGTCAGGAAGTCGGGCATTCCCTACTCCATCCTGCGCTCGACGCAGTTCTTCGAGTTCATCGGCCGCATCGCGCAGGAGGGCGGCGACGGTCACAGCGTGCGCGTCCCGGCGGCGATGTTTCAGCCGATTCTGTCGGCGGATGTCGTTGCGGCGCTCGCCGACATCGCGGTCGGTCCGCCGCTGAACGGCATCGTCGAAGTGGGCGGACCGGAGCGCTTGCGCATGAACGACCTGGTGCAGCGGGTCATGCAAGCGAAGGGCGACACGCGCGAAGTGATCACGGATGAGCACGCGCGTTACTTCGGCGCCGAGCTCGACGATCAAAGCCTCGTGGCCGGCCCGAATGCGCGCCTCGGCGCGAAGCGCTTCGAGGAGTGGCTGAGGGAAGCGGCGAAGTGAAGCTCTACTACTTTGCGGGCGCCTGTTCGCTGGCAGATCACATCGTCCTCGAGTGGGTCGGCGCCCCGTACGAGACAGTCAGGCTGGACCACGCCGCGCTCAAGTCGCCGGAGTTCCTCGCGCTCAATCCCAACGGCGCGGTGCCGCTGCTGATCGATGGCGATTACGTGCTGACGCAGAACGTCGCCATCCTGTGCTACCTCGCGGAGCGGTATCCCGCGGCACGCGTGTTTGCGGGAACGCCGCGCGGCCGCGCCGAGGTAATGCGCTGGCTCGGCTTCCTCAACTCGGACGTGCATCCGGCGTTCAAGCCGATCTTCGTGCCGCAGCGCTTCCTGCCGGACCCTGCAGTGTCCGGCGCGATCGCGGATACGGCGCGCGGCCACGTGCGCACCTATCTCGGTCGCCTCGACGTGCGGCTGGAAGGCCGGGACTGGCTCGTCGATGAACGATCGATCGCCGATCCGTACCTGTTCGTCATGCTGCGCTGGGCGATCCGGCTGAAGATCGGGCTCGACGGCTTCGGCAACCTGACGCGGTTTCTCGAACGCATGCTCGCGGACGACGGCGTCCGTGCGGCCCTCGTCGCAGAGGAAGGCGCGTCGGTCCTTGATGCCTCGCGCCAGCCTTGGGAAGATGCGCGCCTGCAAAGCGCGGCATCCAGCCGTGCTACGGGAGCTCATCCACCATGAAGCATTACTCGCTATTGCGCGGGGCAGCCGTCCCCGCCGTCGCGCTTCTCGCCGCGCTTTCGGCCTGCTCGAAGCAGGAACCCGCTGCACAAGCACCTGTCGCGCAGACCGCACCGGCCGCAGAAGATGCATTGACGGCAAGCGTCAACAGCGAGACACGCAGCGCCGACGACAAAGTGCGCGATCAATATCGTCATCCGCAGGAAGCGCTGACGTTCTGGGGACTGCAGCCCGGCATGACGATTCTCGAAGTGCAGCCCGGCGGCGGCTGGTGGACCGAGATTCTCGCGCCGTATGCGCACGCGACCGGCGGCAAGTACTACGCGACTGGCGCCGACCTCGACAACCCCGAGCTCTCCGCAGACTCACGCAAGGCGCGCGCCGACTTCGAAGCGCGCTTCGCCGCGAAGCCGGCAGTGTACGGTCAGGTGCAGCTGGTGAACTTCGGCGCGAAGTCGAAGGCGCTGCCCGACAACGCGTTCGACTTCGTGCTGTCGGCGCGCTCGGTGCACGGCTGGATGGGCGCAGGCATCACCGAGAAGGTCTTCAAGGATCTGTACGGCGCGCTCAAGCCCGGCGGCATCCTCGCGATCGAGCAGCATCGCGGCAATCCGGGCCAGCAGGATCCGAAGGCGGAGAGCGGCTATGTCACCGAAGCGTTCGTGATCGAGCAGGCGCAGAAGGCCGGCTTCGAGCTGGTCGACCGCTCGGAGATCAATGCCAATGCGGCCGACACGAAGGATCATCCGTTCGGCGTGTGGACGCTGCCGCCCACCAAGCGCACGCGGCCGTACAGCGAAGGACCGGACGCGAACGACCCGAAGTTCGATCGCACCAAGTACGACGCGATCGGCGAATCGGATCGCATGACGCTGAAGTTCCGCAAGCCGCTGACGGCGTCGAGCGCCTGACGATCGGCCCCTGATCGTCGGCTAATCGTGCGGTGATGCGTACGTCGTCAGAATCGACGTGATCGCCAGGACGGTCGCGATCAGCGCGATCTCGACATTGACCGTCGAGCGCAAAGCCGCCGCTGCACTCGTGTCGCCGGCAACCAGCCGGGGTGTGAGCCGCCGCCGGTTGTAGCCGGCGACGGCGAGCACGGCGCCGACGACGCACAGCTTGGCGCCGAGAATCCAGCCGTAGGGCGTCACCCACGGGTCGGCGCTGAAGTCCACGAGAATCAGGATCAGCGCGAGTCCGAGAATGACGAGCGCGCCCGCGACGATGAAGGCTATCGAGCTGAAGCGCGCGACCAGTGCGACGACCTGTCCGAACTGCGCATGCGCGCAGCGCTCACGCAGAAAATGCAGCGAGCCGAGCCACCACGCGGCAGCGGAAACATGCAGCACGGCCACGATCCCTTCCCCCGGACCGATGGCGGCGGCGTGACCGCTGAATGCGAAACCCAGCAGCGGCAAAATCGCGTACGACAGGCGCAGCAGAATGGATCCGTCGTCGCTCCCGGAAGTGAGCAACAACACGGCGCCCGTCAGCTGCAGGAAGAGCGCAGCACCGGAACCGGAGTGAAAGACGGCAGTGAGCGTAGCCTCGTCGAGCTCGCCGCCCAGTCGCATGATCAGGATCAGGGTGATCAGCGGACACGCGACGACCACGACAGCGCAGGCCAATCGCGTGACCTTCGTCAGAGAACGCGCGTCATCAGCTGAGGGACGGAGCGTCGCTTCTGCCAGCACCGCGCCGCTGCCGGACAGCACCCCGGCATACAGCACGAACTTGAGCAACGCCGTGAGCGCTTCCAGCATTCAGCGCGCTGACGGTTCCTTCGATCCGACCTCGTACGTGAGCGAGCCCGTCACGACGTGCCCGTCCTGCGACAGGCCTTTCCACTTGATCTCGTTGTGGCCCGCTGCCAGTTGCGGAGTCGGCAACTGAAACGCGGTGGCGGCGGCGTGCGGCGTGAATTCGAGCTTGCGCTCGGCCTTGCTCGCGTCGACCACGACCACGGAGGTGAGGTTGACCGGATGGTGGAATTTCATCTCGATGACGGGCGGCGACTGCTCGATCTTCGCGCCGGTCGGCGGCGTGCTGGACTCCAGCGTAGTATGAGCCGACGCTTGGAATGTCGGCGCCAGCGCCGCCAGGGTCAGCAGGAACGTAGCGCAGCTTCGGGCCATCTTCATGAGTACACCTCCGGGGGCGAAAGCTTGCCACAGAACCCCCGCGCCGGGTCTTAAGATGTGTTCAGGCGCTGCGCAGAACCCGCAGACCGTCTGTTGCGTTGGGCTGGCACGAGCGTCCCTGCCCCGCGCCCCGACGAGGTGATTTCATGGCCCTGTCCCCTTTGGCCGGCAAACCGGCTCCCAAGGAACTGCTGATCGATCCTGCCCGGATCGAGCGCGAGTATTACGCGCGCCAACCCGATGCGGGCGATCCGACGCAGCTGGTCAGTTTCGGCACCAGCGGGCATCGCGGCTCGCCGCTCAGCGGCTCGTTCAACGAGGCGCACATCGTCGCGATCAGCCAGGCGATCTGCGACTACCGGCGGGCGCAGGGCATCGGCGGACCGCTGTTCATGGGTCGCGATACGCATGCGGCATCCGCACCGGCGCAGCGCACCGCGCTGGAGGTGCTCGCCGCCAACAACGTCGAGACGGTCATCCAGAGCGCGGATGGGTTTACGCCGACGCCCGCGATCTCGCGCGCGATCCTCGTGCACAACCGCGACCGCACGGACCGGGTGGCGGACGGCATCGTCATCACGCCGTCGCACAATCCGCCCGAGGATGGCGGCTTCAAGTACAACCCGCCGAACGGCGGGCCGGCCGACTCCGACGTGACCGGCTGGATTCAACGGCGCGCGAACGAACTGCTGCGCGAAGGCAATCGCAGCGCGAAGCGTGTACCGCTCGCCGAGGCGCAGCGCGCTGCGACGCTCACAGAGCAGGACTTCGCAATGCCGTACGTCGAGGACCTGCGGCACGTCATCGACATGGATGCGATCCGCGCGGCGAAACTGAAGCTCGCAGTGGATCCGCTCGGCGGTGCTGCCGTGCACTACTGGGAACCGATCAATCGCGTCTACGGTCTCGACATCGACGTGGTCAACAGCCAGGTCGACCCGACGTTCTCGTTCATGACCGTCGATCACGACGGCAAGATCCGCATGGACTGCTCGAGCCCGTACGCGATGGCGCGCATGATCGATCTCAAGGATCGATATGCCGTCGCGTTCGCGAACGACGCCGATGCGGACCGCCACGGCATCGTCACGCCCTCGGCCGGATTGCTGAATCCCAATCACTATCTCGCCGTCGCGATCCGCTACCTGCTGACTCACCGTCCGGACTGGAGCGCGAGTGCCGCGGTGGGCAAGACGCTCGTTTCGAGCAGCCTGATCGATCGCGTGGTGGCCGCATGCGGCCGCCGCCTGCTGGAAACGCCGGTCGGCTTCAAGTGGTTCGCACCGGGATTGCTCGACAGCTCCGTGTGTTTCGGCGGCGAAGAAAGTGCGGGCGCGAGCTTCCTGCGCCGCGATGGAACGGTGTGGACCACCGACAAGGACGGGCTGATCCTCGCGCTGCTCGCGGCCGAAATCACCGCGCGCACCGGCAAGGATCCCGGCGAGACGTACTGGGACCTCACGTCGCAGTTCGGCGCTTCGCACTACACGCGCATCGATGCCCCGGCGACGCCGGAACAGAAGGCGCGTCTCGCGAATCTCTCGCCCGAGGCCGTGCGCGCCTCCTCGCTCGCGGGCGAGCCGATCACCGCGAAGCTCACTCGTGCGCCGGGCAACGGCGCGCCGATCGGCGGGCTCAAAGTCGTGACGGACAACTGCTGGTTCGCAGCGCGTCCATCCGGTACCGAGAATCTCTACAAGATCTATGCGGAGAGCTGCCGCGATACGCGTCACTTGCAGACGGTCGTCGCCGAAGCTCAACAGATCGTCACCGAATCCCTGAGGTCGTCATGAAACCCACGCAGGCGCTTTCCCGGGCGGGCCAGAGCCTCTGGCTCGACAACATCACGCGCGAGCTGCTGACGAGCGGCACGCTGCAACGCTACATCGATGAGCTGTCGGTCACCGGGCTCACTTCGAACCCGACGATCTTCAACCAGGCGATCAAGAAGGGCACGGCCTACGACGCGAGCATCCGCGCTCAGGCGGGAAGCGGCGAGCAGACGTTCGTCGCGATCGCGCTGGAGGACATCACCAAGGCCGCGGATCTGTTTCGTCCGGTGCATGAGCGCACCGCGGGCGTCGACGGCTGGGTCTCACTCGAAGTCTCGCCTCTGCTCGCGCATGACGCCAAAGCCACGCTGGAGCAGGCGAAGGACCTGCATGCGCGCGCCGCGCGGCCGAATGTCTTCATCAAGATTCCCGGCACGCCTGAAGGCCTGCCTGCGATCGAGGAAGCAACGTTCGCCGGCATTCCGATAAACGTCACGCTGCTGTTTTCGCGCGAGCAGTACATTGCGGCCGCCGAGGCGCACTTGCGCGGCATCGAGCGAAGGATCGAGGCGGGACTGAACCCCGCGATCACATCCGTCGCCTCGCTGTTCGTCAGCCGCTGGGATGTGTCGGTCGCCGACAAGGTCCCTGCCCCACTCGTCAATCAGCTCGGCCTCGCGATCGGCCACCGCACGTACAAGGCGTATTCGGATCTGCTGCGCACTTCGCGCTGGCGCCGTGTGTTCAACGCGGGCGCGCGCCCGCAGCGCCTGCTGTTCGCAAGCACAGGCACGAAAGATCCGAACGCGTCCGACATCCTGTATGTGAAGGGCCTGGTCGCGCCGCTCACGATCAACACGATGCCCGAAGGGACGCTCAAAGCGTGGGCGGATCACGGTGAGCTCGGCGCCGAGCTCGCGATCGACGGCGGCGAATGCGAGCGCGTGCTCGCAGACTTCGTGCGCGCGGGCATCCGCCTCGAAGTGCTGGCAGCGCAGTTGCAGGACGAAGGCGCCAAAGCCTTCTCGACCTCCTGGAACGAGCTGCTCGGCGTCATCCAGTCGAAGAGCTCCTCGCTCGCGCGGGCGAGCTAGCCGAGTGAGGGAGTGAGTCATGCAACTCGGAATGATCGGTCTGGGACGGATGGGCGCCAACATGGTGCGCCGTCTGCTGCAAGGCGGGCACGAGTGCGTCGTGTTCGATTTGGCTCCGCAAGCAGTCGCGAGCCTGGTGAAAGAAGGCGCAACCGGCGCGTCCTCGCTGCGGGACCTGGTCGCGAAACTGGAGAAGCCGCGTGCGCTGTGGCTCATGGTGCCGGTCGCGCTGGTCGACAAGATCAGCGCCGAATTGCTGCCGTTTCTCGAGCGCGGCGACACGCTGATCGACGGCGGCAACACGCACTACATCGATGACATCCGTCGCTCGAAGGCGCTCGCCTCTCAGGGCATCCACTATGTGGACGTAGGAACCAGCGGCGGCGTGTTCGGGCTCGAACGAGGCTACTGCATGATGATCGGCGGCGAGCGCGAGACCGTGCAGCGCCTCGATCCGATCTTTGCAACGCTCGCGCCCGGAGCGGGCAGCATCGAGCGCACTGCCGGCCGCGAGAAGCTCGAGAGCACGGCCGAGCACGGCTATCTGCACTGCGGACAGAGCGGCGCCGGTCACTTCGTGAAGATGGTCCACAACGGCATCGAATACGGAATCATGGCCGCGTACGCCGAGGGTTTCGAAGTGCTGCGCGCGGCGAATGCAGGCAAGCAGGTGCGCGAAGCCGACGCCGAGACCACGCCGCTGCGTAATCCCGAGCACTATCAGTACGAGATCGATCTCCCGAACGTCGCCGAGGTCTGGCGTCGCGGCAGCGTGATTTCGTCGTGGCTGCTCGACCTGACCGCGGCGGCGCTGGCCGAGGATCCGGCGCTCGCGAAGTTCTCAGGGCGCGTGGCGGATTCCGGCGAAGGACGCTGGACCATCCAGGCTGCGATCGACGAAGGCGTGCCTGCTCCGGTACTCACGACGGCGCTCTACGAGCGCTTCAGCTCGCGCGGCAATGCCGAGTTCCAGGACAAGCTGCTCTCGGCGATGCGCTACCAGTTCGGCGGGCACGTCGAGAAACCCCGGGACGAACGATGACCGAAGTCTCCTGCGACGCGCTCGTGTTCTTCGGAGCCACGGGGGATCTCGCGTACAAGAAGATCTTTCCGTCGCTGCAGGCGATGGTGAAGCGCGGCGTGCTCGACGTGCCGGTCATCGGTGTCGCGAAGAGCGGCTGGAACCTCGAACAGCTGCAGGCCCGGGCGCGCGAGAGCGTCCAGAAGAACGGCACTTTCGATGAAGCCGCGTTCGACAAGCTCATGCAGCTGCTGCGTTACGTCGACGGCGACTACGCCGCGCCCGGCACATTTGCGCAGCTGCGCAAGCTCCTCGGCAACGCGTCTCACCCTGCTCACTATCTCGCGATCCCGCCTGCCCTGTTCGGAATGGTCGTCGAGCATCTGGCGCAAGCAGGCTGTGCACCGACCGGTTCGCGCGTCATCGTCGAGAAACCGTTCGGCCGCGATCTGCCATCCGCGCGCCAGCTCAACCGCATCCTGCTGCGGACGTTCGACGAGCAGCACATCTTTCGCATCGATCACTATCTCGGCAAGGAGCCGGTGCGCAACATGGTGTTCTCGCGGTTCGCGAACCCGCTGCTGGAGTCCTTCTGGAATCGCCAGCACATCGCGAGCGTGCAGATCACGATGGCGGAGGACTTCGGCATCCAGGGCCGCGGCAAGTTCTACGAGGAGATGGGCGCAATCCGCGACGTCGTGCAAAACCATCTGTTCCAGGTGCTGGCGAACCTCGCGATGGAGGCGCCGCCGCGTATGGACGGCGAATCGGTGCGCGACGAGAAGGTGAAGGTGCTCAAGTCGATCGCGGCGCTGGGACCGGACGACGTGGTGCGGGGCCAGGTCCGAGGTTATCGCAAGGAGCCCGGCGTGGCGGCCCATTCAAAGGTGGAGACGTTCGCCGCGCTGCGCCTGGGCATCGATTCCTGGCGCTGGCAGGGCGTGCCCTTCTACATTCGCGCCGGCAAGTCGCTGCCCGTGACGTGCACCGAAGTCATCGCGCGATTGCGCTGTCCGCCGGAGCTGTTTTCGATCCCCACCGAGCCCAACCACGTGCGCTTCCGCATCGGGCCCGACGTCGAAGTCGGTATCGGGCTCAACGTCATGGATCCCCTGGTCAAGGGCGACAGCGACCCCCTGGAACTGCTGGCGAGCAGACGTCCCGGCAACAATGAAGTCGACGCGTACGAGCGCGTGCTCACCGACGCGATGAGCGGCGATCGCCTGCTGTTCGCGCGCGAGGACTACATCGAGGAAGCGTGGCGGATCGTCGATCCCGTGGTGAAGGCCGGCACCGAGTTGTACGAATACGATGCCGGCTCCTGGGGACCGAAAGAAGTCGCGCGCATCACGCCCGAAGGCGGCTGGCACAATCCAATCGTCGGATGAACATCAGAGCCGCGACCCACGAGGACCTGGCCGCCGTCCTGGCGCTCGTGCCGCGTCTCTCCGCGACCGGCGTTCCGCCCGGACGCGATGCGGCGCAGATCGAAGCCAGCGACACGCAGTCCATTGTGCGGGCGCTGACACAGGCATCTGCCGGCGAGGCGCTCCTGATCGCCGCAGAAGGTGGCGAGCTGCTCGGACTGGTCCATATCAAGACGGTCGTGGACTACTTCTCACAGCAACCGATCGCTCACGTGTCGGACGTGGTCGTGGCAGCGAGCGCCGAGGGACGAGGAATCGGCAAAGCGCTGATGCATGCAGCCGAGGATTGGGCACGCGAACAGGGCTACCCGATGATCCAGTTGCACGTGCTCGTCGGGAACGACCGCGCGCGCTCGATGTACGAACGACTTGGCTACTGCGCCGAGTGGCTCAAGTACATCAAACCCCTCGATTGACTACTGCAGATAGCGCACGATCAGCCGCGTCGCCTCGTCGATGAGCGCTTGCATCGCTTCCTCCGAAAACGTTGCGGAGTGGTGCAGGACCGCGGTGTGCGTCAGCGACTCGATCGAAGTCACGCACACGAATGCCGCGAGGTCCAGGTCGAGCGCGCGAATCTCAGAGCGCCGGCTCTCCAGGTAGCGCTTGAACAGTGCATAGTTCTCGGGATCGAAGACGTCGACGTTTCCGAGCTTGCCCGTGCGCGGCATCTGTTCCGCGAGCACGCGATGGAGCTGCGGATCGTGGCTGTGCGCTTTGACGCCCGCGGTGACCATCTTGCGCACCGCCTGCTTGAGCGGCAGTCCCTCAACCTCCGCCAGCACGCCACGCGCCACGCGCATGAGATCCTGCTTGTGGCGTGCGATGACCGCGGCGACGAGCGCCTCCTTGCCCGGGAAATACTGATAAAGCGACCCGACGCTGACGCCCGCCTGCTCGGCGATGCGGTTGGTGCTCGCGCTGTCGAAGCCTTCCCTGACCAGAATGCGAGCAGTCGCTTCGACCAAAGCATCGACGGTCGCGCGCGAGCGCTGCTGCGAGGCGTGTTTGCGGGGTTTGGTGGCGGGTCTGCGCGCCATTGCGTGCGCTTGCGAATGCGAGTAGCGAATACGAGCGATCGCTCGTATTCTGCACCCGCCGCTGTAAATTGCAACGCAGGAGCCCCGATGACTCACGTCCCCTACTCCCAGCTCATCGAGACCAAGCGCTGGGCCGATCGCGGCCTCTACGACGTCGTCAGCCGCAACTTCGAGCGGCTGAGCAGCGAGGATGGCTCGATCATGCTGCGCATCCTCGACCACATTCACACGGTCGACCGGATCTTTCAGCATCACCTGCAGGGGTTGCCGCACACCTTTCAGGCGCCGCGGTCGGCAACGATGCCGCCGCTCGAAGCGCTGGCGCACAGCGCGCGCGAGGTCGACGACTGGTACTCATCGTACGTCCGGGGCCTTGCGTCGAGCGATTTCGAGCAGCCGATCGATTTCGTCTTCACCAGCGGTAAGCGGGCGCGCATGCAACGCGGCGAGATCATTCTGCACGTCTGCATGCACGGCACCTATCACCGCGGCAATGCCGGCGCCGTCCTTCAATTGAAGGGCATCACCCCGAGCCGTGACTCGATCACGGACTATCTCGAAGCGAACGGCGCCGGCTGATCGCATTACGGAGCGAGACTGCGCAACGGACCCGTCGTGATACCGAAGTTGCGCGTGCTCAGCACCTGGATGCCGGCGGTGTGATCGCCGTTGAACGGCGTCACGGTCGTCGGGCATCCCGCCGCGGCCGCGACCTCCGGCGTGCCGAACCACAGCCCCACGTGATACGTGTGGATGGGCGCGGTCTGCGGGTTGGTGCTGGCATCGGCAATCGGTGCGTGATGCACGACCGGCGCGGGGCCGGAACCCGGGGCCACGATGAAGGTCTCCAGGTTGAAGCGCCCGATGAACGTTCCGAGCGCACGTCCCCGGGCGTTGCTCTCCATGTCGCCCTGGTACCAGGCCATGCCGAACGGGGGGTTCGGCAGTTGCGTCACGAACAGATCGAACTCTGCATTCGGCGGCAGGCCGGTGGCCTCGACATTCATGACTTCGATCGGACCGAGCGAATCGACCGTCACGCGCGCCTGCGCGTTCAGCGCGCAGCCGGCAGTCTCGACCGCCGCCGAACGCACCATGCCGAAAACGATGCTGTTCGCCGCCGCTGCAGTTCCCGGCAACGCGAGCATGCAACCGAGCGTGCTCAGCGTGCCGATCGCCGCCGATACGTATTTCCTCATGGGACTCTCCTGATTCAAACGTGTGCGAAGTGGAAATCGCTTTGCGACTGGAGCGCACGGGAGTCTGCAGCGCTGCGCTCCGGCGCAGCACTGCAGGCAGTCAGCTCGCACGACTGACGTTCGGCCTCGAAAGAAGTCCTACGATTTAATGTAGACCGATGCGACGCGCTGATTCGTTAGCGCTTCTGGTGCGACTGGCACCTTTATTTCAGCTCGAACGACTGACCGTCCCAATCCTCGATAACAATGGGGTCGCCGCTGAAGCGCCCGATGTTCAGCGTCGTCCCGGCCAGCTCGCCGGGCACGTGACACACGCCTTCGCGATCGAGCGGCATCCACAGGTCCATCGCATATTGATTGCCGGGAGCGTATTGAGTGAGCGTGAATCCGCGGGGGAACCGGCGGCTGCCGGCTGGCACCCGCACTTCGACGCCGGCGCTCTTGCGCAGCGTGATCGTGCGGTTCGTGATCGGCGAGGAGTACGCGATCTTCTCGCGATGCAGCTCGTAGCCCGGCTTGTAGACCATCAGCACGATCTCGCCGGGCTCGATGCCGGTGAGCGCGAACTGACCGAAGTCGTCGGTCTGCTTGTCGCCGCGCACGCGTGAGGTTTCCGGTGCGCTCCCTCGCACATAGACATTGGCGCCGACGATCGGCACCGCGCCGTCCTCCACCACGCGAGCGGACAACTGCACGAGCGGGATATCGATGTTCAGCACCGCATCGCCGGCGATCGTGATGCGTCGGCTGATGTCTTCGTTCGCGCGCAGGAAGTACTCACCCGCTGGCAGTCCTTCGATCTCGTACTGGCCGTCTTCCTTGCTCGCGGAGCTATAGAGCATGTCGTCCTTGCTATCGACCGGTCGCATCCAGACCGTCCTGGATGGGACGGGCTTGCCACCTTGCGTGATGCGGCCGGACAAGCGCGAACCCGCCGGCAAGTCGATGTTCACCGTGATGTCGCGATCGACGGGCATGTCGACTGTCTTGTTGAACTGCAGAGGCGAGCTGAACACGGTCATGACTGCGCGGCCCGGCGGCACGCCGTTCAGCACATACGCTCCCTGCGGGTCGACCGGTGCGCTGATCGTTCCGGGCCTCGAGTCCGAACGCAGCATGATCTCGACATCCTTCAGTTGCTCCGCCCGTGCGCTCCTGATCACTCCGCGGATGCCGTGACCGGCCTCCAGCATGAGGATGAGGGTGTCCTTGATCTCGTCCTCGCTCAGCGTGAATTCCACACTCGAGGCGCCTGCGCTCGTGTTGGCCGATATCTGGTAAGGCCCGGCGCGCATGTGCTTGTACGAGAACAGACCCTCCGGATCGGTTTCGCTGAAGAAGTTGATGCCGGGCCCCCGGATGAGGATCGAACCTTTGACCGGTGCACCCGCCGCCGTCGTCACCCTGCCCGCAATCACGCCGCCGGTCGAAATCTCGATCTCCTGTGCGGGCGTCTTCTCATCGACGAAAACTCGCACAACTCGCTGCGCATGGTCCTGCGCGGAGACGATGAGAGCGACGTCGCCGCCCGGAATGCCGTCGAGCACGAAAGCACCGTCGTCCTTCGACTTCGCGTGCCGCCTGCGCCCGGAGAAGTCCTCGTCGCCGCTGACCGGTCGAAAAGTGATCACCGCGTCGACGATGCCCGCACCCGTGCTCCGCTCGAACACACGCCCGCGCACCGCGTAGCCACGCTGCAGCGGCATGACGATCTCGCGCGTCGCCTTGCCAGCGGTGATCTGCAAGTCGTCGACGTTGAACTGCTGATAACCGGGCGCGGTAACAGCCGCTTGCCAAGTGCCTTCGGCCGCGTCGGCCCAAACGAAACGGCCGGTTGCCGACTTGAAGCTGCGGGTGATCGGCGCGTCCTGGGTGTAAGTCTCGCGCCGCACGCGAATCATGGCGACGTCGAATTCCGGGACCGGACTGCGCGTGATGGCGTCGATGATCCGGCCGCGAAAACCGGTGATGGGTGCGGCGGATGGTATTGACGTCTGCGCTGCATTCGAAGCGGCGGCTGCTACTGCGAGCTCGCCCTTCTCACGTTGCGGCTCGCCTGCTTGCGTGGTTGGCGTGTGGACCGCTTCTGAAACCGGATCGGGCGCCGACACCCACGGGCGGCTAAGCAGCAGCACCATCGCGCCAGCGAGCAGCACGAATCCGAGCAGGATGTATCGGCGATGCTTCGAACGTTCCATGACGCACGCCGCCACGATCAGGGTCGGCCTCAGGATGCTCCGTTCGTAGAAACGCCGCAAGCCGCTGCACGGGTTGGCGCGCAATCCATCCGTTTTTGCGTGTGATGGAGCCGCAAGTGCTGCAAACTCTCATCTTCGGAAGCATGCGTTCTGAGGCTGAGAGAGGACTGCCGGTGGACACGCTCACCTGCATGCAGGCGTTCATCAAGGTCGTCGAGACCGGCAGCCTTGCCGAAGCGGGACGCCGGCTCGAAGTCTCGGCGCCCATGATGAGCCAAGCGCGCGGACTGCATGAACGCGACTCGGATATTGAGCGCTCTTGCCGGGCTGCAGCTGCTCGCCGTGGAGTTTGCTCAAACTCCCACGGCGATGGAGCTCGGCGCGAGACTCTGGGTCGCCTTCGTGGCCTGATCCGGTATCGCGCGTGCGTGCTCGACGTCCACGACCGTGACGTGACGAAGCAGAATCTGCGCTGAAAGTGCGGCTGCGAGCAGCAGGTTCATGCGACGCTCACTTGAGACCAAACAGGGCGCGGGCGTTCTGATAGCGGATCTTCGCCTGCTCGCTGGCCGTGAGCGGCAAACGGCCGAGCGCAGTGACGTTCTGCTCGAGCGAGAACTGCGGATAGTCCGAGCCCAGCAGCACGTGATCGATCCCGACATTGCGGATCGTCCAGACGAACTCGTCCTCGATGGGCGAGCCGGCCACGAGCGTCACGGTCGCCGAAATGTCGAAATTGATGTTGTCGGCGAACAGGTTCTCGGCGGTCCGCACCGCTTTCAGGATATTCCAGAAGCGGAAATTCATCGCGCCCAGGTGCGCGAAGATGAATTTCGTCTGCGGCGCCTTGAGCGCAAGGTTGAACAGCTTCTCGCTGTCGCCAGGCAGGATGTTGGCGTTGTCCATCAGCACGATGACGCCGAGGTCCCCGGCGCGCCGCACGAGCGTCAGCACGCGCGGATCGTCGGGATCGAACTTCTGGGTGTGCGGATGGATCTTGAGCACCTTGATGCCCTTGGCCGCGACGCGCTCCAGTTCCGCCACCGCGGCGGGCCCGTCATACGGATGGACCGTCGCGATCGGCAGCACGGTGGGGTGTTTGGCTGCCAGCGCAAGGATGCCGTCGTTGCCAGCGCGAATTTCGTCCGGTTTTCCAGCGAGCGCCTGGTTCGGACCGCCGAACCACATGGCGCCGATGCCCGCTGCTTCCAGATGCGCCTTCTTCAGCTGCTGTTCGTAGGCTTGCAGCGACTCCTCGCCTTTCCACAGATGGACGTGCGAATCGAACAACGGCGATTGCGCCGCTGCAACGCGCACGAACGCAGACAACGCAACGACGAAGAGGAGCGATGGTCTCATAGGGCATTTCCTTTGATGAAGTCGACGAAGGCGCGCAACGGCGCCGGCACCAGGCGCCGTCCGGGATAGTAGAGAAACGGTCCCGAGAAGCTCTGCCACCACGGCTCGAGCACGGGTTCCAGCGCGCCGCTGTCGAGGTGCGGCCGAAGCCAGCCCTCGAACAGACAGATGATGCCGGTCCCGGCGATCGCTGCATCCACCGTCAGATCGGTCGCCGCACCGATCTGCACGAGCAGCGGGCCCGTCGGCTCGATCCTGACGACCTCTCCATCGCGCTCGAATTCCCAGAGCGGCAACACGCCGCTGGGAAAGCGGCCGCGCAAGCAGGCGTGCTCGAGCAGGTCGCGCGGATGTTGCGGTCGGCCGTGTCGATCGAGGTAAGCAGGCGCCGCCGCGGCAGCAAACCGCTGCACTCTCGGGCCGATCGGTACTGCAATCATGTCTTGATCGAGACTCTCGCCGTAACGGATACCCGCATCGCAGCCGGCGGCGAGCACGTCGACGAAGCTCTCCTCGGCGATGACTTCGAGCTGAATGTCCGGATACGCGGCGAGAAAGCGCGGCACGATCGCGGAGAGCACCAGCCGCACGGCGCTGGCCGGAACGTTGAGCCGCAGCGTGCCGGCCGGCGAGCCGCGAAATCCGTTCACGACGTCGAGCGCCGCTTCCACCTCGGTGAGCGCAGGGCCGAGACGCGCCAGCAAACGTTCGCCGGCTTCTGTGGGCACGACGCTGCGCGTGGAGCGGTTGAGGAGCCGTACGCCGAGCTCCGCTTCGAGGCGGCGCAGCGCTTCGCTCAAGCCGGAGGCGCTCGTGCCGGTTGCGCGTGCAGCTTCGCGAAAGCCCTTGGCGCGGGCCACGGCGAGGAACGCATTCAGGTCACCCAGATCGATTTTCACTGTTCGACATTCCGCACGGCCCGTGCGGATTCTGCCGGATTATCAGTGAGCCGGACACCGCCTAGAGTGGTCTGCATTCTTCAGGAGGCATTCGACATGTTCACGATCGATCAGTCCGGTACATTTTCCCTGGGCGACCGTGCGGTCCGGCGAATCGGCTACGGCGCCATGCAGCTCGCAGGCCCTGGCGTGTACGGTCCGCCCAAGGATCGCGGCGCTGCGCTGGCCGTGCTGCGCGAAGCAGTGGCCAGCGGCGTGAACCACATCGACACGAGCGACTATTACGGCCCGCACGTTACCAATGAGCTGATTCGCGAAGCGCTGCATCCGTATCCGGCGGACCTCGCCATCGTGACGAAAGTCGGCGCGCGGCGCGGCGCAGATGCATCCTGGATACCGGCTTTCACCCCGGAGGAAGTGACGCAGCAGGTGTATGACAACCTGCGCAACCTGGCTGTGGACGCGATCGATGTCGTCAACCTCCGCAGCATCTTCGACGTGCACGGGCCCGCCGAAGGATCGATCGAAGCGCCGCTCACTGCGCTCGCCGAGCTGCAGCGCAAAGGCGTGGTGCGCCACATCGGATTGAGCAACGTCACGCCGACACAGCTCGCGGAAGGGCGAAGCATCTGCAAGATCGTCTGTGTGCAGAACCATTACAACCTTGCACATCGCGACGACGATGCGCTGATCGACGAGCTCGCTCGCGACGGGACCGCCTACGTGCCGTTCTTTCCGCTCGGCGGCTTCAGTCCGCTGCAGTCGTCCGTACTCTCCGATGTCGCTCAGCGACTGGGTGCGACACCGATGCAAGTTGCGCTCGCCTGGCTGCTGCGTCGCTCTGCCAACATCCTGCTGATTCCGGGCACCTCCTCGGTCGCACATCTGCGAGAAAACCTCGACACCGCACAGTTGAAATTGCCCGCCGATGCGGTCGCGGCGCTGGACGGAATTGCGGCGAAGACGCGCGCTGCCTGAGATGTAGAAATGAACCGGGGTGGGCCGTCATGCCTATAGGAAGGCATCGAGTGTTGAAGGAGACCCCATCATGTACACACCCCCCGTTGTTTCGCCCCAGGAGTGGGAGGCTGCGCGCGAGCAGCTTCTCGTCAAAGAGAAAGCCCTGACCCGCAGCCGTGACGCGCTGGCCGCCGCGCGTCGGCGGATGCCTTGGATGGCAGTGGATAAGGACTACGTGTTCGACGGACCGAAAGGCAGGACCCGTCTCATCGATCTGTTCGAGGGCCGCCGCCAGCTGATCGTCTACCGCGCTTTCTTCGAGCCCGGCGTGCACGGCTGGCCGGAGCATGCGTGCATCGGATGTTCGCTGGGAGCCGACCAGGTCTCCCACCTCGCGCACCTGAACGCCAGGAACACCACCCTCGCCTACGCGTCGCGGGCGCCGCAGGCGGACATCGCGAGACTGAAGGCGCGAATGGGCTGGGACATGCCCTGGTACACGATCACCGACAGCTTCGACACCGACTTCGGCGTCAATGAATGGCACGGCCACAACGCGTTCATCCGCGACGGCGATCGCGTGTTCCGCACGTACTTCATCAACAGCCGCGGCGACGAGGCGATGGGGACGGTGTGGAGCTACCTCGACCTGACGGCGCTGGGTCGCCAGGAGGAATGGGAGGACTCGCCCGAGGGCTACCCGCAGACGAAGCGGTACAAGTGGTGGAACTGGCACGACAGCTACGTCCCCGACGCTCTGCCCGATCCGAAGTGGGTCCAGGTGTCGGACGTTGGAGAGGCCGCGTTTCGCAAGCGCGACGGCTGATCAACGCGCGCTCGCGCCGCACATGCTCGTCGTGGTAATCCTCACGAGCATGGCGTGCGCGGGCGGGTTGCACGAACTTTCGCGCGAGACGGAGCGTTGTTTTGACATCAACTGTTCGCAGCGCCCATGCACATCGCCCAGATCGCGCCGCTCGCGGAAGCTGTTCCCCCCAAGCTCTACGGCGGCACCGAAAGAGTCGTCGCGATTCTCTGCGACGCACTGGTGCAACTCGGCCATGACGTCACCCTGTTCGCCGCCGCGGATGCGCACACCTCCGCCCGGCTGGTCCCGGTCCGTGAGCGCCCGATCCGGCTGGACCCCGCACCGCTGAAATCCGACGTCGCCGCGCACCTGACGATGCTGCACGAGGTGCGCCGCTGCGCGTGGAAGTTCGACATCCTGCATTTCCACATCGACCTGCTGCACTTCCCGGTTTTCGAGCACCAGGCCCACAAGACCGTGACGACGTTGCACGGGCGGCTGGACATTGCGGACCTCGAGCGCGCGTATCAGCACTGGCGGCAGTTCGGGCTGGTCTCCATTTCCGATCACCAGCGCGCGCCGATGCCGCGCGTCAATTGGCTCGCTACGATTCCGCACGGCATGCCGATGGAGCGATTCGCGTTTCGCCCCCGGCCGCACCCCGGCTATCTCGCATTCCTCGGACGCATCTCGCCGGAAAAGCGTCCGGACATCGCCATCTCGATTGCGCGCCGCGCCGGAATTCCGCTCAAGATCGCGGCCAAGGTCGATGCAGTGGACCGGGAGTACTTCGAGGCGCGCATTGCGCCGCTCCTCGGCCATCCGCTGATCGACTACATCGGCGAGATCGGCGATGACCGCAAGTCGGAGTTTCTCGGTAACGCGCGTGCGCTGTTGTTCCCGATCGACTGGCCGGAGCCGTTCGGACTGGTGATGATCGAGGCGATGGCCTGCGGCACGCCGGTGATCGCCTGGAACTGCGGCTCGGTGCCGGAGGTCGTGGACCACGGCGTCACGGGCTACATCGTAGATTCCGAGGAAGCGGCGCTCGCTGCGCTGAGTAACATAGAGGAGATCGATCGACGCACGGTACGGGCCGTCTTCGAGCAGCGCTTTGCCGCTCGCACGATGGCCCGCTCCTACCTCGACTTGTACGCGCGCCTGCTGCAACACCGGCCGCTCTTGCGCGCGTCCTGACCTCGACGAGGGACGCACATGAGCTCTGCCGATGAACCCGGCGAACGGCGCGGCCTGCTGCCGCGCTTTACTCTCAAGGATCGCGATACCTTCCTGCTCGCCGATGCGCTCGGCGACATCCAGGGCAAGGGCGACGGTCTGTTTGCGAACGACACGCGCATGCTGTCGCGCTTCGAGATCAGCGTGGCGGGCCGGCGGCCATCGCTGCTCGGTGCGGCGATCAATCGCGACAACACGCTGTTCACGGCGCATCTGACGAACCGGCCGCTGACCGCGCCCGGCGAACTGGCGATCCCGCATGGCGTCATCCACATCGAGCGGCAGCGACTGCTTTGGCGCAGCCGGCTGTACGAGCGGCTGACGCTGACGAACTACGGCGACCGCGATGCCGATGTGCCACTGCTGTTCGTGTACGCCGCGGACTTCGCAGACATCTTCGAAGTACAGGGAACTGTCCGCCGGACGCGCGGCGAACTGTTGCCGTCGCGAACCGCGAACCAGACGGTGCAACTGTCCTATCGCGGTCGCGACGATGTCGTGCGCACGACGCACATCGAGTTCTCGCTGCCGCCGCTCGCGATCTCGGCGAACCAGGCGGAGTTCAGTCTGCAAGTGCGACGCGGCGCGCGCGCGGAGCTGACGCTCGAGATCGGCGCAGAGGATGAAGACGCGCCGTCGAGCGAGCGCTTCAATGCCGCGGCCAGCGCGTTGTCGGCGGATATGCAGGAGCGGCTCGCGCAGGGCGCATCGATCACGACTCCGGGCCGGCTGTTCGATGAATGGATCGACCGCTCGCACGCCGACCTGGCGCTGCTCACCACGTCGCTGCCCACCGGGCCGTATCCGTACGCGGGGATCCCGTGGTTCGCGACGCAATTCGGGCGCGACGCGATCATCACGGCGCTGCAGACGCTCTGGCTCAACCCGCAGCTCGCAGCAGGCGTGCTGAGCTTTCTCGCTTCGACGCAGGCGAGCGAGGAATCCGCGTTCCGGGATTCGCAGCCGGGCAAGATCATGCACGAGACGCGGCGTGGCGAAATGGCGGCCCTGAAAGAAGTGCCGTTCGGGCGCTACTACGGCGGCGTGGATACGACGCCGCTGTTCGTGATGCTGGCTGGCGCGTACGAAGGTCGCACCGGTGATCGCGCACTCGTCGATCGCATCTGGGATGCGCTCGTGGCGGCGACAGGCTGGATCGAACGACGGCTCGCCGCGAGTCCGACAGGATTTCTCGACTACGCGCGCGGCGAGAAGACGGGCCTGGTCAACCAGGCGTGGAAAGACAGCCACGACTCGATGTTCCACGAGGACGGCCGCTTTCCAACCGGACCGCTCGCAGTGGTCGAAGTGCAGGGCTACGCGTACGCGGCGCTCAAGTGCATGTCGGAGCTCGCGACTCGTCGCGGCGATGTCGAGCGCGGCACCGCATGGCTGCGCAAAGCGGACGCATTGCGCACGGCCATCGAAGAGCGGTTCTGGGTTCCGCAGATGGACTACTACGCCATCGCCGTGGACGGCGACGGCTCGCCGTGCCGCGTGTACGCCTCGAACGCAGGGCATCTCTTGTACTGCGGCGTGCCGAGCGATGAGCGCGCCGCGCTGGTGGCGGCGCAGCTCATGTCCCAGCGCTTCTCGAGCGGCTGGGGCATTCGCACGCTCGCGGAGCACGAGCCGCGCTACAACCCCATGTCGTATCACAATGGCTCGATCTGGCCGCACGACACCTCGATCTGCGCCGCAGGCATTTCGCGTTACGGCGGACGCGCCAACGTCGTGCAGATCCTCAACGGCATCTTCGAGACCGCAAACCAGTTCGGCATGCGCTTGCCGGAGCTGTTCTGCGGATTCCCGCGCGTCGCGGGCCAGGGACCCGCGCCCTACCCCGTCGCGTGCCAGCCGCAAGCGTGGGCATCGGGTTCGGTGTTCCTGCTGCTGCAGGCGTGCCTCGGCATTCAAATCGACGGCGAACGCCAGGAAGTGCACGTGACGCAGCCCACGCTGCCGATCGGCGTCGAGTCACTGACCATTCACGGCCTGCCGCTGCGCGCGGAGTCGATCGACCTGAGCTTCCATCGCATCGGCGAACAGGTGGTCGTCATGCCGTCGGGGCACCTGGGCGGCGGTGTGCGCGTCCTCGCACACCTGTAGCGAGCGAACGGACCGTCGTTTACACAAATGTAATCATAGTCTGGCCGCGCGCTTCGGCAGAATCGGGCGGCCGGCTATCGAACCTACGAGGGAGCTCCATGAAGACGTTTGCCTGCGTGCTCGGCGCCAGCGTGTTGCTGGTCGTCGCCTATGAGGTTCATCCGGCCGCGGCGCTGCCGAATCTCCACGACCCCATGAAAAACATCGTGGCGGTCCAGACGCAAGTCATCTGGGACGTCGGCAATCAGGCGCAGGACGATCAGGGCAATCCCGACGCCTCGAAGCTGGCGGCCGGCGACTGGACCCAGATCATCGATGCCGCAGGCAAGGTTCGACAGGTCGCGCAGACGCTGGCGCAGTCCGCGCAGGTCATCGTCGCGGCTCCCGGCGAAAAGATCGAGGGCGAAGGCAATGCTGACGCACTCGGTGCGAAGCAGGTGCAGGCTGCGATCGATGCGCAGCCAGCAGAGTTCCGCGCTCGCTCGCAGGCGCTTGCTGCGTCAATGGATCAGATCATCGCCGCGGCGAAAGCCAAGGATGCGAAGAAGCTGTTCGACGTCTCCGGCGCGCTCGACCAGGTGTGCGAGGACTGTCACATGAAATTCTGGTATCCCGGCCGCTGACGCGAACGACCGGAACTATCCGCACGCAGGCCCCGGCTGCACCGCCGGGGCCTGCTTGCTCGATTCCGCGGCCCAGAGCGTCCTACTGCACGCTCTCGACGATCACGTCTCCTGATCCGACTTGCAGGTTCGTATCCGTCAGCACTCGCACCGTTCCGTACAGCACTCGGCCCGCCGCCGGCGCGGCATTCGCCGTTACGGATCCAGGAACGGTCCACGATGAACCGGCCGGCCGCAACGCGTTGGCATCTGTGACCGACACGGAGCCGAACGCTGCATTCACGAACACATCGATGTACTTGAATGTCGTGGAGCCGGCCGGTACGGCGAAGCCGTCGACGAGGACGACCCACGTACCCGCAGCCGGATTGGCGATCGTCACCGATTCCTCGGAATCGCCATCGGCGCTCTGACCTGCCAGCGCGCAACTGCCGCTCGTGCAGTTGAAGACGAACAGGTCGAGATCCGCTGCGGGGTCGCTGGTGCTGCCGATGGTCGCGCGTAGCGAGGTCGAACCGGGCGTGACCGTCACCTGGAACTGCTGCTGTTCAAGGTTGGCAATCGTCGGTGTCAGGCGGTTTGCACTGCCGAGGTTTGTGCCCGTTGCACGACCGGTGAATGCACCGAAGCCATTCGTGATCGTGTACGACCTTGCGATCGGCACACCGAGCGTCGCGCTGGGAATGACGTCAGGATTCGGTGACACCGTCGCGCCCAGAATGGATGCGGTCATCGTGTAGGGCGCGGAGTCGGCATCGGAGCTGCGCCGCGCATCGACCGTGATCTCCCATACGCCAGTCAGCGGATCCCCGGTCGTCCGGCTGAGCGGGCTGCCCGTGGAGCACGCGCCGGCACTCGGCGTGTAGCAGTTCGACACTGCATTCGAATCGATGCCCAAGCCATACGGATGCCAGCGCAGGAAACGTGCCTGCCCCGTCCCCGGCGTCGCGCTCGGTCCGGAGAAATCGACTTTCAGGGCCGGCGCGCCGACCGGCACTCGCACGAAGTGCGTGAGCTGCTGCGCACGACCGATCGAGCCGGTCTTCGTGACCGCGAATCCGTTGCCTGCGTTGAAGGTGTCGGCAGCGGCGACGACGTTCATCGTCTGGAACTCGATGCCGGCCGCGGTGGCGCTGTCGAGATTCATGATGGCCGAATGATCGCCGGCCGTGGCCGGATTGATCGTGACCGGCAGCTCCACCGGCACGCTCAACGGCAGGGCAATCGTTGCGGGAGAGCTGAACGTACCGTCGTTGCCGACCCAGCTCACTGCATAGCTCTTCGGCGACGCGCCGCCCTTGGTGCGCACGAGCGTGTACGTACGCGTGTACGACTGACCTGCCACGACGCCTTCGCGATCGTAGATGCCGACGCCGAAACCCGGCTCCGCGAGGAACCCGCTGAGCACGGTGTTGACCGGCACGCGCGCGACGATTTCGTCCGTGGCGATATTGGTCGCCAGCAAATTCCAGGCTGCGCCCGCCTGCACGATGCCGTTGCCCTGGCGATAAATGCCGAGGCGGGTCGGATCCAGCAGCCGGGTCGAGGAGCGCAGCGCCTGGCGCAGCTGCTCGGGCTTGAACTGGACCCCAGTCTGTTTCGCCGCGCTGATCAGCAGTGCAGCGGCGCCAGTCGCCTGCGGCGCTGCCATCGATGTGCCGTTCATCAGCTGGTAACCGGGCGGAAGCGCATACGGCAGACCCACGCCGGCTTGCCACATCGGCGTCGAAGAAACAGCCGCACCGGGAGCGACGACTTCCGGCTTGAAGCCGCCATCCTCACGCGGACCGTTCGAGGTGAAGGCGTGGAGGTTGTCGGTGAACGGCGTATCCGCGCCGTAGTCCAGCTGCATGGTCGCGCGACTGAGATAGGACCCCACGCTGACGACGGACGTTGCCACAGAGGGATCGCCGACTGTATTCATTCCGGGCCCGCTGTTGCCCGCCGAAATGAACATCTGCACCTTGTACTGCGAGATCAGGCGGTTGTAGAGGTCGGCGCGAGCGTTGTTGCCGTCGTTGAGCGCCGGCAGCCCGCCGATCGACATGTTGATCACGTCGACGTGCGCCGACTTCACGGCATAGATCATGCCTTCGATCAGCGCATGGGAAGTGCAGCCTGCGACGAACAGGCACGCGCGCACTGATACGAGTTTGGCGCCAGGGGCCGCTCCACTCATCGCGCCGCCGAACAACGAGTTGCCGGCTGCAATGCCGGAGACGTGTGAGCCATGCGCCCCCGAGACGATGCCGATATTGACCACCTTGAGCTTGGCGTCCGTCTGCACGACGAAGGGCATCCGCTCGGCGACCGGGGTCGCGGCGTTGTCGACGCCGAAGTAGTTGATGTCGAACCGCACTTTGTAGTCGGTCATCGCAGCCTCGTCCGCGAAGCTGCCGTTCTGATTCGTATCGACCCAGACCAGATCTTTCGGGCCCGCATCCCACAGAACCGCGAAGAGTCCGCTGCTGCCGGTCGGATTGCCGTCACGGTTGACGTCGCTGCCCACTTCGCCGCCGAGGCGCGCGTCACGCTCGTTGAACAGCGCAATGCGGTAGGTGCCGGACTTGGGCGCCGTGTAGGTGCGGCCCTCGAAGGTGAACTGCGCGCCCGAGACCTGGGCGCTCATATCGAGCCAGGTCGGATCGCCGTCCGTAAGCGGGTCCGTGCCCGTGACCCAGTCCACGACCTTTCTTTCGCCGGTGGACGTCGTGAGCAGGCTCGGGTGATCGAGCGTGATGCCGAGGTCGACGACGCCGATTGTGACGCCGCGGCCGTCCCAGGTCGGATGCGCCGCCGTGAACTGCGCAGCACCCGTGTCGCCGATGGGCAGGTACGCGTTGTCGCGAGGAGTCGCGGCGCTCGGCGCGACTTGCGGAACCAGCGGCGCGATGCCCTCCGGCTCCGGACGCGGATCCGGCAACGGCACGAGCTCGTCCACGTCGACGCTCTGCACGGAGGCAAGCGCCGCCACGGCCTTCACCTGCGAGGTCGGAACGCTTGCCCGCAGATAGCCGATGCTGTCATCCCGATACTGGATCTGGCCTCCCAGCCGGGAGACGTCCGCGACAGCTTGAGTGATTGCACCGCTCTTGACGGCGATCAACAGCACCAGGCGGGTTTTGCCGGCCTGCTCCGCCTGTAAGACCAGATCCTCGTCGCGCTGCCCGAGCTTGGAGTTGCCGCCTTGAGCGGCGAGTACACCGTTGGTTGCAAGTACAACCAACCCCAGCGCGGCCGTGCAGGCCGCGAGCAATTTCGCGTTTCTCATTGGTCGTATCCCCACATGTTCTGATTGTTCCTGGCATCGCTTGTTGAATTAGCAACGACAGGGAAGACCGTGAACGATACGCGAACGCCGCAACTTGTCCATGCGTTGTTCACGTGCAAAGTAATCCGACAGCACCGAAAGGAGCAGTGCTGCGGCGGCCTGATCCCAATCGGGGATGAGCTCAGATCCCCGCGTACCAGGACCAGCCGTTCTGGATGTTGCCGAGCGGGCCGTTGTCGTCGAAGGAGTCCGTCACGACGATGCGCCGTAAGAATTTCATGCTCTTGTAGCCGAGTTGCTTCTCGACGCGCAGTCGTATTGGTGCGCCGTGACTGATCGGCAGATCGCGTCCGTTCATGCCATAGGCGAGGATGGTCTGCGGATGCAGCGCATCGAGCATGTCGATGCCGTCGGCCCAGTCATCGTAGGAGTAGTACTGCACGTAGCGGGCTGTCGGACGAATACCTGCGGCTTCGAGAACTGTGCGCAACGGCACGCCCGTCCACTGCGCGATCGCCGACCAGCCCTCTTCGCACGTGTGCCGCGTGATCTGCGTGCGAGACGGCATGCGCCGCAACTCCTCGAGCGAGAAGGCGCGCGGCCGCGCGACGCTGCCTTCGACGACCAGCCGCCAGTCTGCAAACCGATTGGCGAGGAGCTCTTCGTAGTCCGGTCCATGCTCTGCGCTGAAGGTCGACTTGTTGGGATCGGCCGGATTCGTCGTGCCGATCGCCGGCACGGAGGAAATATCGGAGTAGTCGTACTCGCGCGCGAGCGAATGAGCGGGCAGCAACAGGCGATGCGCCTTGTACGTCAGCAAATCGCCCATGCGCAGCACGTTGCCGTAAGTCGGCGGCTCGGTTTGCGTGCAGCCGGCCAACAGCACGCCCGCGGACGAAGCCAGGCCTTGGATGAAGATGCGGCGTTTCATGGCTGGTTTCCCCAAGTCATGGCGCGCAGCTGTCGACCGAAGCCGGTCGCAATCACCATCGCCACGTGAACGAGCAGGAACAGAATGAGCGCCGCGAATCCGAAGAAATGGATCGTGCGAGCCGTCTGGTAGCCGCCGAACACATCCAGCAGAAACGGATACGCTGCAGCGACGGCCGGCGACATCGTGAGGCCGGTTGCCACCATCAACGGCAACACGATGAGCATCACAGCGGTGTAGGACAGTTTCTGCAGCAATCCATAAGGCGGGCCCGCGCCGATTGCGCCGACGCCGGGACGCAAGTGACTCTTCAGATCCTGCAGCAATGCGCGCGGTGCGAGCTCGCGGGCACGCGGCAGCAAGTCACGTCCGATGTGGCCGCCGACGACTCCGAGAGCGACATACAGTGCACCGACGCCCACCAGTATCCATGCCGCGAGAAAATGCAGGCTTCGCGCCCAGCCGTTCTGATTGAAGATCGCGTAGTTGCGCTCGGCAGTGACCGGCGCACCCGGCACCTCCGCGAACACCACGCGCGAGGTCAACTCGTCGGGACGATGATTGTTGCTGATCGGCAGGCTCAGCAGCGCCGGCGTCAAGTCGTTGCCCGCGTGGCCGAGATAGAGCCGCGGATGCACCATCAGAATGAGAAATCCGCTGAGCGCGAGCGTCAGAAAGCTCGCGGCAGCGATCCAGTGACAGATCCTGACCCAGCGACGGTGTCCCGCATTCGGCTCAGACATGCCCGCTCCTCTTTCAGAGCACGCCGGGAATCTTCTGTTTCAGCGCTTCTGCTTCGAGCGCGCAGTCGCGGCCCGATGGTAACCCTTTTGCACGCACTGCGGTGAGCTCGCGACGGGCAGCCTCCACGTCCTCGCGGAACTCGGCCACCGTATGCAGCTGCGAGACGACGGCAGCGGCCATGAAACGGCCTTCGAGAATGTCGCTCTGCCAATGCACGTTGCACACGAGGCGGCTCTCGCCGAAGCTGCGGCCCCGCGCGAGGATGGCGCCCGCACGCGACGGGTCCACTTCCGCGAGCACCAATGCCCACGTCCAGCCGGCTGCCGTGTGTCCTGACGGATACGATCCGTTGTTGCGGAGGATGCCTTCATCCTGCGGCGTGCACGTCGGCTCTTGGTGAACGACGAAGGGGCGCGTCCGACGATATTGGTTCTTCGCGCTGCCCGTCGACCTGCCCGCATCCATCAGCGAACGTCTCAGTAGCTGTAACAACCGCGGAGTGTGTGCTGCGTCGATGGGAACTCCGAGCGTGCAGGCGAAGGCGCCGGCCCCCTGCGGGAAACTCGTGTCGGCGTCCAGCGCCGCCAGCTGGTAGCGCGCCGTGTTGCGCAGGACCTGCGCACTCGCGTGCACTTCCTCGTCGTGCGCCAATGCAGCCGAGCCTGCGGCGGGCGGTGGCGGAAGCAGAGTCAGGCTGTCCGGCACCGCTTCCTTCGTCAGATAGCCCGCCGAATTGTTCGGGTCAGCGGCCTTGCGTGGCATCGGGGCGCAACTCGCGACGAGCGCAAGACCCAGCATCGCAAGTGTGCGGTGGACCCGAACGGTATGGTTCATACTTTGCCCCATGCTACGTCGCTTCCTGATCGGCCTGGTCATTGTGGCATTGCTCGGCGGCGCCACGCTCACCTATTGGATCGCCAGCCCGCCTGAGTCCGACCGGAGCCTGCCTGCACCGCTCGAGCCGTGGATCCCCCATACCGAAATGCCATCGAGCTACGACACGGACCTGGCATCCCTCACGCGCGCGTTTCGTCCGCAAGCGTTCCGCTCGTTCTGCGGACCTTCGAGCATGGCCACCGTGCTGCGCGCGTACGGCAAGGACGCCGACCAGAAGACGGTCGTGCCCTCGATACCCGCGCGGCTGAAGGTCTTCTACTCCGGCATGTCTCTCGCAGAGCTCGGATCGCTGGCGCAGGACAACGGCCTGCGGGCGCGAGTCGTGTATGCGGACAGCATCGATGTCGATCAGTTTCGCGAGCTGCTGAAAACGAACCTCGGCCACGCGGGCGACTTCGTCGTGATCAACTACGATCGCAAGGTGCTCAAGCAGTCGGGGTCCGGTCACATCTCGCCGATCGGCGCCTACGACTCCTCGCGCGACGCGTTCCTCGTTCTCGACGAGGCGGGCTATCGATATCCGTTCACGTGGGTTCCGGCGCCGCTTCTCTACGCTGCCGCGCGGACTCGGGCGGACGAGCACTTCCGCGGCTTGCTGCTGGTCGAAGGTCTCGCTTCGGAGTGATCGGCAGCGTCATCGCTTGTAAGAAGCCACCGCCACGTGGGGATGCTGCCGGATCGGCTCGAGCCGCGGATCGTTGCGCAGAAAGATCAGGCAGTTCGAGCGTTTCGCGACGGCTTCATCGAGCAGGGAGATGGCGCGCTCCGTGTCGCCGATGCTCAGATACGCGGCGGCAGCACTTTCTCCTTCTGCCCGCATAGCCGTACGCCTGTGCAAGCATGATCAATGCGACGGGCGACCCATCGAGCTGCGCGCCGGCATTGGCGTGCTGGTCTACGAGTTGCTGGTGTATGCCTGGCACCGGACCATGCACCGGGTCCACTGGATCTGGCGCTCCTTCCATCAGATGCATCACAGCGCCGAACGTGTCGACAGCTACGGCGCCTTCTATTTCAGCCCTCTCGACCTCCTGTTCGGCACGTTCCGCAACCCGCAGGAGTTCGCCAGCGAAAGCGGCTTCTACGATGGCGCTTCCGCGAAGGTCCCGCAGATCCTGATGTTCAGGGACATCGCGGGCAGCGACTTCGATCCGGCGATGAAGATCGGCAGGAACTGAGTGAGACTGCGGCAGGCTCGATGTGACGCAGTTCGCATCTTGCAGCCGCAGCAATTTGCAAGATTATGTCCGCCTTCCGCTGCAGCGCTGCCGACACATATATATGAGAACCCTCCTGGACCTCTTGAACGACGAGCGCGCGTACGTGCGTATCTTCAAAGAGCTGGACGGGTTCGGCTATGAGCTGTCCACGTATGCGCCGGAGCCCATTGGCGATCTGTTCGCGCGAATGAACGGATACGATTCGATGGCCGAGGTTCGCGAAGCGGCGCAGTACCAGCTGTCGGCTGCAGGTCAGGTGAAGCGCGCACGCAGGAGACGCGCCCGAGCGTAGCTCGAGCGCGTCTCCTCACGCGCGTGTGCCGGTTCAGCTGCGGATGAAGGCCAGCAGATCGGGGTTGACGATCTCCGCATGGGTCGTGCACATGCCGTGCGGCAGACCCGGATACACCTTCAACGTCCCCTTCTTCAATTGCTTCACGGACAGCAACGCCGAGTCGGCGATCGGCACGATCTGGTCGTCGTCGCCGTGCATCACCAGCACCGGCACGTCGATCGACTGCAGATCTTCGGTGAAGTCGGTCTCGGAGAACGCCTTGATGCACTCGTAGTGGGCGTTGGCGGCGCCGATCATGCCTTGCCGCCACCAGTTACCGATGGTGCCTTCCGAAACCTTCGCGCCCGGACGATTGAAGCCGTAGAACGGGCCCGACGCGATATCGCGATACAGCTGCGCGCGATTCGCCGCGAGGGCCGCGCGGAAGCCATCGAAGACTTCGATCGGCGTCCCGCCCGGATTGCGCGGGGACTTCACCATCACGGGTGGCACCGCGCCGATCAACACAGCCTTGGCGACGCGACCGGCGCCGTGCCGCGCGACATACCGCGTGAGTTCGCCGCCGCCGGTCGAATGCCCGATGTGAATTGCATCGCGCAAGTCCAGCTTCGCAACGAGCTCCGCGACGTCGGCCGCGTAGGTGTTCATCTCATGGCCCTTCGCGGATTGTGTCGAACGACCGTGGCCGCGCCGGTCATGAGCGATGACCCGATAGCCCTGCGCCAGGAAGTACAGCATCTGCGTATCCCAGTCGTCGGCCGACAGGGGCCATCCGTGGTGAAACACGATCGGCTGTCCGCTGCCCCAGTCTTTGTAAAAAATATCTGTGCCGTCTTTGGTCGTGATGGTGCCCATAGATCGCTCCTGCTCGCTGCATGCGGGGGGATGGCGATGCTACTCCTCGCTCATCTCAAAAGCGTTACGCAGTGCAAGCGCTGTGGATCAAACGCGCCCGACGATGGGAATGAGCGCACCGGTGATCGCACTCGCGCGATCGGACAACAGGAAGACGATCAGATCCGCGACCTGCTCGGGCCGCACCCAATGCGAAAAATCGGCATCGGGCATGTCGGCGCGATTCGCGGGCGTGTCGATGATGCTCGGCAGAATGGCATTGACAGTGATGTTGCGATCCTTGACCTCTGCGGCCAGCGCTTCGGTCAGCTTCGCCACGCCGGCTTTCGACGCAGCGTAAGGCGCCATGCCAACACCTGCCTTCAGTGACCCGGCAGCACCGATGGAAATGACGCGGCCATTCGTACCCAGCAACGGCAGCGCGGCGCGCGTGGAGTTGACCGCTGTGAGCAGGTTTGTCCTGTGCATCTGTTCCCAGAGAGCCGGGGCGCTGTCTGCAACTCTTCCCCAGCGAAAAGCGCCTGCGACGTTCACCAGGCCGTCGAGTCCGCCAAGCTTTTGCGCGACCGCGCGCAACGTTGCATCCGCCGCCGACGCGTCGCTCATGTCCGCGTCACCGAATAAAGCTACGCCGCCCAGTTGCGCTGGCGCCTTGCTGACGGGCCCGCGGGCGATGCCGGCCGCGCTCGCGCCAGCGGCGACCAGTGCCCGCAGTACGACCACGCCCAGTGCGCCGAAGGCGCCGGTTACAGCGATCCGTTTTCCTTGAAGCACTGTGGGTGATCCCGCTGCGGGTTTTACATTCACTTCGCCGTGCTCTTGAGCCAGTTCTCGGCTTCCTCGCAGGACAGCCAAATGCGCTCCACGGAACTGTTCATGGGTGAGTTCCGTGATTCTGCGACCAGTGTCGATGAGTCTTCGTCGAACTCGGCCATGCGTCGACTCCAGTTCATTTCTTACGACGAGCGGTCTTCTTCCGTGCGTGCCGGGTGGCTGCCTGTTTCTTCTTCGCTGCTTTCTTCTTCGCTGCTTTCTTCGTGGTCTTCTTCGCTACCTTCTTCGTCGGCGCTTTCTTCTTGTGGGCGTTGCGTTCCCGAGCATGCCGGTTCCGCTCCGCCCGCGCGTTGGCCTCACGCTCGGTTTCATCGTCGAACGGGTCTTTGTCGAGAGCAGCCGCCACGAACCAGGCCTTCGCAGCAGAGCTGCCCGGGAAGAACATCAGGCGCCGATTGTTCTTGTAAGTCCCTTCCTTGAAATTCGCTCCGATCCATTCATCCGTAGTAGCGAGCGCGAGCGGATTGGGACCGCCGGGGCGGCTGGTCCTGTTAAGCACTTCGCGCGCGCGAAAGTGGCGGAAAATCCGGTCCAGCTCCGTCACGTAGATATCCGCAACCCGGGTCTCACCGCGAATCAGCAGCATGTTCTCGTCATTGTTGATCAGCGAATTCTTCGAGAAGTTGGCGGACCCGGTGCACACGAGCGGATCGTCGGACAGCGGGTCGATGATCAGCACCTTCGAGTGGACGAAGAACACGTGCCCGCTCGTGGTGTCTCGCGGCACTTCCTCTTCAATAAACCATTGGTCGAGGTCGGAGTTGGGGACCGGCGCTACTTTTGCGCCACCAATCCCCGTCTTGTACTTCACGAAAGATTTGCCGAGGATCGATCCATTGGTGAACGCAAGCTTGCCGCGGTTCAGTCTCTCCGCAGCCTTCACTTCCGGCGAGGGAATATCCTCGAGAATCACGAGCCGCATTGCCGCTCGTTGCAGTGACAGGCCCGAGAGAATGGGCTTCGCGACGTTGAACGGAATCGTCAACATCGCCAGGCTCGCGGCGTTGGTGATGCGCAGGCCGTACCAGTCCAGCATGCTCTCGGCGATGCGCGGCGAAAAGAACGCCGTTATGGATCGGCTCGCGAGCACGTTCTTGGGATTGGGCGTCAAACTGACTGTGTTCTGCAGTGCCTCTGTGCGCGCCGGATTGCGCGCCAGCACAGTCCAGTAGGCGAGATAGGTCGCCGCCGTCGTGTCGTCTGTAATGAGATGGCCAACGTTGGTCTGCCCGAGAAATCCGGTGTTCGTGAAGTTGGTAGATCCCGTCCACACCTGCTTGGGCTGGCCATGCACAAGTTTGACGATGAACTTGTTGTGCGGGATCGGTGGGCGCGTGCGCAGAGTCAGCACTTGCGCGGGAAGTTCGGCTGCAGCCACTGCTTTGGTGTTTCTCTGCGCGTCGTGGTAGATGATCTGCACGTCTGCGCCTCGCACGATTGCGCGTTTGAGCGCCGCGAGAATCGGCACGTAAGTGAATTCGTATGCGCATACACGCAGACCTTCGCCTGGACCCGTGCTGTTGATGAATTTCAGGCACGCTTCCGCCAGACCCCGCGAAAGCCACTGCGCTTCCGGGTCCAGCAGCCGCCCGTCTTCGCTGACAGCATTCGTCATCTCATCCGTGAGGCGCTTGTTGTGGAACTGTGTTGCCAGCGCGTGGCTTGTCAACACGCCCCGGTTGAACCAGACGCCGTGCTTCCGGTCGTCGTCTTTTTCCGTCGAGATTCGGAACGAAACCGTATGACGCTCCTCCAGGCGATCCAACGGACCATACAGAGCGACGATCGTGAAGTCGTAAGACGTATCGGGGTCCGCTGAGTAATCGGACCATAGGAATGTCTGGAAAGGGTGACTGCGGGATGAATAGCTGTCTCCCTTCCCGGGATTGGGGACGAGCGACTCGAAGTACTTGATCCCTTGCAGCCATGTCGGCGGCTTTCCTTGGACTCCGCGCTTGATGGCGAAGCCCCTGAGGCCGACGCGGGCCGCCTCGTCCATGTCCATCGCCATCAGCACGACGTATGTTCCGGCGTAAACCTGGACCCGCAATGGGCCACTCTTCCCTTGATATCGCATGACGATCTTCCTCCTTGCGCTGCATCAGGACGTAAGGGTGATTTCCCCGCCCGTCGCTTGATATCTCAACCATGAGGACATCGTCAATCACATCGAGCACGTCGTGAAGCTGGTCGGCATCGAGCACGTCGGCGTCGGCTCCGACGCCGATCTCAACGGCTACGACGACATGCCGCGCGATCAGCGATGTGATCGTGCTGGTCGGCTTGGTGCTCGACCGCTCCACTCCGGAAAGTTCGCCGCACTCGAAGCAGCCGTGCAGAAGTTGCCGGTCGTGCTCGATTGCTACCTGGTGGCCGGCGACTGCGACTACTTCCTGAAAGTCCGCGTGCGGGATCTGCAGGACTTCAATGGGGACTAGCGAGTTCCCGCACCGTGAGCCAGGCACGCATCAGCCTGCTTGCGAAAACCGTCCTCGCAGGACCAATCGTCACCGGAGTAGTTGATGAACGCATGGTCCGGCAGGCGCAGCAGGGTGCAGCCCGCGCCATCCTTGCGAAAGCCCCGCTCGCAGCGCCAGTCGCCGCCGACATCATTGAGATACGCGTTCGCGGGAACAGCGATTGCATCGCAACCGTTGCCGACGCGACGGAAACCTCGTTCGCACTGCCAATCGTCGCCGGCGTGGACCAGATAGCCGTTGACCGGAACTGCGACCGCCACGCACGCGCCCTGCGACTCTCGAAAGCCGCGCTCGCAGTCCCATCCTGTGCCGTAGCTCGAATCGACCGCGTAGGCGTGCGCCGGAATCGCCGGCTGCACGCAGCGTTCGCCGACCTCGCGATAGCCGCGATTACACCGCCAGCCCTGATCGTACCGAGCGTCCACGGCGTAGCCGTTCGCAGGAACCTGCACTGCTGTACAACCTGCGCCCTCGGTGCGAAAGCCGCGGTTGCAGGTCCAGGAGGATCCGTCGGAGGAGAGATACGCGTTCGCCGGAACGGTCACCTCGATGCAGCGTCCGGCCGTCTCGCGAAAGCCGCGGTTGCATTCCCAGCTGCTGCCATAGCTTCGCTGGCGCGCGTTGTCGGGAATGGCGGAGGCCGGGCTTTGCGCGTGCGCATCTGCTGAAACTGCACCGGCGAACAGTGCCGCAGCGCTGACGATCAGGCAGGCAAATTTAGAGGCGCGCAACGCTACGTGCTCGTGCCGACGGCACAGGCGATGCTGTCGAGCAATTCTCGTTCGGTGAAGGGCTTGCGCAGCCGTGGGCGCGTCTGCGAGACGCGAGCAGGACTGGAGTCGCGACGCGCCGTGATCCAGACGATCGGAATGTTGCGTTCGCCGAGCTGCTGCGTGAGGGATGCGGCGCGTCCCGAGCCGAGCGGATCCATGTCGACGAGCGCAACGTCCAGGCGACTCGCAGGCACGGTATCCATGGGATCGCAGACGCGCTCGCACGAGCCGAAGACCTCGTAGCCGGCATCCAGCAGCGAGTCTCGCAACGCCTGGTACAAACCATCGTCGTCTTCGACGAGCAGAATTCTCTTGGCGAGCAACGCCGCAGCGTCAGGTGCAGCAAGATGATTCAATGTTCCTCTTCGGTGCGCTGCTCAGGCGCGACCAGTTCGAGCTGCGGCGGGGCAAGCGTTCCGGCGCGGCGCTGCTGCTCCTCTTGCACTTGGCCCACTGTCAGTCGCGTCTGCCTGGCAATGACCTTGACGAGGACGTGCCCGGAAGTCCGTGGCAGACGCAACGCGTGCAGCCGCTCCCAGATCCCGATGCGCTCCTGCGGAGCCTTCATGGGCGACGCTTGCGATTCGAGCTCACTGTCGCGCTGAGCCGCGCGGTCCTCGGCGGCCTGCTGCACTCTGCGGCGGTGCTCGTCCGTGCCGCCGGAAGGGGCGTAAAAGGGCTCAGGGGGCAATCGTGTAAAGGACATCTTTCCGCCTCGTCTCGTTGCGGACGCGACTGCGCGCCGTCTCCATCGGTTCGGGAACGATTCGGTTTAGCTGAATTGGCCGAAGAGAGCGCGCGACGCGCCGGGCCAGAAGGAGATAAAGAGAACGTTACGAGCCGCCGGCACTATAGCACCGGCGGCCCTGGGCCGCTCGGGATTCGAATCACTCGGAGCCCTTCGCTGCCTGCTCGATGAGTGTAATCACTGCTCGCGGCTGCGAGACGTAGATCGCATGACTGCCCTTGCTCTCAGCCACCGTGGCGCCCGCTCGCTTCGCCATCTGGCGCTGCACCGGCGGCGGAATCATTTTGTCGTCGGCGGCTACGAGATACCAACTGCGCTTGTGCTTCCACGCCGGGTCGGTGATTGCGCCGCTCAGTGCATTGACACCCCACGGTACCTGCGAATCCGCCATGAAGGCAGCTTCCGCAGGAGCAACGTCGGCGGCGAATGAAGCAGCAAACTTGGAGCGATCAAGAAACAGGAAGCCGTTCTGCGGCGGCAGAATCGGCGGCACCGGCGCACCCGGCGCCGGATTCGAGGTCAGGGTCTGCACGGACTCGCCTTTGTCCGGCGCGAACGCCGCGATGTAAACCAGCGCCTTCACTTTGGGATCGCTGCCGGCTTCGGAGATCACTGCTCCGCCGTAGGAATGACCGACCAGGACCACGGGACCGGGCAGCTGCGAGATCGTGAGCTTGGTTGCCGCCACATCGTCGGCGAGTGAGGTCGTGGGGTTCTGCACGATAGCGACGGTGTAGCCAGCTTTGCGCAGGCCGCGATAAACCTGCGACCAGCCAGAGCCGTCGACGAATCCGCCGTGCACGAGAACGACGTTCTTGATCGCGGCGGGCGATTCAGCGGCTTGCGCGGCAAGGGTGCTTGCGGCCAGGACAGCAGTCGCGGCCATGGTGCGTACGGTATTCATACGTGAGTTCTCCAGGTTGATCAATCAAGCGAGTCGTCTGATGCGTCCGGTCTGAATTCCAGCAAGCGACGCCCGAAGATTCGTGCGTCGAGCGAGTAAGCGCCGGGACCGAGGAGCGCCAATGCAACCGCGATGACGATCGGCGCGAACGAATGCAGCGCGAGCAGCGTGGAGTCAGCGGTCAACCCCATCGTCACGATGATTGCAGACACGACTGCTACGATCGGCGTGATGCAGCCGACGATGAGCGCGAGGCCGCACGCCGCGAGCGCGTAGACCAGAACCTCGTTGAGTGCCGGTGCAGCTGCTGCTGCATCGAAGATCAATACGGCGCCGACGAAGAGACGCAGCAGCAACAGCGCGAGCCCCGGCGCGCCGCGTGGAAACATGGAGAAGAGCTTCTGCATGGTCGGCAGCGTATATTCCGTGACTGTCGACCTGTGATCCGCAACCCGGGGATCGCGCGATACCCAATTCGAGGTACGCGGTACCGGCGCAAGCGCCGTATAACGGCCGTGCAACCGATGAAGCGACTCGCTGCCCGCCTTCTGCTCGCTACCCTCATCATTGCCGGCGCTCTTCCCCAGCGCGGCAATGCCGAAGACTTGTCGTTGGCTCAGTTCAATCACACGGCGTGGACGACCAAGAACGGTGCGCCGGCCGATGTGTGGGGCATCGCGCAAACGCCCGACGGCTGGCTGTGGTTCGGCGCGCCGACGGGGCTCTATCGCTTCGATGGCATCGAGTTCGAGCACATCGAGCTCGAAGGCCTGGATCCGCGACGTTCGAAAGCAATTTCGGCGCTCTACGCGTCCGATTCCGGAGCGCTCTGGATCGGGTATGTGAACAGCGGCGCGAGTCTCCTCGCGAATGGACGGTTCACTCACTTCGGTGAAGCCGAAGGCCTGGGCCGCGGAACTGTGCTGGCCTTCGCCGAAGACACGCGGGGAGGTACCTGGGTGGCATGCGCCAATGCGCTGTGGCGCTACGATGGGCGACAGTGGAATCGCATCGGCAGCGAGTGGGGTTTTCCCGATGCGTATGCGAGCTCGGTCTTCGTGGATCAGCGCGGCACGGTCTGGATAGCGGGTGAGCGCGAGATCTTCTCCTTGGAAAAACAAGCGCAGCGCTTCGAGCCCACGGGCGTCCGGGTCGAAGGCGTCGACAGCGGTTCGTTCATCGAGTCGCCCGACGGGCGCGCCTGGTATGAGGACGAAACCGGTCTTCATCCCCTGCCCGCTCAAAGCCCGGGCTCGCCGCGCGCCGCACGCAGCAACGCCCGCACTTCCTTCGTCACGCTCATCGATCGCTCAGACAGCGTCTGGCGGGTTGGAGAATCCCGGATACGGCGACTGACGTTCGATCCGTCGCGCGGCGAGTTGCTCCTCAAAGACCACCCGGATCCCGACACCTTCTCCGCAAGCGATGGACTGAGCGACGCGACCGTCAAGACGATCCTGGAGGATCGCGAGGGCAACCTGTGGGTCGGGACCGGCGGCGGCGTCGATCGGTTTCGCCGCACGAATGTTCACCGGCTTCCCGCAGAGGTCGCTCGTTTGAATAGCCAGGCGTTGGCGCCGGCCGAAAATGGCAGCGTGTGGATCGGCGCGGATTGCGGTCTGTGCAGCTCGTCCCTCGATGGCCTGTGGAAGTTCGATGGTCGACTGCAGCGCATCCCCGTGCCGGGGCTCACGAGCGTCACAGCAGTCGACATCGATGCGAATGGCAAGCTGTGGATCGCCGGACCCGCGGGTGTGTGGCGCGAAGAAAGCCACGAACGCTTCCGCAAAGTCGCTGAGCTACCCGAGGGAACGCGCGGACAGGATGTCCATGCGCTGACGATCGATCTCGACGGCGACGCATGGATTTCTGTAGTCCGGTCGAATCTGTTTCGGTATCGCGACGGCGCGTGGGAGCGCAATGGCAATCTGACGGCTCTACCCGACCGACGCCCGTCCAGCCATGCACGCGATCGCGAAGGCCGTCTGTGGTTCGGCTATGGCGACGGGCAGCTCGCCGTCGTCGAATCCGGGCGAGTCAAACTGCTCGGCGCTGCGCAGGGGCTGGACCTTGGCGGCCTGTTTGCCATTCACGCTGGCCCGCACGCTGTCGTCGCAAGCGCGAATCGGGTTGCCGTGCTCGACAACGGACACTTTCACGTCGTCACGACGCCAGCTGATCCGACGGTGCTCGAAGGCGTCACCGGCATTGCGCAATCGGAGAACGGAGATTTGTGGCTCAACGGTCTCAAGGGTGCTGTGCGCGTGACCGCGGCGGACTTCAACCGCGCCTTGCAGGACCGGACGTACGAATTGCGTTGCGAATTGTTCGATGCGGAGGACGGCTTTCCGGGCATGGCGCAACGGGTGCGGCCGATCCCGACGCTGATTGCGGGAAGCGACGGTCGCCTGTGGTTTGCAGGGACCCAGAACGTCGCCTGGCTGAATCCGACGAGCATTCGACACAACACGATCCCGCCGCCGGTATCGATCCGGGCGGTGACTGTCGCCGGTCGCAAATACTCCACGACCGATGGCCTGTCGCTCGCCGCGGGCACCCGTGACCTGCAGGTCGACTACACGGCGTTGAGCCTCTCGCGACCGGATCGCATCCGGTTCCGCTACCGGCTCGATGGGTTCGATGAAGGATGGATCGAGGCCGGCTCGCGCCGGCAGGCGTTCTACACCCATCTCGACCCGGGTCACTACAAGTTTCGGATCGCGGCTGCGAACGACAGTGGCGCCTGGAACGAGTCGGGAGCGGCACTCGAGATCGTCATCCCGCCGACCTTCGTGCAGACCAAGGCATTCGTGGCGCTTTGCATCGCCGCCGCCATTGCGCTGCTGTGGGTCGCATACGGACTGCGCGTGCGCCGGCTGACCGCCAGCCTGCGCAACAGACTCGAGGAACGTGTCGCAGAGCGAGAGCGCATCGCGCGCGAGCTGCACGACACGCTCCTGCAAGGCGTGCAGGGGCTGATTCTCAAATTTCAGGCGGCGACCGATGAAATTCCGTCCGACCTCCCGGCGCGCCGGATGATGGAGGAAGCACTCGATCGTGCCGACGACGTATTGATCGAAGGCAGAGACCGGGTGAAGGATCTGCGCATCCAGCCCACGACTGCTGCCGACTTGCCGCAAGCGATCGGGGCGCTCGGCGCGGAGCTCGCGAACGAGCACTCGAATCGTTTCAACCTGTCCGTCGAAGGAGCGCCACGACCGCTCGATCCGATCGTCCGCGAGGAAGCCCTGCGCATCGCGCACGAGGCGCTCACGAACGCATTCCGCCACGCGCATGCGACCGGGATCGAGACGGAGATCATCTACCATCGTTCCGAACTGCGGCTGCGATTTCGCGACGACGGTCGCGGGATCGAGCGCTCGATTCTCGAGAAGGGCCGGCCGGATCATTGGGGTTTGCCCGGCATGCGCGAGCGAGCCAGCAAGATTCGCGCAAGCTTCGAGGTGTGGAGCCGCCAGGGCGCCGGCACCGAGATCGAACTGAAAGTCCCGGCGCGCATCGCCTATCTAAGGAATGGGCGACGCTGGGGATGGTGGTTGGGCCCTCCGCGCCTGGAGCACTGACGCGATGTCTGAAAGTGCGGCCCCAGGCAAACGGATTCGCATCCTCGCCGTGGATGACCATCCGATGCTGCGTGAAGGCATCGCCGCAGCCATTGCTCGTCAACCCGACATGGTCCTGGTGGGCGAGGCCGTCAACGGCCGCGAGGCGGTCGAAGCTTTCCGCTCGACTCGCCCGGACGTGACGCTGATGGACCTGCAGATGCCTGAGATGAACGGAGTGGCAGCGATCTCGGCCATTCGCAGCGACTTTCCTACCGCACGGATCATCGTGCTGACGACGTACAAGGGCGACGCTCAGGCGTTGCGCGCGTTGCAGGCCGGCGCGAGCGGTTATCTGCTGAAGAGCGCCCTGCGCAAGGAAATGATGGACGCGATTCGCACGGTCTTCGCGGGCCGTTCCTCCATTCCGCCCGAGATTGCGCTGCAGATCGCCGAGCACGTGGCAGCGGACGCACTCAGCGAGCGCGAAATCGAAGTGCTCAGGTGCGTTGCGCGGGGAGCAGCCAACAAAGAGGTGGCGATTCGACTGCAGATATCCGAAGAGACCGTGAAGGTCCACATGAAGCACATCCTCGAAAAGCTGGCTGCGACCGACCGCACGCAGGCTGTGACGATTGCGCTGAGCCGCGGCATCATCGAGTTGTAGACTGCAGGTGCAGTCAGCGATTGTGTTCGGCGAACTCGTGCACTCGCCCACCCTCTCGCATCACGAGCACGGTATACGGCAGCGGCAGTGGCGATTCGCTGCCAGGTGATCCGCGCGGAACTCCCGGCACGACAAGGCCGCGCACGTGAAACGCCTGCCGCAACCTCAGCGCTCGATGAATGTCGCCGGCCGGCACGGGACCTTCAATGAAGAGGCCGTCAACGACTGCCGTGTGACAGCTCTGCAATTCCGGCGCGATGCCGAAGCTCGCGCGGATCGCCGGCCAGTCGGTCTCATTGCCGATCTCAGTGCGAAAACCTCTCGCGGCCAGATGTTCGAGCCAGCGAGCACAACTCACACAGTCGGCATGCATATAGACAGTGACCAGCGGCTTTTCCCGCGGCGTGATCGCGTGCAGCAGCGAGCCGAGAGCGACGCTCAGAATCACCGCGGCCATTAGCAGCAGCTGCAATGAATTCCGAGCGTCGCGCTGGCTGCGCGACAGGTGTACGTACTCAGTTCCGGCCGCGCGCGACGGGAACCCGGCCCGACCCATGACGACGCTCAGAACTCTGCGCGCGCGCCCACGTGGAAGGACCGCCCAGGGAGCGGTGCGATGTCCTTCAGCGGCGAGGCATGCTGCCGAGCGTCCTCATCCAGCAGGTTCGAGCCCCGCAGGAATACGAACAGATGCGTCGCTCCAACCGGGAAGCGATAGCTGGTCTCCAGATCGACCATCGTGAAACCGTCGGTCGGCAGCTCATTGGCCGCGATCTTGTCCTGCTTGTCGTAGTAGAACGCATCGAGACCGACGTGCAACTCGTCCTGGTCGAAGTGAATGCCGCCGCCGAAACGCAACGGCGGAATCTGCGGCAGGTCGCCGCCGTCGTCGAGCTCGCCCCGCACGTAGTCGGATGCGAGCCGCAGCTCCAGACGCCGCCCGCCCGCTTGCAACAGCGGGAAGAGCACTTCCGCCTCGAAGCCGTGAAATTTCGCCCCGCCCTGGCGGTACTCGAAGACCTGGAACTCCTCGCCTTCGTCGGTCGGGACGAAGACGCCGGTTGGGTTCTCGAAGATGTAGTTGCTGTAGTCGTTGTAGTACGCGCTCAACGTCCATTGGATGCCCTCCCCTGCGCGACGCAGCGACAGGTCTGCGGTCGTCGCCTCCTCCTTGTCGAGGTTCGGGTCGCCGGTTTCGAAACGTTGTGCGGCGACGTGCGGCACAGCGGGATTTGCGTACAGTTCCGTTGCCTGCGGGTTGCGTTGCGTGCGCGTGAGATTGAGCGCGAGGGCGTTCTCATCGCTCAGCTTCCACACGGCGCCAGCCGAAAAACTCGCCGCTGTTCCGTCGTAGTCAGGCAAGGCCGTCCCGGCGTCCAAATCAATCTTCTGCTGCTCGGCGCGTGCACCGAGCTCCAGCGTCCAGCGATCGAAATGGCGCTCCTCGAATGCAAAGACGCTCACGGCGCGCGTGACCGACTGCGGAACGAACGCTTCGCTGCCCAACGCCTCGAAATCGATGTGGACATACTGCACACCCGTCGTGCCACGCCAGCCGCTGCCGAGTTCGTTATCCGCCGCGAAGCGCGTGTCGTAAGCCTTCTGGTTGAACACTGTGCCGGGCTCGCCCGGCGCCTCGAATTCCGTGTGCGTGTAGTCGTTGTACGAGCCGCTCAGATGGACTGCAGTGAACAGTCCGCTCAGATCCAATTCTCCTTTGGCATCGACACGATCCTGCTGCATGTCGATGAACGCTTCGGCTTCACCCGGGATGCCGTAGTTCGTCTCGTACCTGCTCCAGGACACCCCGCCGCGCGCGTTATCGCCAACCAGCGACGCCCCTAACGAACCGCCGCTCGAATCGCTGGCGGTGTTCGGGATGTGGCCGCGAACGCCATCCGGCTCTTCACCTGCAGCAACGAGTGCGCGGCGCAGCGCATCGGACTGAGCGAAGCCTGGGATGTCGACATCGTCCGTCTTGCGATCGAAGTAGTCAGCATGGAAGGCGAGGATGCCTGAGCCGCCGTCGGCAGCGACCGCGCCAGTTCGCTCGTCCGCAGCAGTGTCGCCGCGCAGCTCCAACGAGCCCGTGATCGGTTGTGCAGCCGTCTCCATCGGTATGCGGTTGGTAACGACGTTGACCAGTCCGCCTGCAGCGCCGCTGCCGTACAGCAGCGCAGCGGGTCCCTTGATCACCTCGATCTGACGCGACACGACCGATTCGACGGTCACAGCATGATCCTGGCTGAGACCCGCCACATCGAGCGATGCGAGTCCGTCCTGCAGCGTTTGCACGCGGTACCCGCCGAGCCCGCGAATCACAGGCCGGCTCGCGGTCGGCCCGAAGTATGTCGAGCTGAGGCCCAGCTGTTTCGATAGCGTCTCGCCGATGCTCGTAGCGACCTGGCGGCGAAGGTCGTCGCCGGCTACGACAACGGTGGGCTGAGCAACCTCGAGCGGGCTCTCACGCAACGCAGTGGAAGTGACGATGACCTCTTCCGGACCTGATTCGGCGGCGAAACAATATTGAGTGACGAACAGCGCCGCACCGGCGACGCACAGCGAATTGGATAGACGCATGGCAGCTGATTCCTGAAGGCAAACGCTCGAACAGCGCCGCGGCAAATTGCCGCAGCGACTCTCCCCTCACGCAGCGGTGAAGGGTGTATCGGACGAGTTCAGGTAATCGGCGGAGCGCGTGGACGCGCGGAGGTCTGCGGACGCAGGGAGACGGGGATGGCGCGCGTCGGGACGACGACGAGTGCGACGGGCTCCGCGACCGGAATCCCCATGACGAGCCGCGGCGAATCCGCGAGCCCGCCAAACGAGAGGCAGTAGCCGCAAGCGAGGGTATGAGCTGCAGAGACAGGCGTGGCATCGTGCCGGTGCGTGACATGCGCGATGGCATCCAACGCAAAGGCCAGCATCAGGCCTACGAGTGCAACTCGCAGCCACTGCGGTGGTCTCCGGGCTAGATGAAAGATGCGCATGCGAAGCAACAGTCGATGTCCGACTGGAGCCTACGACGACGCCCGACGGCTGTAAAGCGATGACATCGCCAATTACTGGCTCTCTATCTCGTCCAGGATCACATCGTCGAAGCGCACGAGGTTCCATGCGGCGAGCAAGCCTACGGTTCTTGGAACCGTCACGGGCGCCTGCCGGATCTGAATGTTGCTGAAGACGCCGTCGTCGTGGACGATGGTCCGGTCGCCTTCACGCCTGAGCGTCAGGACAACCTCACGGTCCGTCGTGCTCTGGAAGCGCGACCGTCGCAGCACTTCCCGCCACACGCCGTTGACCTTTTCCCCGAGAATGATTTCGCCAACCCGGCCCGGAACCGTGCGGCTGACGCGCACGTCGCGATAGTTCTGCGCGTCGACGTACTCGTAAACGAAGCCGCCGAAATTGCCGGCTCCCGACCACTCCAGGTAGATGCGCCCGGCGATCCCGTAGACGCGATCGGTCCGTGGATTCAGGGTCACCGCGGTCGCAGCCGCCTGATTCGTCGAGCTGCGCATGTAGCCGTTCTCGATCGTCCAGGTGCCGCTTTGCACCGGGAACAACAGGCCGGTTTGGCCGCCGAAACGCTCCTTGCCGCCGAACACGCCGGTGAGCGGCGCGCCGATCAGCACGTTGTCGAAGCGCGCAAGGTTCCAGCTCGAGAACACTCCTGCTGAGCCCCCTTTGAGCAAGTCCGCATTGGGGTCGGGGTCGAATTCAGTATCGAACACCAGTTGACCGTTGATCTGGATCCGCAGCACGATGCCGCCGGCGAGTCGACTCACGTAAACCGTGTGCCAGCGCCTGACGCCCGCGTCGGGATAGAAGCGAGTGTCGAGGAGCGTGCGCACGCCGCCCCTGACCTGGCTGAACCGCGCAATCCCCTGCGCATTCAACCGCACTTCGTAGAAATCGCCCGGGCCGCGGTAGTTGAACAGCACGCCGGCCGTGTTGCCGCTCGCGCCCCACGACAGATATACATCGGTCAGCATCACGAACTCGTCGGGAAGGATAAGGCCCTGGATCGTGTTGCTGGTGAATGCGGTATTGGCCGCGTTGCGCAAGTCTCCTGTCGCCGCGGACCACGCCCCGTTTCGCGGCGTCCAGCCCTGCGCAGCGCCGTCGTCGAAATCCTCGTTGTAGTCCGGACCGCCGCTCCCTCGGCGCTTCACGGCCACCACGTTGGCCGACAGCGTGGCATAGACGATCGAGCCGCTTTTCAGGGTGAGATGCAGGCGCCAGCTGGTCCGGGGTGTGAGCGTGGCCAGGTCCACGTCCTGGGCGGTGACTGGATACTGACGTGGCGCAGCTGGTTCACCGTGCCATTGCAGCGACATGCCGATGCTTCGCCCATCTTCCTCGGGCAGCGGCCCGGTGTTTGCCGAAACAGTCACGATTTCCCAGTGCGGCGGCGGGACGCCAATCCCGAGCTCCGACGTCGTCTGCGAAACGACCCTGTTATCGGGATGTCCGACGGCGGCCTCGATCGTTCCTAGCTGAAGGTCGAACGCGCTGAGATGCAGCAGTCGCTCCTGCGGCGGCAAAGCAAGATCGACGACCAGCGTTCCCAGGAAGGGCGCGCTGACTCGCCCTTCAGGGCAATCGCACTCGATGAAGTTCCGCGGCAGTGGAATCGAAGCATCGAGAACTTTGACGTCGGTGGCCCAGGCCTCGTAGTCGTAGGTCTCAGGCGCCGCGCGGGCGTTCTGGGCGCAAACACAGAGGGCGAAGACGAGCGCTACCCCAATCACGATCCTGTCGCGCATCGGTATCTCC
>DASYRK010000064.1:0-125230 GCA_036004505.1 Steroidobacteraceae bacterium
TCGTCCATCGAACCATCGCCGACGAGGCCGTAGCGCTCCAGCACTCCGACCGGTTGCGCATAGTCTGCCGGTACTTGCTGGGCGGCCGCTTCCGCTGCCGACTGCGGGAGCAGCGCCTGGCCTACGACCGATCGCGACAGCGCCGTGACTGCAATCGTCAGCGCCGGCTCCAATACGCCGCTAGCGTTGATGAACGGATACCTGCCAGCCCACGCCGACAGAGGCGACAGGATGCCGTCCTTGAGCGACGTATCCGGGAACCGCATCGCGCCGCGCAGCTGACGGCGCAGGTCCTGAACCTGGCGCGCCAAACGATCGATGGAGGTCGGCTGATCCGCGGCGGTGTTCGAGCGGATGTCAATGGTGTGTCCAGCGTACGACGCTGCGGCGGTCGCGGTCAGGGTAACGGCGCCGCCGGCGCTCCGGTTCACCCCGCTAACGCTGTAGTGCGTGTCGAGCGTGAGCGGCACGGGATCGAGAGCGCCGGCATCGACGACGACCGCGAGCTCCTCCGCAGCGAAGATGCGGAACGAGAATCCGTACGGGCCGGTGCCGCTGATCGTGTGGCGCTCGACTGCATCGTTCAGCTGTGCCGTCATGATCGTGTCCTCGGTCGCAATGAAGACGCACTGGCGCAACACGCGGCGACCTGCCGGACAATTCTATTCTCGGAAAAACGGCAAGCCTCGCGCTGCGGGGCCTTCGTCTTGCGGCTTGTGAAAGCTCTACCTACTCCACCCCGAAGCCCCGCACGGCCTTGAGCGCGAGGCCCTTGAGCGCCTCGAGATCGTTCTGCACTTCGTTCTTCGGGATGTAAACCTGGAACCGCACGGCATCGACGCTGGTCGTGGTGGGGCGATCCATCGATGCGCTTGCGCCGACTTCGACGGAGACGGCGCCGCTCGACAGAAAACGGATCTCGGTGACGGACAGCTTCATGGCGACTCCCTGCAGGTCATGAACGGGCGGGCGCGATAGTACCCTCCCTGGGTGTCAGGTTCGGCCTGATTCTCCATAACGCCCTGACCCGACGCCCGTCAGCGACAGCTGTCACCGCACCCGCGTGTCGGTCGCGATCCAGTTCGGCTCCCAGGTCTGGCCGCCGTCGGCGGAAAACGACTGCTCGAACTTGCAGACGTCGCGCGACTCGCACTGGATGATGAACTTGACGAAGATCGAGCGCCCGTCGAGCGTGTCCTGGTTGTAGAACTCGCCGCGGCCGTTCCTGAACTCGCCGATCGCCGGGATCGTCATCGTGCCGGCGCGGCTGTTCGAGAAATTCAGGCTCCACTGGTGCGAGTCGGGGTTGTAGAGCCGCAGCGACAGCGCCTCGATCGCGCCGCCCGGACCCTTCACTTCGAGCTCCACGAGATTCGCGCGCCCGTCCCACACTTTGCTCACGACGGTCGTGCCTTCGTATTCGAGCCAGGTGGTCGAGCCGGTGAGCGGACCCTTCAGGCGCTTGAGATGCGTCTTCCAGGTGCCGATCTCCCAGTCGAAATCCTGCTGGCCGTCGCGCTTCGCAGGCGCGTCAGCGGCACATGCGAGCGCGGGCGCCAGCAGTCCGATCAATATGAGCTTGAGCGCGTTCATCGCTGCCTCCTTTGTCGCCGGCACTATGCGAGGCAGCCGGGTTCATTCCTAGAACCATTCTGGGGGTCAGTTTTGGGCCACCTAGCGCCGGCCCTGGAAGAACGCGCGCAGCATCGTGCCGCACTCCTCGCTCATCAGACCTGCCTCGCACTCGAGACGGTGATTCAGCGACGGATGCTGCACGATGTTGAAGATCGTGCCGGCGGCGCCTGCGCGCGGGTCAGTCGCGGCATACACGAGCCGCTTCACGCGCGCGTGCACCATCGCGCCGGCGCACATCGGACACGGCTCCAGCGTCACGTACAGCGTCGTGTCGAGCAGGCGATACGTCTGCAGCTTCTGAGCAGCGTCACGCATCGCGACGATCTCGGCGTGCGCAGTCGGATCGTTGCTGCTGATCGGCCGGTTCCAGCCTTCGCCGACGATCGCACCGTCCTTGACGATCACGGCGCCGACCGGCACTTCGCCGGCCCGCTCGGCCTCGCGCGCCAGCTCCAGGGCGCGCGACATGAATATCGAATCGCTCATGACTCCAGACCACCGATAGCGACAATCGCACGCCGCACGATCCTGAGACCGGATCGCGCCGCGGCGCGCGATGCTACCGCAAATCCGAACACGAGGCCGCCGCGGCCAGTCGCGCCGTATTTGGAGAGCGGATGCACTTCGATGCCCGAGCGCGCGCACTCGGCCGCGACCGCCCGGTCGTCGAGTCGCAGCGCGCGGCTGTCCTTGAAGATGCCCGTGACGTGCATGCCGGCGCGGGCCGGACCCAGATCGATGAAGTCTTCGAGAATCTTCGCCTCTTCGAGGAACGCGCGCCGTCGCTCATCGTAGATCGTGCGCGTCCTGCGGATGTGACGCGCCAGGTGACCGTCGCGAATGAACGCAGCGAGTACGCCCTGCATGAGCAGCGCTGTGTGACCATCGGTCACGTGCTTGGCATCGATGAACGCACCGACGAGCGCTTCCGGCACGATGGCGTACGCGATGCGCAACGCCGGAAACAGGATCTTGTTGAAGCTGCCGATGTAGATCACGCGGCCGTTCGCATCCATGCCCTGGAGCGAGGCGATCGGCCGGCCTTCGTAGCGATAGTCACCGTCGTAGTCGTCTTCGAGAACGAAGGACTCCTGTTCGACCGCCCAGTCGAGCAGCGATTTCCGGCGTTCGAGCGACATCTCGTAACCGAGCGGATACTGGTGCGCCGGCGTGACGTATGCGAGACGCGCCTGCGGTTCGAGGAGCCGGCCCGCACTGACGTCGAGCCCCTGCTCGTCCACCGGCACGTGCACGACGCGGAGGCCCACCGCACGCAAACAATGTTGAACCGGCTGATAGCCCGGCATCTCCGCCCACGCGCGATCGCCGGGATCTGCGAGCACTTTGCCGGCGAGCTCGACAGCCTGCTGCGTGCTCGTTACGACGATCACCTGATCGGGCGAGCACCGCGTTGCGCGCATCGCCGATGCGTGCTCGGCAATCGCTTCGCGCAACGCCGGCAAACCGTTGCTCGCACCGTAACCCCAGTAGTCGTTGCCGGCGCGGCCGGCTTCGCGACTCATCAGGCGATTCCACACTTTGCGCGGAAACAGGTCGCCGGGCGGCAGCGAGGGCTTGAATGGAGCCGTCGTTTCCGGCTGAGAATTGCCGGGATAGCTGCGCAATGCCTCGGCGCGTTCGGAAAGTCGTAGCGGTGTGCCGCGCGGTTGCGATTTGGCGGCACGCGCCGGCGTGAGCGGCGGCGCATCGCGCTCCGGAAGTTGCGGCACAACGTACGTGCCGGCGCCGCGGCGGCGGACGATGTAACCGTCAGCGACGAGCTGGCCGAGCGCCCAGTCGACCGTGTTGCGCGCGACGCCGAGATCCTTGGCGAGCGTGCGGCTCGACGGCAAGCGCGCGTTCGGCGCCAGCGCTCCGCTCACGATCGCCGCGCGCAGGCGATCGCAGATACGCATGTAAGCCGGTTGGTCCTGCTCCGACTCCAGACCGGTGACGTCGACGGAGAATACGGAGCGCGCGTGCTTGGTCATCGTCTCCTATGGTAGCGCGAGCCCATCAGGACACGCGCCTGAACTCCATGGTCCAGTTCACTTCCCAGGTCTTGCCGCCGTCCGGCGAGAACGCCTGTTCCCAGTGCGCGCTCGTCGGCGTGATCTTCGACCAGGTGAAGCGGACGCGGATCGGCTTGCCGCGCAGCGTGTCGTCCGCATAGAAAGTGCCGACGCCTTTGACGAACTTGCCCTTCACCGGCGGATCGACCGCACCGTGCGGCGTGCGCGAATCCACCCACCAGATCGCCCACAGCCCGGTCTTCGCATCGTACGAGCGCAGGCCGATGCCGCGGTAGTTGTCGCCTGGCAGGTTGATCACGTTGTCGTCGACGTTGCCCCAGCCGTCCATCAGACGCCGGTTGCTGCAGGTGCCGTCGAAGTCCTGCCACTCGTGACTGTTGGCGAGCCGCTCCTTGAGGCGGCGGTGCTGCACGCGCCAGTCGCCGACGAGGAAGTCGAAGTCGCGCAGGCCGCTCACGTCGGGCTTCTCGATGTGCTGCGGGTTGTCCTGCGACGCTTCGACCGGGATGACGATGCCGACGGTCGCCGCGAGCGCGGCGGTCGCTGCCAACACGATGCCGAAGTTCTTCATGAGCGCCGCTCCTGAAAAGGACGAGCGCAAGGTGCCTGTGTCAGGCCGGAGCGAGAAGGGCCATTTACGGCGGCCGGCTCAGGCCACCAGCCATTCCTTCAAATTGGCCGGACTGACGTTGCCGCCGGTCAGCACGGTCGCGACCAGCCGTCCCTTGAATTGCTCGCGATGATCGAGCAGGGCCGCGAGTCCCGCTGCGCCCGCAGGCTCCAGCACGAGCCCGAGCTCTTTTTGCGCCAACTGCATCGCGGTGATGAGCGAGCTGTCCGGAACGAGCACCACGTCATCGATGAGATCAGTCAGATCGCTCAGTGCCTCTTCGAACGGCGTGCCGACTGCAATGCCTGCGGCGATCGTGCCGTCGCAGGGCGCACTCACGACGCGCCGGCTGCGCCACGAGCGTTCCATCGCGGGCGATGCGGTCGCGCACACGCCGATCATGCGAGTCGTCGGGCATTGTGCTTTGACCCACCGGGCCATGCCGCCGAGCAGTGCGCCGTCGCCGAGCGGCACGACGATATCGTCGAAGCACTTCGGCCAGCGCAGCAGCTCGATTGCGATCGTGCCTGCGCCTTCGGCGATCGCCGCTTCGCGGCCGTCCTGCACCAGATGCGCGCCGTGCTCGCGAGCGAAGGTTTCCGCTTCGGCATGCAACACATCCGGATCGTCGCTGCCCGCGCGCACCGTCGCACCCAGCTGTCGCATGCGATCGACTTTCATCGGATTGGCGTTGGCGCCGACGAAGATCGTGATCGGCCAGCCGCGCTTGCGCGCCGCGTACGCCATGCCCTGCCCGAAGTTGCCCGCCGTCGCGCAGACGAGATGCGGCGTGCCCGACATCTGCGACACCAGGAACTGCGCACCGCGCGCCTTGAACGAGCGGATCGGATTGAGGGTCTCGACCTTGACGACGACGCGAAATCCGAGCTGTTTGCTCAGTGTCTCCGCTTCGAACTGCGGCGTATCGCGAAACGCAGGGTCGATGGCTGCGGACGCGGCGGCGATGTGCTGGATCGACAGGCGATGCTTCATGGCCGGCAGTCTACGCAACGGTGTCGCGACACGATTGATTCTTTACGCGCGGCCACGCAACAATATTGCGTGCCCCGCAAACACGCCCTGCAACTCGACGACCTCGATCGCAAGCTGCTCGACCTGCTGCAGGACGACGCCGCGCGCCCCCTCTACGAGCTCGGCGACAAGGTCGGCCTGTCGGCCAGCGCCGTGCAGCGCCGCCTCGCCCGCTATCGCTCGAGCGGTGTCATCGCCAAGCAGATCGCCGTACTCGATCCAGGTGTCGTGGCAGGCACCGTGCTCGCTTCCGTGCTGGTCACGCTGGAACGAGAAACGAAGAAGCTTCACTCCGCTTTTCGCCAGCGCGTACTGGCCGCACCGGAAGTGCAGCAGTGCTACGACCTCGCGGGCGCGTGGGACTATCTGGTGATCGTTGCTGCGACGAGCATGCCGCACTGTCGCAAGGCGATCGACGATCTGTTGCTGGATGCGCCGAACGTGAAGCGCTACGAGACGCTTTTCATCTTCGAGCCGATCAAGCGCGGCTTGAACATTCCGCTGCGCTGATGCGGCCGGCGTCTCACAGCACCGTGTAGACGACAGCTCCGCCCACGACGGTCTCGAGCACTTTGACGCTGGCGATCTCTTCGGCCGGCACGGTGAGGGGATTGCGATCGAGCACGATGAGATCGGCCAGCTTGCCGGCTTCGAGCGACCCGGTCGAATCGTCCTGGTGCAACTCGTAGGCTGCGTTGATCGTCGCCGCGCGCAGCACCGTCTCGCGCGACAGCCCAGGATCGTCGCCGAGTCTGCCGCGATACTCCGCCGGAGCTGCGGGGCTGTTCGTGCGCGTCACGCCGACCTTGAAAGCGAACCACTGGTCCAGCGCATCCACAGGCCAGTCGCTGCCGAACGCTATCCGGGCGCCCGCCTCTACCAGAAAGCCTGCGGGTTCGAGGATCTTCATACGCTCAGGTCCGAAGTAGTCCTTGACCCCGAGCGTGTCGCCCGCCGGCTTCTCCCACTGAAATGACAGAACGGGAATGACAGCCAGCGCCTGGAAGCGCTTGAAGTCGGACGGCGCAACGATTTCATCGTGCGCGATGGCTGGGCGGATATCCGCGGCTGGCAACGCTTTACGCAGCGCCGCTACGCCGTCGAGCCCCGCGCGCACCGCGCCGTCGCCATCTGCGTGCATGTGCGGATCGATGCCGGCCCGGCCCAGCGCTGTGAGGACGGTTGCGAGCGCGTCAGCGGGAAAGTACACGTCCGGGCCGCGACTCGTGCCAGCAACCCACTGCGGCTGATCAGGTGTGCCGGCATTGCGACGATAGGGCTCCAGCATCGCGCCCGTGAGTGCGGGAGCGGCGATCACACCGTCGAGGAACACCTTGGCGTTGCGCACCGTGATGCCAGGCGCTCGCGCGATCGGACCTTCGTCATACTCCTCGCGCATCGCGACTACTCGCGCCACCGCCGCCGTCAGGTTGTCCACCTCGGCCGGCTCGATGAAAGGCGCGAAGTGCGCACGCGCCGTGAGCCTGCCCGTCTTGCGAAGCGTCGCGAAGGCAGCCACATCCTCACGCGCTGCACTGGCGTCCAGAAAACTCGTGACACCTTGCCGCTTCATGGCATCCAGCGCCTTCGCGGCAGCCTCGACTTCCTGGGCAGCTGTCGGCTTCGGAAGCAGCGCATCGAGCGCGTCGTGCGCTGCGTCTTCCAGCAGCCCGGTCGGCTCGCCGGAAGCGTCGCGCCAGATCTTGCCGCCGATCGGATCCGGGGTCGCAGCAGTGATTTTCGCGAGCAGCAGCGCGCGGGAGTTCGCGAGCACAGTGTGGCCGAATGAGGAACGCACGAGGATCGGCCGTTTCGTGTCGAGCGCGTCGAGCGTCGCACGGCTGGTCTTCACGCCCGCAGGGAGCATGCTCTCCTGAAACCAGCTGACGACTTCGAGCCAGCCGTCGGGTTCCGCCGTTCTCGTCTGCTCGACACACGCCTGCACCCGCTGCTGCAGTTCCACCACGGTCAGCGAGGCATAGTTGAGATTGCATTTCAACAATGTCGCTCCGGCTTCGAGGGGATGCATGTGCCCGTCGACGAGACCAGGCATCAGAAAGCGCCCCTCGAGATCAACCTTGACGGTCGCTGGACCGATGTAGCGAGCCAGCGCCGCGTCGCTGCCGACGTAGAGGATCCGTCCGTCGCGTATCGCGAGCGCGGTGGCGCGTGAGTTGGCGGCGTCGGCGGTGAAGACGACCCCGTTGAGGTACACACGATCAGCGCGCCCGCTGGCAGGCTCGGCCGCTTGACCCGAGGCAACCGTCAGCAGCAGCACTGCGGCCAGGCAGCGGCGCACTGCTATTCCCACTCAACATAGTGCGGCTGCCAAGTTTTCACGCGCACTCTCCTCTCAACTCGTCCACAGAACTCAATAGCCCGCGACGCTTCCCACGGGCAAGCGCGGGTCAATCGCCCCATATAGTCGATATCGGCCGCGCGGCGCCCCGCCGATCGCAGGTCCGCCGACGAGAATTGCGGCGACATGATTCCAGTTTCCCATGACCTCGAGTGCATGCCCCTTGGCGGCGAGAGCAGCCCGGGTATCGGCGCTCAACGCATGGGGCTCATAGTAGAGCGTGTCGGGGATCCACTGCGCATGGATACGCGGTGCATCGACTGCTTCGGTAATACTCATCCGATAGTCGATCAGATTGACCATCGTCTGCAGGATCGCGGTCGGAATGTGACTCCCGCCCGGCGTGCCGATGACGAGCAGGAGCTGCCCGTCGCGCGTGACGATCGTGGGCGTCATCGAAGACAACGGCCGCTTGCCCGGCGCAATGGCGTTGTTTTCCCCTTCCACGAGTCCGTACATGTTTGGCGCTCCCGGCTTCGCCGAAAAATCGTCCATCTCGTCATTGAGCAGTATTCCGGTCCCGGCGGGGACCACCCTCGCGCCGAACCAGTCGTTGAGCGTATAGGTGAGCGAGGCGGCATTTCCCGCCGCATCGACGACGGAAATGTGCGTCGTCCTGCGGCCCTCGATGGCGAAGCCCGGGCCCGCCAGCGACATTGATGGCGTGGCCTTGTGCGCATCGATCCCGCGCCGCAGGGCATCAGCATACGCGGGAGATATGAGCCGCTCCACGTCGGCGCGGACGAAGTCCGGGTCACCGACCTCGAGGTTGCGATCGCGGAAGGCGCGACGCAGCGACTCCGTCATGTAGTGCACGGACTGTGCCGAATGGAAGTCGGCCGGATCCACCGGCCAGCCCGACAGGAGATTCAGCGACTCGCACAGCACGACGCCGCCGGCGCTCGGCGGCGGCGCCGAAATCACGCGATAGCCGCGGTAGTTGCACTCGAGCGGCCGGCGCTCGACCGCACGGTAGCGTTCGAAGTCCGCCACTGCAAAGATGCCCGCCCCTTGTCGGCTGGCTTGGACGATCAGGCGTGCCGGCTCTCCGCGATAGAATCCGTCAGCCCCGTCCCTTGCGACGATACGCAGCATGCGCGCCAGGTCCTTCTGAACGAGGCGCTCGCCGGCGCCGTAGGGTTTACCGTTCCTGAGAAAGATCGCGCTGGCGGGGCCGTCGTTCCGGAAATCCGCTGCGCCCTCGGCGAGGACTTCGGCATCGCCCTGCTCGAGTACGATGCCTCGCGCGGCGAGCTCGATCGCAGGACCCACCAGTTCCGCTCGCGGCCGCGTGCCATGACTGCTGCGGGCGAGCTCGAGGCCAGCGACGGTGCCGGGAATGCCGGCGGCCAGATATCCCCGCGTCGACAGCAGCGGTACCGGCTTACCGCTCGCATCCAGAAACATGGTGCGCGTCGCTGCAGCCGGCGCCGTCTCGCGAAAATCGATGAAGGTTTCGCGGCCGTCGGCCATCCGGATCAGCATGAAGCCGCCGCCGCCCAGATTTCCGGCCTCAGGAAACGTCACGGCCAGCGCATACGCCGTTGCGATTGCCGCATCGACCGCGTTCCCGCCCCTGCGGAGTTCTGCGACGCCGATCTCGCTCGCGAGCCGATGCGAAGAGACGACCATCCCGTGCTCCGCGCCGGACGGCGCCGGCGAGGCGGCCAGCGCGTCGCGCGCCGTCAGCAGCAGCAACACGCCCGCCGCGAAATTCACATGTCGTGCGCGCATGAGGCGTTTCACCAGCGAAAGAAGCGGGCGGGAAGGCCGCTGCCTTCCCGCCCGTTGTTCGGACTCAACCGCTCATTCGAAGTTGATTCTGAGCGCCGCGTACCAGAAGGTCCCATTGAACCCGAAGGGACCACCGTTGCGCGGATAGACTTGACCGTCCGCAAGGCCGCCCACGATCGGGAACACCGGATTGGTGTCTGACTGCCTGATCTTGTCCGGGCGGGCATCGAACAGGTTGCTGGCGCCCGCGGTGAGTGTGTATTTGCCCGCGAACGTGTAGCGGACGTCCAGGTCGGTCGTGAACTTCGCGCCGAACTCCTGGCCGGGGTAGTCGGCCTCGGCGCTCCAGGTGCCGTAGTAGCGCTCGACCACGTTGACGCCCCAATCGCCATACGTCCAACCTGCCTGCAGGTTCGCCCGGTGATTGGGCGCCAGGCGCTCGGCCGTCAGGATCTGCGCCGGCCCGATCGCCGCCGGGTCGAACTTCGTAACCTCGTTCTTGTTGTAGTTGTAGGCGAGCGTCAGATTGAGATCGCCCACGCCGATCTCGCTGCGCCAGGTGCCGATTACGTCGACACCGGTCGTCTTGGTGTCCAGCGAATTGGTGAAGTACTGCACGTCACCGCCTTCGCCGACACTCGCGAGCTCGGGGAGGGCAAGGATGTCCGCAGCCGTCACGTGGAAGGTCTGCGAGATATAGATGCGGTCGCTCACGTCGATTCGGTACAAATCCGCCGTCAGCGTGAGGTTGTCCGTCGGATCGATCACCACGCCGATGCCGTAGTTGTCCGACTTCTCCGGCTTCAGCGCCCGGGCGCCGTAAAATTGGGCGATCGCGCTCGTGACCGGGTAGGTTCCCGTCTGTACCGACACGCCTGCGATGAAATTCGTCGTCAGAACCTGGACGTTGTTCTGGCCGGGCGAAGGCGCATGGAACCCGCTACCCACCGTGGCGCGAATGGCAAAGCCGTCGGTCACCTTGAAAATCCCGTTCAGCTTGTAGACGGTTGCGTTGCCGGAATTCTCGTAGTCTTCGTACCGGGCGGCGATGCCGGCGCTGAACCGCTTCGTCAGGTCGCCTTCGAGGCCGACGTAAACGCCATAGCTGGTCTCGCTGTCGCTGCCCGCATAGGTCGCGCTCGTGCCGCCATAGCCGCTCGCCGACGGAGCTTCGACGTCCGTAAATGTACCGGTATCGGTGAACACGCCCGAACCCGGCGCCGTCTCGACGAACAGCGGATGCGGCGTGGCGTAGGGCCCCGAGCCAAAGGATTGCGGATCGCCCTGGGTCGCCTCGTATTTCTCGTCGCGATACTCCGCGCCGCCCGAAAGGGTCAACGGGCTCGCCAGACCGGCGTCGATGCCGTAGGAGAGATCGACATTGACGTCCAACTCCTTTTGGATCAGCTCACCGAACTTGAAGCTCGTCTGCGAGGCCGCGCCGTAGGAGGGACTGGTCGAGTTGTACATCGACAGGTCGAGCGAGTTGCGGCTGTTGGACACCGAAAAGTCGTAGCGCAGGCCCGAGCTCGCCAACCCCTTGTAGCCGAGCGTGGCGTAGGCTTCCTTGGTATCGCCGACGAATCGCGGCGTGAAGCCGCCGGGATAGATCGATGACAACAGGAAGACGTTGTTGTCGAGAACGTAGCCGTCCGCCGGGCAGGTGGGATTGCCCGCCGGGCACTGGGTCAGATAGTAGGGATGCTGGAAAAACGAACGGCCGCCCAGCTCGACATCGTTGCCGGCGGCGTCCTGAAATATCCGGGTGCCCTGGAGCGACGAGCGGAAGTTGAAGCTCTGATCCGCGTGGTTTTCCGCATAGTTGCCAAACAGGTAGAGCTTGCCGTGCTCGGCCACATCCAGCCCCGAGTTGAGCAGGAGCTTATAGCCATGGCTCGGCGAATTGCCCCAGATCTGCGCCGGCAACGGATAGTGCGGCAGCCTGCTGGCCAGGCCAGGATTCTCCTGCGCAAAGGCAAAGGCCGTCGGACGGGTGACGCCGCGGCTCGTCTGTCCGTCATCGACGTACTCGGCCGAGAGGTTGACGAAGCCGCGATCGCCGAACGCCACGCCGAAATTGGCGGCGATCTGCTGGCTCTCGCCGTCGCTGTCCTCCTTGTACTGGCCGTAGCGCGCGAGCACTTCGAAGCCGGCGTCGTCGCGCAATCCGTAGTTCAGCACGCCTGCGATCGCATCCGACCCGTACTGCGCCGTCGCGCCGTCGCGCAGCACTTCGAGTCTCTTGATCGCGATCGACGGAATGGACGAGATGTCCGACCCGTGGGACCCGAACGACAGACCCGTGTCGCCGCCGTTGTAGACCTGGACCAGGGCCGATCGATTGAATCGCTTGCCGTTGAGCATGACCAGCACCTGGTCGGACGGCAGGCCACGCAGCGACGGGGCCCGCACGAACGTCGAGGCGTCCGAAATGGTGTTTTGACCGACGAAGAACGACGGGACGATGTTCCGCACCGAGTCGAGCATGTTGGCAGTCGGCTGCGCGTTGATGTCGGAGCCGCTGATGACGTCGACCGGCGAAGCGGAGTCGGTCACGCTTCGATCGGTTCGGCGAGTACCCGTAATCACGACTTCTTCGAGTACGCCGGACTTGCTGGCGGCGGATCCCGGCGGTGCATTCTGGGCGTGCGCCGGACCCGTCGAAACCGCCCCGAAGGCGAGAAGCACGATCGCCATGCGACGCGTCGCCGCAAGGTGCTCGCTCGGCGAGCGAATGATGCTCACAATCATGGAACCCCCATATTCGAATTCTCGAATTTCGATTGGACTACCGTTGACTAGCCAATGGCCAGATTGGCTCGTGCCCCAGTCTAGCCCACCTTTTGCGGCGGGTGGAAAATCCGATGGGAGGTAGGACCAGCGCCGTCCCTACTCCCACTCGATCGTGGCGGGCGGCTTGCTCGAGATGTCGTACGTGACGCGGGAGATGCCGTTGACTTCGTTGATGATGCGGCGGGAGACCAGCTCCAGGAATTCGTACGGCAACCGCGACCAGCGAGCCGTCATGAAGTCGATCGTCTCGACGCAGCGCAGAGCGATCACGTAGTCGTAGCGACGTCCATCGCCCATCACGGCAACCGAGCGCACCGGCAGAAATACCGCGAACGCCTGGCTGGTGCGGTCGTAGAGATCGTGCTTGCGCAACTCTTCGAGATAAATCGCATCGGCCTGGCGCAGCAGGTCCGCGTACTGCTTGGTCACCTCGCCGAGGATGCGCACGCCGAGGCCGGGGCCCGGGAACGGATGGCGATAGACCATCTCGCGCGGCAGGCCGAGCTCGACGCCGAGCTTGCGCACCTCGTCCTTGAACAGCTCGCGCAGCGGCTCGAGCAGCTTCAGGTTCATCTTCTCCGGCAGGCCGCCGACGTTGTGGTGGCTCTTGATGACGTGCGCCTTGCCGGTCTTCGAGCCCGCGGACTCGATCACGTCCGGGTAGATCGTGCCCTGTGCGAGCCAGCGGATGCCGGGCAGCTTCGCGGCCTCCTCTTCGAACACTTCGACGAACAGGCGACCGATGATCTTGCGCTTGCGCTCGGGATCGCTCTCGCCTTTCAACGCATCGAGGAAGCGCGCTTCGGCGTTGACGCGGATGACGCGCACGCCCATGTGCTTCGCGAACGTTTCCATGACCTGATCGCCTTCGCCGAGGCGCAGCAAGCCATGATCGACGAACACGCATACCAGCTGACCGCCGATCGCCCGATGCAGCAGCGCACCCACGACGGAGGAATCGACGCCGCCGGACAGCCCGAGCAGGACTTTGTCGCGTCCAACGACTTCGCGCACGCGCGCGATTGAATCCGTGATGATGTTGCCCGCCTGCCAACGCGCATCGCAGCCGCAGATCTCACGCACGAAGCGCTCGAGAATCTTCAGGCCCTGCAGCGTGTGCGTGACTTCTGGATGAAACTGCACGCCGTAGAAGCGGCGCGACTCGTCCGCCATCGCCGCAAGCGGCACGTTGTTCGTGAAGCCGACTGCGACGAACCCCGGCGGCAATGCATCGACGCGATCGCCGTGACTCATCCAGACGTCGAACAGCGCTCTGCCCTGCTCGTCGCTGTGATCGCGCAGCCCGTCCAGCAAGCGGCTCGGCGCGGAAGACGTGACCTGCGCATAACCGAACTCACGATCCGTGCTCGGAGTGACGCGGCCGCCGAGCTGCATGGCCATCGTCTGCATGCCATAGCAGATGCCGAGAACCGGAACGCCGAGCGTGAACACAGCCTGCGGCGCGACCGGCGCCTGCGCTTCCGTCGTCGACTCCGGACCGCCCGAAAGAATCACGCCGCGCGCGCCGAAGGCGCGAACGTCGTCATCGCTCATGTCCCACGGATGGATCTCGCAGTAGACGCCGCTCTCGCGCACGCGACGCGCGATCAGCTGCGTGTACTGCGCGCCGAAGTCGAGGATCAGGACCCGATGCGCGTGGATGTCCGAAGCGAGCGATACAGCAGGCCGGCCGGCCATTTCAGCTGACACGGTAGTTCGGCGCCTCTTTGGTGATCGAGACATCGTGCACGTGGCTTTCGCGCACGCCTGCGTTGGTGATCCGCACGAACGACGGACGCGTGCGCATCTCCTCGATCGTGCGGCTGCCGGTGTAGCCCATCGCGGCGCGCAAACCGCCGGCGAGCTGATGCAGGATCTGGACTAGCGAGCCCTTGTACGGCACGCGCCCTTCGACCCCCTCCGGCACGAGCTTCTCCAGCTCCTCGGTCGCATCCTGGAAGTAGCGATCCTTCGAGCCGTGCGACTGCGCCATCGCGCCGAGCGAGCCCATGCCGCGATACGACTTGTAAGACGCGCCCTGGTACAGCTCGACTTCGCCCGGCGATTCTTCGGTGCCTGCGAACAAGCCGCCGATCATCACGCAGTGCGCCCCGGCCACCAGCGCCTTGGCGATGTCGCCGGAGAAACGGATGCCACCGTCTGCGATCAGCGGAACGCCCGTACCCTTCAACGCGGCGGCAACGTTCGCGACAGCAGTGATCTGCGGCACACCCACGCCTGCGACGACGCGAGTCGTGCAGATGGAGCCGGGGCCGATGCCGACTTTGACACCATCCGCGCCCGCTTCGACGAGCGCGCGCGCAGCGTCGGCGGTGACCACGTTGCCAGCGATGATCTGCTGGTCCTTCCACGCACGCCTGATCTCGCTGACCATCTTCAGCACGTTGCTGGAGTGGCCATGGGCCGTGTCGACGACGATCACGTCGACGCGCGCTTCACGCAGCGCTTCGACGCGCTTCAGCGTGTCCGCACCGGTGCCGACGGCGGCGCCGACTCGCAACGCGCCGCGCTCGTCTTTCGCAGCGCGCGGGAACTCGGTGGCCTTCTGGAAGTCCTTGACCGTGATCATGCCCTTCAGGTTGAAGTTCTGGTCGACGACCAGCACCTTCTCGATGCGGTGCTTGTGCAGCAGCGCGAGCACCTCTTCTTTCGGCGCGTTCTCGCGCACTGTGACGAGCCGCTCCTGCGGCGTCATTACAGTCGACACCGGCGCGTCGAGCTTGGTCTCGAAACGCAGGTCGCGATGCGTGACGATGCCGACCGCCTTCGATCCGACTACGACCGGCACGCCGGAGATGTTCTTGGCGCGCGTCAGCTCCAGCACTTCGCGGATCGTCTTGTCGGCCGTGATCGTGATCGGCTCGTGGATGACGCCGCTCTCGAACTTCTTGACCCGCTGCACCTCGCGCGCCTGGGCCTCGATGCTCATGTTCTTGTGGACGATGCCGAGGCCGCCTTCCTGCGCGATCGTGATCGCCAGGCGCGCCTCCGTGACGGTGTCCATGGCAGCGGACAGGATCGGCAGATTGAGGCGGATCGAGCGGGTGAGTTGCGTGCTCAGATCGGCGTCGCGCGGCAGGAAATCGGAGTGTGCCGGAACCAGCAGCACGTCATCGAAGGTGAGTGCTTCCTCGAGAATGCGCATGGTGGGAACCCGCGTTATCGATGAAAGCGCGCCATTGTACAGGAATACGGCCAGCCTGTAGCCTTCTTTTCCATGCCTCCCTCGGACCTGGAGCTCGATTTCTCGGCGCCCTCGCCGCCGCCGCCCGCGGAAACTCGCGACATCTACACCCCGTCGCGCCTCAACCGCGAGGCGCGCACGCTGCTGGAGCGCGGCCTGCCGGCGCTGTGGCTGGAGGGCGAAATCTCGAACCTGTCGCGGCCCTCCTCCGGCCACTGGTATTTCTCGCTCAAGGACGAGGCCGCCCAGCTCCGCTGCGCCATGTTCCGGCAGCGAAACATCCTGGCGAAGTTCACCCCACGGGACGGCTCGCACGTGCTGGTCCGGGGTCGCGTGAGCCTGTACGAGCAGCGCGGCGACTACCAGTTCATCGCGGACTACATGGAAGAGGCCGGCGAGGGCGCGCTGCGGCAGCGCTTCGAGCTGCTGAAGGTCAAGCTCGCTGCGCAGGGCTTGTTCGCCACCGAGCACAAGCGTCCGCTGCCGCGCCTGCCCCGGCGGATCGGCGTCGTCACCTCCCCGACGGGCGCCGCGATCCGCGACGTCCTGCACATCCTGAAGCGGCGCTTCTGCGGCATCCCCGTGTTGCTCTACCCGGTGCAGGTGCAGGGCGGCGCGGCTGCGGCGCAGATCGCAAGGACGATCCGGCGCGCGTCGGCGCGCGCCGAGTGCGACGTGCTGATCCTGGTGCGCGGCGGCGGGTCGCTCGAGGATCTGTGGGCGTTCAACGAAGAGAGCGTGGCGCGTGCGATGTACGACTCGGCGATCCCGATCGTCACCGGCATCGGCCACGAAGTGGATTTCACGATCGCGGATTTCGTGGCGGACGTCCGCGCGCCGACGCCGTCCGGCGCCGCCGAGCTGGCCGTGCCGGATTCCAGCGAGTGGCTGCGCAATGTCGTGCGCCTCGCGGGCCGCCTCACGGCCGCGCTCGGCCGCAAGCTCAAAACTCAGCAGGACCGGGCGTCGTGGCTGGCGCGTCGACTGCAGCAACAGCACCCTGGGGTTGAGTTGCGCCAGCGTGCGCAGCGTCTCGATGACCTGGAGCAGCGGCTCATCCGGGTTTTGCGAGCGGATCTGAGTGCGCGCCAACGCACTGTGGTGCAATTGGCTGCGGAGCTGCGCCAACATTCACCGGCGTTGCGCGTCGCGAATGCGCGGCGGCGTCTGGAGAGCGCGCGTGCCAGCATCGAAACGATCACGCGGGCGCGCATGGAGCAGTTCGGGAAGCGCCTCGCGGTGGCGGCGCGAACGCTCGACGCGGTCAGTCCGCTCGCGACACTCGAGCGCGGCTACGCGATCGTCACGGACTCGAAGGGCACGGTCGTCACGAATGCGCAGGACGTTCGGGTCGGCCAGCTCATCGACGCGCGCCTGACGCAGGGCTCGATCCGCGCCCGGATCGAGCGCGCCACGAACCCCGAGCTGGATCTGCGCCTTCCCGGAGTCGACGAGAAATGACTTTGAGCCGTCTCGCGGCAATGATCGCTTGCGGCGTAGTGGCTGGCGTGGCGCAGGCGGGCGATCTGCCGCGCGAGAGCCGCGTGCCCGGCGGCATCGCGCTCGTCGAGATCCCGGGCAGCAGCGAGCTGGCGCCGACGGTGCTGATCGACGCACGGCGCACGGCAGTGATCCGTCACGAGGACCGCTGGCTCGCGATCGTCGGCATTCCACTGTCGACCAAGCCCGGGCCGCAGGAGCTCAAAGTCACTACCGGTGCGAAGACCGTCGACGTGCCGTTCGAGGTGACCGACAAGCGCTATCGTGAGCAGCGGCTGACGATCAAGAACGAGCGCCAGGTGAACCCCAACCCCGAGGACCTGAAACGCATCGCAACGGAACAGGAACGCTCGAACATCGCGCTGTCGAAGTTCACGATGGGCGGCACGCCGGCATTTGCGCTGTTGTCGCCGGTGGAAGGCACGAGATCCGACTCGTACGGCTCGCGCCGCATCTTCAACGGCCAGCCACGCAATCCGCATTCCGGGATGGACATTGCCGCTGCGAAAGGCACGCCGATCCGCTCACCGGCCGCCGGCACGGTGGTCGAGGCCGGCAACTTCTTCTTCAACGGCAACACGCTGTTCATCGATCACGGCTATGGACTCGTGACGATGTACTGCCACCTGAGCGAGATCAAAGTGAAAGTCGGCGACCACCTGGCCGCTGGCGACCTGATCGGAACTGTCGGCGCGACCGGGCGCGTGACCGGGCCGCATCTGCACTGGGGCGTGGCGCTGAACCGCGCGATGGTGGACCCGGCGCTGTTTCTGGATCAGTAGGCTACAACCCTTCCGGCGGGTTCCTCATCTTCTTCTGCAGGAAATCCGCGACGACCGGCCTGAACCGGTCCATGTCGACCAGGAACGAGTCGTGCCCCTGGAGCGAGGGCATGCGCACGAACTGCACTTCGCGGCCATTGCCGGCGAGGCCATCCGCGAGCTCCTGCTGGTGCGCGATCGGGAACAGCAGATCCGTCTCGACTCCGATGATCAGCGCGCGCTCGACAGTGAAGCGCCGCAGCGCTTGCTGCACCGAGCCGCCGTGGTCGGCGAGATCGAACAGGTCCATCGCACGCGAGATGTACAGGTAGCAGTTCGGATCGTACTGGCCGGTGAACTTGGTCGCGTGGTTCTCCAGGTACGACTCGACTTCGAAATCGATACCGAACGGATCGCCCGGAATGTGCTCGGCGCTGGCGCGCTCGCGGCCGAAGCGCACCGTCCATTCCTTCGCCGAACGGTACGTGATCATGCCGAGCTTGCGCGCGAGGCGCATGCCTTGCACCGGGATCGCGTCGTCGCTGTAGTTGCCCTCCTGCCACGCCGGATCGCGCCGGATCATTTCCCGCTGCAGCGAGCGCAGCGCGATCGAGAACGGCGCGGAGCGGGCCGCAGCGGAGATCGAGATCACGCTGCCCGTCTCGTCGGGGAACAATGCGCAATACGCGAGCACGGTCATGCCGCCGAGCGAAGGTCCGATCACGGCGGCGAGCTTCTTGATCCCGAGCGACACCGCGACTTCGTGTCCGGCGCGCGCCATGTCCTCCACCGTCAGCACCGGGAACGTCAGCCGATAGGGCTGGCCTGTCGTGGGATTGATCGAGATCGGCGAGGTCGAGCCGAACGGACTGCCGAGCGAGTTGATACAGATGACGAAGAAGCGCCGCGTGTCGATCGGCCGGCCCGGGCCGATCATGTCTTCCCACCAGCCCTGCGCCGAATCTTCCGTCGACGACGCCGCATGCGCGGACGGCGACAGGCCGGTGAAGATCATCACGGCGTTATCGTGGCGGACCTCGGGATCGCCCCAGGTCTCGTAAGCGACTTCGACGCTCGGCAGCGCGCCGCCGCGACGCATCGGGAATGGCCGCTGCAGTTTCAGTATTTTCCTGGCGGTCGCCATGGCGGCGTCAGTGTAATACGTTCAGCGCTTGACGCGCTTCATCATGCGCTTGCGCGAGCGGACCTGGCGCGGCGTGAGCGGGTTGCGCCGGCCCTTGAACGGGTTCTCGTCGGCGCGGAACTCGACGCGCACCGGCGACCCCTCCAGTTTGAAGTGCTTGCGGAACACGTTCGCGAGGTAGCGGCGGTACGCGTCCGGCACGTGCTGCACCTGGTTGCCGTGCACGACGATGATCGGCGGATTGCGCCCACCCTGGTGCGCATAGCGCAGCTTGATGCGGCGGCCGCGCACCAGCGGCGGCTGATGCTGCTGAATGGCGAGCTCCAGCACGCGCGTCATCTCCGGGGTGGGAATCTCGCGCATCGAAGCGTCGTAGGCTTCGCTCACGCCTCGCATCAGCTCGCCGACGCCGGTCCCGTGCAGCGCGGAGATGAAATGCACGGGCGCGAAATCGAGGAACGGCAGCCGCAGGTCGAGACCGGTGCGGATCTCGTCGCGCTTGTCCATGGGAATGTTGTCCCACTTGTTGACCGCGATGAGCAGCGCGCGGCCCCGTTCGGCGACCATGCCGAACAAGCTCGCATCCTGCTCCGCCACGGTGTCGTGCGCATCGATGACGCCGATCACGACGTTCGCGGAGTCGATGGCCTGCAGCGCCTTGATGACGCTGAACTTCTCGACCGCCTCTTCGACGCGCGCGCGACGGCGCACGCCGGCGGTGTCGATGAGTGTGTAACGGCGACCGTCGCGCTCGAATGGCACGAACACTGCGTCGCGCGTCGTCCCGGGCTGATCGAAGGCGATCAAGCGCTCTTCACCGAGCAGCCGGTTGATCAGCGTCGACTTGCCGACGTTCGGCCGGCCGATCACCGCGACGCGGATGTCATCCGGACCCGCGGCATCGGTCTCCTGCACGTGCTCGAGGCCCGCGAGTGCTCGTTCCATCAGGGTGCGCACGCCATCGCCGTGCGTAGATGAGATCGCTTCCGGCTCGCCGAGGCCGAGCTGATGAAAGTCCGCGACGGCTGTCGACGCGTCCAGGCCTTCGGCCTTGTTGGCGACGACGATGACGTGCTTACCGAGCTTGCGCAGCGTCTGCGCGATGAAGTGATCGGAAGGCGTGAGACCTTCGCGCGCATCGGCGAGGAACAGAACGCGATCGGCTTCGTCGATCGCGCGCAGCGTCTGCTGCGCCATCAGGACTTCGATCCCGCGCGCGTCGACTACGAGGCCGCCGGTGTCGACGACCAGGTAGGGAATGCTGCCCTCGAACTTGCCGTAACCGTACTTGCGGTCGCGCGTCAGGCCGGGCAGGTCCGCGACCAATGCGTCGCGGGTGCCGGTGAGGAAATTGAACAGGGTCGACTTGCCGACATTCGGCCGTCCGACGAGCGCGATGACTGGCAGCATCTATCCGCCATTCGTCTGCGCTTCAGGCTTCGGCTCGGCGGGCACCGGCGGCGGCGTCGGCGAATCCGGCGCCGGCTTCGGCGCGCTCGCGCTCTTGAACGCTACGACCTTGCCGGAGTCCGTCTGCACGAACACGCCGTCGTCCGTCGTGACCGCGGCGTTGGTGATGCGATCGCCGTCGGTCTTCTGACGCGCGACGATCTCGCCCGTCGCCTTGTCGAGCCAGTGCACGTAGCCTTCGAAGTCGCCGACGACCAGCGCGTCGCCGTCCAGCGCCGGCGCCGTCAGGCCGCGGCGCTTCATGGAGTCCTGCTCCCATACCACCGAACCGTCGGCGCGCTTCATCGCGATCACGACGCTGTCGGAGTTCGTCAGATAGATGTTGTCGTCGTCCATGGTGAAGCCGCGGTAGCTGGAAGCATCGCGCGCCCACCAGATCTGCCCGGAATCGATTGCCAGCATCGCGACGCGTCCCTGGAAGCCGACGACGAAGACGTCGTCGCCGGAGATACGCGCAGGCGAATCGATGTCCGCCAGCCGCTCGAGCTCGGTACGGCCGTGCGGCGCATTCACGATGGCGTCCCACAGGACGTCGCCGTTGCGCGGATCGATCGCCAGCACTTTGCCGCTATCGAAGCCGGCAATGATGCGGTCGCCCGCGAGCACCGGCGGCGCCGTGCCGCGCAAGGTCAGTCGCGGCACCTGCTCGTCGACCGCCCAGCGCTGTGCGCCGTCCGTCACCGCCATGCCTTCGACGTGCCCGTCGACGGTGCGGACCACGACCACGTCCTTGGCGATGAGCGGACGCGCGAGCACTTCGCTGCCGATCGACTTCCGCCAGCGCTCGCTGCCGTTGGCGGCGTCGAGTGCGACGATGTCGCCGTCGCTGGAGCCCAGCACGACCAGGCCGCCGTCCACCTCCGGTCCGGCGGACAGCGCGAGCTTCGTCTTGGCCGTCCACAAGTGCTTGCCGTTGGCGGCCGCGATCGCGACGACTTCGCCGTCGTGCGAAGCCGCGTACACCGTTCCGTCCACGACCATCGGTCGCAGCGCGAGCCGCAGCCGCTTCGAATCGCCGCCCAGACCGGTGCTCCACGTGCGATGCACGACGCGCTTGGCAGCGATGTCGACGAGCTCGGCAGGCGGATCGATTTCCTTGTCCTTGCAGCCGGCGAGTGTGATGAACGCGGCGCCGAGCACCGCCAGTACGACGCGCGCGCGATGAGCGGAGAACATCAGGAGTCTCCCTTCGCTGCCGGCGCAGTCGCAGGTTTGGGCGCTGGCACCTCGCCGCCGACGTCACGGAGCTTCAGCTCGACCATGGCGCGGTCGATCTCCCCTTTCGTGTCCCCGGAGAGCGCCGCGGCGTATTCCGCGCGAGCGCCCTGCGCGTCGCCCTTGGCAAGCAGTGCGTCGCCGCGAACCTCGCGGACCTGCGCGGCGAAGGCGCCCGCCTTTTCGACGTTGAGCTGCGCCAATGCTTCGTCGTGCTTGCCGGTCTGGATCAGCAGACGCGCGAGGCGCAGCTGAGCGATGTGTCCCAGCTCTTCGTCCTTCGAAGTGTCGACGACCTGCCGCAGCTGCTTGATCGCCTCGTCGTAACGGCCGGCGTCCGCATGGCGCTTGGCCAGCAGCAGACGACCCTGCTGGGTGTACGCGGACTTCGCGTGCTCGCCGGCCAGGCTGTCGAGGAGCTTGCCGGCCTGCGTGTCGTCATTGCTCGCCAGCGCCTTCTGGAAGTCGGCGTAGACGGTCGCGGCGTGTTGCGCCTGCGAGTCGAGGTACTTCTTGAAATACGTCCAGCCGGCCAGGCCGGCCAGGCCGATGACCACGCCGGCGAGAATGAATTTCCAGTTCTCGCGCCACCAGTTGCGCAGCGCTTCTTCCTGATCGCGATCGTTCAAATAGTCTTCGACCATGGCAGTGTCATCTATGTATGTAAGTGTGTGTGACCGTTACCGGCCGAGCCGCGCGGCGATCTCGTCCGCGACCCGGTCCCAGGCCAGCTCGACCTGCGGCGCTTCCACGCGCAGGGATTTCAGACCGACGACGCGGCGTTCGGTTTCCGCCTCGCCCAGAATCAGCGCCAGATGCGCCCCGCTCTTGTCGGCGCGCTTGAGCTGCGATTTGAAGCTCCCGCCGCCGCAGTTGCTCTCGATCCGCACCGACGGGACCGCATCGCGGATCCGTTCCGCCAGCGCCAGGCCCTCGGCCTCGGCGCGCTCGCCGGCGACGACCAGGTAGACGTCGGGCGCATAGGCCGCTGTCTCGCCCCGCTGGGCCCGCAGCAGCGACACGATGCGTTCCTCGCCGAGCGCCCAGCCCACGGCCGGCGTGTTCTCGCCGCCCAGTTGTGCGACCAGACCGTCGTAACGGCCGCCCGAGCAGACTGCCCCTTGCGAGCCCAGCTCGGTCGTCAGCCACTCGAAAACCGTGTGCGTATAGTAGTCGAGCCCGCGCACCAGGCGCGGGTCGAGCACGTAGCCGATACCGACCGCGTCGAGATGCCGGCACAGCCCGTCGAAGTGCTGACGCGACTCGTCGTCCAGGGACTCCGTCAGCACCGGTGCGCCGGCGATCAGGTCCTGCAGCTCCGGATTCTTGCTGTCGAGGATGCGCAGCGGATTGCCTTCGAGGCGTCGCAGGCTGTCGGGGTCGAGCCGCGACTTGTGCGCCGTGAAGTACTCGATCAGCTTTTCGCGATATACGCGACGCGACGCCGGCGTGCCGAGCGAATTCAGGTGCAGCTCGATCCGCTCCAATCCGAGCGAGCGCAGCAGTCGCGCGCTCAGCATGATGAGCTCCGCGTCGATGTCCGGGCCGGGGTAGCCGAACGCCTCGGCGTCGAGCTGATAGAACTGGCGGAAACGGCCGGCCTGCGGCCGCTCGTAACGGAACATCGGTCCGGCGCACCAGACGCGCTGACGCTGGTTGTGCAGCAGGCCGTTGCTGATCATCGCGCGGACGATGCCCGCCGTCGCTTCCGGCCGCAGCGTCAGCGAGTCGCCGCCCGGATCCTCGAACGTGAACATCTCCTTCTGCACGATGTCGGTGAACTCACCGATCGAGCGCTTGAACAGCGCCGTGCTCTCGACGATCGGCACGCGGATCTCCTGGTAGCCGTACGCCGCGAACAACTCGCGCGCGACGCCTTCGAGCCGGTGCCAGCCCGCGATATCGGCCGGCAACACGTCGTTCATCCCGCGCGGCGGCTGGATCTGTTGCTGCGTCACTAGCGCTCCGCGGTCTGCAGGGAAGTATCGGGTCTCACTGAGCCATCCGCCTCGATCTGAAATTTCGCGCCATCCCGCCCTGCCCGGCGCGGGATGACGATCGGCCGGTCGTCCACCTGCGCGCTGACCGCCGACGCCAACCCGAGGTTGACGCGCAACGGCGGCACGCCCGCGATCGTGCGCACGCGCCCGGGCGTGCCCATGTCGAACATCAGCCGCTTGCCGGTCGAGTCGTAGATCTCGGCCCACGACGGCTCGCTGAATTGCAGGCGCAGGCGCACTTCGTTCGCTGCCGTCGCAGTGACCGGGGCCGGCGCCGGACTCGACGCCTGCTCGACCTTCTGCTCGATCTTCTGCTCGACCTGCCGCTCCACCTGCGCCGGCTGCTCACTCGGTGTCTGCTGCGGCGGCGTCACCGCCGGCACTTCGCTCGTCGTCACAACATCCGAGTGCCGCAGCATCGGCCAGAACTCGTAGACCAGCCACGCAACACCCGCCGCCACTGCAATCGCGGCCGCAATCCACAACGGCGCCTTCGGCATACTGCGACGCTGCGGAACTGGCGCAGCGATTGCGGCCGGAATCGGCGTCGGTTCAAGCGGCGTGCCGCTGAGCGCCTCATAGCGCTCCAGTACCGTCGCGGGCGCCAGGCCCAGCAGCATGGCGTACCTGCGCAGATGTCCCTTCGCGTACACCGGAGCGCCGAGCGCCTCGAAGCGGTTCGCTTCGAGCGCCTCGATCACCCACACGTCGAGATGCAGATCCTCGGCGGCGTATTGCACCGAGTAGCCGCGGCGCTCGCGCTCGGCGCGCAGCATTCCGCCCGGCGTGTCCGGCCCGGCCGCTGCCGCATCCGCGGGACCGCCACCCGACTCATTCATCCCGGGTTCCGCTCGGACTCCAGCAGCTCTTTGGTCTGCGCGGCCGAGGGATATTCGCTCTTCAGGCGCTGCGCGTAGTGCTGGGCCTGCGCCTGGTTGCCGAGGCCGCGCTCGATGCGCACGCCCAGCCACAACGTTTCCGGATTGGTGCGACCCACTTCCATGTAGCGCTCGAGGAACGCGCGCGCCGACATGTATTCGGTCTGGCGATATTCGAGGTCAGCCATCTGCAGCAGCGCTTCGCCGAAGCGCGGTTTGGCAGCCAGCGACTTGCGCAGATTGTCCTCGGCGCGCTGCAGGTCGCCTGCGCTGAGCGCGCAGTTGCCGGCGTTCAGGAACGCGACTTCCGGCGTCTTGTAGAGCGGATCGGCGGCCGCCTCGAGCGCCACTTTCTCGCCGCGCGCGAACTTCTTCTGCTGGCACAGGTAGACCGCGTAGTTGTTCTTGAACTCCGGGTTCTTCGGCTCGAGCGCGACCGCGCGCTCGAAGTGCGATTCGGCCTTGCTCTCGTCGCCGAGCCGGTTGTACAGCATGCCGGCGATCAGGTGCGCGCGCCCGTAACGCGGATTCTGCTCGAGCGCGCGATCGATCTTGTCCTTCGCCTGCTGCAGGTTGCCTTTGCGCAGATGCTCGATGCCGAGCTCCAGGTTGATCTCCGCGGCGCGCTGCGGCTGCGGCGTGCTCATGTTGTTGTTGCTCGCGCATCCCGCCAGGGCCATGAGGCTGATCGCCACGATCGTCGCTGCACACTTCACGGTTGCACCGCCACTGAGATGAGCTTCGAGCCGAGGCGCACTGTCGTGCGGTCGTTGACGCGGCCGACCAGCTGGCCGCAGGCGGCGTCGATGTCGTCGCCGCGCGTGCGCCGGGTCGTCGCGATCACGCCGTTGGTATTGAGGATTTCGCGGAACCGCTCGATCGCCTCCGGGCTCGAGCGCTTGTAGCGCGTCCCGGGGAACGGATTGAACGGGATCAGATTCACTTTCGCCGGCTGGCCCTTCAGCAGCGACACCAGCTCGCGCGCCAGCTCGGGCTGGTCGTTGATGCCGTCGAGCATCACGTACTCGAACGTGATGCTGCGGGCGTTCTGCTGATTCACGTACTGCCAGCACGCGTCGAGCAGCTCGGCGATCGGATGCTTGCGGTTGATCGGCACCAGCTGGTCGCGCAGCGTGTCGTTCGGCGCGTGCAGCGAAACGGCGAGCGCGCAGTTCGTTTCGGCGGCGAGCTTCAGCATCTGCGGCACGAGGCCCGACGTGCTGACGGTCACGCGGCGACGCGAGATGTCGAAGCCGAGGTCGTCCATCATGATCTCGGCAGCCGGCACGACATTGCGATAGTTCGCGAGCGGCTCGCCCATGCCCATGAAGACGACGTTCGTGACGACGCGATCGCCACCGGGCTGATAGCCGAGCTCGCGATTCGCGAGCCACACCTGACCGATGATCTCCGCCACCGTCAGGTTGCGATTGAACCCTTGCTGCGCCGTCGAGCAGAAGGTGCAGTCCATCGCGCAACCGACCTGGCTGGAGATGCACAGCGTCCCGCGGCCGGGTTCCGGGATGAACACCGTCTCGATCCCCTGCGTGCCATCCATCGCCAGCAGCCACTTGCGTGTGCCGTCGGCGGAGACTTGCGTGGTGGTGATCGACGGCGTCGCGACGACGGCGACTTCCTTCAGGCGCTCGCGGAAGCTCTTCGCCAGGTCCGTCATCTGGTCGAAGTCCGCGACGCAGCGCTTGTACAGCCACTTCAGCAGCTGCCGCGCCCGGAACGGCTTTTCGCCCATTCCGGCGACGAACGCTTCCAGCTCGGTGCGCGTCAGCCCGAGCAGGTTGGTCTTCGTACAGTCGAGACTCGCGTCTTTCATGCCGCGGTCATCTTACCCTGCGCTCACCGGCTGCGCGGGTACAGGTCGGCAGCGGCGAAGAAGTACGCAATCTCGGTGCGCGCGTTGTCGGCGCTGTCGGAGCCGTGCACGACGTTCTCTTCGATGCTGGTGGCGAGATCGGCGCGGATCGTGCCCTGGTCGGCCTTCTTCGGGTCGGTGGCGCCCATCAGCTCGCGGTTCTTCGCCACGGCGTTCTCGCCTTCCAGAACCTGAACGAGGATCGGGCCGGAGCTCATGTAGCGCGTCAGGTCCTTGAAGAACGGACGCTCGCGATGCACGGCGTAGAAGCCTTCGGCCTGGGCCTGCGTCAGCTGCATCATGCGGGCCGCGACGATGCGCAGGCCGGCCTTCTCGAAGCGGCTGTAGACGTTGCCAATGACGTTCTTCTGGACGCCATCGGGCTTCACAATCGAAAGGGTGCGTTCGAGCGCCATGAATCCGAGTCCTCGATCTGAATTGAATCAATGAGTTAGGAACGCGCGGCCGGCAGGGAGCAGCCGCGCGCGGCGCAGTCTACCGGGGGAGCTCCGGAGCGGCAAGAAATCGAACGGTGGCGCGAAGTTAGGTCAGACGGTGAAGGACTCGCCGCAGCCGCATTCGCCCTTCACATTCGGGTTGCGGAAGCGGAAGGCCTCGTTCAGGCCCTGCTTGACGAAGTCGACCTCGGTACCGTCGATGTAGTCGAGGCTGGAGCGATCGACGATCACCTTGACGCCCTGGTCCTCGAACACGACGTCGTCGGCGCCGATCTCGTCGGCGTAGTTCACGACGTACGCGAAGCCCGAGCAGCCGGTCTTCTGGACCGACAGACGCAATCCGACGCCGTGCCCGCGGCGGCCCAGGAAGGACCGGACGCGGTCGGCAGCGGCTGAGGTCAGTGAGATGGACATAGGCGGGAGATGGCGGTCAACTTCAGGCAGTCAAGGGCGGCGATGAGATTCAGATCGTGCATGAATCCATTCGTTCGGCGAATTGTACGATCGAACCGGGTCAGCGAATTGATGCATGGGTCGCATTCTGCCGTTGCCACTGCGCCGCCAGCGCGCGTACGGCGTCCTCCAGGACGAGCAGCCGCCCCCGCTTTTCCGGCGGGAACTCCAGTTCGTCCGCCGCCTCCCGCCAGCTCCAGCGGCGCAGCTCTTCCTGCGTCGCCCCCCGCAGGCGCTCGCTGAGGAGCGAGCCGGCGGCGATGCAGTGTGGGCAGCCATAAACCTCGAACCGCAACGCCACGATGCGATCGTCGCGCACCCGCGCGCTCAGGTCGAAGCGCACGCCCTGCGCGGGGTCTCCAGCAGACGCGGCGATGACGTCGGCGTCGGGTGCGAAACGCCCCACGTTGCGCGGCCGGCCGAAATGCTCGACGACGAGAGGACTGTACGGCGCTTCGCTCACGACTTGTTCTCCGGATGGGCGGCCTGGGGCGAAAACGAGCGCAGTCGCGTGACCTCGCGCTTCACCGCCGCGATGGCCGTGTCGATCTGCTCGGGCGTGGTGAAGCGGCCGAGGCTGAAGCGCAGCGAGCTCTGCGCCAGCTGATCGCTGTGCCCGAGCGCACGCAACACGTACGAAGCTTCTTCGGAAGCCGACGAGCACGCGGAGCCTGCGGAGACCGCAAGCTCGCGCAATGCGAACTGCAGGCTCTCACCTTCGACGCCGCGGAAGCTGACGTTCAGCAGCACCGCCACGCGTTCCTGCGCATGGCCATTCAGCTCGACCTCACCGACGCTCGCGATGCCTGACCACAGCCGGTCGCGCAGCGCGCCGATGCGAGCCATATCCTCTTCGCGCTCACGCGCGGCGATCTCGAACGCCAGGCCCATGCCCACGATCTGATGCGTCGCGAGCGTGCCCGAGCGCATGCCCTGCTCCTGCCCGCCGCCGTAGATCAGCGGCTTGAGACCGAGCGGCGGCTTGCGCCGCACGTACAGCGCGCCGATGCCCTTCGGTCCGTAGATCTTGTGCGCCGTGAGCGACAGCAGATCGACGTTCATCGCTTCGACGTTCAGCGGCACCTTGCCGAAGCTCTGCGCCGCGTCGACATGGAACGCGACGCCGCGCTCGCGGCAGATCGCGCCGACGGCGGCGATGTCCTGCACGACGCCGATCTCATTGTTCACGTGCATCAGCGAGACGAGCTGCGTGTCGGGGCGCAGCGCCGCCAGCACCTGCTCCGGCCGCACGATGCCGTCGGACCCCGGCTTCAGCCACGTGACTTCGAAGCCCTCGCGCTCGAGCTGCTTGAGCGGATCGAGCACCGCTTTGTGCTCGGTCTTGGCAGAGATGAGGTGCCGGCCGCGATCGGCGTTGAAGCGCGCGATGCCGAAGATCGCGAGGTTGTCGGACTCCGTCGCGCCGGACGTCCACACGATGCATTGCGGACCGGCGCCGATCGCGGCTGCGACCTGCGCCCGCGCTTTCTCGACGAGCCCGCGCGCGCGGCGCCCGTACTCATGGCCGGCCGAAGAGGGATTGCCCTGCGCGCCGCTCGGGCGCAGACACTCGATCATCGCGTCCGCCACGCGCGGATCCACCGGCGTCGAGGCTGCGTAATCGAGATAGATCGTAGTCGCTGTGTTCACTGCTGCGCAGAATATGAAAATTGCGTCCCTTCGTCACTCCGTCACTTTCGTCCCTTCGTCACTCCTCCTCTTCGCCGGCCGGCGCCGCGCCTGGACGGCCGTGAGGACGCCGCGCAGGATGTTCATCTCGTTCTGATCGAGCAGCGCGCGATTGAACAAGCGACGGATGCGCGCCATCAGGTGGCCGCCGCCGGTGCGGTCGCGAAAATCGATGTACTCGAGCACTTGCTCGAAGTGCTGGTACAACCGCGTCATCTCCGCAGCGCTCGCCAGCGGCACCTCGCGCGGCGGAATTTCCGGCGCGCCGGGGCGACCGGCGAGCCACACCTCGTAGGCGAATACCTGCACCGCCATCGCGAGATTGAGCGAACTGTAGCCGGGCGCCGTCGGAATCGCCGCCAGCAGATTGCAGCGCGTGAGCTCGACGTTCGTCAGGCCGATGCGCTCCGAGCCGAAAACGATCGCGGCCGAGCCGGATCGGCCGGCCTGCACGATCTGCGCGGCACAGTCGCGCGGCTCCACCAGGTCGAACGGCAGGTGACGCTGCCGGGCGCTCGCGCCGACGACCAGGCCGCAATCGGCGATCGCGTCGCCAAAGTCCTCGTGCACGAGTGCTGCCTCGAGCACATCGTCGGCGCCCGAGGCGCGCGCCGTAGCATCTGCGTTCGGGAAGAACTTCGGCCGCACCAAATGCAGCTCGGTGAGTCCCATGTTCTTCATCGCGCGGGCCGCCGCGCCGATGTTGCCGGGATGATTCGGGTCGACGAGGACGATGCGGATGGACATGGCGTTCAGCTGCTATTCTACCCGCCCCCGGCACCGCCCGGGTCGCGCTCTTTAACCGCTCCAAACGCTCTCACGAGGCCGGTCCCCGCATGCAACCGCTGTTGAACATCGCCATTCGCGCCGCACGCCGCGCCGGGGAGATCATCGTCCGCGGCCTGAACCGGCTGCACCGCCTCGACGTGCGCGTCAAGGGCCAGAACGACTTCGTCAGCGAAATCGACATGGCGGCGGAGCGCGACATCATCGAGACAGTGCGCAAGCACTACCCGAATCACTCGTTCCTCGCCGAGGAAAGCGGCCGCAGCGGCGAGGACACCGAGTTCGTCTGGATCATCGACCCGCTCGACGGCACCACGAATTTCCTGCACGGGTTTCCGCAGTTCGCTGTGTCGATCGGCGTGCAGCGGCGCGGTCGCATGGAGCATGCGGTCGTCTACGATCCGATGCGGCAGGAGCTGTTCACCGCCTCGCGCGGCGACGGCGCGCAACTCGACGGCAAGCGCATCCGCGTCACCCCGCACGTCGGCCTCGAACGCGCGCTGATCGGCACGGGCTTTCCGTATCGCTCGAACCTGGAGTGGATCGATTCCTACATGGCCATGCTCAAGGCCGTGACGCAGGCAACCGCCGGCGTTCGTCGTCCGGGCGCGGCTTCGCTCGATCTGGCTTATGTCGCAGCGGGCCGGCTGGACGCATTCTGGGAACTGGGCCTGTCGGCCTGGGACACCGCGGCGGGAACCCTGCTGATCACCGAAGCGGGCGGCATGGTCGGCAGGCTGAACGGCAGCGAGTACAAGCAAGAGGGCGACATCGTCGCCGGCACACCCAAGGTCTACGCCCCGTTGCTGGAGCTGCTCGCGCCGCACGTACCGGCCAACCTGCGCAATTGACCTGCACTCGATTTGCGTTAGAGTGCCGCGCAGCGCAGCACCCCGAAAAGTAAGTCTTGGAGCCACAAGAACCATGCTAAAGAACCTGCTCGCGGTGAAATCCATTCAGGATCTCGCGTCCGAAAGCGACAAGGGCGAGCTGCGCAGATCGCTGGGCCCGGTCGCGCTGACTGCGATCGGCATCGGCGGCATCATCGGCACCGGCATCTTCGTGCTGACCGGCCTGGCCGCCGCCCAGCACGCCGGCCCCGCCATCGTTCTGTCGTTCATCATCGCCGGCATCGGCTGCATCTTCGCGGGTCTGTGCTACGCCGAGTTCGCGTCCATGATCCCGGTCTCCGGCAGCGCCTACGCGTACTCATACGCGACCCTCGGCGAAGGCGTCGCGTGGTTCATCGGCTGGAACCTGATCCTCGAATACCTGTTCGCGGCGTCGACCGTCTCGGTGGGGTGGTCGCGCTACCTCGTCAAGCTGCTGGAAGAGTTCGACATCAATTTCATACCGGCGGCGCTCACTAGCGCGCCGATCGAATACACGGTCGAGAAAGGCTTCTTCGCGACCGGCGCGATGTTCAACCTGCCGGCCGTGCTCATCGTCACCGTCGTCACCGTCATCCTGATGCTCGGCATTCGCCAGTCGTCGCTGACCAACGCGATCGTGGTCGCGATCAAGGTCGCCATCGTCGTGCTGGTGATCGGCTTCGGCGCTTTCTACATCACTGCCGACAACTGGCATCCGTTCATTCCCGAGAACACGGGCGTGTGGGGTCAGTACGGCTGGAGCGGCATCCTGCGCGCGTCCGGCATCATCTTCTTCGCCTATATCGGCTTCGACGCCGTATCGACGGCAGCGCAGGAATCGAAAAATCCGCAGCGCGACGTGCCGATCGGCATTCTCGCCAGCCTCGTTATCTGCACGATCCTGTACATCCTGATGTCCGGCGTCCTGACCGGTATGCTCGAATACCCGAAGCTGAATGACGCGGCGCCGGTCGCGGCCGCGCTCCAGGCGCATTCGGAGCTGCGCTGGCTGACGACGCCGGTGATCTTCGGCGCGCTCGCCGGCCTCACCTCCGTGATCCTGGTCATGATGCTGGCACAGTCGCGCATCTTCTATTCGATGTCGCGCGACGGACTGCTACCGCCGCGCTTCCGCGCCTGCCATCCGCAGTGGCAGACCCCGGTCTTCTCCACGGTGCTCACCGGTATCGGCGCCGGCCTGATGGGCGGACTGCTGCCGTTGAACGTGCTCGGCGAGCTCGTGTCGAGCGGAACGCTGCTCGCATTCGTCACCGTGTGCATCGGCATCATGGTGTTGCGCGTGACCAAGCCCGAACTGCCTCGCCCGTTCAGGGTGAAATGGGTGTGGTTCGTCGGTATCGGCGGCACAGTGTTCTGCGGCGTGATGCTGGCCAGCCTGTTCGCCACGGGCGGCACGTGGTACCGGATCGTCGGCTGGACGATCCTCGGCTTCGTGGTGTACTTCGGCTACGGCTACAAAAACAGCGCGCTGCGCAACGGCGGCGCGAGCCGGCCGATCGGCCCGGCCTCGACTCAACTCAGTAAGTGACCTCAGCCAATAACCCGCGAGGGCTGCCGCGATGAACAAGGTGTGGCTCGTGATGTTCGGCGTCACGATCACGCCCTGGAAGCTGATCGGCTACGGCGGCGTGTTCCTGTTCGCGGGCCGCTGGTTCGTGCAGCTCGCCGCGTCGCAGGCGAAAGGCAAAGTCGTGATGCCGCGGTTGTTCTGGTACATGAGCGCACTCGGCAGCGTGCTGCTGCTGTCGTACTTCGTGTTCGGCAAGAACGACTCGGTGGGAATCCTCTCGAACCTGTTCCCGCTGTTCGTCGCGCTCTACAACCTGTACCTGGATTTGAAGAACGGCAACAGGGCAGTGACGACGTGACCCTCGTCACTCCTCATCCAGCTTCTTCCTCAGCTTCACCGGCTCCGCCGCCATCTTCTTGCGCACGCGGATGTTGAGCATCTCCACCGCGACCGAGAACGCCATCGCGAAGTAGATGTAGCCCTTCGGGACGTGGAACTCGAAGCCCTCGCCGACCAGCGCCATGCCGATCAGGATCAGGAACGACAGCGCCAGCATCTTGATCGTCGGGTGGCGGTCGACGAAATCACCGATCGAACCCGCGAGGAACATCATCACCAGCACGGCAACGACCACCGCCGCGATCATCACTTCCACGTGATCCGCCATGCCGACGGCCGTGATCACCGAGTCGAGCGAGAACACGATGTCGATGATCGCGATCTGCACGATCACGCTCGTGAACGTGGCGCGGCCGCCGCTCTCGCGATGCTGCTCCTCGCCCTCCAGACCGGCGTGGATCTCCAGCGTGCTCTTCGCGAGCAGGAACAGGCCGCCGCCGATCAGGATCAGGTCGCGCCCCGAGATGGCGAGATCGCCGATCGAGAACAGGTCGGCCGACAGGCTCATCACCCAGACGATCGACAGCAGCAGCAGGATGCGCGTCAGCATCGCCAGCGCCAGGCCGATGGTGCGGCCGCGCTGCCGCTGCGTTTTCGGCAGCCGGCCGACCAGGATCGAGATGAAGATGATGTTGTCGATGCCGAGGACGATTTCCAGCGCCGTCAGCGTGAGGAATGCGAGCCAGGTCTGAGGGTCGCCGAGCAGTTCGATCATGCGCACCGCCCCTCAGGGCTGCCCGGTTTGCCGCTCGCGCCGCGTCGACCACAGCGAAGCGAGGATGCCGATCGCGAGGATCCCGACGATCACGCCGAGCGAGATCGCGTGCGGAATCTCGAGGTGATGATGCAGGATCATCTTCACGCCGACGAAGCCGAGGATGAAGATCAGGCTGAGCTTGATGTACTTGAACATCATCATCAGCCCGGCGATCGCGAAGTACAGCGAGCGCAGGCCGAGGATCGCGAAGGCGTTCGAGGTGAAGACGATGAACGGCTCCTGGGTCACGGCGAAGATCGCGGGGATCGAGTCGACCGCGAACACGACGTCGGCGAAGTCCACCAGCAGCAGCGTCACGAACAGCGGCGTCGCGGCGCGCGCGCCGTTCACCATCGTGAAGAAGCGCTCGCCGTCCAGCTGCTCGTGCACGGGATAGACGCGCCGCGCCAGCCGCACCAGCACGCTCTTGCCCGGATCGAACTGATCTTCGTCGCTCCCCAGCATGCGCCACGCGGAGTACAGCAGGATCGCGCCGAAGACGTAGAACATCCAGTCGAACGCGTGGATCAGCGCCGCACCCATCGCGATCATCGCGCCGCGCAGCACGATCGCGCCGACGATGCCCCAGAACAGCACGCGGTACTGGAACTGCGCCGGGATCTTCATGAACGTGAAGATGATGGCGATGACGAAGATGTTGTCGACCGACAGCGACCACTCGAGCAGGTAGCCGGTCACGTACTGGATCGCGGCTTCGGCGCCGTTGGGCGCGTCCGCGGAAATGCCGCGCCAGCCGAACCAGTGATGCTCGTAGACGCCGTAGACGAGGCCGCCGAACGACAGCGCCACGATGACCCACACGACGGTCCAGCCGAGGGCCTGCCGCACCTGCATCGCGCGGGACTCGCGATGCAGGACTCCGAGGTCGAGCGCCAGTACGCCGATGAAGATTGCGAAGAAGCAGAGCCAGATGAGCCAGTTCATGACGCGAACTTGGGCTCCGCTGTCGTGCCCGTCATGGCATCGCGTCTGCTTTTGAAGGATCTTCCTTGCGTTCCATCAGGTCGAGCGCCGACAGCTTCATGTCGAGCGCGAGCGCGCCGGCGACGTAGATCGAGGAATAGGTGCCGACCAGGATGCCGATCGTCAGCGCCCAGGAGAAGCCGCGCAGCGTCTCGCCGCCCATGATCAGCAGCACGACCACGACCAGCAGCGTCGCGCCGCTGGTGATGATGGTGCGCGACAGCGTCTGGTTGATCGACGCGTCCATCACGTCTTCGGGGCTGGAGCGCCGCGTCTTGTGGAAGTTCTCGCGCACCCGGTCGAACACCACGACGGTGTCGTTGAGCGAGTAGCCGATGACCGCGAGGATCGCGGCCAGCACGGCCAGGTCGAACGTGATCTGCGTGACCGCGAAGAAGCCGAGGATGATCAGCGGATCGTGCAGCGTCGCGATGATCGCGCTGATGCCCATCTTCCACTGGAAGCGAACCCAGGTGTACAGGCCGATCAGGATGAACGTGAACAGGATCGCGAGGCCGCCCTGGTTGGTGAGCTCCTTGCCGACCTGCGGACCGACGACCTCCGCACGCTGCAGCTTCACGGTCGGATCGACCTTCTGCAACACGTCGGTCACTGCCTTGCTGACAGCGTTGACGTCCTGGTTCGGCTGCGGCGGCAGCCGCACGGCGATCGTGGTGTCGTCGCCGTAATTCTGCACTTGCGGATGCGTGAACTGCGCCTGCTCGAGCGTCGCGCGCGTCTTCTCGAGGTTCGCGGCATGCGGATACTTGAACTCCAGCACCACGCCGCCGGTGAAGTCCACGCCGAGGTTCAGGCCGTGCCAGAACAGGAGCACGATCGAAGCGATGATCGCGACGCCCGACACGCCGTACCACATGCGGCGAGTGTGCATGAACGGGTACGTCGTGACTTTGTGGAAGAACTCCATGGTGCGGTTCCGGCTCGATGACCCAGTTTGTAGACTAGATGGGCAGGCGCGCCAGGCGCGGCCTGCGGCCCCAGATCGCGTGCACCAGCACCCGGCTGCCGACCACCGAAGTGAACAGCGAGGTCAGGATGCCGAGCGTCATGACGATGGCGAAGCTGCGGATCGTGCCGGTGCCGAACGCGAACAACACGACGCCGGCGATCAGCGTCGTCACGTTCGAGTCCGCGATCGTCGCGAAGGCTTTGTCGAAGCCCGCGTTGATCGCCGACAGCGGCGAGTTGCCGGCGCGCAGCTCCTCGCGGATGCGCTCGTAGATGAGAATGTTCGCGTCGACGGCGATACCGAGGTGGAACACGACCGCGGCGATACCCGGCAGCGACAGCGAAGCCTGCAGCATCGACAGCAATCCCACCGTCAGCACCAGATTCGCCGCCAGCACCCCGTTGGCGATCCAGCCGAACCCGCGGTAATAGACCGCCATGAATGCGAAGGTCAGCAGCAGGCCGACGCCCATCGCATGCCAGCCGCGCTCGATGTTGTCCTTGCCGAGGGTCGGACCGACCGACCGCTGCTCGACGATCGTCTGCGGCGCGGCGAGCGCGCCCGAGCGCAGCAGCAGCGCCAGCTCGCGCGCTTCAGTCAATTGCAGGCCGGTGATGCGAAAGCTCGAAGACAGCACGCTCTGGATGGTCGCGGCGCTGATGACTTCCTCTTGCGTGCAGATCGCACCGGTGCGCACGCCCTTGCACTGCTCGCCCTCGGCCAGCTGCTTCTTGGAGATGTAGACCACCGCCATCCGTTTGCCGACGTTGTCCTTCGTGGCGTTCAGCATCGACTGACCGCCGCGCGAGTCGAGCTTCACGTTGACCTGCGGCTGGCCTTCCTGCGTGTTGATGTTCGAGGTCGCGTCCGTCAGCTGCTCGCCGGTCGCGATGATGTCGCGCTTCAGCAGGATGGGACGGCCGTTGCGCTCGACGTAGAGCTTCGAGCCGATCGGGATGCGCTTGTTCTGCTGCGCCTCGTACGGATTGTTGGCTTCGTCGACCAGGCGGAATTCCAGGGTCGCGGTCGCGCCGAGCACGCGGATCGCTTCGTTCGGGTCCTGCACGCCCGGCAGCTGCACCACGATGCGGTTCGAGGCCTGGCGCGTGACGATCGGCTCGGCGATGCCGAGCTCGTCGACGCGATTGCGCAAGGTCGTGATGTTCTGCTCGATGGCGACGTCCTGCCGGCGCTTCAGCTCCGGCTGCGTCATGCGCAGCTCGACGTACGTGCCATCCGCGCCTTCTCCGGAAGTGACCTGCAAGCTGCCGTCGGGCGCCTTCAGCGCATCCATCGCCGCTTGCAGATCCGAAGCGTTGCGCAATACGACGCGGACCACCCGGTCGTTCATGTTGGCGGTCACCGCGCCGTAGGGAACGCGCTTGTCGCGCAGCTGAGTGCGGGCGTCGCGCTCCATGCGCTCCACGGCCTGCGCCAACGCGCCCTGAATGTCGACCTCGTACACGAAGTGCACGCCGCCGCGCAGATCGAGGCCGAGGCTCATGGGCTTCAGCCCGACCTCGCGCATCCACTCCGGCGCGCGCGGCACGCTCGACAGAGCGACGAGGTAGTCGCCCGAAGTGCCCTGGCTGATCGCCTTCTGCGCGTCTTCGCGCTGTTTCTCGCTCGCGAACCGCATCACCAGCCGGTCCTTCTGCAGGTACGAGACCTCCGGCGCGAGCTTTGCGGCCTCGAGCACGCCGAGCACGCGCTGTTGTGCAGCCGCGTCCATCGCCACCCGATCGTTACGCGACAACTGCAACGCCGGGCCCTCGCCGAACACGTTCGGCAATGCGAACAGTGTGCCGACGACGATAACGAGGATGACGAGCCAATACTTCCAGCGGGAGTAGTGATACATGCGGGTCTGTCAGAGGCTCTTCAGCGTGCCCTTGGGCAACACCTGCGAGACGGTGGCGCGCTGGATCTTGACGTTCACGCCGTCCGCGATTTCCAGCGTCAGGTATTGCTCGCCGATCTCGGTGACCTTGCCGAGGATGCCGCCGTTGGTGACCACTTCGGCGCCGACCTCGATTGCCGAGATCATGGCGCGGTGTTCCTTGGCGCGCTTGGTTTGCGGGCGGATCAGCAGGAAGTAGAAGACGACGAGCATCAGCGGCAGGAACCAGATGCTGGGGCTCATCAACGGGTTCGGCTGCCCTTGCGCGGCGTTCTGCGCCTGCGCGGCAGCGGTGGAAATCAGCCAGTCCATATTGAGTGCCTGTGGAAAAGAGCGGCGCATTATACACAGGCCCTGCCGGCGGCACGCCCTGCCGGCGGTCGGGGGCGGCGGGAATGTACACTCTGCGCTCCTTCCGCACCCGGCGGGGTGAGTGCCTTCCATGACTTCCGGCCAAGTTATCGTCGTCCTGCTGCTCATCCTCCTCAACGGCTTTTTCGTGCTGTCGGAGATGGCCCTGGTGTCGGCCAAGCGCTCGCGCCTGCAGGCCGCCGCCGAGCAGGGCCTGAGCGGCGCGAAGTCCGCGCTCGCGCTGGTCGAGGATCCCACCACGCTGCTGTCGGCGATCCAGATCGGCATCACCCTGCTGACGATCTTCACCGGCCTGTACGGCGGCGAGACCTTCGCCGGGCCGCTGGCCGAGAAGCTGACGGCCTACGGCGTGCCGCCTCAGTACACCGAGGAAGTCGCCAAAGGCATCGTCGTGCTGATCATCACCTTCGTCACCCTCATCGCCGGCGAGGTGGTGCCGAAGCGCGTTGCGCTGCTGCACGCCGAGACGCTGGCCCTGCGCGTCGCGCCGATCATGCGGCTCATGGCGCGGCTCACTGCCCCGGCCATCTGGTTGCTGCGCGTAGCGGTCGATGCGTTTCTCAGGATCCTGCCGGTCTCCGCCGCGCCCCAGGGGGCAGTCACCGAAGATGACGTCCGCGCCCTCGTCGCCGAAGGCACGCGCGCCGGCGTGTTCCTCGCGACCGAGCGCCGGCTGGTCGAGGGGGTGCTGGCGCTCGCGGATCGCAAGGTCGGCTCGATCATGATTCCGCGCCAGGACGTGATCTGGCTGGACATCGAGGATCCGATCGACTCGCTGTGGCAGCAGGCGAAGAGCAGCGGCCATGCGCGCTTCCTGATCGCGCGCGAGAAGCTCGAGAACCTGCTCGGCATGATCACGCTGGCGAATCTGAGCGAAGCCGTGCATCGCGGCGTGCTCGACGCCGACCGCGACCTGGAGCCCCCGCTGCACATCCCGGACTCGATTTCGGTGCTGCAGTTGCTCGATCAATTCCAGAAATCGAGCACGCATCTCGCGGTGGTGACCGACGAGTACGGCGAGATCGAGGGCATCACGACGCCGATCGATATCCTCAAGGCGATCGCCGGCGAGCTGCCGGAGCTCGGCAGCCGCGAGCGGCCCGAAGCCACCCAGCGCGAGAACGGCTCATGGCTGGTCGACGGCCACCTGCCGATCGAGGAGCTGCAGCGGCGCCTGAACCGGCGCGACATGGTCGGCCGCGACTACCACACGGTCGCGGGCTTCGTGCTGGCGCGTCTCGGCCGCATCCCGAAGGCCGGCGACACGCTGACGTGGCGCGACCTGAAGATCGAGATCATGGACATGGACGGCGTGCGGATCGACAAGATCCTGCTGTCGAAGATCGAGAAGGCGCCCGTCAGGGAGTAGACGCTTCCTGCTGCTGGTGCTCCTCCAGCCACTCGCGCCAGATCGCGAGCGACACGGCGAGCAGCACCGGGCCGATGAACAATCCGACCAGCCCGAACGCGAGCACGCCGCCGAGCACGCCGAACACGACCAGCAGGAACGGCATGCGCGTGGCGTTGGAGATCACCATCGGCCTGACGAGGTTGTCGACCCAGCTGACGACCAGCACGCCCCACACCAGCAAGAAGATCCCGTGCCCGACGTTGCCGTTGACGAGCATCCACAGCGCCAGAGTTCCCCACACGAACGGCGCGCCGAACGGAATCAACGCGATCAGCACCGTCAGCGCGCCCATCAGCACCGGCGCCTCGACGCCGGCGAAGAAGTAGCCGATGCCTGCGACCGTGCCCTGGGCAATTGCACCGAGAATCAACGCGTACACCACTGCCTGCGTCGTCGCACCGATCGCGTCGAGATAGTCGTGCACGCGGGGGCCGAGGATTCCTTCGAGAATCGCGCGCGCCTCGCGGACCAGCCGCGGCCCGTCGCGCAGCAGGAAGAACATCGACAGCACCGCGAAGAACAGCTTCGCCGCATTGCGTCCCACGCCGCCGATCAGCTTCGACACCTCGACGGACGACTGCTCGAGCGTCATCACGAACTGTTCTTTGATTGCCGCCGGATCGGCAGAGAGTTGCCGCAGCATGTCCTCCGCCCACGCGCCGATCCATGGGAGCTCGCGCAAGGCCGGCGGCAACGAGGGTTTCGACGCGAGGAACGCCTGCACCCTCGCGTACGCCTCGACTGCTTCGACGCGCACCATCAGGATGAGCCACACCAGCGGCACGACGATCGCGAGGGTCACGATCAGGGTCGTCAGCAACGCAGCGAGACTCGCACGTTTGCGCAGCACGCGCTCCAGGCGCTGCTGCAACGGCCAGCTCACGTACGCGAGAATCCCGCCCCAGATCAGCGGCACGATGAACGGCTGCAGCACGCTGAAGGTGAGCAGCACGATGCCCAGGATCAGCGCCGCGACGAGGACGCGTCGGAACCAGGGTGCGGTCGGCAGATCGGCGAGCATGCGGGTCGGGTCAGTCGCGGCTAGTCAATCGGTTGGCTTCGGCGGGCGTAGAAGTCGGCCACGAATGCGTCGAACTGTCGTTGTTCGATCGCCGCACGCATGGACTGCATCAGGGACAGGTACTGGTGCAGATTATGAATCGTGCCGAGCCGCGCGGCCAGAATCTCGCCGCACTTGTCCAGGTGGCGCAAGTAGGCGCGGCTGTAATTGCGGCATGTATAGCAGGTGCACGCCGGATCGAGCGGCGCAGTGTCCGATTCGTAGCGGGCATTGCGGATCTTGAGCACCCCGGTCGACACGAACAGGTGCCCGTTGCGCGCATGCCGGGTCGGCATGACGCAGTCGAACATGTCAACGCCGCGGCGCACGGCCTCGACCAGGTCCTCGGGCGTGCCGACGCCCATGAGGTAGCGCGGTCGATCCGTCGGCAGGTGCGGCTCGATCGCGTCGAGCAGGGTCTCGCGCACGTCTTTCGGCTCGCCGACCGCCAGGCCGCCGATCGCGTAGCCGTCGAAGCCGATGCGCGTCAGGCCCGCGAGCGACTCCTGCCGCAGAGCCGGGAACATGCCGCCCTGGACGATGCCGAACAGCGCGTGCGGATTGCGCAGGCGCGCGAACTCGGCGCGGCTGCGCTCGGCCCAGCGCAACGACAACTCCATCGACCGGCGGGCTTCTTCTTCGGTCGCCGGGAACGGCGTGCACTCATCGAAGATCATCGCGATGTCGGCGTCCAGGTCGCGCTGCACCTGCATCGAGCGCTCCGGCGTCAGCAGCACCGGATCGCCGTTGTGCGGCGAGCGGAAACTGACGCCCTCCTCCGTGATCTTGCGCAGCGTCGCCAGGCTGAAGACCTGGAAGCCGCCGGAGTCGGTCAGGATCGGCCGCTCCCAGTGCATGAAGCCGTGCAACCCGCCGTGCGCGCGGATCACGTCCATGCCCGGCCGCAGCATCAGGTGGAACGTGTTGCCGAGCACGATCTGCGCGCCGCTCTCGATCAGCTCCTCGGGCGTCATCGCCTTGACGGTGCCGTACGTGCCGACGGGCATGAACGCGGGCGTCTCGACGCCGCCGCGCGCGAACGACATGCGTCCGCGGCGTGCGCAGCCATCGGTGCCGAGCAGCTCGAACTTCATGCGCGCTCCAGGAACATCGCGTCGCCGTAGCTGAAGAACCGGTAGCGCTCGGTCACCGCGTGTCGATAGGCGTGCATGACCGCATCGTAGCCCGCGAACGCGCACACGAGCATCAGCAATGTCGACTCCGGCAGGTGAAAGTTCGTGACCAGCGCATCAACGACCGCGAACCGGAATCCCGGCGTGATGAACAGCCGCGTCTCGCCGGAGAACGGCGCGAGCTTCCCCTGCTGCGCGGCGGATTCGAGGCTGCGCACGACGGTCGTGCCGACTGCGATGACCCGCTTGCCGGCCGCGTGCGTTCGCTCGATCGCTGCGCACACGTCAGCGCTGACGGTGACACGCTCGGCGTGCATGCGATGCTCGGCGAGGTCGTCGACGCGCACCGGTTGAAAAGTCCCCGCGCCGACGTGCAGCGTCACGAACGCCGAACCGACGCCCATCTCGCGGCAGCGCGTGAGCATTGCTTCGTCGAAATGCAGACCTGCAGTCGGCGCAGCGACCGCACCGAGTTCGCGCGCGTACACGGTCTGATAACGCGTCGCATCGTCCGCCTCTGCCGCGCGCTCGATGTACGGTGGCAGCGGCATCGAGCCGTACTGTTCGAAGTACGGCAGCGGATCGGTGCTGAGCTCGAGCTCGAACAGATCGTCGCGGCGACCGATGTAAACGGCCTGCGCACCGCCCGGTAGTGCGACTGGAACGTCGCTGCGCAGCGGCTTGCTCGCGTGCGCGTGCGCCAGGATCCGACGGCCGTCGAGCACTCGCTCGAGCAGGATCTCGACCTTGCCGCCCGTGGGCTTGCTGCCGACGATGCGCGCCGGAATCACGCGCGTGTCGTTGAACACCAGCAAGTCGCCCGCGCTCAGCAGCGATGGCAGACCCGTGAATTGCAGATCGCGCAGACGCGCGGTCGCGCGCTCCAGATGCAGCAAACGGCTCCCCGATCTTTCGATCGGGGGCCGCTGTGCAATCAGATCTTCAGGCAGGTCGTAGGCGAAGTCGGCGCGCCGCATTGGGCGCGCACGGTAGACTACACCGGCTCATCCGGCAACGGCGGCGCCGGCACGGTGATCGGCCCCACGCCCTCGACGCCGAAGCCGGGCGCTCCCGGCATCGCAGGCACGGCTTCGATAGTCGGTCCGGGTCCGAAGCGCATGAAGCCTCGCTCCATGCGCGGACCGTTGAGGCGCTTCTCGAACGTGTCCTGCGGCACCGTGACTTCAAACGACATGCGCTTCTTCGCGCGCAGAATGTTGAGCTTCAGCTTCTCGCCCGCCTGATAGGACGACAGGATCCGCAGTGCGTGCGAGGCGTTCGACGGCGTGCGTCCGTCGATGTCCATGATCACATCGCCGTCCTCCAGCTTCAGACGACTGTCGTCGGGCGCGCGCACGACGAGCAGACCGGTCTCGGTGCCGAAGTACTGGCCGAGCTTCGGCGTCATCGGCACCAGCTCAGCCGAGCCGAACACGCCCTCGCCGCGCATGAACACGAAGTCCGGCATGCGCGGCATCGCTGCGATACCCGCCATTGGCGGCATCGCCTGCGTGAAGAACATGTCGCGCAACGGCTGCGCCGTCAGGCTCGCCTTCAGCACTTTGTTGTCGCGCCGATAGCTGACCGCGACGGTATCGCCGGGCTTCACCTTGCGCATCGCGACGATCAACTTCTCGCGCGCCGACGCGTCGCCGTCGCGCTTGAGCGCCGTGCCGTTGATGTCGGTGAGTACGTCGCCGCCTTTGAGGCCCGCTTCAGCTGCCGCGCCGCCCGGGCTCACGCTGACAACCTCGACGCCGTCGCTCTTCGCATCGTCGCTGCCCATGTTGATGCCGAGGACCGCGCGCGGCGGACCTCCGCCCATCACCGTGCCGAAGGCGCCGCGCATGTGCGGCACCATGTCGTCCGACAGCGACATACTGAGATTCGCGACTTCGCGCGCGGCTTCGTCGAGACGCTTGCGCGCATCGGCGAGCTTGCGCTCCAGCTCGGCCTGCGACTGGCCCTCGTTGTCCGTCGATTTCTTGTCGGCCTCCGCGGCGACGCTCGCCGTCGAGGCGAGCGCCAGCAGCGCTGCCAGCGTCAACGAAGCGAATGTCTTTCTCTTGCTACTCACGGGATGCTCCTCAGAAGGCGACTCCGCCTTCGGCGTATCGCACCTTCACCAGCGAATCCATCAACTCGACGCGCTCGCGCCACAGGCGCTGCGTCTGTTCCTCGTTCAGTCCGCTGTCCGGTGCGTCGGACAGCTGAAAATCCAGCCACTGAATGCGGTCCTCGATCGTGTCGATCATCGCGGCCGTCGACACGCGCTCGATTTGCGGCCGCCCGGGCAGTCGCTGCAGCAGGTCTTCGAGGTGCTGCGACTGAGCCATCAGCTCCGGCACGCGCGCGTGTTCGATGACGTCGGTCGGTTGTTCCTGCAGCGTCGCCGGCTGCACGCGCTGCACGGCTTTGGGCGCAGTTTCGTCGCGCAGCGCCACGAAGAAAATCGCCGTCAGCGTCACGAACGCCAGCGCGGCCACGAGGCGCGGCGACACGAGGCGGCGCGGCGCTGCGGGGCGCGCCATCGCCCGCTGGATCTCCGCGAACGACGACGGCGCTTCGAGCTGTGGCAGCGCTTGCAGTTTGCTCTGCATCTCGCGCAGCTTGTGCAACTCGGCCGTACAACGCTGACACTGCTCCACGTGCGCCGCGATCGCGGCGTCCACAGGCTGGCCGTCGCGCAGGCTCAGCAGATTGTCGATAGATGCGTGCATGGCAATGACTCGGACTGCGGGTCGAGCAGCTCACGCAGGCGCTGATGCGCCCTCGCGAGCTGCGACTTGGAAAAACTGGCGGTGCGTCCCATCAGGCGCGCGATCTCTCCGTGCGTGTAACCCTCGACATCGTGCAACCAGACGACCGTGCGCGTGAGCGGCGGCAATGTCGCGAGCGCACGCTCGACGTCGCTGCTCGCCTGCACCTGCGCGGCCGGCCCGGACGCCGTGTCGACCAGCAGATCGGCGAGCGGCTCGTTCTCGTCGGCGTCCAGATATGCAAAGCTGCGATGCCAGCGCGAGCGCAGATACATGAGGCACTTGTTCACCGCAATCGCTCGCACCCAGCCGCCGAATGCGCCATCGCCGCTGTAGCTGTGCAGGCTCCGCAGGATCTCGATGAACGTGTCCTGGAACAGCTCATCCGCGATCGCCGGCCGCGCGATCAGGCGGCGGATCAGCGAGTACACCGGCCGCTGGTAGCAACGGTAGATCGCTTCCTGGGCGCGGGAGTCGCCACCGCGTGCTGCGCTGAGCACTTCCGCCGTGACTTCTGTTCCCGCGAATTGCGACATGTTGCAGCTTAGATGCTGCTGTTCAGGAAAAGGTCGCAGCAGGGCAATCCCGAGCAACCCATGTGGCCCAAGTCGTTGAAGGGACTTGAGGTGGTGCCCGAGGTCGGAGTCGAACCGACACGCTTTTAACGGCGGCGGATTTTGAGTCCGCTGCGTCTACCAATTCCGCCACTCGGGCATCGAGGGTGGATCCAATCGAGTCGCGAAGTATAGTGACGAGGTGGATAACAGCAAATCGGCAACCGACCCCACGACTTTCGACGCCATCGTCGTCGGCTCCGGCATCGCGGGCGGCTGGGCAGCCAAGGAGCTGTGCGACCAGGGCCTGAAGACGCTGGTGCTGGAGCGCGGCCGCAACGTCGAGCACATCAAGGACTATCCGACCGCGAATCTGGCGCCCTGGCAGCTCCCGCACCGCGGCCAGCTGACCCGCAAGGTGGTCGAGGAAAACCCGGTGATGAGCGTGATCGCCGCGGAGGACGTGCAGCACTTCTTCGTGAAGGACGCCGAGCATCCCTACGTGCAGGAGCGGCCGTTCGACTGGATCCGCGGCTACCAGGTAGGCGGCAAGTCGATCATGTGGGGCCGCGCCTGCCAGCGGTGGAGCCACTACGAGTTCACGGCGCCGGAACGCCACGGCTACGGGATCGGCTGGCCGATCGGTTACGAAGACATCGCTCCGTGGTACTCGCACGTCGAGCGCTTCATCGGCGTGTGCGGGACGCGCGATGGGATCGAGTCGATGCCCGACGGGGAATTTCTCCCGCCGTTCGACTTCAATTGCCCCGAGCAGCACATGAGCGACAGGATCCGCGCGCACTACGGCAATCGTTACGTGGTGCACGGCCGGTGGGCCCATCTCACGCGGCCCGAGCCGATCCATCTGCAACAAGGACGCAGCGCCTGCCGCTCGCGCAACATGTGCTGGCGCGGCTGCCCCTTCGGCGCCTACTTCGCCTCGAACTCCTCGACGCTGCCGTGGGCAGCGAAGACCGGCAACCTGACACTGCGCCCCGACGCGGTCGTGCATTCCATCATCTACGACGAAAGCAAGAACCGGGCGACCGGCGTGCGCGCGATCGACGCGCACACCCATGCTGTCAGCGAGTATCGCGCCCGCGTCATCTTCGTCACCGCGTCAGCGCTGAACACGGTGCTGATCCTGTTCAACTCGACCTCGGCGCGCTTCCCGCACGGGCTCGGCAACGACAACGGCCTGCTCGGGAAATACGTGGCGTTCCAGAACTACCGCGCCGGCGGCGGCGGGGCCATCGACGGCTTCGAGGACAAGTACTACTTCGGCCGCAGGCCCTCGGAATGCATCCTGGCGAACTTCCGTAACCTGGGGAAGAAGGAGCTGGATTTTGTCGGCGGCTACACGACGTTCACCGGCGCGTATCGCGAGCGCGGCGAGGTCACGCCGGAGCGCATCGGCGGCGCGTACAAGGATGGGCAGGCCCGGCCCGGGCAGTGGCGAATCTACATGTACCTGCAAGGCGAGACAGTGCCGAAGGCGTCGAACCACGTCCGGCCGCACGAGACGCTGCAGGACGAATGGGGCATGCCGCAGCTGATCACGTCGGTGGCCTACGACGACAACGACGCGCGGATGATCCGCGACTTTCGCACGCAGATTGCCGAGATGCTCGAAGTCGCCGGCTGCCGCGACATCGAGACGAACGAGAACAACTGGAACCCGGGCCGCGACATCCACGAGATGGGCGGCTGCCGCATGGGGCGCGACCCGAAGACCTCGCTCCTGAACAGCTGGAACCAGTTGCACACCTGCCCGAATGTCTTCGTGACCGACGGCGCCTGCATGACCTCGACCGGCAACCAGAGTCCTTCGCTCCTTTACATGGCGCTGACGGCTCGCGCGGTGAATCATGCCGTCGAGGAACTGAAGAGGCGGAACCTGTGAAACGTGAGCAGCCCGTGGCCAAAGTGACTCGACGCGAGGCGCTGAAGACCTCGACCGTGCTGCTCGGCAGTGCGCTGCTCATGCCTGGCGTGCTGGCAGGGTGTGCGCCGAAGAACCGCGAGTCGGCAGCAGAAGGTACCGGCGCTGATCAAGCACTGCTCGAGGACATCGCCGACACGCTCCTTCCCACGACGGCGGCGTCGCCCGGAGCCAAGGCCGCAAGCGTCGGCGCGACGATGCTCCTGATCCTCACCGATTGCATGCCGGTGGACGCACAGCAGCAAGTGTCGAAGGGACTGGCGGCGTTCCGGGCGGAGTGCCGGGACCGCGGCGGTGAGTTTGGCTCGCTGCAGCCGCCCGAGCGCCAGCGGTTGCTCAGCGAGCTGGACGTCGCAGCTCAACAGGCCGGTAAGACGCACTGGTTCGCGGTCGTGCGCGATCTCGCGCTCCAGGTTTACTTCAGCTCCGAAATCGGACTCACGCGAGCGATGCGTTATGAGATCACTCCCGGACGGTACGATGCGTGCGTGCCGCTCGTGCCCGGACAGCCGGCCTGGGGATGATTCGAGCGCTGAGCAGCTTGCTCATCGCCATGCTGGCATTGCCGGCAACCGCTGAAACCTTCCGCTTGCACGCACCGGCCGAAGCGCTGGAAGCGGTGATCCGCGCCGACGATACGCTCACTCTCGAAGTGCGTTACCGCGGCAAGAGCGTGGCGCGCACGCCGGCGGTCGGTCTGGACGTGGACGGACACCTGCGCGCCAACGCGCTGCCTCGACTGAGCGGAAGCGCGCGGCGCTCGGTGAACGAGACGATCCGGCCCGTCGTGCCCGAGAAGCGCGCCGTCATCCCGGACCGGTACAACGAGCTGCGCCTGTCCTTCGGCCCCAAGCTTGCCGCGACGTTTCGCGTCTACGACGATGGCGTCGCTTACCGCTTCGAAACTGCCATCGACGGCGAGGTGATCGTGCGCAACGAAAGCGCCGGCCTGCGCCTGGCGAAGGACGACGCCATCTGGATCGCGCTGGTGAACTGCCGCACCGAACCCGGCGTCGACTGCTTCCAATCCAGCTACGAAGAGAACTATCAGCAGCTGGCGGCGGACGCCGTGCCAGACGCGCGGCTCGCCTATCTGCCGATCACGGTGCAGACCGCGAGCGGCTACCTCGGCTTCACGGAATCGGACCTGCGCGACTATCCGGGACTGTGGTTGCGGCACGTGCCCGGCGAGCCCGCGCTGGCCGGTGACTTCGCGCGCTATCCGCTGGAGGAGCAGGTGTTCGGCGGCGAGTTTCGCCAATCGCTGGTCACGCGGCGCGCCGACTACCTCGCACGCACGCCGGGCACGCGCACATTCCCGTGGCGCGTGCTGATGGTGTCGGCGGATGCTGCCGGCCTGCTCGGCAACGATCTGGTCTACCGGCTGGCCAGTCCGCTGGAACTGCAGGATGTCGCCTGGATCCGGCCGGGCCAGTCCACCGAGGAATGGATCACCGGCCGCCTGCTGTACGGCGTCGACTTCACGAGCGGGCTCAATACCGCGACCTACCGTCACTACATCGACTTCGCCGCCGAGTACGGCGTGGAATACATGATGTTCGATGCCGGCTGGTCGGACGCGGACGACACCACCAAGCTCAATCCCAATATCGATGTGCCCGACTTGATCGCCTACGCAAACGGCAAGGGCGTGGGCGTGTTGCTGTGGAACGAGGCGCGCGCGCTGGCGGGCAATCTCGAGCAGGCGCTCGACCGGTACGCCGCGTGGGGCGCGCGCGGAATCATGGTCGACTTCATGGATCGCGACGACCAGCCGATGCTGCGCTTTCAGGAACGCCTGGCGCGCGCAGCGGCGCAGCGGCATCTCGTCGTCAATCTGCACGGCGTCGCCAAGCCGACCGGCCTGCAACGCGCCTACCCGAACCTGCTCACCCGCGAGGCCGTGCTCGGGCACGAGTACAACATGTGGAGCGAGCGCGTCACTCCCGATCACGCACTGACCGTCCCGTTCGTGCGCATGCTGGCTGGTCCGATGGACTGGGAAGGCGGCGCAATGCTCAACGGCACAGCGAAGACGTTTCGCGTGGTCGGCGAACAACCGATGAGCCAGGGCACGCGCACGCAGCAGCTGGCGCAGTACGTGATTTACGACAGTCCGCTGCAGTATCTGGCGGGCACGCCCTCCGCCTATCGCGCGGAACCCGAGTTCACCCGCTTCCTGGGCGGCATCCCCACCGCGTGGGACGAGACGCGGCCCCTGCAGGGCGCGATCGGCGACTACGTCGTCGTGGCGCGCCGCGCGGGCGACACCTGGTACGTCGCGGCGATGACCGATTGGACGGCGCGCAAGATCGAGCTGTCCCTGTCGTTCCTGCCGCCGGGCGAATACAGCGCGACGATCGTGGCCGATGGCAGGAATGCCGATCGCTACGCCGCCGATTACCAGATCGAATCGCGCGCTGTCGGCCCGCGATCGTCACTGCCCATCGAACTCGCCCCCGGCGGCGGCTACGTGGTCCGACTCACGCGGTGAAGCCCGGAACGAAAGCACGCTCGATGCGTTGGTTGTCACGCACAAGTACGCATCGCTGGCGCTGCAGCGCCTAGGGAGATCAGCATGAAGACGAAGATTCACGTGCTCACTGCGATCCTGCTGCTCGGACCGGGCCTCGCGCTCGCAGCCGATTCCAAGGTGAGTCTGACCGGCAGCGAGGAAGTGCCGGCCGTCGAGACCACGGCAACCGGCAGCGGCAGCATCAAGGTCGCTGCGGACAACTCCGTCTCGGGCAGCATCAAGACCAAGGGCATCGACGCCATCGCCGCGCACATTCACCAGGCGGCCACGGGCAAGAACGGCCCGCCGATCATTTCGCTGGAGAAGACCGGCGACGGCGTGTGGAGCGTGCCGAAGGACTCCAAGCTCACAGACGAACAGGCCGCGGCCTACAAGGCTGGCGAGTTGTACGTGAACGTGCACAGCGCCGCCCACAAGAACGGCGAGATTCGCGCTCAGCTGAAGCCCTAGAAATGCCGACGCGCCGGCCCTGTCACGCCATTACTACCGGCGCGCGACCGACTTCAGCTGGCAGGCGCGCAGACAATGCATCCCGATCCACCTCGTACAGGAGATCGGGATGACATTGCGACTCGGCGACACGGCACCTGACTTCCGCGCGGAGACCACGCGCGGCCGCATCGACTTCCATGCCTGGCTCGGCGACAGCTGGGGCCTGCTCTTCTCGCATCCGCGCGACTTCACCCCTGTCTGCACGACCGAGCTCGGTCGGCTGGCGCTGCTGGAACGGGACTTCGAGCGGCGCGACGTCAAACTCCTCGGCTTGTCCGTCGACACCGTTTTCTCGCACGAGGAATGGCTGCTCGACATCCGCGAGACGCAAGGTGCAACCGTGCATTTTCCGATCGTCGGCGACCTCGACCGCTCCGTGGCGCTGAGCTACGGCATGCTGCCCGCAGACGTGCGGCCGTAACTTCGACGAAATCCTGCGCGCGATCGATTCGCTGCAGCTCACGGATTCATGCGCCGTGGCGACGCCCGTGAACTGGCGTGCTGGCGATGACGTGATCATCCTGCCGTCGATCACGGATGAAGAGGCGCGCGGCAAGTTTCCGCGCGGCTGGCACGCAATCAGGCCCTACTTGCGGGTGACCCCGGATCCCCGCGCGTAGAGATCCGGAAACACCTTCGAGACTTTGCTCAGCAGGTACTCGCCGTATGTGCCTTGCAGCGCGTGCGGATCGATGCGATCCCAGCGCACGTTCGTGTGCGGCAGGTCCGAGTCGGGCACAACACCCGGCAGCGGCTGCAGCTGCGCGTCGAACGCCGGATCGAGGAACAGCACCATCGACAGCCGCTCGCGATGAGTGAGGTTCTTCGCCCGATGCAGCGCCGAGAGATACCGGCCATGGGTGAGTCGCTCGAGCATGTCGCCGACATTGCACACGAGCGAACCGGCGAGCGGCGGTACGTCGAGCCAGCGGTCGCGATTCAGGACCTGCAAACCGCCGACCGCGTCCTGCTGTAGCAACGTCAGCAACCCGTAGTCGGTGTGCGCGCCGACGCCCCAGCCCTCACGCGCAGCGTCGTCGGGCGGATAGCGGAAGATCCGGAAGAGCACGGTCGGATCGCCGGTGTAGTGACGCTGAAAGTAATCGGCATCGAGGCGTAGACCTGCGGCGAGCAAGGACAGCACTTGCTGGCCGGCGGCTTCGAGCGCGCTCATGTACTCGAGCACGGTCGCACGAAACTCCGGTACATCCGGGAACAGGTTGCGCCCGTGCATCGGCGTGCCCGCGCGCACTCGCGGATCGCTCTCGTCGAGCTCAGTGCCGAAGTACAGCCCTTCCTTCAGATCCGGCTGGCCCGAGGTGAGCTCGCCGCCGACGGGAAAGTAGCCGCGCCAGGCGCGGCCGCCCTGCGACATATGGATTCGCAGCTTCTCGGCCTCGCCGCGCGCAAAGAAGCCGCGCGACAGCTGTAACAGCCGGTCTCCCAGCGAGGGATCGACTTGATGGCCGACCAGATAAAAGAAACCGAACTCGCTGCACGCCCGATCGAGCTCACGCGCGACCGCAGCGCCCCGGCGCAGATCGATGATCGGCAATGAAGCCGCGGATGGCGACACGCTCATGGGCAGAGAATACTGCCTCGGGGTGCAGCGTGCTAAGCCATCCGCGGCTGGGGGCTCGAGCCTGGTGACTAGTGACGCGCCTCGCGCCGGCTGACTGCCCGGAGCGTCCGGGCCGCACCGTCACCTTCGAGCTTTGCGATGTCGGACAGGCTGATGACGCCGATCAGCGTGCCGTCATCGTCGACACACATGATGCGCGACTTGCGGTGATCCGCCATCAGCTCTTTGGCGAGCTCGATGTCGTCCTCCGGATAGCACGCAACCACTTCCCGGGTCATCACCCGCTCCACCGGCGTGCCGGCTGACAGCAGGTCCGCGACGATGCGCAGGGCGATGTCGCGATCCGTGACAGTGCCCAGCACCTGCATGCTGTCATCGCAGACCGGCAGGAAGCCGATGTTCCGATCGCGCATTCTCTCGGCCGCCGCCTGCGCAGGCTCGCGCGGCGACAGGCACTCGATGTCGCGCTTCATGATTTCCCGGCATTGGGTCATCTCTCACCTCCGTCAGTAGGGGTCACGCGGGTTGTCGGGCCGCGGCGGCGTCTGCTGCTGCGTCCTATCCGTCGATGACGGTTCGCTTCGATCCTTCTGCATGCGCGCTGCGTATTCGCGCTTCGTTACGTAGCCGTCGCCGTCGACGTCCAGCGCGGCGAACTTGCCGGCGAGATTCTCGTCGCCCGCAACTTCCTGCTGGCTGAGACGCTGGTCGCTGTTGCGATCCAGAGATTCGAACTGTGCGGCGGACCCGCTCTTGTGATCCTTGTCGCCGGCGATCGCAGCGCTCGAGCCGAGCGCGATCGCGAGCGCCGAAACTGCAATGAGTACTCTCATCAGATACCTCCTTCACGATGGAGGCAGGCGCTGAAAGGAATGAATCGAAGTGCGCCCGCTCTCCTGCGCGAATGCACGGGCGCTGTCGAAGTTCCGTGAGGTTACGATTCGCCGCTGCGCAGGCGATAGCCGAGCCCCGCCTCGGTGACGAGGTAGCGCGGCCGCGACGGATCGGGCTCGAGCTTCTGCCGCAGGTTTTTCAGGCACACGCGCAGCGCGCGCGTGTCGTCGAATCGACCCGGCCCCCAGACTTCGCGCAGTAGCTGATGCGCTGTCACGATCATGCCGGCTTGACGCGCCAGCGACTCCAGTACGCGATACTCCAGCGGCGTCAGATGCAGCTCGCCGTCTTGATTGCGCGCCTCGCGACGATTGAGATCGACGACGGACTGGCCGATTTGCAGCACAGGAGGTTGCTCGCTGCCGCGCGCACTGCGACGCAGTGCCGCTCTCACGCGAGCCAGCAGCTCCGGCGCGCTGAACGGCTTGGTCACGTAGTCGTCTGCGCCTGCATCCAGCGCTGCGATCTTCTGCGTTTCCATCGTGCGTGCGGACAGGACGACGATCGGCACCGGCGAATACTCACGCACCTTGCGAATGACCTTCAGTCCGTCGTCGTCGGGCAGGCCGAGGTCTACGAGCAGCAGATCGGGCCTGTGACTCGCTGCTTCGATCTCCGCGCGCGCGGCGGTCTCTGCCTCGATCACACGATACTGCTCGGCCTGCAGCAGCACGCGCAGGACGCCGCGGATGGACGCATCGTCTTCGATGACCAGGATCTGGTGCATCGCCTGCGTCATTGCGGCTCTCGCGTCGGCAGCGTGAACTGAAAGCGCGCACCACCGCCCGGCCGATCGCCCGCAATGATGTCGCCGCCATGCGCGCGAACAATCGCGCGGCAGATCGCGAGGCCGAGCCCGGCGCCCACCACGGTGCCTTCCTCCTGGCCTCGCTGAAACTTGTCGAACAGGCGTGCTCGCTCGGCTCGCGGCAAACCGGGTCCCTCATCGTCGACCGTGACACGCACGACCTCGTCCTCCGCGCGCGCCGTGATGCGCACCGCAGTCCCGGCCGGCGTGTACTTCTCGACGTTGTCCAGCAGATTTACGAACGTCTGCACCACCAGGTTCGCATCGACATGCAGCGGCGGCAGGTCGCCGGGGATGTCGAGATCGACGCGATGCGACGTGAGGCGATCCTCCGCCCGGGACAGCGCCGAGCCGACCAGATCGTCGAGCGTCTCCCAGTCGCGCCGCAGGGCGATCTGCCCGGCTTCGAAGCGCATCAGGTCCAGTACGTTGGAGACGAGCTCCGACATGTCGCGGGCCTTGGTCTCGATCGATCGGGCGAGCGCGGTGCGTGCTTCTTCGTCGAGATCGTGCGCGTGTCCGGCGAGTGTGCTGCTCGCGCCGGCAATCACCGCCAGCGGCGTGCGCAGGTCGTGCGAAATCGAAGCGAGCAACGTGTTCCGCAGACTCTCGGTCTCGGCGGCAACGAGCGCGGCCTCGGCCTGCTCCGCCAGGCGCGCGCGTTCCATCGCCAGTCCGAGTTGTCCTGCGAAGGTTTCGAGCAGGTGCCGTTGCTCGGGCAGCTGCACGCGTCTGCGATTTTCCGGCAGCACGGCGAGCACGCCGAGCCGCTGATGCTCATCGCTCAGCGGCACGTACAACGCAGGCGCGGCCGGCAACGTGTCGGACCCGAGTCCGGCACGCTTGCCGTGATCGACGACCCACTGCGCAATCGACAGATCCGCTTTCACGAACGACCCTTCGATGGACGCCTCGCGCGGGTAGCGCAATCGGCCATTCTCGTCGGGCAGGAGCACGACCGCTTTGCAGTCGAAGACTTCGGTGACGTGTCTGACCGCGACGCGCGCCATGCTGGACACACCGCGTGTCGCTGCAAGCTCGCGACTCATCGCATAGAGCAAGGCAGTGCGCCGCTCGCGAGCGCCGGCGACGCGGGTCTGCTGTCGCACGCTCGCCATCAGATTCGCGATCACCATCGTCACGACCAGCATCACAACGAACGTGACGATGTACTGGAAATCCGCAACGGAGAACGTGAAGCGCGGCGGCACGAAGCAGAAGTCGAATGCGAGCACGTTCGCGACCGCCGCGACGATGGCGGGCCCGCGGCCAAACTTGACGCCCGCGATCGTCGAGCCGAGCACGTACGCCATCACGATGTTCGTCAGCTCGAAGTACGGATACATGGCAGCCGCGACGGCAGTACACACCGCCGTCGTCACGAGCGCCCACGCATAGCGCTCCCATTTGACCGGCACCGCCACTTCGGGAGCTGTCGTGACCTTTTGCTGGCCCTGCATTGCGTCTGCGGTCGCGCCGATCGTGATGACGTCGAACCCCTGCGCCTTGCGCACGATCTCGGTCGTCGTCGACGGCCGCAGCCATGCGCGCAGACCGCGCCGCTTCGGCGCGCCGATCACGAGCCTCGTGGCGTTGCGGGTCCGCGCGTATTCCAACAGCACCTGCACGGCGGAGGGCCCGTCGAGCGTAACGGTCTCCGCACCGAGCGACTCCGCAAGCCGCAGCAGGTCGATGCGACGATTGCGCTCGGTAGCCGACAAACGCAGCAGGTCGGGCGTTTCGACGTAGACGACCGTCCATTGTGCGTCGAGCCCGTCGGCGATGCGCTTGCCGGCGCGCACGACTTGTTCGGCCTGCGCATCCGGGCCGATCGCAACGAGTACGCGGTCGCGAGCGAGCCACGCGCGCGAAGTCCGATCCGCGATGACCGATGCGCGCGCTGCAGCGTCGACGCGATCCGCAACGCGCCGCAGCGCCAGTTCTCGCAACGCGATCAGATTCGATTTGCGAAAGAACCGCTCGATCGCCGTCGCGACCTGCTCCGGCACGTACACCTTGCCGGCCTTGAGGCGCGTGATCAGATCGTCGGGCGGCAGATCGATCAGCTCGATCTCGTCCGCCTCGTCGAAGATGCGGTCCGGAAACGTCTCGCGCTGGCGCACGCCCGTGATCTGCGCAACCAGGTCGTTGAGGCTCTCCAGGTGTTGGACGTTGACTGTCGTCCAGACGTTGATGCCCTGCCCCAACAGCTCCTCGATGTCCTGCCAGCGCTTCGCGTGCCGCGGCGGCGGATCGCCCTCGATGAGATTGGAGTGCGCGAGCTCGTCGACGACCAGGATCGCGGGATGGCGCTTGAGACCCGCATCGAGATCGAACTCGCGCCGCATCGTGCCGCGATAGTTCACCGCGACGGTCGGCAGCTGCTCCAGCCCTTCCAGCAGGCGCTCCGTTTCGACGCGGCCGTGCGGCTCGACGTAACCGAGGACGATGTCGACGCCGCTCGCACGCATATTGCGCGCGGCTTCGAGCATCGAGTAGGTCTTGCCGACGCCGGCGCTCGAGCCGAAGAAGACCCGCAGCTTCCCGCGCCGTGCCCGCGCCTCCTCCGCCTTGACGGTGGCCAGCAGTTGATCGGGATCGGGCCGGGCTTCATTCATCTGGCGAGCTGCGTGTCGAGTGACAGGTTCAATTCCAGCACATTGACACGCGGCTCACCAAAAAGGCCCCAGGTCCGTCCTTGCGTTGCCCGCTGCACGAGCCTGCGCACTTCGCCCGGCGCGATGTTCCGGGCGCGCGCGACGCGTGCAACCTGATACTCCGCTGCCGCCGGCGAGATGTGCGGATCGAGGCCGCTGCCCGATGCCGTCACGAGATCGACAGGCACCGGCGCGGTAGCGGTCGGATCCGCTGCACGTAGCGCCGCGATCCGGTCCTTGACCGCTGTCGCCAACGCCGGATTGATCGGGCCCTGGTTCGAGCCGCTGGAGACAGCGCCGTTGTACGGCTGCGGGCTGGTTGCGGACGGCCGGCCCCAGAAGTACTTCGGGCTCGAGAAAGCCTGACCGATCAGCTCCGAGCCGACGATGCGGTCACCGGACGTCACGATGCTGCCGTTCGCCTGGCGACCGAACGCCGCCTGCGCCACACCGGTGACGACCAGCGGATACACGACGCCGGTGAGCAACGTGAGCAGCACGAAGACCACCCAGGCAGGACGCAGTTCTCTCATAGCAAGACTCCAATCAGCAGGTCGACAGCTTTGATGCCGATGAACGGCACGACGATGCCACCGAGACCGTAGACCAGCAGATTCCTTCGCAGCAGATCGCCGGCCGAAGCCGCCCGCGTCTTCACGCCGCGTAGCGCGAGCGGCACGAGCATCGGGATGACGATCGCATTGAAGATCACGGCCGACAGGATCGCGCTCTGCGGCGTCGCGAGCCGCATCACGTTCAGCGCATCGAGCGCGGGATACGTCGCCGCGAACGCGGCTGGAATGATCGCGAAGTACTTCGACACGTCGTTCGCAATCGAGAACGTCGTGAGCGCGCCGCGTGTGACCAGCATCTGCTTGCCGACGTCGACGACCTCGATCAACTTGGTCGGATTCGAGTCGAGGTCGACCATGTTGCCGGCTTCCTTCGCCGCCTGCGTGCCGGTGTTCATCGCCACCGCAACGTCGGCCTGCGCCAGCGCAGGCGCGTCGTTCGTGCCGTCGCCGCACATCGCGACCAGCCGGCCTTCGGCCTGGTTGCTGCGAATCAATTCCAGTTTCTTCTCCGGCGTCGCCTCCGCGAGGAAGTCGTCGACGCCCGCCTCGGCCGCAATCGCTGCGGCCGTCAGGCGGTTGTCGCCCGTGACCATGATGGTCTTGATGCCCATCTGCCGCAGCTCCGCGAAACGCTCGCGGATGCCACCCTTCACGATGTCGCGCAACTCGACGACGCCGAGAGCTCGGCGTCCATCGGCCACAACGAGCGGCGTCGATCCGCTGCGCGCGATGGTGTCCACCGTCTCGCTCACTTTCGCGGGCCAGCTGCCGCCCTGCTCCTCGATGAACTTTCGAATGGCGTCCGCGGCGCCCTTGCGCAGCCTGCGCCCTTCGATGTCGGCGCCGCTCATGCGCGTCTGCGCCGAGAACTTGTGGAACGCGTGCCGGGTGGCTGCGAGGTCGCGTCCGCGCAGCTGAAACTTCTGCTTCGCCAGCACCACGATCGAACGGCCCTCGGGAGTCTCGTCCGACAGCGATGCGAGCTGCGCCGCGTCCGCCAGCTCCTGTTCGGTCACGCCGGGAGCGGGAATGAATGCGGAAGCCTGGCGGTCGCCGAGCGTGATCGTGCCGGTCTTGTCGAGCAGCAGCACATCGACATCGCCTGCCGCCTCGATGGCGCGACCCGACGTCGCGATCACGTTCGCTCGCACCATGCGATCCATGCCCGCGATACCGATCGCCGAAAGCAACGCGCCGATCGTAGTCGGGATCAGACACACGAGCAGCGCGATCAGGACGGTCAGCGTAACGGCCGATCCCTGTCCCGCTGCGTCGACTGCAAACTGCGAGAACGGCGCGAGCGTCGCGGTGGCGAGCAGGAACACGAGCGTCATCATCGCCAGCAGGATCGACAACGCGATCTCGTTCGGCGTCTTGCCGCGCTTCGCGCCCTCGACCATCGCAATCATGCGGTCGAGAAAGCCCTCGCCCTCCTTGCTCGTGACGCGCACGACGATGCGGTCCGAGAGGACTCGCGTGCCGCCCGTTACGGACGAGAAGTCCCCACCGGCTTCGCGTAGCACCGGCGCCGATTCACCCGTCACGGCGCTCTCGTTCACGGAGGCAACACCTTCGACGATTTCGCCGTCGGCCGGAATGATGTCGTTGGCTTCGACCAGCACCAGGTCGCCGCGACGCAAGGCGCCGGCCTCGACCATGTGGTACTCGTCCGGCTTGGTGCTGAATAGCTGCTTCGCATGCACGTGCCGGCGCATCGATCGGAGCGTTGCTGCCTGCGCCTTGCCGCGGCCTTCTGCGACCGCTTCCGCGAAGTTTGCGAACAGCACGGTGAGCCACAACCAGACAGCGACAGCCAGGATGAATCCCGGCGAGCCTTCGCTCTGGAACTTGCCGAGCAGCGAGCCAATGCCGATCACCGTCGTGAACAGGCTGCCGACGAACACCACGAACATCACGGGGTTGCGGATCTGCAGCCGCGGATCGAGCTTGCGGAACGCATCGACGATCGCGCCGCGCACGATACTGGCTCGGGTAATCATTGCGCCACCATCATCAGGTGCTCCACGATCGGGCCGAGCGCGAGCGCCGGAACGAACGTGAGCGCACCGACCATGAGTACGACGCCGACCAACATCGTAATGAATAGCGGTGTGTGCGTGGGCAACGTGCCCGCAGTCACCGCTGTCGCTTTCTTCGCGGCAAGGCTGCCCGCCAGCGCCAGCACTGGGATCATCAGCCAATACCGCGACGCCCACATCGCCACAGCGAGCGCGATGTTGTAGAAGGGCGTGTTCGCGGACAACCCTGCGAAGGCACTGCCGTTGTTGTTGCCGGCCGACGAGAACGCGTACAGGATCTCCGAGAATCCGTGCACGCCGGGATTGGCCACACCGCCGACCGCCGCCGGGGTCACGCTCGCGAGCGCCGTACCGACCAGCACGATCAGCGGCGGCACGAGCACGACCAGCGACGCCATCTTGATCTCGTACGACTCGATCTTCTTGCCGAGATACTCCGGCGTGCGGCCGACCATCAGGCCGCCGATGAAGACTGCGACCAGCGCGAACATCAGCATGCCGTACAGGCCGCTGCCGACACCGCCGAACACAACTTCGCCGAGCTGCATCAGCCACAACGGCACGAGCCCGCCGAGCGGCGTGAAAGAATCGTGCATCGCATTGACCGAGCCGTTCGACGCAGCGGTCGTCGCGCTGGCCCACAGCGCAGAGTTGGCGATGCCGAAGCGCACTTCCTTGCCTTCCATGTTGCCGCCGGACTGCGTCGCCGACATAGTCGTGTCCGCGCCAGCCATCGTCAGCGCCGGGTTGCCGGATTGCTCGGCGACATAGGCCGCGAAGGTCAGCGGCACGAAGATCACCAGCATGGCGATCAGCACGGCCCAGCCCTGGCGTGTATCGCGCACCATCTTGCCGAACGTGTAGCAGAGCGCCGCCGGGATCAGCAGGATCGCCAGCACCTCCAGGAAATTCGACAGCGGCGTCGGGTTCTCGAACGGGTGCGCCGAGTTCGCGTTGAAGAAGCCGCCGCCGTTCGTGCCGAGCTGCTTGATCGCGATCTGGCTCGCTGCCGGCCCGAGCGGAATCGTCTGCTCCGTGACCGAGCCCGCCTGCGTTGTGACGGGCTCGAGCAGGTGCGCAGTCTCGTACGGCGAGAAGCTCTGCACGACACCCTGCGACACGAGCACGATCGCGAGCAGCAGCGACAGCGGCAACAGGATGTAGAGCGTGCTGCGCGTGAAGTCGACATAGAAGTTGCCGATCTCGGACGCCTGCCGGCGCACGAAGCCGCGGATGAGCGCGACCAGCACCGCCATGCCGGTTGCAGCCGACAGGAAGTTCTGGACCGACAGGCCGAGCATCTGCGTGAGATAGCTCATGGTCGCTTCGCCCGCGTAGCCCTGCCAGTTCGTGTTGGTCGCGAAGCTGACGGCCGTATTGAACGACGAGTCAGCACTGACGGCCGGCAAGCCTTGCGGATTGAGCGGCAGCAAGTGTTGCATCCGCTGCAGCAGGTACACGATCACGAAGCCCATGATGTTCACCACGAGCGCCGCCAAAGCGTAGCGGCGCCAGCCGTACTCGCGCTGGGCGTCGATGCCGGCCATGCGATAGATGAAACGCTCGAGCGGTGCGAACAGCGGCGTGAGGAACGTGCGCTCGCCCTCGTAGACCTTCGCCATGAACGCGCCGAGGGGCTTGGCGAGCGCGACCAGCACTACGACATACAGGACGATCTGGAAAATGCCGAGCGCGCTCATTCGAACTTCTCCGGCAGCAGCAGCGCGATGAACAGGTACACGCCGAGGCCCAGCGCGAGCGCCAGGCCGATCCAGTTCATGACACTCATCGATGCGGCTCCAGCCAGACAGCGAGCTTGTAGAGCGCCCACGTCAGCAGCAGCAGCAGTAGCGTGGCGATCAGGACTCGTATTTCCATGGCGGCCAATCTACGCAGCGGCGCGTGAGCATGGCGTTAGGAATTGGTAGCATCGCCCCATGCTGATCAGCTGTGTGGCCTACCAGAACGGCGAGAAGCTCGCGGACATCGAGCCGAACGAGATCCACTTGTATCTCGCCCGGCCGGACTGCTTCGTGTGGGTTGCCCTGTTCGAGCCCGACGCGGGCACGCTCGAGCTGATGCAGGAGGAGTTCGACCTGCATCCGCTCGCCATCGAGGACGCGCGCCACGGCCACCAGCGCCCGAAGCTGGAGGAGTACGGCGACTGCCTGTTCGTGGTGCTGCACATGATCGAGCCGGGCGAGAGCGAGCTGCGCACCGGCGAGGTCGACATCTTCGTCGGCCGCAACTACATCCTCTCGGTGCGTAGCGGCGTCGAGAAGGGTTTTCGCGATGTCCGCGCACGCTGCGAGCGCGAGCCCGAGCTGCTGCGACGTGGCCCCGGCTTCGTGCTGTACGCGTTGGTGGACGCCGTCGTCGACCGCTATTTCCCGACCCTGCAGACGATCGAGGACAATCTGGAGCGCATCGAGGAGGAGATCTTCGCGGCCACCTCGCCGCGCGCGAACATCGAAGCGCTGTACGCGTTGAAGCAGCGCGCGATGGCCTTCCGCCATGCCGTCATGCCGTTGCTGGAAAGCCTGGGCAACATCAGCGGCGCACGCGTGCCCGGCGTGTGCAGCGGCATGCAGGAGTACTTCCGCGACGTCTCCGATCACCTGCACCGACTGAGTCAGCAGATCGAGTCGATCCGCGACACCGTGTCGACCGCGATCTCCGTCAACCTCTCGATGATCACGCTGCAGGAGAACGAGACGATGAAGCGCCTCGCCTCCTACGCGGCGCTGATCGCAGTGCCGACGATGATCGTCGGCATCTACGGCATGAACTTCGACAACATGCCGGAGCTGCACTGGCGCTATGGCTACGCGCTCGTCTGGGGACTGATGGCGGCGCTCGATGGTTATGTCTTCTATCGCCTGCGCAAGGCGAAGTGGCTGTAGCTCATTCCAGAAATTACAAAGTCGACTGCAAGAACTGCATTGGATCGTTGCACTTCTTGGCTCGCATGAGCCGCTCCCGGCGTCAGGGTCGCAGAGCGACGTCCCCGAACATTACGAAAATTAATTTCTCGTCGTAAACCGGACGCTGGCACCGGCGCTGCACTCCAACACGCCAACTCGGCGACGGTGGTCGCCGTCGCAAAGGAGAGACGGTGCAGTCCGAGCGGATCTGCCTGGTCACCGAGATCTTTCATCCGGAGGATCAGGGTGGACAAGGTCGACAAGCATTCGCGCTCGCGCGTCGCATGAGTGCGCGCGGCGCTGTCGTGTCCGTGGCGACGCGCCGCAACTTCGCGGCGTCGACGGCGAGCGAAGTCATCGAAGGCATTCGCATCTCGCGACTCGCGCCGACCGGGCTGCTCAAGGGCAAGGGATGGCGCGCGCTCCCGCCGACGCTCCTGTTTCTCACGCTGCTGCTGCTGCATCTCGTTCGCGAGCGTCGCAGCTACGACGTGATCCTGGTGCAAGGCGTGAAGGCGGTGCTGATTCCGACGGCGCTCGTCGCCTGGCTACTGCGCAAGCGCTGCATCGTAAAGGTCGATTCGGTCGCGGAGCTGGAGCAGGAGCTCACGCCGGAAAGCCTCGCTAAGATGAAGTTGCGCGAAGGCGCGACCCTCGTTCGCTATTGGGCACGTCTGCGCGATGCGTTGCTGCGCCGAGCACACGCGACTGTGGCGATCTCCGCGGAGATCGAGGCCGCGCTCGCGCGCCGCGTCGGGTCGGCGACTCGCGTCGTACGCATTCCGAACGGACTCGAGTTGCGCGACAGCTCCATTCCTCGCAGCGAACGCGCGCACCTGCGCCGGCGACTGGGGCTGCCCGATGGACTGCTGGTGATCTTCACCGGTCGCTTGTCGCGCGCCAAAGGGCTGCCGATGCTCCTCGAAGTCTGGTCGCAGATCGCCCGGGAGCATGCGGATGCGCACCTGGTGCTCGTTGGTAGCGGCGGCCGCTCGTTCGACGGCTGCGAGCAGGAGTTGCGCGATTACGTTCGAGGCGCACGGCTCGATTCGCGGGTGACGTTCACCGGCCACGTCGAGAACGTCCACGAGCATTTGCAAGCCAGCGATCTGTTCGTGTCGTGCAGCGACAGCGAGGGCTTCGGCTTGTCGCTCGTCGAAGCAATGGCGGCGGGATTGCCGTGCGTGTCGACTGCCGTCGGCGTCGCGCCCGAGGTGATTCGCGATCGGCGCGAAGGTTGGCTCATCCCCGTGCGCGATCCGGGCGCGTTGTCCGCGGCGTTGCACGACGCTCTGGATCGCCGCAGTGCCCTGCCGGCCATCGGAGCCGCCGCCCGACGCGCGGTCGCCAGCCGCTTCGACATGGATGAAATTGCGCGTCGTTACCTCGGAGTGTGTCGCCAGGTCGTGCGAACGACTTCGCCGGGCATCGTCGCTGCAACGGCGAAGCTGCGTCGCAATGCGTCCTGGCTGCTCGCGTGCCGTGTCGGCGCGGACCTGCTGAACTTCGTGCTGTTCCTCATCGTGTCGCGACACTTCGGTCCGCCCGGCATGGGCGTCTACGCCTATGGCTTCGCAATCGCCGGCTTCGTGTACTCGGCAACGACGCTCGGCATCGACGAGTACGGCATTCGCGAATACGCACGGCGTCCCGCCGAGCGTCGCCCGGCCCTGCTCGCCGATCTGCTGGGCTCGCAGACATGCATCGCCGTCGTCGCACTGATCTCGCTCGCCGTCTACCTGATCGCGACGTCGCCCGGCACCACAGCGCTGACGGTCATTCTCGCGCTGACGACGTACCAACTCTGCGCAGCGTTTGCGAATACGTTGTTCGTGCCTTCGATGGCGGAGCAGCGCATGGTGTGGCCGTCTCTAGTCATCGTGCTCGGTCGTGCACTCGGGCTCGCGATCGCGGTGCCGCTGATTCTGATCTGGGGCGCAGCACTGCACATTGCTGTGCTCGCGTTCGCACTGGCGGGTGTGCTGACGGTGTGGCTCGCTGCACGCTCCGCAGTGCGACACGGTGCGGCGCTGCGACTGCATCTCGCCCTGCCGGCACTGCGAGCCAACATCGGCACGTTGTGGTCGTTCGCTGCCGCGGACGTGATGAGCCAGCTTTTCACACGCATCGGTGTGATCGCCCTGACGCTGCTCGCGACGGACCACGCCGCCGGCGTGTACGCCGCCGGCCTCAAACTCGTCGAGCTCGCGTGCCTGCCGCTGCTGTTTCTCGGCCGCGCGGCTTATCCGGGATTGAGTCGCGCGTTCAACAACCCACCGGAGTTCGGGCGCATGACGCGACAGGCGCTGTGGGTTGGCTTCGCCATCGCAGTGTTCAGCGCCGCAGCCATGGCGGTGGCCGTTCCGCCGCTGCTCGTGCCGCTGCTCGGTCCGGGATTCGCGGGCAGCGAGCAGATCGTCGCAGCGATGGCTGCGCTGGCGCTCGTGCAAGGCGTCGAGATCGTACTCGGTCGCCTGCTGCTGTCAGCCAACTTGAATATCGCGCGTGCCGCGTGGACCACGGTGGGCGCATGCGTGTGCGCAGCACTCACGCTGGCGACGACCCGCGCTTTTGGAATTCACGCGGCGATCGCCGCAGTCGTTGTCTCATTCGTCCTCGTCGACTTCCTGTACGCCGCGAGCCTGCGCGCGGCATTGCGGCGACACTCGTTCGCTGCAGCGGAAACGTCCGTCGCCACGCAGCCAGAGGCTCAGCGCCCATGAACGCTCTTACGAAAGTCATGCTGAAGCGGCTGAGCCGCGCGGCCCGACCCTATCTCAAATCGTCGGGCCTGCTGCAGGTCTCCGGCGTCTACAACCGATCCGCGATGGTTTGGGAGCCCGGCGCGGAGCGCGTCGTGGTGCTCGCGCCGCACATGGACGACGAGACGATCGGCTGCGGCGGCACGCTCGCTCTGCATGCACAGCGCGGCGCAAAGGTCGCCGTCGTTTTTCTCACTGACGGTCGCAACGGCAGCAGCAAGCTATCGACCCTGGCGCGCGAAGAGCGCCAGCACGCGCAGCGCCGGCTGATCGAGACGCGCAAGCAGGAAGCGCGTCTCGCACTGACCGAGCTCGGCATCGAAGAGATGCTCTGTCTCGATGCGCAGGACGGCGCGCTGGGAGCGGATGCCGGCGCCGCGCAGCGACTGCGCTCGATTCTCGAGGAGCGCCGGCCGCACCTCGTGTACCTGCCGTTCTATCTCGAAGAGCACGGCGATCATCGCGCCGTCAGCAAGCTGCTGCTGGATGCAGTCTCTGGAACGGATCTGCAGTTCCAGTGCGTCGGCTACGAAGTCTGGACGCCGTTGTTTCCCAATTGCCTCGTGCGCATCGACCGGACGATGCCGCTGAAGAAGGCAGCACTGTCGAAGTACGTCAGCCAGCTCGCGGAGGCCGACTACCTGCACGCCTGCGTCGGGCTGAACGCGCATCGCTCGGCCGGGCTGCTCGACGCGCGCAACGGGTACGCCGAGGCGTTTCACATCTCTTCGCTCGCCGAGTATCGCGAGCACTACGCGCAGTACTGCGCGTCGAGGTAAGCGTCCATGCGTCTGGGTATCATGCTGCGTCATTTCGACCAGCACGACGGCGGCGTGAAGGTCTACACGCGCGAGCTGATGAATGCGATCGTCGCCGCCAACTCGCGTCACGAAATCGTCCTGCTCTACCGCGATCGCAAGCGGCTCGGCACGTACGGCGGCGTCGCTGGCGTCAGCGAAGTCCTGCTCGAGGGCGGTCCGATCGTCTACTGGGACCAGGTGAAGGTGCCGGGCGCGGTGCGCCGCCTGGGCATCGACGTGCTCTTCAATCCGAAGTATTCGATCCCGCTCAGCGTTCATTGCCCGACGGCGTGGGTGTGTCATGGCCTCGACTGGTACGTCATGCCGCAGGCCTCGCGCTGGATCGACCGGCTGAATCACCGCCTGCTGATTCCGCAATACGCGGCGAAGAGCGATGCGGTCATCGCGGTCTCCGCAACGACGCGCGACCACGTGATGAAGTACCTCGACGTGCCCGCGGCGCGCGTGCATACGATCTATTCGGGATTGAGCGATGGGTTCCACCGGCCGGTCGAGCGCGCGCAGCTCGAAGCGGCGCGCCGCCGGTTCAATCTGCCGCCGCGCTTCCTGCTCTACTGCGGCGCCGTCTATCCGCCGAAGAATTTCACGCGGCTGATCCAGGCTTACGCGAAGGTCGGGCCGGCGCGCGGCGTGCCGCTCGTGATCGCCGGCGGCAGCAATCGCTTCCTGTCCAAGCACGAGCTGCTGGAGCCGCAGCGCCAGAACATCGCGGACTGGATCCGCTGGATCGGCTGGCTCGACAACGCCGATCTGCCGGCGGTCTATCGCCTCGCTGAGGGTCTGTTGCTGCCATCGCTGTACGAATCGGTCGGCATGCCGGTCATGGAAGCGATGGCCTGCGGCTGTCCCACGCTCACGGCGAATCGCTACGGAACGCGGGAGCTCGCCGAAGGCGCCGCGCTGCTCGTCGACCCCGAGTCAGTCGACGAGATCGCCGCCGGCATCGTGCGCCTGCTGGAGGACGAGCGACTGCGCACCGAGCTGCGAACCGCCGGGCTGCAACGCTCCCGGGACTTCACGTGGCAACGGACCGCGGCGGAAGTCATGGCAGTGCTCGAATCGCTCCCTCGCACGAGGAGCAGTACGCGCGGCAACACGGATGAGGCAGCGACGGCGGTGAGCGTTTAAGCTTGCGCAATGAAGTTCTGCCCCGCCTGTGGCCAGCTCGTCGAACTGAAAGTACCCGAAGGCGACCACCTCCCGCGCTACGTCTGCACGGCGTGCGCGACGATCCACTATGAGAATCCGCGCATCATCGCGGGCTGCGTCATCCAGGTGGACGACGGCCGCATCCTGATGTGCAAGCGGGCGATCGAGCCGCGGCACGGCTTCTGGACTGTGCCGGCCGGTTTCATGGAGAACGGCGAATCGGTGCAGCAGGCCGCGGCGCGCGAGGCAATGGAGGAAGCGCTGGCGCACGTGCAGATCGGCTCGCTGCTCGCGATCGTGAGCGTGCTGCGCGCCCACCAGGTCCACATCATGTTTCGCGCGCGGCTGCAGCCGGAACGGCCCGACTTCGGCGTCGGCCCGGAAAGCCTGGAGACGGAGCTCTACAGCGAAGAGCAGATCCCGTGGCCGCAGGTCGCGTTCCTGAGCGTCGAGTTTGCGCTGCGCCGTTACCTGGAAGACCGGCGCAACGGCGTCGAACGCCTGCATTTGCGCACGATCGACTGGCGGGACGGGAAACTGGTGACCACGGATGGCTGATGGCACAATGCATACCCCTGTGCGGAGCCGCCGATGACCTTCGTCGTCACTGAAACCTGCATCAAGTGCAAATACACGGACTGCGTCGAGGTCTGCCCGGTCGACTGTTTCCACGAGGGGCCGAATTTCCTGGTGATCGATCCGGACGAGTGCATCGACTGCACGCTGTGCGAGCCGGAATGCCCGGTCGAGGCGATCTTCTCAGAGGAAGAGCTGCCGGCCGGCCAGGAGCAGTTCCGTCAGTTGAACGCCGAGCTCGCCAAGTCCTGGCCGGTCATCACCGAAAAGAAAGCCGCGCCGCCCGACGCCAAGGAATGGGAAGGCAAGCCGGACAAGGCGAAGCTGCTGGAGCGGTGAGGCCGGAGTCGGTTACGAACCCTTCTTTTCTTTTGCCTCGGACTCTTCGATCTGCTTGACCAGCTCGTCGGGCGCGAGGTAGCCGCCGATGTAGTCGCCGTTGCGCGTGAAGATCGCGGGCGTGCCGCGCACGCCGAGGTCTTCGCCGAGCTGGAACTGCTTGCCGACCGGAGTGGCGCCGCAGTTCGGCGTCTGGATGGTCTGGCCGGCCTTCGCCTGCGTGATCGCGGTCTGGCGATCCTTCGAGCACCACACCTGTTCCATCTTGTGCCAGTCGGAGGTGCCCGGGCCCTGGCGCGGATACGCGGCGTAGCGCACCTTGATGCCGAGCTTCGTGAGCTGATCGATCTGGCTGTGGAGCTTGCGGCAGTAGCCGCACTCGACGTCGGTGAACACGGTGATCGTGTGCTTCACGACTTGCGGCGCGAACACGATCATGTCGCGCTCGTCGAGCTTGCTGAGCAGCTTGACGCGCGCCGCCGCGCGGCCCTGCTCGGTGATGTTGACGCGCGTATCGATCTCGTAGAGATCGCCGGCGATGATGTAACGCCCGTCCGTGCTGACGTACGCAACGTCCGCGCCGACCGGCACCTGGTAGATGCCCGGGATCGGCGAGAGCTTGATGTCGTCGATCTTGACTTCGGGGAATTTCTTGGCGATGACCGCGCGCGGGTCGGACGCCGGCTCGGCGGCAAGCACCGAGCCCGCAACGATTGCGGCAGTGAAGACCCCTGCCAGCACACTCCAACAGAACTTTTTCATGACGGCCTTTCGCTTGGGCGCACTGCGCCCCCTGCTTCGTTCGACGCCGCAGCGGAACAACGGTTCAGAAGTCTAGCAGACGGGCGGGCCGCCGCAGGCTCAGCCGCGCGGATGGTGCTGCGCGTGGAGCTCTTTCATACGCTCGCGGGCGACGTGCGTATAAATCTGCGTCGTGGAAAGGTCGCTGTGTCCCAGCAGCATCTGCACGACGCGCAGGTCGGCGCCATGATTCAGCAGATGTGTGGCAAATGCATGACGCAGTGTATGCGGCGACAGCGCTTTCTGGACGCCGGCCTTGGTCGCGTAGCGTTTGATGATGTGCCAGAACGCCTGGCGCGTCATGCGATCGCCGCGCCGCGTCGGGAACAGGTATTCGGTCTGACGCTCGAGCAGGATTTCCAGGCGCGGGCCGCTGATGAACTTCTGCAGCCATTCCACGGCTTCCTCGCCGAGCGGGATCAGCCGCTCGCGATCGCCCTTGCCGACGATGCGCAGCACGCCCTGATTCATGTTCACCTGGCTCGACTTCAGGTTCACGAGCTCCGACACGCGCAGCCCGGTGGCGTACAGCACCTCGAGCATCGAGCGGTCGCGGTTGCCGAGCGGATCCTCGATCGCGGGCGCCCCCAGCAGCGCCTCGACTTCCTCTTCGCTGAGCGACTTCGGCAGCGAGCGGCCGATCTTCGGCATCGCGATCTGCGCAGTCGGATCTTCCTTGATCGCGCCTTCGCGGATCATGTAACGGTAGTAGCGGCGGAAGCTGGACAGCTGCCGCGCCGTCGAGCGCGGGCGCGCGCCCGCTTCGACCCGGTACGCGATGAATGCCAGGACGTCTGCGCGCTTGGCGGTGAGGCTCGAGCCGCCGCGGCCTTGCAGCCAGCGGTCGAGGGCGGTCAGATCGGCGCGGTAGGCCGAGAGCGTGTTCGGCGACAGGCCGCGCTCCATCCAGACGGCGTCAAGGAAGCGGTCGATCGACGCCAGCGACGGTGTGTCGGGCGTGTCTTCACCGGTCCTCGAGTAAACTGACGCTTTCGTAACAGTGCTCATTACGTTCAGGCTAAACGCCGGAGCCAGCCCGCGCCGACCCCGTTCTGCGGTGCCTTGGAGTATGCAAAGGGGGGGGTGGCGGGGGCGTGACAGTTATCACAGAACCCCCGTGGGGTTGACATAAAGAGAAGCAGTTCACAGAAACTGGCACCCTGTATCAGGCATCACGGCGACCCCGACGCAGTTCCAATCATGTTTTCATCCCTGAAGCGCGCCCTCCTCGGCCTGCTGGAGATCACTTACGGTCTGTACGCACTGGCGGCCTTTTTGGTTTGCGGGCTGCTCGTTTTCGCGCTCGTGCTGCTGCCGCTGCCCATCAAGATGCGGCGGCACATGGCCCACTTTGGCGCGCAGGCGTTTTTCCGACTGGCCGCGCTGCCGGTCCGGGTCCTGGACGCGCAGCATCTGCCGGCCGGGCCCTGCGTGGTCGTCGCCAACCATGCGAGCTACCTCGATGGCGTCGTGCTGAAGGCCGCCCTGCCCGCGCGCTTCTCGTTCGTCATCAAGAAAGAGGTCTCGCGCGTGCCGCTCGCCGGCTTCGTGCTGCGGCGGATCGGCTCGGAGTTCGTCGACCGCTTCAATCGTCACGCCGGCGGCATGGATGCGCGCCGCTTGTTCAAGGCCGCTGAAACGGGACAGGCGCTCGCGTTCTTTCCGGAAGGCACGTTCCTCGCGCAGCCGGGGCTCGGGAAATTCCACACGGGCGCATTCGCAATCGCAGCGCGCGCCGAGCTGCCGATCGTGCCGATTGCGATCCAGGGCACGCGGCGCGTCCTGCCGAGCGGCCGGTTCCTGCCGCGCTGGGGTCGCATTCACATCCAGGTGCTGCCCGCGCTCGCACCGCTCCCCGGACTCGACTCGACGGCCGCGATCGCGCAGACACGCGATCAGTCGCGCGCGCGCATTCTCACGGCGCTGGACGAGCCGGATTTGTCGGAAACGGACGGCGTCGCGGAGTTGCAGGCGCGGCGGCCCTGATGGCTGCCATTGATTTCGCTTATGCGGCCGCAACAATGTTTGGTCGAGCCGCTGGCCCCCTGTAGGATCACGTCATGAGCGAAGACATTTACATCGTTGCTGCACGTCGTACCCCCATCGGTTCGTTCCAGGGCGCGCTCAGCGCATTGAGCGCACCGCAACTCGGCGCCGCAGCGGCCCAGGCGGCGATCAAGGACAGCGGCATCGACGCCGCGCAGATCGACGAGACGATTTTCGGCTGCGTGCTCCAGGCGGGCATCGGTCAGGCGCCGGGCCGTCAGGCCGCGCTGGCAGCCGGCGTGCCGCAGAAGGTGCCTGCGACCACGGTGAACAAGATGTGCGGCTCCGGCCTCAAGGCCGTCATGCTGGCGGCGGATCAAATCGCCGCGGGCTCCGCGCAGATCGTGCTCGCGGGCGGCATCGAGTCGATGTCGAACGCTCCGTATTTGCTGCCGAAGGCGCGTTCCGGTCTGCGCATGGGCCATGCGCAGCTGATCGATCACATGTTCTTCGACGGCCTGCAGAGCCCGTTCGACGGCAACATGATGGGGTTCTTCGCCGACGCGACGTCGAAAAAGTACGGCTTCACTCGCGGCCAGCAGGACGAATTCGCAGCGGAGTCCGTGCGGCGCGCGCTGAACGCGGTCGAGAAAGGCCACTTCGATACCGAGGTCGCACCGGTGACGGTGCAGGATCGCAAGGGCGAGCGCGTCGTCGCGAAGGACGAAACGCCGTTCACCTGCGACATCGCGAAGATCCCGAACCTGAAGCCCGCATTCGGCAAGGACGGCACGGTGACGGCGGCGAGCTCGTCATCGATCTCGGACGGCGCGGCGGCGCTGGTCATTGCGAGTGCAGCTGCGGTGCAGTCGCAGAAGCTGAAGCCGCTGGCGCGCGTCGTTGCGCATGCGAGCTTCGCGCAGGCGCCCGAGTGGTTCACGACCGCGCCGGTGGGCGCAATCCAGGCGGTGCTCGGGAAGGCCGGCTGGAACGCGAACCAGGTGGATCTGTACGAGGTCAACGAGGCGTTCGCCTGCGTTGCCATGGCGGCGATCCACGATCTGAAGCTCGACCCGGCCAAGGTGAACGTCAATGGTGGCGCATGCGCGCTCGGCCATCCGATCGGCGCGACCGGCGCACGCATCCTGACGACGCTGGTCCACGCGCTGAAGAAGCGCGGCGGCAAACGCGGCATCGCGTCGCTGTGCATCGGCGGCGGCGAAGCCACCGCTATTGCCATCGAGCTGGTGTAGTTACACCGAGATCGGCGTTCCCGGCGAAATCCCCGCGAGCTCGTAACCGCGCTGAAAGTCGCGGACGTGCTTCGACATCCATTTCCGCGCCTCTTCCGCGTTCTTGTCGCGCACGGCGGTGAGAATCCGCCGCTGCGCATCCGCGATGCGCTGGCGCGCCTGCGGGACCGTGTCGATCACACGAGCGAGTGACGGCGCCAGCGCGTCCGTCAGCGACTGCTTCGCCAGCACCAGCACCTGATTGCGCGAAGCGGCGCCCATCGCCTCGAAGAAATCAGCAACGACATCGACCGCGCCGGGATCGTCCTTCGGCCACGCGCGGAACGCTTCGGCTGCCTGGGTCAGTGCGTCCAGGTCCACCTGCGTGCGCCGGCCAGCGGCGAGCGCCGCGACTTCCGGCTCGATCACCATCATCGCTTCCCACACGTCCACGAACGTCACGTCGTGCAGGACCAGCGCATGACGCATGCCGGACGAGACCTTCGCCGCGTGCGGCCGGCTCACGACCATCCGCTTCGCCCCGGGCGGACGCAGCACCAGGCCGGCGCTCTCCAGCTGCCGCAACGCCTCGCGCACCGTCGAGCGATGCACGCGGAATTGCTGCGCCAGCTCGGTCTCTGCAGGCAGCACGTCGCCGCCGCGCAGCGCGCGCGACAGGATCTTCGCCTCGATCGCCGAGGACACGCGTGTGTATGCCGGCTCCCGGTCGACCGGGTCGAACAGCGGCGCTTCGGTCACAGCGGCCGGGGCCGCGGCGGCTGTCGCGGTGCGGCGGGGCCGGGCGGGGGTCGCGGGTACGGGCTTCTTGCTCATGATTCCGGGTTGACTCTTGGTCGGATTGTCGGACAATAGGACAAAGGGCACAAGCCCCTTCCCAGCGCTGCGGAGCCAAGGATATGCAGGATTTCGACTTCGGTCTCGGCGAAGACCTCGAGACGTTGCGCGCGACGGTCGCAAAGTTCGCCGCGGAGCGCATCGCGCCGCTGGCCGCGGACATCGATCGCACCAACAAATTTCCCCGCGAGCTGTGGCCGCAGCTAGGCGACCTGGGCCTGCTCGGCATCACCGTCGAGGAGGAGCTGGGCGGCACGGGACTCGGTTATCTCGCGCATGTCGTGGCGATGGAAGAGATCAGCCGCGCCTCCGCCTCCATCGGCCTGTCGTATGGCGCGCACTCGAATCTCTGCGTCAACCAGCTGCGCCGCTGGGGCACGCCCGCGCAGAAAGAGAAGTACCTGCCGCAGCTGATGTCCGGCGAGCACGTCGGCGCGCTCGCGATGAGCGAGCCCGGCGCGGGCTCGGACGTCATCGGCATGCGCACCCGCGCCGAGAAGCGCGGCGACACTTACGTGCTCAACGGCAGCAAGATGTGGATCACGAACGGCCCGAGCGCGGACGTCGCGATCATCTATGCGACGCTCGATCCGCAGCTCGGCCCGAAGGGCGTGACCGCGTTCATCGTCGAGCGCGGCACGCCGGGCTTCACCACGGCGCAGAAGCTCGACAAGCTCGGCATGCGCGGCTCCGACACCTGCGAGCTGGTGTTCCGCGACTGTGCGATTCCGGCCGCGAACCTGCTGCACAAGGAAGGACATGGCGCTCAGGTGCTCATGAGCGGCCTCGACTACGAGCGTGTAGTGCTGGCCGGCGGTTCGCTCGGCATCATGCGCGCGTGCCTCGACCTGGTGCTGCCGTACGTGCACGAGCGCCAGCAGTTCGGCAAGCCGATCGGCACCTTCCAGCTGATGCAGGCCAAGATCGCCGACATGTACACCACGATGAACATGTGCCGCGCCTACGTTTACTCGGTCGCCGCGGCATGCGACCGCGGCCAGGTGACGCGCTTCGACGCGGCTGGCTGTATCCTGCAGGCTTCCGAGCGCGCGACCTGGATGGCACTCGAGGCAATCCAGGCGCTCGGCGGCAACGGCTACATCAACGACTTCGCTGCCGGCCGCCTGCTGCGCGACGCCAAGCTGTACGAGATCGGCGCGGGCACGAGCGAAATCCGCCGCATGCTGATCGGACGGGAAATCTTCGAGGCGACTGCATGATTCCGACGCGGGTGGATTCGAGCTCCGAGGCCTTTCACACGAATGCCTCCTACATGCGCGCGCTGGCCGACGAGCTCAAGCAGCGCGTCGCCATTGCAGCCGCAGGCGGCGGCGAGGATGCGCGGCGCAAGCACACTGAGCGCGGCAAGCTCCTGCCACGCGATCGCGTGAGCACGCTACTCGATCCCGGCACTCCGTTCCTGGAATTCTCGCCGCTGGCCGCGGACGGCATGTACGACGGCGGCGCGCCTGCCGCGGGCGTGATCACCGGCATCGGCCGCGTACACGGTTCCGAAGTCGTCGTCGTTGCGAACGACGCGACGGTGAAGGGCGGCACGTACTTCCCGATGACGGTGAAGAAACATCTGCGCGCGCAGGAAATCGCCGCCGAGAACCACCTGCCCTGCGTTTATCTCGTCGACTCCGGCGGCGCGTTCCTGCCGCTGCAGGACGAAGTGTTTCCGGACCGCGAGCATTTCGGCCGCATCTTCTATAACCAGGCGCGGCTGTCGGCCGCGGGCGTCACGCAACTCGCGGTGGTCATGGGATCGTGCACGGCCGGCGGCGCTTACGTCCCCGCGATGTGCGACGAAGCGATCATCGTCAAGAAACAGGGCACGATTTTTCTGGGCGGGCCGCCGCTGGTGCGCGCCGCCACCGGCGAAGTCGTCGATGCGGAGTCGCTCGGCGGCGGCGACGTGCACACGCGCATCTCGGGCGTTGCAGATCAGCTCGCCGACAATGACCAGCACGCGCTGGCGATGGCGCGCGATGCGATCAAGCATCTCGCCCGCCATCACAGGCCATGGCTGGCGCAGCAGGAAGTGCGCGAACCGGTGCACGACGTGGAAGAGATCTACGGCGTCATCCCGCGCGACACGCGCTATTCGTACGACGTCCGCGAGATCATCTCGCGTATCGTCGATGCATCGGAGTTCCACGAGTTCAAGCCGCTGTACGGCAAGACCATCGTGTGCGGCTTCGCGCACTTGTACGGCTACCCCGTCGCGATCGTCGCGAACAACGGCATCCTCTTCTCCGAAACCGCGCTCAAGGCCGCTCACTTCATCCAGCTCGCGAACCGCCGCGGCGTGCCGCTGATCTTCCTGCAGAACATCACGGGCTTCATGGTCGGCAAGAAGTTCGAGCACGGCGGCATCGCGAAGGACGGCGCGAAGATGGTGAACGCGGTGGCTTGCTCGCGCGTGCCGAAGTACACCGTGATCATCGGCGGCTCGTTCGGCGCCGGTAACTATGCGATGTGCGGCCGCGCCTATGCGCCGCGCATGATGTGGACGTGGCCGAACGCGCGCATCTCCGTGATGGGCGGCGAGCAGGCGGCACAGGTGCTCGCGACCGTGCGCGGCGACGGCGCGAAGGCGCGCAACCAGACGTGGCCGGACGAGGAGCGCCAGGCCTTCATGAGCGAGATCCGCGGGCAGTACGAAGCGCAAGGCAATCCGTACTACGCGACCGCGCGCCTCTGGGACGACGGCGTCATAGATCCGATCGACACGCGTCGCGTCCTCGGCCAGGCGATCAGCGCGGCGATGCGTGGACCGAAGCCCGGTGTCGAGCGGTACGGCGTCTTCCGAATGTAGGTGGCCTCGCCTATGTCACTCATCACGACCAGCATCGATGCACGCGGCGTTGCGACCCTCACGCTGAATCGCCCGGACAAGCACAACGCGCTCGATGGCGCGACGATGCAGGAGCTGCACGCCGCCCTCGTCGCGATCAATGGCAACGCGCAGGCACGCGTCGTCGTGTTGACCGGCGCGGGCGCGAGCTTCTGCGCCGGCGCCGACATCGCGCACATGCGATCGATGATGGGCGCGACCGAGCAGCAGAACGTCGACGATGCCCTCCTCCTGGTGCGCTGCCTGCGCACGCTCGACGAGCTCGACAAACCTGTCATCGCGCGCGTCAACGGCAATGTTTTCGGCGGTGGCGTCGGCCTGGTCGCGTGTGCCGATATCGCGATCGCCGCGGCGACCGCGAAGTTCGCGCTGACCGAAGTGCGGCTCGGCATCGTGCCTGCGGCAATCTCTCCCTACGTCGTCGCGGCGATCGGCAACCGGAACGCGCGGCGTCTGTTCCTGACCGCGGCGCCGTTCGATGCACTCGAAGCGCGCGGACTCGGGCTTCTGCACTTCACGGCCAGCGCCGACCAACTCGACACGGCGGTCGCGACGCAGGTCGACCATTTGCTGCGTGGCGGTCCGGAAGCACTGCGCGCCGCGAAGAAGCTGGTGCGACGAGTGGCCGCGCTTGGCGACCGCGATGCCCGGTTCGACGTCTTGGGTGAAGAAACTGCACGATTGCTCGCGCGCCTGCGCGTGAGCCCGGAAGGCCGCGAAGGGCTGTCGGCGTTTCTGGAGCGGCGCAAGCCGAACTGGCATCCGGGGGAATAGCAGCGTCGGGCCAAGGCCCGACCGACAGGTCCGACCGACAGGCGCGACCTGCTAACATCTTCCCCCCTTTTTGAGGTAGCGCATGCAGCTGGACGGGAAGCTCGCCGTCATCACCGGCGCCGGTCGCGGGATCGGCCGCGCCATGGCGCTGGCCTTCGCCCGTAAGCGCTCCGAGGTGGCGCTGCTCGACCTCAACCAGGCCGATCTCGACCGCACCCGCGAGCTGTGCGAAGCGGAATCCGTCCGCGCCCGCACCTACGTCTGCAACGTCACGCGCGAAGAAGACGTATCGGGCACGCTCGACGCCGTCGTTCGGGACTTCGGCCGCCTCGACGTCATGATCAACAACGCCGGCATCACCAAGGACGCGCTGCTCGTCAAAGTCCAGGACGGCAAGGTCGTCGGCAAGATGTCGCTGGACCAGTGGCGTGCGGTCATGGACGTGAACCTGACCGGCGTCTTCCTGGGCGCGCGCGAGGCCGCGCAACGTATGATCGGCCTCGGCCAGGGCGGCGTGATCATCAGCACCTCGAGCATCTCGCGCTCCGGCAACATGGGGCAGTCGAACTACTCGGCGACCAAGGCCGGCGTCGTGGCGATGACGGTGGTCTGGGCGAAGGAGCTGGCGCGTTACGGCATCCGCACCGGGGCGATCGCGCCGGGCTTTACGCGCACCGAGATCCTCGACACGATGAAGCCCGAGATGATCGAGCGCGCCGTCAGCGCGGTGCCGCTCAAGCGCATGGCCGAGCCGGCCGAGATGGCGCACGCCGCGCTGTTCATCGCCGAGAACGATTATTTTTCGGGCCGCGTCGTCGAAGTCGACGGCGGGCAGAGAATCTGAGCCGGCAAAAGTCACGCCTTTTGCCGGCGGTTCGTCGAAAGGGCCTTGGCCGCTTTCGACAGTAGACATAGGGGCGAGCATGAAATTGAATCAAATCCGCGCCGTCGTCACCGGCGGTGCTTCCGGGCTGGGCAATGCGGTCGCGCAGCGGCTGGTGGCCGCCGGCGCACAAGTCACGCTGCTCGACGTGCAGGAGGCCGCCGGTCAGGCCGCCGCGAAGGCGCTCGGCGCCGCCGCGCGCTTCCAGAAGGTTGACGTCTCGAACGATGCCGCAGTGACCGCGGCGATGACGCAGGCCCAGAGCGACATGGGCGGGTTGAACGTCGCCGTCAATTGCGCGGGCATCGGCTGGCCGCGCCGCATGGTCAACAAGGAAGGCCCGCTCCCGGGCGAGATCTTCCGCAAGGTCATCGAAGTGAACCTCGTCGGCACGCTGCTGGTGGCGAAGTCGGCCGCGGGCCTGATGGTCAACAACACGCCGAACGAGGAAGGCGAGCGCGGCGTCATCATCATGACGGCGTCGGTGGCGGCGTTCGACGGCCAGATCGGCCAGGTCCCCTACTCCGCCTCCAAGGGCGGCATCGTCGGCATGACGCTGCCGATGGCGCGCGACCTCGCGGGCAACGGCATCCGCGTGATGACGATCGCACCGGGCGTGTTCAAGACGCCGATGGTGGCGGCGCTGTCGCAGGAAGTGCAGGACTCGCTCGGCAAGCAGGTGCCGTTCCCGTCGCGCCTCGGCCGGCCCGACGAGTACGCGGCGCTCGTGGCGCACATCTGCGAGAACACGATGCTCAACGGCGAATGCATCCGCCTCGACGGCGCGATCCGCATGGCGCCGAAATGAGACCGCACGAATGACTGACCGAGAGGTGATGGAGTACGACGTCGTGATCGTCGGCGCCGGGCCGTCGGGCCTCGCGTGCGCGATCCGTCTGAAACAGCTGCAGCCGGACAAGAACATCTGCGTGCTGGAGAAGGCTGCGTCCGTTGGCGCGCATTCGCTGTCCGGCGCCGTGCTCGAGCCCGCCGCGCTGGACAAGCTGCTGCCGAACTGGCGCAGCGAATACACCAGCATGAAAGTGCCGGCGGCCGAGGACGACGTGCGGCTGATGACGAAGACCGGCTCGTTCAAGCTGCCGGGCTGGGCCATCAAGCTCTCGCCGATGCACAACCACGGCAACTTCATCATCTCGCTCGGTCAGCTCACGCCGTGGCTCGCGCAGCAGGCGGAGAAGCTCGGCGTCGACATCTTCCCCGGCTTCTCCGCCGCCGAAGCGCTGTTCGACGAACGCGGCGGCGTGAAGGGCGTGCGCATCGGCGACATGGGCCTCAATAAAGACGGCACGCCGGGGCCGAACTACACGCCCGGCGTCGAGATCCACGCCAGCACGACGATTCTCGCCGAGGGCTCGCGCGGCTCGATCAGCAAGCAGCTGATCGCGAAGTTCGACCTGCGCGAGGGCGTCGATCCGCCGACGTTCGGCCTCGGCTTCAAGGAGCTGTGGCAATTGCCGCCGGGCCGCGTGCAGCCCGGCCGCATCGAGCACGCGTTCGGCTGGCCGCTCGACACTCGCACTTACGGCGGCAGCTTCCTCTATCACCTCGACCAGGATCGAGTGTACGTCGGTTACGTCGTCGGCCTGAACTACGAAGACCCGCGGCTCAAGCCGTTCGAAGCGTTCCAGCAGTTCAAGGCTCACCCGCGCATCAAGCCGTTGCTCGAAGGCGGCGAGATTCTCGCGGCCGGCGCACGTACGATCGCGGCAGGCGGCTATCAGTCGCTGCCGAAACTGGAAATGCCCGGCGCGATGCTCATCGGCGACGCCGGCGGCACGCTCAACGTCTTCAAGATCAAGGGTATTCACCAGGCGATCCGCTCGGGCGTGCTCGCCGCCGAGCATCTGGCGGAGACGGGCAAGATCGCCGGCTACGACGCGCGCTGGCGCGCATCGGCAGGCCACGCCGAGTTGCGTGCCGTGCGCAACTTCAAGCCGGCCTTCAAGCGCGGCTTGTACTTCGCGATGTTCAACGCCGGGATCGATTCGCTGATGCGGGGCCACGTGCCCTGGACGCTGCGCAACACGGCCGACTGGTCGGCGCTCGAGAAGCTCGACGCATACACCTCGCCGGATCGCGGCTGGGTCGAGCGCTCGCTGCCGCCGCGCGATCGGCTCGCCTCGGTGTTCTTCGCCGGCAACGTGCACGACGAGTCGCAGCCCGTGCACCTCAAAGTGCAGGACACGTCGATCTGCGTGACCCGCTGCACGAAGGAATACGGCAACCCGTGCGAGAACTTCTGCCCCGCCGGCGTCTACGAGATGGTGCCCGACGGCCAAGGCGGACGGCGCCTGCAGATCAACGCCGCGAACTGCGTGCACTGCAAGGCCTGCGACATCAAGGATCCGTACGAGATCATCAACTGGACGACTCCTGAGGGCGGCTCCGGCCCGAACTATCAGAATCTCTAGGCAGAACCTGTAGTCCATGGAGCCGATCTGGTCCCCTTCGCCGGAACGCATCGAGCGCGCCAACCTGACGCGCTTCCTGCGTTTCGTGCGCGAGCGCTACCGGGCGCCGGTCCCCGACTACCCCGCGCTGCACCGTTGGTCGATCGAGTTCCCGGAGAATTTCTGGAGCGCGGTGTGGGATTTCTGCGAAGTCCGCGCGCAGACGCGCGCCACGCAGATCGTCGCAGACGGCAACCGCATGCCCGGCGCGCGCTGGTTCATCGATGCGCGGCTGAACTACGCGGAAAATCTCCTGCGCCGCGACGACGATACTGCCGCGATCATCTTCCGTAACGAGAGCGGCGAGCGGCGGCAGCTCTCGTGGCGCGAGCTGCGGCGCGAAACTGCGCGCATCGCCGACGGCTTGCGGGGTGCGGGCGTCAAGCCTGGCGATCGGGTCGCGGGCTATCTCCCGAACATGCCGGAAACCGTGATCGCGATGCTCGCGACGACTAGCCTCGGCGCGGTCTGGTCTTCCTGTTCGCCCGACTTCGGGTTGAGCGGCGTGGTGGATCGCTTCGGCCAGATCGCGCCGAAGGTGCTGTTCGCTGCGGACGGCTATCGGTACGCGGGCAAGACGCTCGACTGCATGGCGACCGTGCGCGAGGTCAAGGAAAAGATTTCGAGCATCGAGCGCGTCGTGCTCGTGCCCTACGTGAACGAGCGGCCCGCGCTCGACACGATCGACAAAGCTGTGACGTTCGCGGACTGCGGCGATCGGACGGCGACGCTGTCGTTCGAACAGCTGCCGTTCGAGCACCCGGCCTTCATCCTGTACTCGTCCGGCACCACCGGCGTGCCGAAGTGCATCGTGCACTGTGCGGGCGGCGCTCTGTTGCAGCAGCTGAAGGAAAACACGCTGCATTCAGACATGGGCCCGGACGACCGCTACTTCTACTACACGACGACGGGCTGGGTGATGTGGAACGCGCTCGCGAGCGGGCTGTCGACCGGCGCGACCATCGTGCTGTTCGACGGTGCACCGTTGCAGCCCGATCCGCGCGTGCTCTGGCGCCTCGCGCACGACGAGCGCGTCACGATCTTCGGCACCAGTCCGCGCTTTCTCGTGGCCTGCGAGCAAGCCGGCATCCGGCCTCGTCGCGAATTCGAGCTGGGTGCGTTGCGCACGGTGATCTCGACCGGCGCTCCGCTCAATCCACCGAGCTATCGCTATGTCTATCGCGAAGTGAAACCCGACGTGTTGCTCGCTTCGATCAGCGGCGGCACGGACCTGATGGCGTGCTTCGGCGGCGGTTGCCCGATCCAGCCCGTGTACGAAGGCGAGCTGCAGGTGCTCTCGCTCGGCATGAAGACCGAAGTCTTCGACGACGACGGCAGGCGGTTGCAGGGCGAACAAGGCGAGCTCGTGTGCAGCGCGCCCTTCCCTTCGGTGCCGATCGGCTTCTGGGGCGACACCGACGGCTCGCGCTTGCACGCCACGTACTTCGCACGCTATCCGCACGTGTGGTGGCATGGCGATCTCGCGACGATCACTTCGCGTGGTGGTCTGATCGTGCACGGTCGCTCCGATACGGTGCTGAACCCGGGCGGCGTGCGCATCGGCACCGCCGAGATCTATCGCCAGGTCGAGAAGATCGAGGAAGTCGCCGAGTCGATTGCGATCTCGCAGCAATGGCAGGGGGACGTGCGCATCGTGCTGTTCGTGCGCCTGCGCGAAGGTTTGACGCTCGACGACGACCTGCGCGACAAGATCCGCAACACCATTCGCGCGAACACGACGCCGCGCCACGCGCCGGCGCGCATCGTGCAGGCGCCCGATCTGCCACGCACGATCAACGGCAAGCTGGTCGAGCTCGCGGTGCGCGAGGTCGTGCACGGCCGTGCCGTCAAGAACCTCGACGCGCTGGCGAATCCGCAGGCGCTCGACTTCTTCAAAGACCTGCCCGAGCTCACCGAGTGAATCGACCCGTGAAGATCGACCCGTGAAGGTCGCCGAGCTTTACGAGCGCGAGTGCGCTCGCCTGGGCTACCAGCCCGATCCCGCGCAGCGACAGGTCGTCGCGCTGCTCGACGACTTGCGCGAAAAGCTGATCGCCGCCAAGCCCAAGCGCCTGCTCGGCAACAAGCTGCTGGGCGGTCTGCTCTCCGGCGGCAAGCTGCACCAGCTGCGGCGCGGCCTGTACGTGTGGGGCGGCGTCGGCCGCGGCAAAACCTGGCTGATGGACCTGTTCTTCCAGAGCCTGCCGTTTCGCGACAAGCAGCGCAGCCACTTCCATCGCTTCATGCAGTCCGTGCACGACGAATTGAAGAAACACAAGGACCAGAGCGATCCGCTCGACCAGGTCGCCGACCGTCTCGCGCACAAGGCGCGGGTGCTGTGCTTCGACGAGCTGTTCGTGACCGACATCGCCGATGCGATGCTGCTCGGCACTCTGTTTCGCGGCCTGTTCGAGCGCGGCGTCACGCTGATCGCGACTTCGAACGTCAAGCCCGACGATCTCTACAAGGAAGGTCTGCAGCGAGCGCGCTTCGTGCCCGCGATCCGCCTGCTGAAGGAGCATACGCAAGTCGTGCACATGGACGCTGGCGCTGATTACCGGCTGCGACACCTGGAGCGCGCGCGCACGTGGTTCGATGCGCAGGAAGCTGCAACACCGGCCGCGCTCGAAAAGCTCTTCGACGCGATCGCGGCCGAACCCGGCGCGACCGACACTACGCTGATCCTCAACCATCGCCGCTTGCGCGCGCACCGTCACGCCGACGGCGCGATCTGGTTCACCTTCAAGGAACTGTGCGAGGGTCCGCGCGGACAGGCGGACTACATCGAGATCGCGAGGTGCTACCACACCGTATTCGTCGCTGACGTTCCGGTCCTGGGGCCCGACGCCGAGAACGCGGCGCGGCGCTTCATCTCGCTGGTGGACGAGTTCTACGACCATGCCGTGAAGCTGATCGTCTCCGCCGCCGCGCCGGTGACGCAGACCTATCGCGGCTCGAAGCTCAATTTCGAGTTCGAGCGCACCAAGAGCCGCCTAGTGGAGATGCAGTCGCAGGAATATCTGTCACGCGCGCATCAGGCGTAAGCGCGGGCCACTCCGAACTGCGCCTTGGTGCGCGCCTCCGCGCTCTCCAGCGCCTTCGCGGCGCCGGCGCTATCGCCGCTGAGATCCATCGCGCGCGCGGTGAGCTGCCAGTTGAAAGGGCTGGACGGCTTGAGCTGGGTGCGCTCCGAGATCAACGCGCGCGCCAGCCGCGCCTGCCGGGCACGCAAGGCAGCCTCGACCAGTGTGAGATGAATGAGATCCCGCTGCGCATGGCTGCCGCCGAAGCGGTTCGCGATCGTGCGGATCGGCTGCAGCAACGCGAGCGCCTCGCCGTAGCGGCCGGCCGCGAATGCAGCGACGCCTCGCGCGAACGGCAGACCGACATCGCGCGTCATCATGGCGTTCGTATCCGTCCCGGCCGCCGTGCGCTCCAACGCCGCGATCGTTCGCTGCACGAGATCAGTGCGACCCGCTGCGGCGAAAGCCATCACGGCATGCGCGTCGTTGAACGCATAGTACGAATGCTCCGCGAGCGGCTCCCAGCATGCGGCGAGTTTCTGCCAGCGGTCGCCGACGTTTGCTGACCGCAGCTCCAGGCGCCACAACAGCGCCGTGGCGTCGACCATCTCCAGCGGCACTTCCGACGGCGTCGGACGGATCCGCTGGTCGTACAGCTCGAGCACGCGCGTGTAGTTGCCCGCTTCGAGATGGAACAGCCCGAGGTGCCACCAGTTGTGGAACGCGAAGCCGTTGTTCACCGACCAGTCGCTCTCGCGCGAGGCGAGCCAATCGATGCCGTCGCGCAGGCGACCCTGCATCTCCATCACGTGCGTCACCGCGTGTACCGCCCACGCGTCGCGCCGATTACTGTCCAGCGCGCGGCGTCCGATGTCCTCGGCGCGCGAGTACAGCGCAGTCTCTTCCAGGCCGAACGCATACATGCCGAGCACGTAGCCGTATCCCGGCGTGCTCGTGTCCCACGTCGGCAGCACCTGGGCGACCCGGTCGCGGAGCATCGTGGACGAGCCGAGAAAGAAGTCGCCGACGTGCGCGACCTGCAACGCCAGCAGGTCGTGCGGGTGGTCGAGCAGGATCTCACCGTAACGCTGGATCGAGCCGGCGAAGTCGCCCTCCAGCCAGGCGCGGGCCGCGGCCGCATGGGCACGCTCGCGATCGTGGGCGCGCCGCCCCAGCGACTCGATGGCCGCGACGCTCTCCGCCAGCATCGGCACGGCCCCACGGTCGGTCGCCATGACCGCCAGCCCGGCGCGCAGGCAGTGCCCCAGCGCGAAAGTGGGGTCGGCTTCGAGCGCCTTCTGGATCGTCGCCAGCGGGTCGAGCACGTAGCTGGCCGACAGGTCCAGGGCCTGCTCGTATTGCTGCAGCAAAGCACTGCTGGTGGTCGAGGTGGGACAGCCGCGGGCGTCGGTCAGCATGAAACCTCCGGAAGGTGAATACGGGGCAAACTCTACGCAGGCGCCGTGAGGCGTCAGTCTCGACAGTCGTGAAAAATACGTGAAAATGGGCGCCCAAGAACGACGCCCAACGATCCGGGCGCGGGGATCTCTTGACCGAACTCAAGCTTCAGGTGCTCGGCGCTTTCCGCGTGCAAGACTCCGCGGGCGCCGAGGTTCGCATTGCATCCCGCAAGGGCCGCGCGTTGCTGGCGTATCTCGCGTTGCGCCCGGGCGAATCGCACAGCCGCGACCGGCTCGCGACGTTGTTGTGGGAAGACGCTGACGAAGAGCTCGCGCGCACGAGCCTGCGCCAGGCGCTCGCAGCATTGCGCAAATCGCTGCCCGCCGACGCGCACAAGGCACTGCTCGCGGACACCGAGTCGGTCGGCATCGATCCGGCGATCGTGCGCAGCGACCTGCACGCGTTTCGTCGCGCGCTGACTGCGGGGACACGCACGTCGCTGCAGGAAGCGATGTCGCACTATCGCGGCGATCTGCTCGACGGCTTCGACGCGCGCTCGACCGCGTTCGACGAATGGTTGACGAGCGAGCGACTGACGTTGCGCAAGGAATTGAGCGACGCGCTCAACAAGCTCGGCGAGCTGTGCATCGCGAACGGCGACAGCGAAGGTGCGCTCGCGGCTGCGACGAAACTCGTCGCACTCGAGCCGCTCAACGAAGCGGCGCATCGCATGGTCATGGACCTGCACGCCAAGCGCAACGCGTACGCGGAGGCGCTGCGCCAGTACCGCGTGTGCCGCGATGTCCTGCGGCGTGAGCTCGATGTTGCACCCGAGCCCGCCACCGAGCAGCTCTATCGTGACCTGATGCGCCGCCGGCGCGCGGCGCTCGGCCAGACCGATGGAGAAGACGCGGCGCTCGATGACACCGCTGCGCACGAGATCCCGCGCGTCAGCGAACCGGTCGCACCCGTCGAGGTCCGTCCGCAGCTGATCGATGCAACGATTCTCGTCGCGCGGCTCGAGGGATTGCTGGAATTGGAAGCGCAGCTCGATCCAGAGGAGTCGCACGCGGTCGCCACGCAGTTTCATCGCCGCGTCAGCGAGGCCGTGACCGAGTTCGGCGGGCGCGTCGACCGGCGCGTCGGCAGCAACGTGCTCGCGGTGTTCGGCATCCCGACTTCGTACGGCAACGAGCCGGAACGCGCGGCCCAAGCCGCCCTGGCTCTGCAGTGCACGATCGCCAGCACACCGTGGCCTGCAGTCGGCGCCCTCGCGCTTCGCATCGGAATCGCTCAAGGCCAGGTGCTGTGCGGCGCCGAGATCTTTCCGCTGACCGGCCGGCCGACGCACGTCGCGCACACGCTCGCGGCCCGCGCCGCCGACAACGAGATTCTCGTTTCCGAGGAGCTGCGCGCATCGCTCGGCGAGCGCATCAGCGGCGCTCGGGCGGCGAGCGTTCAGCCGGGTCACGCCGAGCCGGTCGCTGCGTGGAGCCTCGAAGGACTGCGCAGCGAGATCGGTCCGGGCGCACAACCCTTCGTCGGCCGCCGCCCGGAGCTCGCGATGATTCTCGCGGCACTGGATCGATGCACCAGCAGCCGTCACGGCCGCGCGATCGTCGTGCGCGGCGAAGCCGGCATCGGCAAAACGTGTCTCGTGAACGCCATTCGCAGCTCAGCTCGTGAGCGCGGCGTCGCCGTGCACTCCGCGCAGGTCTTCGACTTCGGTCAATCTCCGGGCCGGCGGCCGATCACGGCGCTGGCGCTGAGTCTGCTCGGCCTGAGCGCGGATGCATCGGCGAACGAGCGCGCGGCGGCAGTGCGGCGCGCGATGTCGGGACGCAATGCCGTCGACCAGATCATCTTCCTGAGCGACCTGATCGATGCGCCGATCGACGCCGAGCTGGCGGCGCTGGAAAAAGCGATGGAGATCGCGACCCGTCAGCGCGGTCGCACGCTCGCGCTGGCGCAGTTGATCGAGACCGCCGTGCAGCGCGGGCCGCAACTGCTCGTCGTCGAAGACGTGCACTGGGCGGATACCGACGAGCTGGCGCGTTTCGGCGAGATCGCCGCGGTCGTCACGAACTGCCAGATCCTCTTCATCATGACCACGCGCCCGGAAGGCGATCCGATCAATGCCAGCTGGCGCGCGCGCGCTCGGGGCTGCCCGGTCACGACCGTCGATCTCGCGCCGCTTGCGGACGATGAAGCTCAGGAGCTCGCAGCACATTTTCCGGAGCTGCCGAAAGACACGACCGACGCATGCATTCAGCGTGCCGAGGGACATCCGCTGTTTCTCGATCAGCTGCTGCGCGCCGCGCGTGCCGGTCACGACTCGCTGCCGGGATCAGTGCGCTCGGTCGTGCTCGCACGCGCTGCACGCCTCTCAGCTCGCGATCATGCGGCTCTGCAGGGCACTGCGGTCCTTGGACATCGCGCGGTGCTCGCGGCCTTGCGCCGCATCCTCGGCGACGAGGACTACGATCCCACTGCTCTGACCGAAACCGCGCTGGTGCGCTTCGACGGGACCGAGATCGAGTTCGTGCACGCGCTGTTCCGCGACGCCATCTACGAGTCAACGCTGAAGTCGCAGCGGCGCGAGCTGCATCGCAACGCCGCCGACTGGTACACGAGGGGCGATCCGGCGCTGCGAGCAGACCATCTGGCGGCGGCGGAAGATGAGCGCGCCACCGCAGCGTATATCGACGCCGCGCTCGCCGAGCAGGCGGCGTTGCGTTTCGAGCGCGCGCTCGGCCTCGTGAACAAGGCGAGTGCGCTGGCGCGTGAGCCGATCCTCCTGCACAAGAGCAGCCTGCTGCTCGGCGAATTGCTGTTGCAGCTCGGGCGCACGCACGACGCGCTCACGGCCTATCGCGAGGCGCTCGACTTCGCGATCGACCAGAACGGCCATGGCTACGCGTGGATGGGCATCGCCTCCGCGCTGCGCATCATGGATCGTCACGAGGAAGCGCTCGAAGCGCTCGAGCACGCGCAGAGCGCGCTCGGCGAATCCGCGGATTTCGGCACGCGCGCCCGCATCCACACGCTGCGCGGCAACCTCTGCTTCCCGCTCGGCCGGCTCGACGCGTGCATGCAGGCGCACGAGCAGGCGCATCGCTTCGCTCTCGAGGCGCAATCGCATCTGGAAATTGCGCGGGCTCTGAGCGGGCTCGGCGACGCGTACTATCAGCGCGGCAGGATCGTGACGGCCCGCGAGCGTTTCGCCCGGTGCGTCCAGGAAGCGCGCGATCACGACCTCGTCAGCGTGCTGCTCTCCAACCTGCCGATGCTCGCGATCACGCACACGTACTGCGGCGAGCCGGCGGCAAGCAGCGAGAGTTGTCGCGAAGGGCTCGAGCTCGCCCGGCGCGTCGGCGACCTGCGCGGCGAGCTGCTGGTCCATCTGGTGCTCGCGAGCGGATTGCTGATGCAGGCCGAGTTCGACGCTTGCCGCCGTCATGCCCGGCAGGCGATGCAGCTCGCCAAGCAACTCGGCGCGCGCCGGTTCGAAGCGGAATGCGTCGGCATCACTGCAGCGACCATGATGAGCGAAGATCCGGCCCAGGCGCTGCAGCTGGCGAAGGAAGCGCTGGTGGTCGGACGCGAGACCGGCATGTCGTATTGCGGCCCGATGCTCCTGAGCCTGGTCGCGCGCTTGACGTCGAGCCGGACGGAACGCGCGAGTGCGCTGGCGGAAGGCGACGAGCTGCTCGCCGCCGGGTGCGTGAGCCACAGCTATTTCGAGTTCTACGGCAACGCGATCGAAGCCGGCCTGCAGGAGCGCGACTGGCCGAATGTGCGCCACTACGCCGGCAGGCTCGAAACCTATACGTCGGCCGAGCCGCTGCCGTGGACCAATATGCTGATCAAGCGCGCGCGGCTGCTCGCGGACATCGGCGAGAGCGGAATGAAGAAGTCGACGCGGGCGAGCCTGGAGGCGCTGCGAACGCAGTGTCAGCGCATGAATGCGGGGACCGCGCTGGCGGCCATCGAAAAAGCATTGGCGGGCTAGCCCGCCTTGCAACCCATCACAAGGTGAGGATCTGCCGTACGGTCTTGCCGTCGGCGAGACGATCGAAACCTTCGTTGAGCTGCTCCAGCGCGATGCGCTCGCTCAGCAGCCGATCGATCGGCAGGCGTCCGGCCCGGTACAGCTCGATGTAGCGCGGAATGTCGCGCGCCGGATCGCAGCTGCCGAGGTAGCTGCCCTTGATCGTGCGCTCCTCCGCGACGATGCCGACGTGCGGGATCGAGAACAGGTGCTTCGGGTTCGACAGGCCCGCGGTCACCGTCGTCCCACCACGCCGCGTTGCGCCGTACGCAAGCTCCATCGCCTTCACTGATCCCGCCATCTCGAACGCGTAGTGCACGCCGCCACGCGTGAGATCTTTGATCTGCTCCACCGCTTGCGGATCGGCCGCGTCGATCGTATGGGTCGCACCCATGCGGCGTGCGAGTGCAAGCTTGTCCGCGCTCAGGTCGCAGGCGATCACGATTCCAGCGTCGAGCAGCTGCGTACCGAGCAATGCCGCGAGTCCGACGCCACCGAGGCCGATCACCGCAATGCTCGATCCGCGCTGCGGCTGCACGGTGTTCGTGACCGCGCCGACGCCAGTCATCACGGCGCAGCCGAAAACTGCTGCTTCGTCGAACGGCAGATCGGCGTCGACCTTGATGAGCGACTGCCGCACCATGATCGCGTGCTCCGCAAAAGCGGAGACGCCGAGGTGGTGGTTCACGATCGCGCCGCCGCGACGCATGCGCTGGCCGCCGCCGAGCAGCGTGCCGGTCGAGTTCGCTTTGAATCCCGGCTCGCACAAGGCCGGCCGTCCGCTCGTGCACGGCTCGCAGCTGCCGCAACAGGGGACGAATGCGGCGACGACGTGATCTCCGGGACGCAGATCGCGCACGCCCGCGCCGACCTCTGCGACTTCGCCGGCGCCCTCGTGACCGATGATCATCGGCATCGGCCGCGGCCGATCGCCGTTGATCACGGACAGATCGGAATGACACAGCCCGGCGGCGCGCATGCGCACGATGACTTCGCCGGGACCGGGCGGATCCAGCTCGATCTCTTCGATCGACAGCGGCCGGGTCTGCGCGTAGGGCCTGGGCCGGCCCACTTCGCTCAGCACCGCGGCGCGGGTTCTCACAGGAATTTGGCCGGGGTCTTGGCTTTGACTTCGTCGGCAGTCACGCCCGGGGCGCGCTCGACGAGCTTGAACGGCGATTTGCGGTCGGGCCGCTCGAACACGGCGAGATCGGTGATCAGCATGTCGACGACATTCGCGCCGGTCAGCGGCAGCTCGCAGCGCGGCTTGAACTTCGGCGAGCCGTCCTTCGACGTGTGCTCCATCACCACGACGACGCGCTTCACGCCCGCAACCAGATCCATCGCGCCGCCCATGCCCTTCACCATCTTGCCCGGCACCATCCAGTTCGCGAGATCGCCGGCTTCGCTCACTTCCATGCCGCCGAGGATCGACAGGTCGATGTGCCCGCCGCGGATCATCCCGAAGCTGTCGGCCGAGGAGAAATACGAGGAGATCGGCAGCTGCGTGATCGTCTGCTTGCCGGCGTTGATCAGGTCCGCATCTTCTTCGCCCTCGTAGGGGAACGGGCCCATGCCGAGCATACCGTTCTCCGACTGCAGCACCACCTTCATGCCGGGCGGAATGTAGTTCGCTACCAGCGTCGGAATGCCGATGCCGAGATTGACGTAGAAGCCGTCGTGCAGCTCGCGCGCGGCGCGCTCGGCCAGTTGCTCGCGGGTCCAGGGCATGGCGGGTCCTCAGGTTGCCGCGCGCTTGCGCACGGTGCGGTGCTCGATCGACTTCAGGTAGCTCGCGCCCTGCACGATCCGCTGCACGAAAATGCCGGGCGTGTGGATGCAGTCGGGATCGAGCTCCCCCGCCTCGACCAGATGCTCGACCTCCGCGACCGTGACGCGGCCGGCCGTCGCCATCATCGGATTGAAATTGCGCGCGGTCTTGCGGTACACGAGATTGCCCTCGGTATCGCCCTTCCACGCCTTGACCAGCGACAGGTCCGCGGTGAGCCCGGTTTCGAGCACGTAGGTCTCGCCGTTCACGACCCGGGTTTCTTTGCCTTCCGCGACCAGCGTGCCGGCGCCGGTCTTGGTGTAGAAGCCGTAGATGCCCGCGCCGCCGGCGCGGATGCGCTCCGACATCGTGCCCTGCGGATTGAATTCCAGCTGCAGCTCGCCGGCCAGGTACTGGCGCTCGAACTCCTTGTTCTCGCCGACGTAGGACGAAATCATCTTCGCGATCTGCCGCGTCTTGAGCAGCTTGCCGAGGCCGTACTGGTCGACGCCGGCGTTGTTCGAGACCACCGTGAGCCCGCGCACGCCGGACTCGCACAACGCGACGATCAGATTCTCGGGGATGCCGCACAGCCCGAAGCCGCCGCACATCACCGACATCCCGTCGCGCACCACGTCTGCGAGCGCGGCCTGCGCGCTCGGGTAAACCTTGGCTATGGTCATGGAGGAATTGTAGCAGCGTCAGGCTTTAGCCTGACTCTCTCACGCCGCGTCGGCGTCCGAATCCGAGTCGTAGCCGAGATTCGGCGCCAGCCAGCGCTGTGCCTCCTCCAGCCCGATCTTCTTGCGCGCGGCGTAGTTCTGCACCTGGTCCAGGTCGATCTTGCCGACCGCGAAGTAGCGCGAGCCGGGGTGCGAGAAGTACCAGCCGCTCACAGCTGCGGTGGGATACATCGCGTAAGACTCGGTGAGCTGGATGCCGGCGTTGTCAGTCGGCGCCAGCAGTTTCCACAGCGTCGCCTTCTCCGTGTGGTCCGGGCAGGCCGGATAGCCGGGCGCCGGGCGGATGCCGCGATAGCCTTCGCGGATCAGCTGATCGTTGCTCAGCCGCTCCTCCGGCGCGTAGCCCCAGAACTCGCGGCGCACGCGCTCGTGCAGTCGCTCTGCAAACGCTTCGGCGAGACGGTCGGCCAACGCCTTGAGCATGATGCTCGAATAGTCGTCGTGCGCCTGCGCGAAGCGCTCGAGGTGCGGCTCGATGCCGATGCCTGCGGTGACGGCGAACGCGCCGATGTAGTCGCGACGGCCGGAGGCCTTCGGCGCGATGAAGTCGGCCAGCGCATCGTGCGACTGACCCGCCGGCTTGCCCTTCTGCTGACGCAGGAAATGCAGCCGCGTCAGCACGCGCGTGCGCGACTCGTCCGTGTAGACCTCGACGTCGTCGTCATCGACGCTGTTCGCGGGGAACAGGCCGGTCACGCCGCGCGCGATCAGCCAGCGCTCGCGAATGATCTGCTTGAGCATGCGGCGCGCGTCTGCATAGAGGTTGCTCGCCTGCTCGCCGACCTTGGCGTCGGTGAGGATGTCCGGGAACTTGCCGCCGAACTCCCACGCGTTGAAGAACGGCATCCAGTCGATGTACCGGGTCAGGTCTTCGAGCGAGTAGTCGTCGAACAGGCGCACGCCGAGGAAGCGCGGCACCGGCGGCACGTACGAATCCCAGCCGCCGTTGAAGCGATTGGCGCGCGCCTGCGCGATCGTCAGCTGCGGCGCCTTGAGCTTCTTGCCGTGGTGTTGCTCGCGCCGCGTCGCGTGATCCCTCTTGACGCGCGCGACATATTCGCTGCGCTCAGAGGCGACGAGCTGCTGACAGATGCCGACCGAGCGCGACGCGTCCTTCACGTACACGACCGGCCCCTGGTATTGCGGATCGATCTTCACCGACGTGTGCGCCGGCGAAGTCGTCGCGCCACCGATCAGCAGCGGCTGCTCGAAGCCCTGGCGCTGCATCTCCTTCGCAACGTGCACCATCTCGTCGAGCGACGGCGTGATCAGGCCGGACAGGCCGATCATGTCCGCGCCCTCGCGACGCGCAGTCTCGAGAATGCGCTCGCACGGCACCATCACGCCGAGGTCGATGACCTCGAAATTGTTGCACTGGAGCACGACGCCGACGATGTTCTTGCCGATGTCGTGCACGTCGCCCTTCACCGTCGCCATGATGATCTTGCCGTTCGAGCGCGACCCGCCGCCGGCGGCCTGCTGCTGCTCGATGAACGGGATCAGATGCGCGACCGCTTTCTTCATCACGCGCGCGGACTTCACGACCTGCGGCAGGAACATCTTGCCGGAGCCGAACAGGTCGCCGACCACGTTCATGCCGTCCATCAGCGGTCCTTCGATCACCTGCAGAGGACGCTCGAACTGCTGCCGCGCTTCCTCCGTGTCCTGCACGACGAATTCATCGATGCCTTTGACGAGCGCGTGCTCCAGGCGCTTCACGACCGGCCAGCTGCGCCACGCCTGGTCCTCTGCCTTGCGCCCCGCGGTCTCGCCCTTGAAGCGCGCTGCAATCTCCAGCAAGCGCTCGGTGGCGTCGGGCCGCCGATTCAGAATCACGTCCTCGACGCGCTCACGCAGCTCCGGCTGGATGTCCTCGTAGATCGCGAGCTGCCCGGCGTTGACGATGCCCATCGTCATGCCGGCCTTGATCGCGTGATACAGGAACACCGAGTGCATCGCCTCGCGCACCGGATCGTTGCCGCGGAATGAGAACGAAACGTTGCTGACCCCGCCGCTGATGTGCGCGTGCGGACATGCTTTCCTGATCGCGGCCGTCGCCTCGATGAAATCGTGCGCGTAGTTGTTGTGCTCTTCGATGCCGGTGGCGACCGCGAAGATGTTCGGATCGAAGATGATGTCCTGCGGCGCGAGGCCCGCCTGCTGCGTGAGCAGCTGGTACGAGCGCTCGCAGATCTGCACCTTGCGCGCGACCGTGTCGGCCTGACCCTGCTCGTCGAACGCCATGACGACGACCGCGGCGCCGTAGGCGCTGACCTTGCGCGCATAGTGCAGGAACGACTCCTCGCCTTCCTTCAGGCTGATGGAGTTGACGATGCCCTTGCCCTGGATGCGCTTCAGGCCCGCCTCGATCACCGACCACTTCGAGGAGTCGATCATGATCGGCACGCGCGCGATGTCCGGCTCGGCGGCGATCAGATTGAGGAAGCGGACCATCGCCGCTTCCGAGTCGAGCATGCCCTCGTCCATGTTGATGTCGATGGTCTGCGCGCCGCTCGCGACCTGCTGGCGCGCGACGTCGAGCGCCGCGTTGTAATCGTCGGCCTCGATCAGCTTGCGGAACTTCGCCGAGCCGGTGACGTTGGTGCGCTCGCCGACATTCACGAACAGGCTGTCGGGTCCGACGTTGAGCGGCTCCAGTCCGGACAGCCGCAACCGCGGCTCGATCTGCGGCGGCTGGCGCGGCGGCAGTCCGGCAACGGCTTGCTTGATGTGGCGAATGTGATCGGGCGTGGTGCCGCAGCAGCCGCCGACGATGTTCACGAAGCCGCTGTTCGCGAACTCGCGAATCAGCTCCGCCGTCTCGCACGCAGCCTCGTCGTACTCGCCGAAGGCATTCGGCAGGCCGGCGTTTGGATATGCGCTGACGTAGACGTCGGCGATGCGGGACATCTCTTCGATGTACGGGCGCAGCTGCTTCGCGCCGAGCGCGCAGTTGAGTCCGACCGCAAGCGGTCTCGCATGACGCACGGAATTCCAGAACGCTTCGGTCGTCTGGCCGGACAGCGTGCGGCCGGAAGCGTCGGTGATCGTGCCGGAGATGACGATCGGAATGTCGATCCCCGCCTCGTCGATGGCCTGGCGCGCGGCGAAAATCGCCGCCTTGGCGTTCAGCGTGTCGAAGATCGTCTCGATCAGCAGCAGGTCGACGCCGCCTTCGATCAGAGCGCGCGCCCCGACCAGATACGTGGCTGCAAGCTGATCGAAGTCGATGTTGCGATACGCCGCGTCATTGACGTTCGGCGACAGCGACGCCGTGCGGTTCGTCGGGCCAAGCGCGCCGGCGACGAACTTCGCTTGTCCGGTCTGCGCGGCGTACTCATCGGCGCTGCGCCGCGCGATCTGCGCTGCGGCGAGGTTGATGTCGCGCACCAGTTCCTCGGCGCGATAGTCGGCCTGCGAGGAATAGTTCGCCGTGAAGGTGTTGGTCTCGATGATGTCCGCGCCTGCATCGAGGTAGGCACGGTGGATCTCGGCGACGATCTGCGGCTGAGTCAGCACCAGGATGTCGTTGTTGCCCTTCAGGTCGGACGGCCAGGACTTGAAGCGCTCGCCGCGGTAGTCGGCCTCCCCGAGGCGATAGCCCTGGATCATCGTGCCCATCGCGCCGTCGATCACCAGGATGCGCTCGGTGAGCGCCTGGCGCAGCGCGTTGACTCGTTCCCTGGTGCTGAACATGCGATCTGTGCTCATGGAAGTTCTCAGCCTGCCGCTGCCTGCACCGCCGGCGTGCGCACGTTGAGCGCGTGACAGATCGCGTACGTGAGCTCGGAGCGGTTCAACGTGTAGAAATGGAATTCATCGACGCCGTGCTGCTGCAGCGCCTGCACCTGCTCGATCGCGACCGCCGCGGCGATCAGGCGCCGCGTGTCCGGATCGTCGTCCAGACCCGCGAAGCGATGCACCAGCGAGTCCGGCACGCTCGCGCCGCAGCGCTGCGCCATGCGGATCATCTGCGGGAAGCGCGTGATCGGCAGGATTCCCGGCACGATGCTCGCCTTGACGCCGGCCGCTGCGCAGCTGTCGCGGAAACGCAGGAACACCTCGGGGTCGAAGAAGAATTGCGTGATCGCCCGCGCCGCGCCCGCATCGAGCTTCGACTTGAGATTGTCCAGCTCGAACGCGGCGTGCGGCGCCTCGGGATGCGGCTCGGGATAGGTCGCGACCGAGATCTCGAAGTCGCCGACCGACCGCAAGCCTCTGACCAGATCGACGGCGTACGCATACCCTTGCGGATGCGGCTGGTACTTGCCGCCGCCCTGCGGCGGATCGCCGCGCAACGCGACGATGTGCCGAATGCCGTGCTGCCAGTAGTTGCGCGCGATGTCGAGAATTTCTTCGCGCGGCGCGCCGACGCACGTGAGGTGCGGGGCGGCGGTCAGCGAAGTGGATTGCTGGATGCGCGTGACGATGTTGTGCGTGCGCGTGCGCGTCGAGCCATCCGCGCCGTACGTCACTGAAACGAATCGCGGCTGCAGCGGCGTCAGGCGCTGCACGGACTCCCACAGCGTCCGCTCCATCTGCTCGTCCTTCGGCGGGAAGAACTCGAACGAGACGGTGGGCCGGCCGCGCAGCCGGCTCGCGGCAGTGCCGATACGGTCCTTGAGCTGATCGACTGACATGCTCGGCTCCTCAGGCTGCTGCCGTCGTTTGCGCGGGACGCCGCGCGAGAGCGACCAGCAGGTGTGCGTCTTCGGTGTCGACCGGATGCACGCGCTGACATTCCAGGCCGGCGAGTGCGAACCACTCGCGCAGCGTTGCGATGGGATTTGCGGCGCCCCCGTTGCTCAGCGTGTCGAAGTCTTCGATGACCACGGCACGGCCGCCGTCTTTCAGCGTGCGCGCGATCTCGCTGAGAGCGGCCGCCGGGCGCTGGGCAGTCGCGAGTACGCGATCGGCCGTCACCGTGTCGAACAGCGGTCCGGCAAACGGCAGGTCATACATGTCGCCGCGTTGCAGCTCGCAGTGGCTGAGGCCCGCGCCATGCACGTTGGTGCGTGCGAGTCGGAGCGCATTGCTCGAGATATCGATGCCGACTGCGCGGGTCGCGTTCGCGGCGAGCAGTCCGAGCAGGTGACCCGCGCCGGTGCCGACGTCGAGCAGCACACCGATCGGCGCGTCGGCCAGCTCGCTCAGAATGATCGAATCGACGGCGCCTGACGACGCGCTGCGTGACGTCGCTGGCAGCTGGTCCGCGGCGCGACGGGCGCGCTCACGAATCACGACCTCCATGCGCTTGCGGTCACGCCGCAGCAGATCGTCGTCTTCGTGGACGAGTGCAAGCAGTTGCCGGACGGTGCCCCGCTCTGCCCCCGAAGCCGGCGCGCGGTAGTAGACCCAGTGCTGCTCGCGAAAGCGATCCAGCAGCCCGACGTCGCACAGGAGTTTCAGGTGGCGCGACACCCGCGGCTGGCTCTGCCCGATGATCTCGCAGATCTCCCCGACCGTGAGCTCCGCTCGCGCAAGGAGTGCGAGCAACCGGAGCCGGGTCGGCTCAGCGGCGGCACGGAGTGCTGAAACAGCGGGGAGAAAGGACGTTGGCATCGGATCGCGATCGTTGTTAAAGATATAAGGATGTCCTTATATTCGACCCGGCAGTAAGCCGCAAGGCGGCCAAAAGGTTGCAGGATCCTGGCCGGACTCCGCAAACTCAGTGCAAACCTTTGATTTAGTGGCGGGTTTCGCTGCTATCGGCAGCGGGCCTGGAAGCAAACAGCTGCTCGACGTCGACGGAGTCGAATCGGTAAGCGCGGTTGCAGAAGTCGCAGCGGACCTCGACCTCGCCCCGCTCGACCAATACCGAGCGAATCTCCTCGGCGCCCAGGCTGCGGAGCATTTCGATGACCCGCTCGCGCGAGCACCGGCACCGGAAGAACACCGGCGCGGACTCGAACAGCCGCACGTCATCCTCAGCGAAGAGGCGACGGAGGATGTCGCGGTCGCTGAGCGCCTGCAGCTCTTCGCCACGTAGGGTGTCGCCGAGCAGCTGGACCCGGCGCCACGCGTCGTCGATCTCGTCCCGGTCCGGGAACTCCACTGCCTTGTTGACGTTGCTGCGAGCCTGCACGCTGTCATCCGACAATCGCTGCAGCAGCAATCCCGAAGCCCCCTTCTCCGTCGCGTACAGCCACAACCGAGTCGGCAGCTGCTCCGAGGATTCGAAGTATTCACGCAGGCAATCGGCCAGGCGCTCGCCGCTCAGCGGCACGACGCCCTGGTAACGCTGCGACAGATCGTCGTTCTCCAGCGTGACTGTGAGATTGCCTTCGCCCGAGAGCGCCGCAAGATCGCGCCCCTCATGCGCCTCGCGAAAGCGCGCGACCGCGCGCACGCCAAGCTCGCTCGAACACTGCGCGAGCATGAGATGCATCGGCCCCTGCCCCTGCAGCTGCAAGCTCAGCGTGCCTTCGAACTTGAGCGTGGCGGCGAGCAGCACTGAGGCCGCGACTGCCTCGCCCAGCGTGTCGCGGATCGATGGCGGGTAATCACGATGCTCGAGCAGCGCGCGCCACGACGCATCCAGGTGCACGATGTGCCCCCGGATCGGGTAGTGCTCGAACAGAAATCGATGCAGGCAATCGCGGTCGTGCATTGTGCAGGTCGGGCTTCAGCCCGACAGCTTTCTCTTCAACAGGTCATTCACTTGCGCCGGGTTCGCCTTGCCGCCCGTCACTTTCATCACCTGGCCGACGAAGAAGCCGAACAGCTTGTCCTTGCCGGAGCGGTAATCCGCCAGCTGCTGCGGATTCGCCGCCATCACTGCGTCGATGGTCTTCTCGATCGCCGACGCGTCTGTGATCTGCCGCAGGCCCTTGGCCTCGATGATTGCGTCCGCGTCTTTGCCTTCGAGCCACATCTGCTCGAACACTTCCTTGGCGAGCTTGCCGGAGATCGTCGCGTCCGCGATGCGCGTGAGCAGGCCGGCGAGGCGCTGCGCGTCGATGCGCGAATGCGTGACTTCCACGTTGTCCTTGTTGAGCGCGGCGGAGAGCTCGCCCATCACCCAGTTCGCGGCGAGCTTCTCGTGACCGGGGACTTTCGCGACGACGGCTTCGTAGTAGTCGCCCATCTCGCGGCTCGCGGTCAGCACGCCGGCGTCGTACAGGGACAGCCCGAACTGCTCGGTGTAGCGCGACGCCTTCTCGTCCGGCAGCTCCGGCAACGTGCTGCGCACGGATTCGACGAACGCGTCATCGAGCGCGACCGGCAGCAGGTCCGGATCGGGGAAGTAGCGATAGTCGTTCGCTTCTTCCTTCAAGCGCAGCGCGCGCGTCTCGCCCTTGTCGGGATCGTACAGGCGCGTTTCCTGGCGCACCGTGCCGCCGCCTTCGATCAGCTCGATCTGCCGCGAGACCTCGTAGTTGATCGCCTTCTCGATGAAGCGGAACGAGTTCAGGTTCTTGATCTCGCAGCGCGTGCCGAATTTCGCGGCGCCGGCCGGGCGCACCGAGACGTTGGCGTCGCAGCGGAACGAGCCTTCCTGCATGTTGCCGTCGCAGATCTCCAGGTACCGCACCAGCGTGTGGATCTTCTTCAGGTACGCGACGGCTTCCTTCGCCGAGCGCATGTCGGGCTCGGAGACGATCTCCAGGAGCGGCGTGCCGGCGCGGTTCAGGTCGATGCCCGATTGACCGTGGAAATCCTCGTGCAGCGACTTGCCCGCGTCCTCTTCGAGATGCGCGCGCGTGATGCCGATGGTCTTGTGCGCGCCGTCGTCGAGCACGATGTCCATCCGGCCCTTCTCCACGATCGGCTTCTCGTACTGGCTGATCTGGTAGCCCTTCGGCAGGTCCGGGTAGAAGTAGTTCTTGCGCGCGAACACGGAGCGGCGCGCGACGCTCGCGCCGACCGCGAGACCGAACTTCACCGCCATGCGCACGGCTTCGCGGTTCAGCACGGGCAGCACGCCGGGATAGCCGAGGTCGACCAGGTTCGCCTGGGTGTTCGGGGCCGCGCCGTAGGCAGTAGGCGCGCTCGAAAAGATCTTGCTGCGCGTCGCGAGCTGCGCGTGGATCTCGAGGCCGATGACTGTTTCCCAATTCATACGTTCACTCATAGCCGCGCGGCAGGAGCGTGTGCCACTGCGTTTCGCGCTGATACGCATGCGCCACGTTGAACAGCTTCGCCTCCGCGAAGTGCGGACCGATGATCTGCAACCCGACCGGCAGCCCGTCCGACTGGCCGCACGGCAGCGAGACGGCCGGCAGGCCCGCGAGGTTCGCGCCGATGGTGTAGATGTCGTTGAGGTACATCGTGACCGGGTCGTCCACCTTCGCGCCGATGTCGAACGCGGGCGTCGGCGACGTCGGGCCCATCAGCACATCGACCTCTTTGAACGCGCGCGCGAAGTCGTCGGTGATCAACCGCCGCACTTTCTGCGCCCGCAGGTAGTACGCGTCGTAGTAGCCCGCCGACAGCACGTACGTGCCGGTCATGATGCGGCGCTTGACCTCCTCGCCAAAGCCCTCGCCTCGCGAGCGCTTGTAGAGATCCATCAGGTCCTGCGGGTTCTCGCAGCGGTAGCCGAAGCGGGTGGCGTCGAATCGCGACAGGTTCGACGAGCACTCCGCGGGCGCGACCACGTAGTACGTCGGCACCGACAGCGGCAGGTTCGGCAGGCTCACTTCGATGAGTGTGGCGCCGAGCTTCTCGTACAGGCGCAGCGCCTCGCGGATCAGCTTGCCGCTCTCCTCGTCGAGGCCCTTCTCGAAGAACTCCTTCAACAGGCCGACCTTCAGCCCGGCGAGCGGCTGCTCGAGCCCGCCCACGTAGTCGGGCACGGGCGTGTCGACGCTGGTCGAGTCGCGCGGATCGAAGCCCGCCATCTGCGACAGCAGCATCGCGGCGTCCCGCACGCTGAGCGTCAGCACGCCGGCCTGATCGAGGCTCGACGCGAACGCGATCATTCCGTAGCGCGACACACGACCATAGGTCGGCTTGAAGCCCGTGATGCCGGTAAGCGCCGCAGGCTGGCGAATCGAGCCGCCGGTGTCGGTTCCGGTCCCCGCGGGCGCAAGACGCGCTGCAACGGCAGCAGCCGAGCCGCCCGACGAGCCGCCCGGCACCTTTTTCGGGTCCCACGGGTTGCGGACCGGCCCATACCAGCTGTTCTCGTTCGACGAGCCCATCGCGAACTCGTCCATGTTGGTCTTGCCGAGCATCACTACGCCGGCCTGCCCCAGCCTTTCGACCACAGTGGCGTCGTAGGGCGCGACGAAGTTCGACAGCATGCGCGAGGCGCAGGTCGTGAGGACGCCGTCGGTGCAGAAGATGTCCTTGTGGACGAGCGGCAGGCCCGTGAGCGGCTGGGCTTCGCCCGCCGCGAGCACCTGGTCGGCCCTCTGCGCAGCCGCGAGCGCCTGCTCGCCGGTGACCGTGATGAAGGCGTTCAGCGCAGGGTTGAAACGCTCGATGCGCGCCAGGTAGTGGCGCGCGAGCTCGACACTGGAGAAGCGGCGCGCGCGCAGGCCCTCATTGAGCTCTGCGAGCGTCAGACGATGTAAGTCGGTCATGAGAAGCTGATCACCTATTCGCTCGCGCTTATTCGATAACCTTCGGCACGAGGTACAGGCCGGCGGCGACGCTCGGCGCATTGCGCTGGTACTTCTCGTGCTGGTCGGCATCGAGCGCTTCGTCCGGGCGCAGGCGCTGCACCTGCGCGGCGAGCGGGTGCGCCATCGGCTCGACCGCGGCAGTGTCGGCCGCGTTGAGTTGTTCGACGAAGCTCAAGATCTTCGACAGGCTGTCGACATAGACGGGCAGCTGCGCCTCGGTGATCGCGAGGCGGGCGAGGTGTGCGATGTTCTCCACATCGTGACGGGTGAGGCTCATGCGAGGTCTTGCTCGACGCGGAAATCCCAAGGAGAAAAAGTGAAAAAAAGGCTGAAAAAAGCCTCCTGAATCATACGCCTTTTACTTGTGCAAAGCGCGACCCGTTGTTAGAGTACCGCAACTTTTTTGCCCCCCTTTTTTCCCTTCGCCACTCGTTCGACCGACAAGAACCATGTTCAAGAATCTGCGCGGGTATTTCTCGAACGACTTGTCGATCGATCTGGGCACTGCAAACACTCTGATCTACGTCCGCGGCAAGGGCATCGTGCTCAACGAGCCGTCGGTCGTGGCGATCCGCGAGGAGCCGGGCCGCGCCGGCAAGAAAATCGAAGCGGTCGGTCAGGAAGCGAAGAACATGCTCGGCCGCACGCCCGGCCACATCACCGCGATCCGGCCGATGAAGGATGGCGTCATCGCCGACTTCACCGTCACCGAGAAGATGCTGCAGTACTTCATCGAGAAGGTGCACGGCAATCGCCTGATGCGTCCGAGCCCGCGCGTGCTGGTGTGCGTGCCGTACGGCTCGACGCAGGTCGAGCGGCGCGCGATCCAGGAGTCCGCCGAAGGCGCGGGTGCGCGTTGGGTGCGTCTCATCGAAGAGCCGATGGCTGCGGCGGTCGGCGCGGGCCTGCCGGTGCACGAAGCACGCGGCTCGATGGTGCTCGACGTCGGCGGCGGCACCTCCGAGGTCGCAGTGATCTCGCTGAACGGCATCGTGTACGCCTCGTCGGTGCGCATCGGCGGTGATCGCTTCGATGACGCCATCATCAACTACGTGCGCCGCAACTACGGCATCCTGATCGGCGAGTCCACCGCCGAGAAGATCAAGATCGAGATCGGCTCGGCCTACCCCGGCCAGCAGGTCAACGAGATCTCGGTGAAGGGCCGCAACTTGTCCGAAGGCGTGCCGCGCAGCTTCACGCTGAACTCGAACGAGATCCTCGAAGCGCTGCAGGAGCCGCTCGCCGGCATCGTCGGCGCGGTCAAGGTGGCGCTGGAGCAGACTCCGCCCGAGCTCGGCGCAGACGTCGCGGAGCGCGGCATCGTGCTGACAGGCGGCGGCGCCCTGCTTCGCGACATCGACAAGTTATTGATGGAAGAGACCGGGCTGCCGGTCGTCGTCGCGGAAGATCCGCTGACCTGTGTGGCGCGCGGCGGCGGGCGTATGCTCGAGCTGATCGACGAGCACGGTCCCGCGCTCTTCAACCTGGAATAACGCAGTCCCACACACACGGTCGTCGTGGTCACCCTAAGCTCCGACAGCCGCCCGATCATAGGTCGCGGGCCGCCGCTCTGGGCTGGCCTGTTCTTTCTCGGCTTCGTGTCGATCGTCGTCATGGTGCTCGACCATCGCGGCGGTTACCTCGACACGGCTCGCCTCTGGATGAGCTGGGCAGCCAATCCGATCTACACCGTCGTGCAGGCGCCCGTCGACGCGTGGAACTGGGTCACCGGCAGCTTCGCCGACCGTTCGCACCTGCGTACCGAGAACGAGCAACTCACCGAAGAGCTGCGCGCGGCGCGTACGAAGCTGCTGCGCTTCGACGCGCTCAACGAGGAGAACCGGCGGCTGCGCGAGATCCGCGAAGCCTCCAAGGGCGTCAGCGAGCGCACGCTCATCGCGGAGATCGTCAACGTCTCGGTGCAGCCGTTCCGCCACATGGTCGTCATCAACAAAGGCGCCGATGACGGCGTGTACCGCAATCAGCCGGTGCTCGACGCGTTCGGCGTGGTCGGCCAGGTGATGCAGGTCGGCAAAACGACCGCGACGCTGATCCTGATCACCGACGCGGAGCATGCGATTCCGGTCCAGGTGAACCGCAACGGCATCCGCTCGATCGTGGTCGGCACCGGCGAGGCCGCAAGGCTCAGCCTGCCGTACATGACAGTCGAGTCGGACGTGAAGCGCGGCGATCTGCTGGTCAGCTCCGGGCTCGATCAGATCTTTCCGGCCGGCTATCCCGTCGCGACGGTGACGAAAGTCGAGCGCAACGCCAAGGACACCTTCGCGCTGGTCGAAGCGCAGCCGCTGGCGCAGCTCGATCGCGATCGCGAAGTGCTGCTGTTGTGGGCGGACAAGCCGCAGACGCCGGCGCCCGAGGCCGCGATCGAGGCGGTGAAGAAATGAGCGTCTCCGACGGCCGCATCAGCCGCCTGCGCGTCACCGTGACGGTGATCATCGCGTTGATCCTCGCCGTGCTGCCGCTGCCGCGCTGGATGGACATCGCACGGCCGTATCTGCTGCTGCTGCTGGTGATCTACTGGTCGCTGAGCGCACCCCGCATCGCCGGCATGATGTTCGCCTGGCTGTGCGGAATGGCGATCGACCTGTTGAAAGGCACCACGCTCGGCCAGCACGCCCTCGCCTTCCTGGTCGTGAGCTTCCTGACGCACAAGTTCCAGCTGCGGATCCGCATCTTCCCGTTGTCGCAGCAGACCATGACGGTGCTGATCCTGCTGCTCGTCTACGAGGTCCTCGTCTGGTACACCGACGGCGTGCTCGGCTATCCGGTCACGACCTGGGCGCGCTGGATCCCGGTGCTCACGAGCACGCTGCTGTGGCCGGTGGTCGTCGGGATCCTCGATACCTGGAACCGGCGGAACCGATGAGCCGCTTCGTCCGCATCAAGGACCACCACGCCGAACAGCGGCTGTTCGAGGGCCGTGCGATCGCGGCTGCCGTGATCATGGTGATCGCGCTCGGCTCGGTCATCGCGCGGCTGGTGTGGCTGCAGGTCGTCCAGTACGACTATTTCGCGGAGCTGTCGCAAGGCAACCGCATCAAGATCGAGCCGGTCCCGCCGAACCGCGGGCTGATCCTCGACCGCAACGGCCTGCCGCTCGCGACCAACGCGCCTTCCTACCAGCTGGAGCTGACGCGAGAGCAGGTCACCGACATCGACGCGACGCTCGTCGGCCTGGCGCACCTCGGCCTGCTCGACAACGCGGACTTCCCGAGCCTGAAGAAAGACATTCGCAGCCGGCGCAGCTTCGAAGCCGTTCCGGTGAAGCTGCAGCTGACGGACGAGGAGCTCGCGCGCTTCGCCGCGCGGCGCTATCAGTTTCGGGGTGTCGAAATCCGGCCGCGTCTGACGCGCTATTACCCGCTCGGCGCGAGCAGCGTGCACGCGATCGGCTACGTCGGCGCGATCAGCGAGGAAGACGAGAAGGCGCTCGACCTCACGGAGTACGCGGGCACGACGTTGACGGGCAAGAGCGGCGTCGAGAAAGCCTACGAACGCGAGCTGCATGGGCACGCCGGCGTGCAACAGCTGCTCGTCAATGCGCAGGGCCGCACCGTCGAGCGCATCGGCAAAGACGCGGTCAAGCTCGATCGGCGTGAGCCGATTGCGGGCAACGACCTGTTCCTGACGATCGACCTGCGCGTGCAGCAAGTGGCTGAGGAAGCGTTGCGCGGCCAGCGCGCCGCTGCTGTTGCCATCGATCCCACGAGCGGCGACATCCTCGCCTTCGTCAGCACGCCGGCCTTCGATCCGAATCTGTTCGCGCGCGGCCTGAGCCGTCCGCAGTACCTCGCGCTCACCGAGGATCCGGACCGGCCGATGTACGACCGCGCGCTGCGCGGCGTGTATCCACCAGGCTCGACCATGAAGCCGCTGTTCGCAATCGCGGCACTCGAATCCGGAGTCGTTACGGCCCACGACACGCGCTTCTGCCGCGGCATGTGGTCGGCGCCGGGCTACGGTCGCGCGCGCCGCGACTGGAAGCCCGGCGGTCACGGCACAGTCGACATGCGTCGCGCGCTGGCGACGTCCTGCGACGTCTACTTCTTCGACATGGCGCGCCTGATGGGTATCGATCGTATGGCGGGCGTGTTGGGGAGGTTCGGCCTCGGCAGGCCGACGGGCATCGACATCGAAGGCGAGCGTTCCGGCATCCTGCCCTCGACCGAGTGGAAGAAGCGCGCCTACAAGAAGCCGGAGTTCCAGGTCTGGTTCCCCGGCGACACGATCAGCGTCGGCATCGGCCAGGGCCAGATGCTGGTGACGCCGCTGCAGCTGGCGAACGCGATTGCCGCGCTGTCCAACAAGGGGCAGCGCTTCAAGCCGCGCCTCGTGCGCGCAGTGCGCGACGTGCAGACCGGCAAGGTGAAGCAGATTACGCCCGAGGCGCTGCCGCCGGTGAAGGTCAACGATCCGGGCGAATGGGAGGTCGCGCAGGGCGGCATGTTCGACGTGGTGAACGCACCGCACGGCACGGCGCGCTCTTACCTGGCGCCTGCGCCGGTTTACCAGATGGCCGGCAAGAGCGGCACGGCGCAGGTCTTCAGCGTCAGCATCAATGAGAAGATGCGCAAGGCCAAGGAACTCGAAGAGCACCTGCGCGATCACGCCCTGTTCGTATCGTTCGCGCCGTTCGAGTCGCCGAAGATTGCCGTAGCCGTGGTCGTCGAGAACGCGCCCGGCGGCGGTTCGGCGTTCGCGGCGCCGATCGCACGGCGCATCCTCGATCGCTATCTGCTGACCGACGACCAATGGGACGAGCAGGAAGCGAAGCGCAAGCCGGCGGCACCGGTGGCGACGCCCACGAACACTGAATAGCGACCATGAGCTACGACACCCTCGAAACCTCGCGGACTCAACGCACCCTGACGGGCACGGCGCAGCTGCTGCTCGCGCTGCACCTGGACGGCCCGCTGTTCGTCGCGCTGTGCCTGGTCAGCGGCGTCGGCACGATCGTGCTGTTCAGCGCGTCGGGGCGGAGCTTGCCGATGCTCGAAGCGCACCTGCTGCGATTCGCGCTCGGGCTGGTCGCGATGATCATGCTCGCGCAGATTCCGCCGCGCCTGATCCGCACGATCGCACCGTGGGCCTACGTCATCGGCCTGGTGCTGCTGTTCATCGTGATGTTCATCGGCGACGTGTCGATGGGCGCGCAGCGCTGGCTCGACCTCGGCGTCGTGCGCTTCCAGCCTTCCGAGATCATGAAGCTCGCGGTGCCGCTCGCCTGCGCGTGGTTCCTGCACGAGCGGCCATTGCCACCGAGCTTCCTGTCGATCGCGATCGTCGCGGTCGCGATTGCCGTGCCGACGCTGCTGATCGCCGAGCAGCCGGACCTTGGCACTGCGCTGCTGGTCGCCGCCGCCGGCGGCATGGTCATTCTGCTCGCGGGCCTGCAGCTGCGTTACATCCTCTCGGCGGTCGGCTTGCTCATACCGGTCGGGTACGTCGCCTGGAGCTACCTGCTGCACGACTATCAGCGGCAGCGCGTGCTGACGTTCCTCGATCCGCAGAGCGACCCGCTCGGCAGCGGCTATCACATCATCCAGTCGCAGATCGCGATCGGCTCCGGCGGCGTATTCGGCAAGGGCTATCTCAACGGCAGCCAGGCGCAGCTCGAGTTCCTGCCCGAGCGCTCCACCGATTTCATCTTCGCCGTCGTCGGCGAAGAATGGGGACTGATCGGGCTGGTCACGGTGATCTGCCTGTTCATGTTCGTGATCGGCCGTGCGCTGTATCTCGCCGCAACCGCGCAGGACACGTTCGCGCGGCTCGCTGCGGGCAGCCTCGCGCTGACGTTCTGCGTGTACGTGTTCGTGAACACCGGCATGGTGACCGGACTGCTCCCGGTCGTCGGAGTGCCGCTGCCATTCATCAGTTACGGCGGCACCGCGATGGTGACCCTCATGGCCGGTTTCGGTATTCTCATGTCGCTGTGCGCGAAGCGGAAGCTCGTCGGCCGTTGATCTGCACGTCTCAATCGAATCGTGATGACTGATAACTCGCTGCAAGCCTCCACCGCCGCCCTCCTCGCCTGCCTGACCTGGATTCCCAGCGCGTCCGCCGTCGACGTGAAGCGTCCCGACGTGCGCGCCTTCATCGACCAGACGAGCCGTGACTTCGGCTTCCCGCGCGCGCAGCTCGAAGCGCTGCTCGCACAGGCGGAAACGAAGCAGCCGATCCTCGACGCGATCAGCCGCCCGGCCGAGCGCGTGGTGCCGTGGTTCGAGTATCGCGAGCGCTTCCTCACCGAGAAACGCATCCTGCAGGGCACCGACTTCTGGATGGCGCACGGCGAGGCGCTGCGCCGCATCCCCGATCCGAACGTCGCTGCGAGCGTGGTCGGGATCCTCGGGGTCGAGACTTCGTTCGGCCGCATCACCGGCCGCTATCGCGTGATCGATGCGCTCGCAACACTGGCGTTCGACTATCCGCCGCGCCGCGAATTCTTCCGCGGCGAGCTGCAGCAGTTCCTGTTGCTGTCGCGCGAGGAGTCGGTCGATCCCAAGACCGCGCTCGGCTCGTACGCTGGCGCGATGGGCGCGCCGCAGTTCGTGTCCTCCAGCTACCGCAATTTCGCAATCGATGGCGACGGCAACGGCAAGCGCGACCTGTGGAACAGCTGGGACGACGTGATCGGCTCGGTTGCGAACTACCTGCTGGTGCACGGCTGGCGCGAAGGCGAGCCGGTCGTCGTCACCGCGACGCTGCCCGGCGACGACCTGAGCCGCTTCGATACGTCGAAGCTCGAGCTCAACGAAACAGTGCAGTCGCTGCGCGAAAAGGGCGTGCGTTTCGACACCACACTGCCTGAAACGGCTCCGGCGCTGCTGATCGTCGCGCAAGGCAAGGACGGCCCGGTCTATCGCGTCGGCTTCAGCAACTTCTACGCGCTCACGCGCTACAACCGCAGTCCGATGTACGCAATGGCCGTACACGACCTCGGCGAAGCCGTCGTGAACTTCATGCGCGATGCGACGCGCTGAGCGGTTCCGCTGCAGGTCAGGTCTCAGCCTGACTCTGGTTGCCCTGCTCCTCGCGGGCTGCTCGACGACCGCGTACAAAACGCCGCCGCTCCCGTCACTGCCGCCGCCGGGCGACATCGCAGCGATTCCCGAGCCGATCCCGAAAGTGGAGCCGCGCTCCGCTCGCGGCAATCCGCCGTTCTACACCGTGCTCGGACGCCGCTATTTCGTTCTCGAAACAGCCGGGGGCTACATCGAGCGCGGCGTCGCGTCGTGGTACGGACCGGGCTTTCACGCCTCGACGACGTCCAACGGCGAACGCTACGACATGTACGCCATGTCGGCTGCGCACAAGACGCTGCCGTTGCCCGCATACGTGCAGGTCACGAACCTTCGCAACGGCCGCAGCGTGGTCGTACGTGTGAACGATCGTGGTCCGTTCAAGGACGGCCGCATCATCGACCTTTCCTACACGGCCGCGAGCCGGCTCGACATGCTGAAGGATGGGACCACATTCGTCGAAGTGCGCGCGCTGGCGCCCGAGCAGAAGACCAAGCCGCCCGTACCGCCGCAGACGCCCGAAGCACTGTACGTGCAGGCGGGCGCATTCGGCGCCCAGGAGAACGCAACGCGGCTGCTGGAACGCCTGCGCGTGCAGGGCATCGACAAGAGCTTCGTGCGCGAGGACGCCGTCAACGGGCGTACGCTGTACCGCGTGCGCGTCGGACCGATTCCGAGCGTCAACGAATTCGACCGCGTGCTGGCCCGTTTGCGCGCGCTCGGCATCGGCGATGCGCAGCTCGCGCCGGAGTGAGTGCCCGCGAGGCGCCCACATTTGCCATGATTCGCCTACATTCCCTGCGCCGCGCTCGGTAGAATCCGCGGCGTTCCAACCTCAGCCCTTCCGGGAAGACTCATGCACCAACGGATCCTGCTGCTCGCCGCCGCCTGCGTTGCGGTCCTGACTGCCTGCTCGGATTCCACGTCGACGCCGCAGGGCACACGCAGCGTTGCGGCGCCGGTCGCCGGAGTCGCGCCGGCCGCGGCCACGGGTACGCCGGCGCTCAAACCGCCGCCGATTCCCGCCGCGCCCCAGGTCAATGCCCGCGGCTACTACCTGATGGATTTCACCAGCGGCCAGGTGCTCGCGGAGACGAACGCGGACCAGCGGCTGGAGCCGGCGAGCCTGACGAAGCTGATGAGCGCCTACGCGATCTTTCACGCGCTCAAGGACGGACGTATCAAGCTGACCGACGAGGTGCGCATCAGCAAACATGCGCGCGACCAGGACGGCTCGCGCATGTTCATCGAGGTCGGCACCACGGTGAGTGTCGAGAACCTGCTCCAGGGGCTGATCGTGCAGTCCGGGAACGACGCGACCGTCGCGCTCGCCGAGCACGTCGCCGGCAGCGAGCCCGTCTTCGTCGACCTCATGAATCAGTATGCGCAGCGGCTCGGGCTCGCGAGCACGCATTTCCAGAACGCGCCCGGCATGCCTTCGCCCGAGCACTACACCACGGCGCGTGACATCGCCGTGCTGGCGGCGGCGCTGATCCGCGACTATCCCGAGTACTACAAGTGGTACTCGCAGCGCTCGTTCACCTGGAACAAGATCACGCAGCCGAACCGCAACGGCCTGCTCGAGCGCGATCCGACGGTCGACGGCCTGAAGACCGGTCACACCGACACGGCTGGCTATTGCCTCGTGTCCTCGGCGAAGCGCAATGACATGCGGCTGGTCTCCGTCGTCATGGGCTCGCCGAGCATCTCGGCGCGTGAGGACGCGAGCGCGGCGCTGCTCAACTACGGCTTCAATTTCTACCAGACGCGCAAGCTCTACGATGCGAACGCGACCGTGCTGACGCTGCCGATCTGGAAGGGCTCGGCCGAGACGGTGAAGCTCGGCGTCACACACGACGTCTACGCGATCGTGCCGCGCGGCCAGGACGGCGCGCTGAGCGCCGCCGCCGATGTACCCGAGCCGCTGTTGGCGCCGCTGGCGCGAGCGAACGAGGTCGGCAAGCTGCGCGTAATGCTGGGCGACAAGACGCTCGGCACGTACTCGCTGCACGCCGTGGAGGATGTCGGCGAGGCCGGCTTCTTCAGCCGCATGATCGACGACGTGAAACTCTGGATGCACTGACCATGGCCGAGCCGCTTGCCATCTGCTATCTGAACGGCGAGTTCCAGAAGCTGCGCGACGCGCGCGTCTCGCCCCTCGACCGCGCGTTCCTGTTCGGCGACAGCGTCTACGAAGTGCTGCCGGTGTTCCGCGGGCGCATGTTCCGCTTTCGCGAGCACTTCGACCGGCTCGCGCGCAGCCTCAAGGAGATCGGCCTGCCCTCGCCGCACACGCACGCGCAGTGGCTGGAGATTCTGGAAGACCTGATCGAGCGCAACGGCGGCGGCGAGATGTATGTGTACGTGCAGGTGACGCGCGGCATGGAGTATGGCCGCAATCACGCGTTCCCTGCGCAGGTCGTTCCCGGCGTGTTCGCAATGGCGGCGCCGTTGCCGCCGCTGACGGACGAGCTGCGTGCAACCGGAGTGTCGGCGATCACGGTCGAGGATTTTCGCTGGGGCCGCTGCGACATCAAGAGCACTGCGCTGCTCGCCAACGTGCTGATGAAGCAGCACGCCGCGGAAGCTGGCGCGCAGGAAGCGATCATCGTGCGCGATGGCGACGTGATGGAGGGCTCGTCGACGAGCATCTTCGTCGTCAAGGACGGCAAGATCGCGACGCCGCCGAACAGCAACCGCATCCTGCCGGGCACGACGCGCGAGGTCGCACTCGAGCTGGCGGACGGCGCGATGCAGGTCACGATTCGCCGCATCGGCATCGATGAGCTGCGGGCCGCCGATGAGGTGTGGATGTCGGCGGCGACGCGCGACGTCCTGCCCGTGACCCGCATCGATGGCCGTCCGGTCGGCACGGGCAAGCCCGGACCGCTGTGGAAGCGCATGAACGAAGCGTTCAACGCGCTGCGCGAGCGCCTCGCGGGCACGCCGGCACTGTAACCCGGCATGGGCGACGCGACGCTGTTCGAATTCCCCTGCGATTTCCCGCTCAAGGTGCTGGGCCGGCGCAGCGACGATTTCCGCAGCATCGTGCTCGGCATCGTGCAGAAGCACGCGGGCGACATCGAACCCGGCGGAATCGAGGAGCGGCCGAGCCGCGACGGGAGCTACCTGAGCCTGACGTGCACGTTCCGCGCGCACAGTCGCGAGCAGCTCGACGCGCTGTATCGCGAGCTCACTTCCTGCGAGCGAGTGCTGGTCGTACTGTAGGCTCTTACCCTTCGCCGGCGGCGACGCGGATCACGACCTTGCCCTGCGAGCGGCGGCCGTTGAGCACGTCGAGCGCTTCGGCATAGCGATCCAGGCCCTCGTACTGTGTGACGTGCGGGCGGATCTTCCCCGACTCGAACAGCTCGAACAGCGCCTTGAGATTGGCAACGTGCACCGGCGGCTCGCGCCGCGTGTGCGCGCCCCAGAAGACGCCGACCAGCGAGCAGCCTTTCAGTAGCGGCAGATTCAACGGGATCGCAGGAATCTTGCCGCCGGCGAAGCCGATGACCAGGTAGCGACCGTTCCACGCCATGCTGCGCACGACCTGCTCGGCATAGTCCGCGCCGACCGGATCGTAGGCGACATCGATGCCGCGATCGCCGGTGAACTCCATCACCTTGGCCTTGATCGTGTCGCGCGTGTAGTTGAACACGGCGTCCGCGCCGTGACGCTTCGCCAGCTCGAGCTTCTCGTCGGTGCTAGCCGCTGCGAGCACGCGCGCGCCGAGCGCCTTGCCAATCTCGACGGCAGTCAGGCCAACGCCACCGGCCGCTCCGAGCACGAGCAGCGTTTCACCGGCTTTGAGATTCGCGCGCTGCACCAGCGCGTGATACGTCGTGCCGTAGTTGACGAGGAACCCGGCTGCGGCCGCCATGCTCATCGAGTCCGGCAACGGAATCAGCGACTCGGCGGCCGCAACGCATTGCTCTGCGAGGCCGCCCTGCCCGGCCATCGCCAGCACGCGAGCGCCGGGCTTCACCGAGTGCACATCCGGCGCGACTTCGGTCACTACGCCGGCGGTCTCGTTGCCCGGCGTGTACGGCGCTTCCGGCTTGATCTGGTATTTGCCGGCGACCATCAGCGCATCCGGAAACCCGAAGCCGACCGCATGCACGCCAATGCGCACGTGCCCGGGCTTCAGCTGCGGCGGCGGGATCTCCTGCACGCTGAGTTGCGACGGCGGACCATAACTGCTCAGAACGACAGCGCGCATGCGAGCTCCCGTGAGTGAAACTATACCCAGGTGGCGTCGGCCGGCATGCCGAGCGCGCTCAGCAGATGCGGCGCCAGCAGCTCGGCAACGCTGTGCAGCTCGAGCGAGACGCCGAGCGTGCGCAGGTCCGTGACTTCCAGCCCGCGATAGCCGCACGGATTGATGCGGCGAAACGGCTCCAGGTCCATCGCGACGTTGAACGCGAGGCCATGATAACTGCAGCCGCGGCGGATCCGCAGCCCGATGCTCGCGAGCTTGCGGCCGTCGACGTAGATGCCGGGCGCGTCGCGCTTAGCCGTCGCGGCGATGTTCCACGATGCGAGCAACGCGATGATCGCGTTCTCCAGCGCCATGACCAGCTGGCGCACGCCGAGCGCATGGCGGCGCACGTCGAGCAGCGGATAGACCACGAGTTGTCCCGGACCGTGATAGGTGACCTGCCCGCCGCGATCGATCTGCACGAGCGGGATGTCGCCCGGAGCGAGCACGTGCTCGCGCGCTGCATTCATGCCGAGCGTGAAGACGGGCGGATGCTCGAGGAACCAGATCTCGTCGCGGGTCTGCGGGCCGCGCTGCTCGGTGAACGACTGCATCGCGCGCCACGTCGGCTCGTACTCGGCGCGGCCGAGCCAGCGAAGGAGCGGCGCGCCGGCGGCGGCGAATGACGGCTGAAGGTCTGCGACCATGGGCTCAGCCTGTGACGGCTGTTGGCTTCCCCAGCCCCGCGTTGTTGCGCTCGAGCGCGCGCTCGGCGCGATAACTCGACCGCACCAGCGGCCCTGCGACACATTCGAGGAAGCCTTTGGCAAGCGCCGATTCCCGGTACCGCTCGAACTCTTCCGGCGTGACCCAGCGCTCGATCGGCAAATGGTTCGCGGTCGGACGCAGATACTGGCCGAGTGTCAGCAGGTCGACGCCGGCGGCGCGCAGATCGTCCATCGTCGCGGCGATTTCCTCGTCGGTCTCGCCGAGCCCGAGCATCAGGCTGGTCTTGGTGAGGACGTTGGGACGGAAGCGCTTCGCGTGCGCGAGCACCTGCAACGTCTGCTCGTAACCGGCGCGCGGATCGCGCACCGGATGCGTGAGACGCCGCACCGTCTCGACGTTCTGCGCGAACACGTCGAGGCCGCTGTCGACGACGGTTTCGACGTCTGGAAGTACGCCCTGGAAGTCAGGCGTCAGCGCTTCGACTGCGGTTGCGGGATTCAGCTTCTTGATCTCGCGCACGCACGCGGCGAAGTGACTCGCGCCGCCGTCGGGAAGATCGTCGCGATTCACGGAGGTCAGCACGACGTACTTCAATCGCATCAGCTGCACGGTCCGTGCGCTGTTCGCGGGCTCGTCGGTATCGAGCCAGCCATGCGGATTGCCGGTGTCGACAGCGCAGAAGCGGCAGGCGCGCGTGCATACCGCGCCCATCAACATCAGCGTCGCGGTGCCAGCATTCCAGCACTCGCCGATGTTCGGGCACTTGGCTTCTTCGCACACGGTGGCAAGACGGTGCTCGCGCACGGTGGAGCGCACAGCGTCGAACGCCTTGCCGGCCGGCATGGGCGCACGCAGCCACTGTGGCTTACGACCGACCGTCAACGGGCTCGCGGCGGCCGCGGCCTTGATGCCGTCCTTGATCGCCGTGAAGCCCTGGGGAGTGCGGTACTTGTCGCCGCTGCGAGGCTTCGCCTCGGCGGCGGGGACGACTGGAATGCCTTTGAAATCGCTCACTGGATGCATTCTAACCCGGTCCGATTGCCTGTCGAAAAAGCGAAGCCCGGCGTCAGCCGGGCTTCACATTCGACCTTCGTTGCGCCGTGAGCGGCGCGCCGATCACGCGGCCTGGGAGCGAACGTCCCAGAGCTCGGCGAGATCGTGCCACTTCGACTCGCCCTTCACGGCCTTGAACGCCTGGCGGGCCTGGTCTTTCTGACCCTTGCGCAGGTACGCAATGCCTAGGCTGATCTGCGCTTCGTCCATATCGGTCGCGCCGCCCTTGGCGATGCCCTTCTTCAGCGCCTCGATCGCCTCGTCGTACATGCCGTAGCTGAGATACGCCTGGCCGAGGCCGACGAACGCCTGGCCCGAGGTCGCCTTCTCCGCTTCCTTGGCCAGCTGCGCGAGCTGCGGTTTGTCACTGGCCGCGGCTTTCTTGGCGCTGGCCAGCAGACGGTTATAGCGATCCTGCGTCGTCTTGTTGTCGTTCTTCAGGATGCCGGCCTGCACACCTTTCTCGACCATGGCTTCGGCTTCGCCCGGAACGCCCGCGTCGAGCGCGAGCTGCGCCATCTCGACATAATCATCGGCCTGCTTCAGCGTGCCGGTATCGTTCATCAGCCGGTAGTAGCCGAGCGACACGCGATCGCTGGTGTCTTTGCGCCGATAGATGTCGAGCAGGTTCTCCCAGTAGTCGGGCTTCGGGTAGTAGCGCACGAGCCTCTTCAGCGCGTCCGCGATGCCGTCCTTGTTGTCGAGCTTGAAGTGCGAGCTCAGCACGATCTGCAGCCAGTTCTCCTGCGGAGTGCGGCCGCCCTTCTCGGCGTTGGTGACGACGCTGCCCATGGTGGCGGCGGCGTTCTTGTAGTCGTTCATCACGTAGTACGACTGGCCGAGCAGCACGCCCATCTCTTCGTTACCGGGATGCTTGTCGAGCCACTTCTTGGCCCACTCGGCGGACTTCTTGTAATCCTTCACCTGGAAGTACAGCTGCGCGACGGTCTTGGTGCGGTCGTCGACCTGCTCCGGCGGCAGGAAGCCCGAGTTGATCATGCGCTCGAAGACCGGCGCGGCTTCGCCGAACTTCTTCTGCTGGATCATCACGTAGCCGAGGAATTCATCGATCTGGTAGGCCTCGAACGGCGTCTTCTTCTCCGACGCCTGGGCCTGCTTGATCGCGGCCAGCGCAGCGTCCCACTGCTTGTTCTTCATCGCCTCCTGCGCTTTCTTCAACGGTTCGGCGACGGCCTTGGTCGTCACCTTGCCGGCGGGCTCGGCAGCCTGCGCGGTCGACACCAGGGCGGGTCCCGAAACGGCGCCCATCGCAAGCGTCAGCGCCAAAGCGATACTTCTTGCTCGAGTCATGATGATTCCTGCTACAGCCAACAACATAAGCGTTGAAACTGACCACACGCGCCTATTGTTCAATACCCCGGTGAACGGGCGCTGACTACTGCAAGGCAGCCCGGACCGACGACGGCACGTTCTTACATGCCGTCAGCATACAACCGGCCGGTCCTGGGATCACCCGCGCAGCGTCAATCCATGAATTGTTCGTTGCCGACGAACCCGATGCGCTGCATGCCGTTGCGCTGGGCGAGCGCCAGCACCTTGGCCACGGTGTCGTAATTCGCGCGGCGATTCGGGCGGACGTGCACTTCTGGCTGGGGATTCTTCGCCGCTTCGACTCTGAAGTAGCCTTCGAGCGCGCCCAGCTGCACTGGCGTGCCGTTCCAGATCACCGTGCCGTCCCAGTCGATCTCGAGTTGGATCGGCTCGACCACGACCGGCGGCGGCGGCGAGTTTCTCGACTGCGGCATGTCGAGCTTCACCGCGTGCGTCATCACCGGCAGCGTGATGATGAACATGATCAGGAGCACCAACATGACGTCGATCAGCGGCGTCGTATTGATATCCATCATGGGTTCGTCTTCGCCGCCCCCGCCTACGCTCATCGCCATATCGAATTACCCTTGCAGACTAGTACTGACTGCCCGTCGGCCCGGGCTCCGTAATGAAGCCCACCTTCTGGATGCCGGCGCGCTGCGCGGTCAGGATCACGCGGCCGACGTACTCGTAGCGCGTCATCTGGTCCGCGCGCACGTGCACTTCAGGCTGCGGCTTCTGAACGGCAGCGCTCTTCAGACGTTCCAGGAGCTGGTTGGTATCGACCACGCTCAGGTTCCAGTAGATCTGGCCGTCGCGGTTGATCGAGATGTTGACGTTCTCCGGCTTGGTCTGCGTCGCGAGGTTCCGCACGTGCGGCAGCTCGACCGGGACGGTGTGCGTGATCACGGGAATCGTGATCATGAACACGATCAGCAGCACCAGCATGACGTCGACCAGCGGCGTCGTGTTGATCTCGGACATCGCCCGCTCGTCTTCCTCGGCGGGCGGCGCGTTCATGGCTGCGTAAGAAGTCATTGCTCGGCTCCGGTGAGCGCGCTTGCGCGCTTACTTGCGGACCGCCGCGCCGGGTGCCGGACGCGCCGCTGCCGGAGCGCCGCTGTCGACGCGCGCACCGCTCACGAGGTACGAGTGCAGGTCGGCCGCGAAGTAGCGCAGCTTCTCGATGATGTCCTTATTGCGACGCAGCAGCCAGTTGTAGCCCATGACGGCCGGCACGGCGACGAACAGACCGATGGCGGTCATGATCAGCGCTTCGCCGATCGGACCCGCGGTCTTGTCGAGGCTCGCCTGGCCGGCGAGGCTGATCGCGATCAGAGCGTTGTAGATGCCCCAGACCGTGCCGAACAGTCCGATGAACGGAGCGGTCGAGCCGGTCGTCGCGAGCACAGCCATGCCGCCCTGCAGACGATTCGAGATGCTGTCGACCGAGCGGTGCAGCGACACGGTGATCCACTCGTGCAGCGGGATCTGGTCGGTGAGCCGACCCTCGTGATGCTGGGCGGCGCGGATGCCGTCCTCGGCAATCATCTTGAAGGCGTTGTCCTTGCCGGTCAGCTTGGCGATGCCGTCGCGCAGGTTACCCGCGGTCCAGAAGCCCTTCTCCACTTCCTTGTACGCCTTGCGGATGCGTCGCTGGTCCCACAGCTTGGTCAGCATGACGTACCAGGAGGCGAAGGACATGATGACCAGGACCGCGAAGGTGGACTTCGCCACCACACCGCCCTGGGCTAGCATCTGCTGGATGCCAAACGGGTTTTCTGTCATGACTTGGTTTTGGTCGGCCATGGGAGCGCAATCCTCTACTGTTAAAGCTATGACCTGGGTCAGTGGGTCGAGTTCGGACTTACCGTCGGGCTGGGTCAGTCCGTCAGTTTGAATGTGACGGCGAACTGCCCCCACATCGGCACCGGTTTGCCGTTCTCGGTGCCAGGCACCAAGCGCCACGAGCGCTTGACTTCTCTCACCGCGGCTTCGTCCAGACGCGGGAATCCGCTGGACTGTTTCACACGAGCCTCGCCGACGCGACCGTTCTCGAGCACGTAGACCTCGAGGATCACAGTGCCGGCTTCACCGGCGCGACGCGACGAAGGCGGATATTCGGGCTGCGACAGCGGCCGGCGCGAGTCGGACTTCGGCGCAGTGCGCGGGACGGCCGCGGCCTGCGGAACCGGCGGCGGCGGCGCGGTCGGCCGCACATTGGTGACGGTCTGGATCGCCGTCGAGCTGGTCTCGGCCGGCAACTCGATGGCCACTTCGGGCGGCGGCACGAACGGCGGCGGGGTCTCGATCTTCGGCGGCGGGGGCGGCGGCGGCTCGTCGGTCTTGGGCGCCTCTTCGATCATGCGGGTCTCGATCGGACCCAGGACCACGTCGACCAGGTGCTTCGACAAGCCCGAGTTGAGCACGTAATACATCCCGAGGTGGAGCGCCACGATCAGGAAGAAGACCAGGCCGCGACGCGTCAAAAACGTACTATCTTGTGCTGGTGCGTAAGGCATTCTGTGCAGCTCGCGAACAGTTCAACTAACTAAGGTAAACGCAGGGATCAGCTCAGCCCCGCAGACTTTAGTGCGCAACCGCTTGTGTTCGTTCGATTGAGTATGCTCATAGCGGCATACAACCCCCGTTTCCCCGGGCCGAACGAGTAACGCCAGGAGGAGTATTCCGTAAATTCCGGATTGACGTTACAGTCATCGTAGACCGCAGAAACGCCGCGCAAGGTATAAAGTTTCGACGAGGAAGGCAAGCACCGCGACAGAACGTACTCACCCTGTGCAACGCTCTGTGCGACCTCTCGCATGCTGTGCGCTGCATACAGCTGCAAAAAACACCCGACCTTGAACACGATCAGCCGCCGCCCGCGCGCAGCTGCGTATCCAGCTGCGTGAGTTGCATAGGCGTACCTACATTGTGCCACCGTCCGCGGTAGAGCTCACCGCTGACCCGGCCCCGGCGGATCCATTCGAACATCAGCGGCGCCAGCGGAAACCGCCCGGGCTGACGATCGGCAAAGAATTCAGCGCACAGCACGGCGATGTTGGCGTATGTGTAGCGGGGCGCGCGGTCCAGCAACCGGCCGCCGTCCAGGCCGAAATCGCCCTGCGCATGAAACTCCGGGTTGGGCACGAGCACGAAATGCGCAACGTCGCCGCTCGCGAGCCGCCGGGCCAGCGACTGCAGCGGAAAATCGGTCCACACGTCACCGCTGATCGCCAGGAACGGACCTGGGCCGAGCAGCGGCAGCGCCGCAAGAATGCCCCCACCCGTTTCCAGCGCACCCTCCGGCTCCTCGCTGTAACAAATGCGCACCCCGAAGCGCTCGCCATCCCCGAGCGCATGGCGGACGATCTCGCCCTGCCAGGCGAGATTGATCACGACGTCCTTGATGCCGGCCCGCGCCAGCGCTTCCAGGTGGTACTGGATCAGCGGCTTGCCGCCGACTTCCAGCAGCGGCTTCGGGCGTGCATCGGTCAGCGGGCGCATGCGCTCCCCGCGGCCGGCAGCCAGGATCATGGCGCGCATTTCAGCTCCGCGCGCGAAGGGTTTCGAGCGCAGGCAGGACTTGCCTGTCGATGAAGGACCGCAGGAACTGCAGCTCGCGATAGCTGCCGCTCACGGTGCGCACGTAGTTCAGCGTGCGCGGGATGTCGTTCAGATAGCCGGGCTTGCCGTCCCGATGCCACAGGCGCGCGAAGATGCCGATCGCCTTGAGATGACGCTGCACGCCCATCAGGTCGAACCAGCGCAGGAACTCGCCCTCGCTCGCGCCCTCGTCGACGCCCGCTTGCCGGGCAGCAGCACGAAACTGCAAAGCCCACGTTCGCACTGCGTCCGCCGGCCACGCGACATAGCAGTCACGCAGCAACGAGACGAGGTCGTACGTGACCGGTCCGCAGACCGCATCCTGGAAGTCGAGGATGCCGGGATTCTCGCCGTGCCGCGCACCGTCGCCGACCATGAGATTGCGCGAGTGGTAGTCGCGATGGACGAAGACGCGCGGCTGCTGCAGCGCTGCGGCGCTCAACGTGTCGAACACGTCCGCGAGCGCGGTCTCGTCGTCGCCCGCGAGCGCGAGGCCGAGATGCCGGCCGCAGAACCATTGCGGAAACAGTCCCATTTCCCGGCGCAGCAGGGCATCGTCATAGGGCGGCAGTTGCGCCGCATGCGCTCCGCCGCGCGACTGGATGCGCACCAGCGCGTCGATGGCGTCCGCGTACAGCCGGCCAGCATCGCCCTGCTGGTCCAGCTCCATCAGGTACGTCTGCGAGCCGAGATCGGAATTGAGCAGAAAGCCCTCCTCGTGGTTGCGCTCGAGCACGCGCGGGGCATTCACGCCGACGTCGACGAGCATCGCGGCGATCCGGATGTACGGCTCCATGTCCTCCTTGTCGGGCGGCGCATCCATCGCGATCCAGCTGTCGCTGCCGCGTGTGACACGAAAGTAGCGGCGGAAGCTCGCGTCCGCGGAAGCCGTCGTCACCTGGAAGTCGCGCGTCCCGAACAGCTTCGCGAGCCATTGTTCGAGTTGTTCGAGCCGCAGGTCGCGCGCCGGTGCGCCGTGAGAGGAAGATGACACGTTGAGATCCGTAGTGTTCAGCAAATGGGCCCATCACGGGCACAAGCGCTCATTATAATCGCAGCCGATGCACGCACCGGCTCCGGAAAAAGCACGCAGCGCACGGCTGATGGCGGCCGTCGCAGCATGCATCGCGCTGAGCGCCAATGCAGCGGAGGAATGTCCGGCGCCGACGAAGGCGACCGGCACATCGCATCCCTCGCCTGCCAAAAAGCCCGCTGCGGACCTCGGCGACGCGCCGATCGAGTACACGGCCGACGGTCTCGAAGCGACGCGCGATGGCGAGTGGCTGCTCAATGGCGACGTGCTGATCCGGCAAGGCGACCGCACGATCAAGACGAGCAACGCCCGCTATGACAGCAAGACGCAGAGCTTCAGCGTCGATGACGAGGTCGAATACACCGATCCGGACATGAAGGTGAGCGGCACCTCGGCGGAGGTCGACCAGGCCGGCGGCGCGACCTTCGAAGGCGCGCAGTTCGAGCTCACCGATCGCAACGCCCGCGGCTCCGCCGACCGCATCCAGGTCACGCGCGACAACCAGCTCAAGCTCGACAACGTGCGCTACACGACGTGCCCGGCCGGCGAAGAAGACTGGGTGCTGCGCGCCAGCGACATCGACATCCGCCAGCGCGCCGGCATCGGCTTTGGCCGCGGCGTGCGCCTCGACTTCAAGGGCGTGCCGATCCTCTACGCGCCGTTCCTGTCGTTCCCGGTCGGCAACCAGCGCAAGTCCGGTTTCCTGTTCCCGACGCTCGGCACCTCGACGCGCAGCGGCACGTCGCTCGCGATTCCGTGGTACTGGAACATCGCGCCGAACTACGACGCGACCTTCGCGCCGACGTATTTCTCCAAGCGCGGCAGCAAGCTCGACACCGAGTTCCGCTACCTGAATGATTTCGGCCGCGGCACGCTCGAAACCGAGTACCTGCCCGACGACGCGGAGTTCGGCGACTCGCGCAGCTACCTGCGCTTCACGGATCGCTCCGATTTCACGCAGACGCTGCGGCTCGACGTCGACGCCGCGAACGTCAGCGACAGCGCGTGGTTCGAGGATTTCGGCCTCGGGCCCGAGGGTACGAGCATCAGCTACCTGGAGCGCTCGGCCAGCCTCACCTATCTCACGCAGCACTGGCTCGCGGTGCTGCGCGCGCAGAACTTCCAGACGATCGATGACGCCGGCATTGCGCCGGAGCTGCGCCCGCATACGCTGTTGCCGGCGCTCGCCGTGCACGCGGACTCTCCCGACCAGCTGGCCGGGCTCGAGCTCGGCATGGACCTGGAGGTCGACAACTTCGCGCACAACTACGACGATCGCGTCGCCACCGGCTGGCGCACGGACATCGCGCCCGAGATCCGCTGGCCGTTGCGCGGCGCCGGCGTTTACCTCGAGCCCGCGGCGAGCTGGCGTTACACCGCGTATCGCCTCGACGACGCGGTGCTGCCCGGCACCGACGATTCGCCGACCCGCTCCGCCCCGGTCCTGAGCGTCGACGGCGGCCTGATCTTCGAGCGTCCGTCGGGCTCGCGCGGCCAGCGTTTGCTGACACTCGAGCCGCGCTTCATGTACCTGTACGTGCCCTATCGCAACCAGGACAACCTGCCGGTCTTCGACACCGCGCCCGCGGATCTCAACCTCGTGCAGCTGTTTCGCACCAACCGCTACGTCGGCGCCGACCGGCTGAGCGACGCGAACCAGGTCAGCATCGGCGTGACCTCGCGACTGATCGACGCGCAGGACGGCAAGCAGTTCATCTCCGGCACGGTCGGCCAGGCGTACTACTTCGACGAGCCGCGTATCGCGCTGCCGGGCGAGGTGCTCGAGGACCCCGAGTATTCCGACATCATCGCGGAGCTCGACGTCACGGCGTATCGCGACTGGAACATCGGGATGGGCGTGCAGTGGGACCCCGGCCAGACGCGCTCGGAAAAGGGCGACGTGCGGGTGCAGTACAAGCCCGAGTACGACCGGGTGGTCAATCTCGGCTATCGCTTCCGGCGCAGCGGCATCGAGCAGGTGGACGGCTCGGTGGCCTGGCCCATCGGCGACAAGTGGAGCGCCTACGCGCGGATGGTGTACTCGCTCGAGGACGAGACCACGCTCGACCAGTTCGCCGGCTTCGAGTACCGCTCCTGCTGCTGGCGGATCCGCGCGGTCGCGCGCCGCTACGTGAGCGACCGGACCGGCGACACCGACACCAGCTTCCTGCTGCAGCTTGAACTAAACGGCCTGTCGAGTGTCGGAGTGGGCGCCGACGCTTTTCTGGAACGAGCGATTCGGGGATACTCGTCGAGCCCGCCAGAACGTTGACCTGCCCGCTGACCCGCACGCTCAATTCACGCCAGAAACTCCCGATGCTCCAACGCGCCCGCATTTTCGTTTTGGCCTCGTTGCTCGCGCTCGCCGCCGGCACGGCGTTCGCGCAGACCCGCGAGCTCTCCAGCAGCGGCGAGCTGCTCGACCGCATTGCCGCGGTGGTCAACGACGGGGTCGTGCTCGTCAGCCAGCTCGATGCGCAGACCGACGAGGTGATCCAGCGCCTGCGCCAGCAGAAGACCGAGCTGCCGCCGCGCAACGTGCTGCGCAAGCAGATCCTCGAACGCCTGATCGTCGAGGAGATCCAGATCCAGCGCGCCGACCGCCTCGGGGTCGAGGTCTCCGAAGAAATGCTGAACGGCGCGCTCGACGACGTCGCCAAGCGCAACAACATCCAGTTCCCCGACCTGCCGGCGGCGCTCGCGCAGCAGGGCATCGACTATCGCGACTTCCGCGACGAGATCCGCAAGCAGCTCAAGCTGCAGCTGCTGCGCCAGCGCGACGTCATCGCGCGCATCAACATCTCGCCGCGCGAGCTGGAGCAGTTCAAGGCGCGCCAGGCGAACGCACCGGACCAGAACTCCGAGTACAACATCTCGCACATCCTGATTTCCGTGCCCGTGACTGCGTCGCCGGAGCAGATCGAGGCGCGCGAGGCGCGCGCTCGCGAGGTCTACGACAAGGCGAAGGGCGGCGAAGATTTTGCGCAGCTCGCCGTCGCGTACTCGGAGAGCAGCACGAACATCGAAGGCGGCGCGCTCGGCTGGCGCCGCGGCCCGCAGCTGCCGTCGATCGTCGCGGACGGCATTGCGAAGATGAAAGTCGGCGACGTTTCCGAACCGATCCGCACGCCGAGCGGTTTCCACTTGTTCCGCCTGAACGACCTGCGTGGCGGCGTGCAGCAGTCCGTGATCGCGCAGGTGCACACTCGTCACATCCTGCTGCGGACCACCGAGCTCGAGGACGATCAGACGATCGAGCAGAAGCTCAACGGCATTCGCGACCGCATCCTGAACGGCGGCGAGGATTTCGCGGCGATCGCCGCGGTCTCGTCGCAGGATCCGGGCTCCGCCGCCGACGGCGGCGACCTGGGCTGGACCGGTCCGGGCTCGTTCGTGCCGCAGTTCGAGCAGGTCATCCAGGGGCTGAAGGAGAACGAGATCTCCAAGCCCTTCAAGACGCAGTACGGCTGGCACATCGTGCAGCTGCTCGGCCGGCGCGACCACGACGCGACCGAAGACGTGCGCACCCAGCACGCCTACGCACAGCTGCGTGAAGCCAAAGCGGAAGAAGAAACGGAGCTGTGGCTGCGTCGCCTGCGCGACGAGGCCTTCGTGGAATACAGGATGTAATGCCGTCGCCCCGGCTCATCCTGACCAGCGGCGAGCCGGCTGGCATCGGGCCGGACCTCTGTATCGACATTGCGAGCCGCGCATGGCCGTGCGATCTCGTGATTGCCGGCGACATGCAGGTGTTGCAGTCGCGCGCACAACAGCTGGGCAAATCTCTCTCGCTTCTCCCCTACTCGCGCGGCGCTGAGTCGGCCCCGCATCGCGCAGGCACGCTGCGTGTTCTGCACGTTCCGGTCGCGGCCGCCGTTCGACCCGGCCAGCTCGATCGCGCCAATGCGCGTCACGTTCTGACGCTGCTCGATCGCGCAGTCGACGGCTGCATATCCGGCGAGTTCGCCGCGATGGTCACGGCTCCGGTGCAGAAAAGCGTGATCAACGATGCCGGCGTCCCATTCTCAGGCCACACCGAATACCTGGCGGAACGCACTGGCGCAGCGCATCCGGTCATGATGCTGGCGAACGGCTCGCTGCGCGTTGCCCTCGCGACGACGCATCTGCCGCTGAAGGACGTCAGCGCTGCCATCACCGGCGATCTTTTGCAGCGAGTGCTGCGCATCGTCGACGGCGATCTGCGCAGCAGATTCGCAATCGCGGCGCCGCGCATCCTCGTCTGCGGGCTCAATCCGCACGCCGGTGAGTCCGGCCACCTCGGCCGCGAGGAGATCGAAGTCATCGCGCCGGCGCTCGACGCCTTGCGCCAGACCGGCATGCAGCTGACTGGCCCGGTGCCTGCCGATACCGCCTTTACCGTGCAGATGCTGCAGCAGGCGGACGCTGTGCTGGCGATGTATCACGACCAGGGCCTGCCGGTGATCAAATACGCGGGCTTCGAGAGCGCCGTGAACGTGACGCTCGGCCTGCCGATCATCCGCACGTCCGTCGATCACGGCACCGCGCTTTCGCTCGCCGGAACCGGCAAAGCCGATTCGGGCAGCCTCGCGGCTGCTATTGACCTCGCGCTGCAGTTGGCGTCCGCTCGCGCCTGATGCACGTTGCGCGCAAACGCTTCGGCCAGCACTTCCTGCACGATCCCGGCGTGATCGCCCGCATCGTGGCCGCAATCGATCCGCGTCCCGGCGAGCGGCTGGTCGAGATCGGCCCCGGCCTTGGCGCAATCACGCTGCCATTGCTGGCGCGCGTTCCCGAGCTGCACGCGATCGAGGTCGATCGCGACGCGATCCGTCACCTGCGCGCAGTCACCGCCGAGAGCGCCTCCCTCCACCTTCACGAAGCGGACGCGCTGGAGTTCGATCTCGCAGGGCTGGACGACGGTCACCGCCTGCGCGTGGTCGGCAACCTGCCGTACAACATTTCGACGCCGCTGCTGTTCCGGATGATCGAGCAGCGCCAGCACGTCCGCGACATGCACTTCATGCTGCAGAAGGAAGTCGTCGAGCGCATGGCCGCGGCGCCGGACACCGAGCACTACGGTCGTCTCACCGTCATGCTCGCGCCGTGGCTGCGGGTCGAGCCGCTGTTCGACATCGGCCCCGGCGCATTCCGGCCGCCCCCGCGCGTCACGTCGACGTTCGTGCGGCTCGCTCCGCACGACGAGCCGCTGCGCATCGAGCAACCGCGCTGCTACGCCAACGTCGTCGCCGCGGCTTTCTCGCAACGACGCAAGACCTTGCGCAATGCACTGAAAGCGATCCTGAGCCAGGAGGACATCCGCGCCGCGGGCATCGATCCCGGAGCGCGCGCGGAAACCGTGCCGGCGGCAGGCTTCGCGGCGCTGGCCGCGCAGCTGGCTCGCAAGTCCAGCGTGTAGCAACTGCAGCCAGTATTGACTTCGGCTGCAGTGCGTTCGCACTATGCGCACCGCCTTGCATCGGCTTCCATGGAGCGCGCGATGCCCGACTACAAGAAAATTCTGCTCGTCGTGGACCTGTCCGACGACAGCCAGGTCGTCGGCGAGCAGGCGAAAACCATCGCCGCCTGTTACCGCTCGGAGATCACGCTGCTGCACGTCGTCGAGTACGTGCCGGTCGAGCCGATGGGCGAGGCGCTGCTGCCGACGGTGCAGATCGAGAGCGAGCTGGTCGAGCGCGCGCGCAAGCGCCTCGCCGAGCTCGCCGCGAAGCTGGGGCTGAACGACTCGCGTCAGCTGGTCGAGACCGGCGGCATCAAGACCGAGATCATCCGCACCGCGCAGCGGCTCGGCGCCAACCTGATCGTGCTCGGCAGCCGCGAGCGCCACGGCCTGGCGATCCTGCTCAACTTTACCGAGGACACGATCCTGCACGCGGCGCCGTGCGACGTGCTCGCCGTCCGGCTGCACTGAGGCCCCCCGCTTATGTCCACGGGGGGACGACTGCGGGCGTCAGCCGGCTTTACGCCCGGCTGGCATTTTTTCAGGAAAGCGCTGAGGCGCGAGGCTGCTAGAATCCGCGCAACCATTACTGCCGACTGCCATGAGCGAAAGAACTGAAAAGAACGGCGGGGAAACGGCGACCGCGACCGACGGCGCGGCGCAGGCGACGGCCGGGGTCGCACGCGCGCACAAGATCCGGGTCGACGTCAGCGCCAATTACGTCGGCGAGCAATCGAAACCCGAGGAAGGCCACTACGCCTTTTCCTACACGATCACGATCCGCAACGAAGGCCAGGTGCCGGCGCGCCTGCTCACGCGGCACTGGGTGATTACCGACGCGAACGGCAAGGTCAAGGAAGTCCGCGGCGAAGGCGTGGTCGGCGAGCAGCCGTACCTGCTGCCCGGCCAGGGCTTCCGCTACTCCAGCGGCGCCGTGCTCGAAACTCCGGTCGGCGCCATGCAGGGCAGCTATCAGATGCTCGCGGACGACGGCGCCCACTTCGACGCGCCGATCGCGCCCTTCACGCTCGCGATGCCGGGGCTGCTGCACTAGAAGAAGCGGCATCGCATCCGCTCTCCATGGCCACCTACGCCATCGGCGACATCCAGGGTTGCTGCGACGAGTTCGAGGCGCTGCTCGCACAGCTGCGTTTCGATCCTGCGCGCGACCGCCTGTGGCTCACCGGCGATCTCGTCAATCGCGGTCCACGCTCACTCGACGTGCTGCGACTCGTCAAGCGCCTCGGCGCGGCCGCGATCACCGTGCTGGGCAATCACGATCTGCATCTGCTCGCGGCGGCGCTCGCGCCCGGCGAAAAGCTCAAGCCGCAGGACACTCTCGGTCCGATCCTGAGCGCTCCCGATCGCGACGAGCTGTTGCAGTGGCTGCGCTCGCTGCCGCTGCTGCATCACGATGCAAAGCTCGGCTACACGATGGTGCACGCGGGGTTGCCGCCGCAATGGAACCTGGCGACGGCGCAATCGTGTGCGCACGAACTTGAGCAGGCGTTACGCGACGACAAACGCTGCATCGAGCTGTTCACGCACATGTACGGCGACAAACCGAACCGCTGGTCGGACGATCTGCGCGGCTTCGACCGCCTGCGCTTCATCACGAACTGCCTGACGCGGCTGCGCTTCTGCCGCACCGACGGGACGCTGGAGCTGAAGTACAAGGGCACGATCGACTCAGCGCCGAAGAGCGTGGTGCCATGGTTCCGCGCGCCGCAGCGGCGCTCGCGCGATCTGCACATCGTCTGCGGTCACTGGTCCGCGCTGGGCTACCACGACGGCGACGGAGTTCTGAGCATCGACACCGGCTGTGTGTGGGGCGGGAGGCTGTGCGCCATCCGGCTCGATCAGCGCACGGCGCCCGTGTTCGTGCCGTGCAGCTCGTCCGGGCTCACGGTCGAGAAAGACTAGTCATTTCTTCGTCGGCTCTGGCGC
>DASYRK010000065.1:0-21037 GCA_036004505.1 Steroidobacteraceae bacterium
ATCAGGTCCGCCGTATCGACGTCGATCAGTATAAGTACGGATTCGTCACGGACATCGAATCCGACAAGGCTCCCAAGGGCCTATCCGAAGACATCGTCCGCTTCATTTCGGCCAAGAAGAACGAGCCCGAGTGGATGCTCGCGTGGCGGCTCGATGCCTATCGCCGCTGGCTCACCATGCGTGAGCCCAGCTGGGCGCGCGTGAGCCATCCCCCCATCGACTACCAGGACCTCTACTACTACTCCGCGCCCAAGAAGAAGGACGGCCCAAAGTCGCTCGACGAGATCGATCCCGAGATCCTCAAGACTTACGAGAAGCTCGGCATTCCGCTGCGCGAGGTGGCGGTATTGGAGCGCGTCGAGCAGCCCGAGGGCGAGGAAAGTGGAAACGGCTACGGCCGTGTGGCGGTCGATGCCGTGTTCGACTCGGTCTCGGTGGCGACCACCTTCCAGCAGGAGCTCGCCAAGGCCGGCGTCCTGTTCATGCCGATCTCCGAGGCGCTGCAGAAGCACCCGGACCTGGTGAAGAAATATCTCGGCACGGTGGTGCCGATTTCCGACAATTTCTTCGCCACGCTCAACTCGGCGGTGTTTTCCGACGGCTCCTTCGTCTACGTGCCGGCGGGCGTGCGCTGTCCGATGGAGCTGTCCACCTATTTCCGCATCAACGAGCGCAATACCGGCCAGTTCGAGCGCACGCTCATCATCGCCGACAAGGGCTCCTATGTGAGCTATCTCGAAGGCTGCACCGCGCCGATGCGTGACGAGAATCAGCTGCACGCGGCGGTGGTCGAGCTCGTCGCGCTCGACGACGCGGAGATCAAGTATTCGACCATCCAGAATTGGTACCCGGGCGACGCCAGCGGTCGCGGCGGCGTCTACAATTTCGTCACCAAGCGCGGGCTGTGCCGCGGCGTCAACTCGAAGATTTCCTGGACCCAGCTCGAGACCGGCTCGGCCATCACCTGGAAATACCCGAGCTGCATCCTCACCGGCGACAACTCGGTCGGCGAGTTCTACTCGGTCGCGGTCGCGAACAACTACCAGCAGGCCGACACCGGCACGAAGATGATCCACATCGGCCGCAACACGCGCAGCACGATCGTCTCCAAGGGCATCTCCGCCGGCCACGGCCAGAACAGCTACCGCGGCCTCGTGAAAGTGCTGCCGAGCGCGGTGAACGCGCGCAACTTCACGCAATGCGACTCGCTGCTGATGGGCGACAAGTGCGGCGCGCACACGTTCCCATACATGGAAGTGCGCACGCCGACCGCGAGCGTCGAGCACGAGGCCACGACCTCGAAGATCGGCGACGACCAGCTGTTCTATTGCCTGAGCCGCGGCATCTCCGAGGAGGACGCGGTGAACATGATCGTCAACGGCTTCTGCAAAGTCGTATTCAAAGAGCTGCCGATGGAGTTCGCGGTCGAAGCGCAGAACCTGCTGGCGGTGAGTCTGGAAGGATCAGTCGGATGAGCATGCTGAAGATCGACAATCTGCACGTCCGCGCGGGCGACAAGCAGGTGCTGCACGGCGTCAGCCTGGAAGTCGGCGCGGGCGAAGTGCACGCCATCATGGGGCCGAACGGTTCCGGCAAGAGCACGCTGGTGCAGGTGCTGGCGGGGCGCGAAGGTTACGAAGTCACGGCCGGCTCCGTGAGCTATCAGGGGCGTGACCTGCTGGCTCTGCCGCCGGAAGAGCGCGCGCGCGAGGGCGTGTTCCTCGCTTTCCAGTATCCGGTCGAGATCCCGGGCGTGAACAACGTCTACCTGCTGAAGGCCGGACTGAACGCCATTCGCAAGCATCGCGGCCTGCCGGAGCTCGACGCGTTCGACTTCCTGACGCTGGTGCGCGAGAAGACGAAGCTGATGCAGATGGACGAGAGCTTCCTCAACCGCAGCGTCAACGAAGGGTTCTCCGGCGGCGAGAAGAAGCGCAACGAGATCCTGCAGATGGCAGTGCTCGAGCCGGCGCTCGCGCTGCTCGACGAGACGGATTCCGGCCTCGACATCGACGCGCTGGGCGTGGTCGCGAACGGCGTGAACAGCCTGCGGCGCGCGGACCGCGCGATCGTGATGGTCACGCACTACCAGCGCCTGCTCGAATACATCGAGCCCGACCGCGTGCACGTGCTCTCGGGCGGACGCATCCTCAAGAGCGGCGACAAGTCGCTGGCGCTCGAGCTCGAGAAGCGCGGCTACGACTGGGTCAAGCAGGAAGCGGTGGCGGCATGAGCGTCGTCACGCTGCAGGAATCGCGTCCGGCAAGCGAGCGCTATCGCGCGGCGTTCGACGGGCGCTGGACTGCGAGCGACGCGCTGGTCGAATTGCGGCGCGCTGCGCTGGAGCGCTTCGTCGCCGCGGGATTTCCGGCGCAGCGCCAGGAAGACTGGAAGTACACGAACCTGCGGCGGCTGGAAGCGCGCACGTTCGCGCCGGCGACGCGCACCGCTGTGGCGCTCGGAGCGCACGACCAACACTGGATCGCGAATACGGGCACGCGCATCGTGCTCGTCAACGGCCACTGGATGCCCGCGCTGTCGTCCGTCGGTCCGCAGCTTCCTGGCATGACGCTGCTCACGCTCAAGCAATGGTCTGAGCACGATCCCGCCGCGGCGGCCGCGTTCATCGCGCAGACGGCGCGCGCGCAACCGAGTGCGCTGGAAGACTTCAACCTGGCGTTCTGCGAAGACGGCGTGGTGCTCGATCTCGCTGCCGGCGCGTCTCCCGATCAGCCGATCTACATCGTGCATCAGTGGACTGAAGGCGCGGCGCAGCTGATGAGCAACCCTCGCGTGATCGTGCGCGCTGCGCCCAACAGCCGGTGCTCCGTGATCGAGCATTTCGTCGGCGGCGCCGCCGGCGAGTGCTTCACCAACGCAGTGACGGAAATCGAGATCGCTGTGGGTGCGACTGTCGAGCACTATCGCATCCAGCAGGAATCGACGCGCGCGTTCCATATCGGCCACGTCAACGTCCGCGTGCAGCAGGACGGACGCTATGCGTCGCACGACGTCGCGCTGGGCGCGAGTCTCGCGCGACTGAATCTCGGCACGATCCTGCAGGGCCCCGGCGCGCACGTCGATCTGCGCGGCCTGCTCGCACCGCTCGCGAGCCAGCACCTCGACTCGCATACGACCATCGACCACGCCGCCCCGCATACCACCAGCGACGAGAACTATCGCGGCATCGCCGGCGAGCGCGGCCGCGGCGTGTTCAACGGCAAAGTCATCGTCCGGCCCGGCGCGCAGAAGACCGACGCGCGCCAGTCGAGCCGCAACCTGCTGCTCGCAGCCGGCGCCGAGATCGACACCAAGCCGGAGCTCGAGATCTACGCCGACGACGTGAAGTGCAGTCACGGCGCGACGACCGGCCAGCTCGATGCCGCCGCCCTCTTCTACCTGCGCTCGCGCGGGCTCGACGCAGCCGCAGCGCGCACGCTGCTGATTCGCGCGTTCGCCGAGTCGATCGTCGCCTCGATCGGCCCGCCGGCCGTGCGCAGTCACCTCGAAAAGCTCCTGGACGAGCGTTACGGAATGAGCTCATGAGTGCCGCCATCGATCCACGCCGCACGGCTTTCGACGTCGAGCGCATCCGCCGCGACTTCCCGATCCTGGATCAACAGGTCAACGGCAAGCCGCTGGTGTATCTCGACAACGCCGCTTCGAGCCAGCACCCGCGCTCGGTGATCGAAGCCATCGACTACTACTACGAGCACGATCACGCGAACGTGCATCGCGGCGTGCACACGCTCAGCCAGCGCGCCACCGATGGGTACGAAGGCGCGCGCGAGACGCTGCGCGGCTTCATCAATGCGCGGAGCACGCGCGAGATCATTTACGTCCGCGGCACGACCGAAGCGATCAACCTCGTAGCGCAAAGCTACGCGCGGCCGCGGCTGCAACCCGGCGACGAGATCCTGATCTCCGCGCTGGAGCATCACGCGAACATAGTGCCGTGGCAGCTGGTCTGTGAGCAGACCGGCGCGCAGCTCAAGGTGATTCCGATCACGCAGACCGGCGAAGTCGACTTCGCGGCGTTCGAGCGGCTCATCGGTCCGCGCACGCGGCTGCTCGCGCTCGCACACATCTCGAACGCGCTCGGCACGCTCGTGCCGGTCGCGAAGTTCATTGCGCGCGCCAAGGAGCTCGAGGTTCCGGTGTTGCTCGACGGCGCACAGGCCGTGCCGCACAGCGTCGTCGACGTGCAGGCCCTCGATTGCGATTTCTACTGCTTCTCCGCGCACAAGATGCTCGGCCCGACCGGCATCGGCGTGCTCTACGGGCGTGAGTCGCTGCTCGAGTCGATGCCGCCGTGGCAAGGCGGCGGCGACATGATCCTGTCGGTGACGTTCGCGAAGACGACCTTCAATCAGCTGCCGTGGAAGTTCGAGGCGGGCACGCCGCACATCGCCGGTGCGATCGGCATGGCGGCTGCGGTCCGCTATCTGCAGGGAATCGGCATGGAGCGCATCGCCGCGTACGAGCACGAACTGCTCGATTACGCGACGGCGCGGCTCTCGAACATTCCGGGCCTGCGCATCATCGGCACTTCGCCGCACAAGGCATCGGTCGTGTCGTTCACGATGGCCGGCATTCATCCGCACGACATCGGCACGATTCTCGACACGGAAGGCGTTGCCGTTCGCACCGGCCACCACTGCGCGATGCCGGTGATGGACTTCTTCGAGGTGCCGGCGACCGCGCGCGCCTCGCTGTCCTTCTACAACACGTTCGAGGAGATCGACCGGCTGGTCGCCGCGCTCGAGCACGCGCGCAAGCTCCTCGGCTGAACATCCCGGATCTGAAGTGATGGACCTGAAAGATTTGTATCGCGACGTCATCGTCGACCACAATCGCCATCCGCGTAACTTCGGCCGGCTCGACCCGGCTGACGCGCACGCCGACGGGTTCAATCCGTTGTGCGGCGACCGCCTGACGGTCTATGTGAATCTCGATGGCGAGCGCATCCGCGACGCGAAGTTCGAAGGCAGCGGCTGCGCGATCTCGGTCGCATCGGCGTCGCTGCTCACTGAATCCGTCAAGGGCAAGTCGCGCGCCGAGGTGCAAGCGCTGTTCGACGACGTGCACACGCTGCTCACGCAGCACGATGCGAACGTCGATGCGTCCCGCCTCGGCAAGCTCGCCGCGCTCGGCGGCGTGCGCGAGTTCCCGGCGCGCGTGAAGTGCGCCAGCCTCTGCTGGCACACGCTGAACGCCGCACTCCACCGCGCCACCGCACCCGTCACCACCGAATAGCTGCGAAGAGCGAACCGTGTACCGCCACGAGCACGAACCCGTCACCCTGCATCGCGACGTCGAAGCCATCATGGTTCCGGCCGGCATCCCGGTCACGCTGCGCGAAGGCAAGACCGGCTTCATCACGCAGGCGCTCGGCGGCAGCTTCACCGTCTACGTCGAGGGCAACCTGTTCCGCGTCCCCGGCAAGGATGCGGACGCGCTCGGCAAGGAGGCGCTGCTCGGGCCGGAGCTGCCGCCGGACGCGACCGACGAGGACGTGAAGCAACTCGTGTGGGACCAGATGCGCGCCTGCTACGACCCGGAGATCCCGATCAACATCGTCGATCTCGGGCTGGTGTACTCGTGCGAAGTGGCGCGCGACCCGGACGGCGAGCGCATCGTCGAGATCAAGATGACGCTGACCGCGCCCGGCTGCGGCATGGGCGAGGTGCTGGTGCAGGACGTGAAGGACAAGGTCGAGGTCATCGCGACCATCAAGCGCGCGGACGTCGAACTGGTGTTCGACCCGCCATGGAACCAGAGCATGATGTCGGACGCTGCACGATTGCAGACCGGCATGATGTAGGCGCGAAACAAGTACCGTATGCCCTGGCAACCCGTCGCAGCCGTGGCGGCCATCCCGCCCGGCGACTACGCGCAGATCGAAATCGATGGCGTGCTGGTCGCAGTGTTCAACATCGGCGGCAATTTCTATGCAATCGACGACATCTGCACCCACGACGGCGGCGAGCTGGCGGGCGGTGCGGTCGAGGGTGACGTCGTCATCTGCCCGCGGCACGGCGCGCGCTTCTGCCTGCGCACCGGCGCGGCGCTCACGCCGCCGGCTTACGAGCCGGTGCGCACGTATCCGACGCGCGTCATGGACGGCAGAGTGGAAATCCAGGCCCCGGATTGAGTAACCCTGAGTAACCCCATGCCCGCCCGCCCGCTGCTGCGACTCACGCTCGTCCGTCATGCGAAGACCGAGCCCGGCCGGTCGGGACAGGAAGACTGGGATCGCGTGCTCGAGCCGCGCGGCCAGCGCGACGCGCCGGAGATGGCGCGACGCCTGAAGGAGCTCGACCCGAAGCCGGACCGCGTGCTGTCGAGCCCGGCGGTGCGCGCGATCACGACCGCGACGATCATGGTGCGTGAGCTGGGAGTGTCGGCGCAGAAGGTGCAGCAGGACGAGCGCCTGTACCTGGCGTCGCCGAAGGACATGCTCGCGGTGATTCACGAGCTCGGCGGCCGCTCGCGCCACCTGCTGGTCGTAGGCCACAACCCGGGGATCACGGAGTTCGCGGACAAGGTCTCGGCCGAGCGCTCGATCGACAACATGCCGACCTGCGCCCTCTACACGCTGCAGTTCGAGATCAAGGACTGGAGCGAGCTCGAATGGTCGAGCGGCATCGATGCCGAGCTCGACTACCCGAAACGCAGCGCGTGATTACTCTGCGATCGTCAGCAGGCTCGCGTTGCCGCCGACCGCGGCCGTATTGATCGTCACGGTCTGCTCCGTCGCGAAGCGGTGCAGGTAATGCGGACCGCCCGCCTTCGGACCCGTGCCGGACAGGCCGCGCCCGCCGAACGGCTGCACGCCCACGACTGCGCCGATCATGTTGCGATTGACGTAGACGTTGCCGGCTCGCACGCGCGAGCCGATGTAGCGCGCTGTCGCATCGACGCGCGTGTGCACGCCGAGCGTCAGGCCGTAGCCCGTCGCGTTGACCGCATCGATCACTGCGTCGAGCTTGTTCGCTTGGTAACGCACGATGTGCACGGCCGGGCCGAACACCTCGCGCGTCAGCTGCGAGATCGATTCGATCTCGACCGCGACCGGCGCAAAGAACAGCCCGCGCTCGTGCTCCGGCCCGAGCTTGCACGCGTGATGCCAGCGCGACGACTTCACGATGCGCGCGGCGTGTGCGCGCAGCATGTCGCGCGAAGCTTCGTCGATCACCGGGCCGACGTCGGTCGGCAGCTGCAGCGGATCGCCGATGACCAGCTCGTCCATGTAGCCCGCGAGCAGGTTGCAGATGCGCGGCGCAATCTCTTCCTGCACGAACAGCACACGCAGCGCCGAGCAGCGCTGACCGGCACTGTTGAAGCCTGATTGCACGGCATCGAGGACGACCTGCTCGGGCAGCGCCGAGCTGTCGACGATCATCGCGTTCTGACCGCCGGTCTCCGCGATCAGCACCGGGATCGGCCCGTCGCGATTCGCGAGCGAGCGATTGATCGCCTGCGCCGTTTCGGTCGAGCCGGTGAATGCGACGCCGGCCACGCGCGGATCCGCGACGATGCGCGCACCGACACTGGCGCCGTCGCCCGGCAACAGATGCAGCACGTCCGCCGGGACGCCCGCCTCGATCAGCAACTGAATCGCTCGCGTCGCGATCAGCGGTGTCTGCTCTGCCGGTTTCGCGAGCACAGCGTTGCCGGCTGCGAGCGCAGCGGCGATCTGTCCGGTGAAGATCGCGAGCGGGAAATTCCACGGGCTGATGCAGACGAACACGCCCCGGCCGCGCAGCTTGAGCTCATTGCTCTCGCCGGTCGGACCGGGCAGCCGCACGCCGGCGCCGAACTCGGCTCGCGCGCGATCGGCGTAGTAGCGTAGGAAGTCGACCGCTTCGCGCACCTCGGAAATGCTGTCCGGAATCGTGCGGCCGCCTTCGCGTCCGCAGAACGCGATCAGCTCCGGCATGCGCGTCTCGAACAGGTCCGCTGCGCGTTCCAGAACCTCCGCGCGCTCGCTCGCCGGTGTGAGATCCCAATCGGGCTGCGCGCGCACGGCGGCGGCGAACGCCGCCTCGATGGCCGCCTCATCGGCATCGCTCACGACGCCGATGACTTCGCCGCGATTCGCGGGATTGCGCACTTCGGCGGCGCGGCCCTGGCGCAGCTTGCCGGAAACGATCGGCCCGCCGACCCAGCGCTCGCGCACGGCGCTCGCAATGCTCGCCATGAGCGGCTCGGACTCGAACGGATCCGGGAGATTCACGCCGCGCGAGTTCAGGCGCGAGGAGCCGTACAGCAGGCGCGGTGCCGGAATGCGCGAGTGCGCCTTTTGCGGCAGCGCGTCCGCTTCCGTGACGGGATCGCGCACGATGTCCGCGATCGCAGTCTGCTCGTCGACGATGCGATTGACGAACGAGGTGTTCGCGCCGTTCTCCAGCAGGCGACGCACCAGGTACGGCAGCAGGTCTTCGTGCGAGCCCACGGGCGCATACACGCGGCACGGCAGGCCGATCTTGCCCGGACCGACGATCTGCGCGTACAGCTCTTCGCCCATGCCATGCAGGCGCTGGAACTCGAACGCACGTCCCGCTTGCGTCGCCAGCTCCATGATCGTGGCGACGGTCTGCGCGTTGTGAGTTGCGAACTGCGGATAAATCGTCGCGCCGGCGCCGATCAGCTCGCGCGCGCACGCGATGTACGACACGTCGGTGTTGACCTTGCGAGTGAACACGGGATATCCGGCGAGTCCGCGCTCCTGCGCACGCTTGACCTCGCTGTCCCAGTACGCGCCCTTCACGAGCCGCACGTTCAGCCGCGCGTTCGTGGAGCCGGCCAGGTCGCGCAGCCAGCGGATGACTTCGCGCGTGCGCTTCTGGTACGCCTGCACTGCGAGGCCAAAGCCATTCCAGCCCTTGAGCTTCGGCGAGCGCACGATGTGTTCGATCAGCTCCAGCGATAGCTCGAGCCGCTCCGCTTCTTCTGCGTCGACCGTCAGCGCGATGCCGCCTTCGCGGGCCGTGACTGCCAGCTCGTGCAGACGCGGCGCGAGCTCGGCGAGCACGCGACGGCGCTGCGTGAATTCGTAGCGCGCGAACAGCGCGGAAAGCTTGACCGAGATGCTCGGCGCCGCCTCGATCGCAGTGCCGGCCTTGATCGAGCGCGCCACCGCGCCGATCGCCTTGTGGTAAGCATCGAGGTAGCGCTTGGCGTCGGCGTCGGTGAGCGCCGCCTCGCCGAGCATGTCGAACGAGTAGCGGTACGCGCGATTCTCGGCGGAGACCGAGCGCTCCAGCGCTTCTTCGATCGTGCGGCCCATGACGAACTGGTGGCCCATGATGCGCATCGCCTGCCGGAACGCGGCGCGCAGCACCGGCTCGCCGAGTCGCCCCGCGATGCGCGCGATCACGCCGCGCGGATCGTGCATGTCCGCGTCGCTCGGTCGCACGATCGAGCCGGTGAGCATCAGGCCCCAGGTCGACGCGTTCACGAACAGCGACTCGGCTTCGCCGAAATGCGAGCCCCAGTCGCCGGCGGAAATCTTGTCCGCGATCAGCTTGTCCGCGGTCGCGTCGTCGGGAATGCGCAGCAGCGCTTCGGCGAGGCACATCAGAATGACGCCTTCCTGCGACGACAGGTCGTACTGGCGCAGGAACGCATCGAGCCCGGTGCGCTTCACGTGGGTCGTGCGCACACCGTCGACCAGCTGCGCCGCACGTGCCGCGATCTTCTCGCGAGCTGCGGCCGGCAACCGCGCAGCGTCGGCCAGCTCCCGCACGATCTGCTCTTCATCGCCGAGGTAGTTGCGATTGATGGCGGCTGCGACGGAAGCGTCGGAGGCCGCTCGCGCGGCTGCAGGCTGATTCATGGTTGTTGGCGTACCGAATTGAAGGGGGCGCGGGCGCGGAAGCCTACACAGGTCAGGGCGCCGATTCTACGCCGCGGCGGGCACTCTTGATTTCCGGTGCGAAATCGCCATGGTTGGACCTTCCACGCCCGAACCGGAGGCCCGCTCGTGACCGAAGCCGCTGCCGCGCTGACTGTGACTGGCGCCACCTTCATGACCGACGTCGTCGAGGCGTCCGGCCAGACGCCGGTGCTCGTGGATTTCTGGGCGCCCTGGTGCGGCCCCTGCAAGCAGCTGATGCCGATCCTCGACCGCCTGGTCGCCCAGTACGCCGGGCGCGTCAAGCTCGCGAAGGTGAACACCGACGAGCAGCAGGAGCTGGCGCAGCAGATCGGCGTTCGCAGCCTGCCCACCGTGGTGCTTTTCAAGGACCGCACGGTCGTCGACCACTTCATCGGCGTGGTCCCCGAAGCGCAGATCCGCGAGATGCTGGACAAGCATCTGCCGAAGACGGTCGACAGTCCGGTGCAGCAGGCGCAGCAGCTGAAGGCGGCGGGAGATTTCGCCGGCGCGCGCACGATCCTGCAGAACGAGCTGGCGCGGGATCGCGACAACATCGACCTGCAGACGGGGCTCGCCGAGTTGCAGGCCCTCGACGGCGATCTCGATGGCGCGCACAAGGAGCTGGAGCGTCTGCAGGGCTCCAACCCGTCGCACGCCGCGGTGAAGCGACTCGCTGCGCTGCTTGCGTTCAGCGACATCGTGGCTGCGTATCCGGACGTGCGCTCGTTGCGCGAGCGTGCCGCTGCGAATCCCGCGGATCTCGATCTCAAGCACGCGCTCGCGGTGCATCAGCTGCTAGGCGGCGACGTCGAGCCCGCGCTGCTCGCGTGGCTCGAGATGGTGCGCGATCACCGCAACTACAAGGATGACCTGGGGCGTCGCAGTCTCGTGCTCGCCTTCGAGCTGATCGGCGAAGCAGACCCGATCGTCGGCCAGACCCGCCGCGCGATGTCGCGGATGCTTTTCTAGACCCGGCTGGCTGCTTCTTCGAGGGCCGTGGCCGTGGGCGCGCCGAGATACCCGCGGATCACGCGGCGCACGAAATAGATCAGGGGGATCAGCAGGAACGCCATCAGCAGCTTGTAGCCGTAGTTGACGGTGCCGACCGCGAGGAACAGCGGGATCGGCCAGTGCTGCGGGCCGATCACGAATGCGATGTAGAGCACGACGAAACTGTCGATGAGCTGCGAGACCGCCGTCGAGCCCGTCGCGCGCAGCCAGACCCACTTCTCGCCGGTCAGCATGCGGATGCGGTGGAACACCGCGATGTCGATCAGCTGACCGATCAGGAACGCGATGATCGAGCCGGCGATGGTCCACATCCCTTGTCCGAAGATGCTGGCGAACGCAGCCTGCATGTCCGGCACGCCGTATTGCTGGTTCACCGCGACCCAGAATTTCGCGGGGACCAGTCCGATCGCCAGGTACGCCGCGAGAAAGCCGTAGCCGATCAGCACGACCGTCAGCCACGAGATGAAGCGCACGCCGCGGCGGCCGAAGTATTCGTTGATGACGTCCGTCATCAGGAAGACGAACGGCCACAACAGCACGCCGCTGGTGAACGACAGCGAGCCGCTCTGCCCGAACAGGTTCCAATCGAAGGAGTCCAGGCCGAGCGTCGGCTCGAGCGCGAAAATCTTCACGCCGATGAACTCGGCGATCATCGCGTTGCAGGCCAGGAACGCCGCGAGCACCACGAACAGGCGCGCAGCCCGAGAGTCGAGCGGCCCAGCATGAATACCCGAGACGGGGGCCCCGGAAGCGACGGCGGTCATTTTCTTTATTATTCGGAAGTGACTGGTGACTCGGCACCGGTGACTGGCAGACTACCACCTCCAATGATCCGCATCACCGCCCTCAACGTCTATCCCGTCAAAGGCTGCCGCGGCATCGCGCTGGACAGCGCTCGCGTCGCGGCCACCGGCTTCGAGCACGACCGCGAATGGCTGATCGTGCGGCCCGACGGTCGCTTCATGACTCAACGCGAGGAGCCGCGGCTCGCGCTGCTCGAGAGCGGATTCGCCGGCGAAGCGCTCCAACTGCGCACGCCCGGCGGCGACGAGCTGCGTGTGCCGTTCGGCGCGCAGGGCAACGAAGTCGAAGTGACCTGCTGGAAGGACCGTTGCGCGGCGTTCGACGCCGGCGAAGAAGCTGCCAGCTTCCTGACGCGCTACCTGGGCGCGCCCTACCGGCTGGTGCGTTTCGACGCGCGCCGCAAGCGGGTCAGCAGCCCGCAATGGACCCCCGGCATCGAGGCGCTGAATCAGTTCTCGGACGGCTTCCCGTGGCTGCTGATCTCGGAAGCCTCGCTCGAAGACCTCAACAGCCGCCTGTCGAAGAAGCTGCCGATGAACCGCTTCCGGCCGAACATCGTCGTCAGCGGCCTGCCGCCGTTCGGCGAAGATCGCATTCACGAGCTCGTTGCGCAGGGTGTGCGCCTGCGCCGGGCCAAGGGGTGCGCGCGCTGTATCGTGACCACGACGGACCAGGCGACCGGCACGCGCGACGGCGACGAGCCACTGCGCGCGCTGGCGAAGTTTCGCTTCGATCGCGAGCTGAAGGGAGTGATCTTCGGTCAGAACATGATTCTGATCGACGGGCTCGGCGCGCAGCTGCGCGTCGGGCAGGAGCTGCAGGCGACTGAAGTCTAGACGTCGCTTCTGTTCTGGACTTCGCGCGACAGCCGACGCAGGCCTTCGCTTTCCCAGCCGAAGCGCTCTTCGGCATCATCATCAGCCACTGCTTCCTGTACGGCCTCGATGTGCGGCTTCACGCGCCGGATCACGACGCTTTCCCAATCCTCGCGCACCAGCGTCTGTTCCGGGTCGAAATTCTCGTCGTCCTTGTCGTCGGACTGCGGCGGCACGGGCCGCTGAATCTCGACGGTCGGTTCGGAGTCCGGATCGCGCTCTGTTGTCATAAGTCCCTTGCCTCTTCCCACTGCGCGCCAAAACTACCGCCGCCGGGTCATCCCGGTGAGGACGTAGGTCACATGCCGGCATGGTGCCGTTGCAACCTGTGGAGTCCGACACGCTTCGGTGCCCAACGCCTCGTTGCGCCGCGAAGTTCCGCGGCGCAGCCGCGCTATAACTCGTCCTCGTTCGCGCAACCTGGCAGTGGCATTTGTCCTTTCGGTTGCTGAGTTGTGCGCGCGGCGACCAACTTCGGAATAAGCGTACGAATCGCGTCGGTGGCTTCGCGACAGCGACGTGCGTCACGTCCTGCAGCTTCGCGCTGCGCGCCGAACGAGCGCGCGTCGTCGCTCAGGATGTCTTCGAGCATCTCGAGTTGCTTGATCGTCAGGTCGATCAGGTCGGCGCCGGTGAGATACATGGTCTGTAGTTATATACAGGTACAGGGCCCGGCGAAAGCAGCAGGTCGAAATCTCAAGGAAATTCAGTGAGCCGCGTTCAGTAGCCCGCGAGCTGCGCGTACCGGTCGGCGTGATAGTAGTAGTCGCCGAAAGTCTCGCCCGCGGCGCGCGCCCGCTTCATGAAGAAGCCGATGTCGAACTCGTCGGTCATGCCGATGCCGCCGTGCATCTGCACGGCTTCGTTCGTCGCAATGCGCGCGACGTCGGTGGCTTTCGCCTTCGCGAGACACACGAGATTCGCTGCCGTCGGCTCCTGCGCCTCGAGCGCCTGCAACGTCCGCAGCACGACCGAGCGCACCAGCTCGATCTCGCAAAACAGGTGCGCAGCGCGGTGCTGCAGCGACTGGAACGTGCCGATCTTCGCGCCGAACTGCTCGCGATCGCGCAGATAGCCGAGCGTGCGCTCGAACGATTCCTCCGCGACACCCAGCAACTCCGCTGCCAGCACTGCGCGGCCGGCGTCGAGCACTGCGTCGAGGACGAATGCGCCCTTGTCGAACGTGCCGATGACGTCGCTCTCGCTCGCCGCCACGTCGCGCAGATCGATCGAAGCGGCGTTGTGGCTATCGACAGTCGGCGTGCGCGTAATGCTGACGCCGCTCGCCTTGGCATCGATCACGAACAGCGTGATGCCGTCGCGGCTCTCGACGTCGCCGGACGTGCGCGCCGTGACGATCAGCCGGTCCGCGACGTGACCGTCGAGCACGTGAATCTTGCGGCCGTTGAGCTTGAACTTGCCGCCGCCGCCCGTGGCACGCGTCGCAATGCTGTGCGGCGCGTGACGATTGTTCTCGTCCGACGCCAGCGCGACGATGAGGTCACCGCCGGCGATTGCAGGCAGCAACGCTTCTTTCTGCGCAGCCGATCCGCCACGCAACAGCGCAGTAACGGCGAGCACCGCCGTCGACAGGAGCGGCGTGGCGCTCAGGTTGCGGCCGATCTCTTCGGCTATGAGACCGGCGCCGACGTAGCCGAACCCCGCCCCGCCATGCTCTTCCGGCACCAGCACGCCGGCCCAGCCCATGTGCGCCATCTCCTTCCACACTTCGCGGTCGAAGCCGACGCCGTCGTTCTGGTCGCGGAGCTTGCGCAGCTGTGCAACGGGCGCGCGCTCGGCGGCGAAGCGCTTCGCCGCGTCGCGAAACATCTGCTGGTCTTCGTTGAGGACGAGCGACATGGTGAGATCCCCGCTGATTCGATTTCTCTAGGCGCCGGGCAGCCGCAGCACGTTCTTGGCAATGATGTTCAGCTGCACTTCCGAGGTGCCGCCCTCGATCGAGTTCGCCTTGGTGCGCAGCCAGATCGCCGCCAGGTCGATCTGCGTCTGGCCGTCGAACTTCAGGCCGTCGGTGCCGGCGATCGACATCGCCAGCTCGGCGCGGCGCTTGTTGAGCTCGGTGCCGTAGTACTTCAGCATCGAGGAGACCGCGCCGGTCTCGTTCCCCGCCTTGGCCTCGTCCATCACGCGGCCCATCGTCAGCGCGAACGCCTGCGCATCCATCTCGAAGCGCACGATGTCCGCGCGCAGCGTGCCTTCGGCGAGCCGGCCGGATGCGAGCCCGATGCTCTTGATCGCGAGCTGGCTGAGCGGCGTCTGCCGCTGCGAGCCGATGCCGCCGATCATGTTGCGCTCGTGCGTGAGCAGGTACTTCGCGATCGTCCAGCCCTTGTTGAGCTCGCCGACCAGCTGGCTCTTCGGCACCTGCACGTTGTCGAAGAACGTCTGCGTGAACGGCGAGTAGCCGGAGATCAGCCGGATCGGCCGCGTCGAGATGCCCGGCGACTGCATGTCGAACAGCAGGAAGCTGATGCCTTCCTGCTTCTTCGCCGCGAAGTCGGTGCGCACCAGGCAGAAGATCCAGTCGGCCTTGTCGCCGTAGCTGGTCCAGATCTTCGAGCCGTTGACGATGTAGTGATCGCCCTGGTCCTCGGCGCGCGTCTTGAGCGACGCGAGGTCCGAGCCGGCGCCGGGCTCGGAATAGCCCTGGCACCAGCGGATCTCGCCGCGCACGATCTTCGGCAGGTGCTCGCGCTTCTGCTGCTCGTTGCCGTACTTCAGCAGCGCCGGGCCGAGCATCGAGATGCCGAACGAAGTCAGCGGCACGCGGCACGTCTGGCGCGCCATTTCCTCGCGCAGCACGCGCGCTTCTTCCTTGCTCAATCCGCCGCCGCCGTACTCCTTCGGCCATTCGGGCACGGTCCAGCCGCGCTCCGCCATGCGCTCGAGCCACACGCGCTGCGCCTCGCTCTTGAACTTCCAGCGCCGCCCGCCCCAGCAGACGTCGCCCTCTTCGCTGACCGGCTGGCGCATCTCGGCGGGACAGTTGGCCTCGAGCCACGCGCGCGTCTCGCGGCGGAAAGTCTCGATCTCGTCGACGGATTTGAGTTGTGCGGACATTTGACGCCTCATATCTTCCGGTCGAAAGTGGCCGAGGCCCTTTCGACGAAACGCCCGGCAAAAGGCGTGACTTTTGCCGGTCTACTCGGGCTGCAGCCCGACCTACGTGCTGCGACCGGCCAGCCTCAGGCCGGTTGCGGCGAAAGTTCTGGCGATGCCGCCGTACGTGAGTGCGCGCGGATCGGCCGCGTTGCCCTGCAGCCCGCGCGCGTACACGCCCTGCGTGATCGCGGCCATGCGGAAACAGGAGAACGCGAGAAAGAACGGCCAGTTGTCGATGCGCGCGCGGCCGGCCTGCCGGCAATAGCTCGCGATGAATGCGTTTTCGTCGGGGATGCCGAGCTCGCGCAGGTTCACGTCCGCCATGCCGCCGCGGCCTTCGCCGGCCGGCAGGTGGTAGTACATGCACGCATACGCGAGATCGCTCAGCGGATGGCCGAGAGTTGCGAGCTCCCAGTCGAGCACCGCGATGATGCGCGGCTGCGTCGGATGGATGATCGTGTTGCCGATGCGGTAGTCGCCGTGAACGATCGCGGTCTCGTCGTTGGACGGCAGGTGCGCGGCGAGCCACGCGATCAGCCGCTCCATGTCGGCGTTCTCGTCCGTCTTCGACGCCATGTACTGCTTGCTCCAGCGATCGAGCTGGCGCGCGACGTACCCTTCGGGCTTGCCGAAATCGCTCAGGCCCACGGCGCGAAAATCGACGGCGTGCAGCGCCGCGCCGATGCGCGCGTAGTCCTCGTACACGGCCGCACGCTCGGCAGGATTCAGCTGCGGCAGCGTGACACCCGTGATGACGCGGCCTTCGACGTGATCCATCACGTAGAACGACGTGCCGATGATCGACGCGTCTTCGCACAGCAGCCGCGCATTCGGCACCGGCACGTTCGTGCCCGGCAGCGCGCGCAGCACGCGATATTCGCGCTCGACCAAGTGCGCCGACGGCAGCAGCTTGCCCGGCGGCTTCTTGCGCAGGACGTACTTCCTGGTCGGCGTCTGAATCAGGAACGTCGGGTTCGACTGGCCGCCCTGGAACTGGCGCAGCTCGGCGGGTCCGGAAAAATCGTCGAGCTGCGATTGCAGGTAGCGCCACAGCGCCTGCTCATCGAAGCGGTGCTGCGGCAGCACGTCGACCACAGCCACGTCCGAGCGGCTGGCGTTCTGCAGCGCCTGGTTTGCTGACATTCCGGCTCGTCCCCCCGACGATCTGCGCGATACCGCAGATTCTAAGCGTTAAGCGACGTCGAAAGGGGTCACTGGATCGTCAGCTTGCCGAACGCGATGCCGAGGTCCCAGCCGCGGCCCGTTCCGCTCAGCGCAAGCGATACCTCGCCCTTGGTCATGACCTGCGCCTGCGACGATTTGACGGCGCCGGCGTGCGCCTCGGCGGCGACGTACGAGCCGAGCAGCTCATCCAGACCGGTCACCGCGGAAAACTCGCCGTGGCCGTCCTCGATCGTCGATTTGCCGACGGTCAGTCCGCCGCCCTTGGCGCTCAGCTTGACGGTCCTGGACTGTCCGTTGCTGCACTTGATCGTGCCGCTGCCGCTCGCAGTCTTGTAAAACGCCGACCAGCCCTTCATGGTGAACGAAAGTTTGCAGGAAACGTTCGCGTCGGCCGCGTACGAAGCTGTCGTGCCCGCCGCCCAGAGCAGCGCGAGCGCCAGGGTGTGAGAAACAAGAGTGCGCATGGAAGAGATCCTCTGTAACAATGGGCGCCGCGGCTAGGCGCGATCGCCGGAAAACTGGAAGTTGCCGAACTGCGTGCGGCAGGTGCCGCCGATCTTGTCACCGGTGACCGCGCCCTCGAAGGTGACGTCGACCTGTCCGAGCGGCGTGCTGACTTTCGCGCTGCAGCCGACATTGCTGCCGGACACCTGCAGGTTGCTCAGCTCCGATGCGCCGTTCGACGCATTCATCGTGCCCTTCCACGCCGCCCCCGCAGGCTGCAGGTCCCAGGTAAACTTTTGCGTGCCGATCGGGGTATCCATCGAAATCTGCCACTTGCCTGCTACGCTCATAAGTAACTCCCGCGCCGTGAAATCGGGCCCCGCATCGGGCGGTCCGGCTCAGGCCGGAAGGATACCGTAGCAATGAATCACAGTGGCTTTTCCCTCAGCGAATTCTTCCGCGAGCGCCGCGACCGCGGCGAACCGCTCGTTCTCGCGACCGTCAGCCGCACGATCGGCTCCACCTACCGCAAAGCGGGCGCGCAGATGCTGTTCGCGCCGGACGGCGGCGCGGCCGGGCTGCTGAGCGGCGGCTGCCTGGAAGCGGACCTGATGGAGCGCGCTCGCTCGGTCCTGTCCGGCGCGCCGGTCGTCGCCGACTACGACACGCGCAGCTCCGACGATCTGATCTGGGGCATCGGCCTCGGCTGCGAAGGCGCGATGTCGATTCTGATGACGCGGCTCGATCGCGCGAACGACTATCAGCCCTTCGCATTCGTCGAGGACTGCCGCCGGCGCGGCGTCCCTGGAAATTTTGCGCTGGTGACGCACTCGACGAACGCAGCCTACCCGCTCGGCGCCGCGTTCCGCTCCGACGCGGCGTCGGCGATCCCCGCTGGCGTCGCCGATGTATTGCGCACGACCACCAGCCTGCACGCCGCGACGACGGTTGAAACCGACGGCGCCACGTTCCTGATCGCGCCGGTCGAGCTGCCCCCTCGCCTGCTCGTGCTCGGCGCCGGGCCGGATGCGATGCCGCTGGTCGAAATCGCGGGATTGATGAACTGGCACGTCACCGTGCTCGATCATCGTCCGGCGTATGCAGTCGCAGAACGCTTCCCGCGCGCACAACGCGTCGCGCTCAATCCAGCCGCTGAGCTCACCAGGGAATTGCGCGCCGCGCGCTACGACGCGGCGATCGTGATGAGTCATCACCTGTTGTCGGACCAGGCGTACCTGGCCGCGCTCGCCGAGCACGACGCGATTCCTTACGTCGGATTGCTCGGCCCCGCGCCGCGCCGCGTGCGCCTGCTGCAGGAGATCGGCGAGCGCTCGCAGCTCTTGACCGGACGACTGCACGGTCCGATCGGCCTCGACATCGGTGCACGCACGCCGGAGACGATCGCGCTGGCGATCGTCAGTGAGATTCAGGCGGTGCTGGCCGGCCGGCCGGGCGGATCGTTCAGACCCTGACCGGCAGGCTCCGCACGCGCTTTCCGGTCAGCGCAAACACGGCGTTCGCGATCGCCGGCGCGATCGGCGGCACACCGGGCTCGCCGAGACCGCCGAGCGGCGCCCCCGAGCGGATGAACTCGACGCTGACGCTCGGCGCATCCGCCAGCTTCGGCATCGGCAGATCGTTGAAGTTGGTCTGCACGACGCGCCCATCCGCGATCGTCACTTCGTTGAACACCGCCGCCGACAGGCCGAAGATGATTCCGCCTTCGACCTGCGCCGTCGCCGTGTCCGGATTGATGACATCGCCGCAATCGACGGCGGCGCAGACACGATGCACCTTGACGCGGCCGTCAACGATCTCCACTTCAGCCACCTCGGCGACGATCGAGCCGAAGCTCTCGACCAGCGCGATGCCGCGCCCGCGCCCCGCAGGCGCCGGCGTGCCCCAGCCCGCCATCTGCGCCGCCTTGTCGAGCACGGCCATGTGCCGCGGCTTGTTCGCCAGCAGCTCCTTGCGATACTGCAGCGGATCCTTGCCTGCGGTGTGCGCCAGCTCGTCGACGAACGATTCGGTGAAGAATCCGTGCTGCGTGTGTGCAACCGAGCGCCACGCGCCGATCCGCACGTGCGGCTTCGTCGGCGCCGAGCGGATGTCCTGATGCTCGATGGCGTACGGCAGCAACGCCGCGTCGTCCTTGACGTTGAACCTCGAGACCCACACCTGCGGCGCGCCGTTGTCCGCGAGCGCCGCCTTGTAGCGACCGACGACGGCGGGCCGGTAGAAATCGTGCTGGATGTCCTCTTCGCGGCTCCAGATCAACTTCACTGGCGCGGGCGACGTCTCCTTGGCGATGCGCACCGCCTGCTCGATGAAATCCATCATGCCGGGCAGCCGGCGACCGAAGCCGCCGCCGAGCTGCTGGTTGTGGATCGTCACCTGTTCGGGCTTCAGCCCTGACGCCTCGGCGGCGACCTTGCGCGCCGCGAGCGGATCCTGCACGCCGGTCCAGACTTCGCAGCGCCCATCGGCGATGCGCGCAGTCGCGTTCATCGGCTCCATCGTCGCGTGCGCGAGGAACGGCACGCGATACTCGGCCTCGACGACTTTCGCGGCGCCCTGCAGCGCCTCGCTGCCCTTGCCGGAGGTGAATACTTCCTGCTGGTGCTTGGCGTCATCGATAGACGCGCCGATCGCCGCGTAGATCGTGTCGCTCGTCACCTGCTCGTTCCCCGTCTGCTCGAACTTCGGCGCGAGAGCGCGCACGCCCTTCAGTGCACGCCAGTAGCCGTCCGCGACGACCGCGACTGCGTTGTCGAGTTTCACGACCTTCTTGACGCCCGGCAGCGCCTCAGCGGGCGCAGTGTCCACCGACACGAGCTTCGCGCCGAACACCGGCGCTGCTGCGATCGTCGCGTACACCATGTCCGGCAGCGTGACGTCGACGCCATACGTCGCCGAGCCGTTCACCTTCGAGGGAATATCGATGCGCTGCGTCGGCTTGCCGACGATCGTGTAGCTGTCGCGTGACTTGAGCGGCGGATGCACGGGCGGCTTGAGCAACGCGGCCTGCGGCGCGAGCTCGCCATACGTCGCCGAGCGGCCGGATCCGGAGTGCGTCACTCGCGACAGCTTCGCGGTGCATTCCGCGACCGGCACCTTCCACTCCTTCGCGGCGGCTTCGATGAGCATCGCCTTCGCTGCAGCGCCCGCGACGCGCATGCCGAGATGGCCGGTGCCGCGCACCGCGCTGCTGCCGCCGGTAACCTGCAGATCCATCATCTCGGTGAGCTTGAACGTCCAGAAGTCGATGCCGCGCTCCATGTACTTCGGAATCGACGCGACGGCGGGCACGAACACACGCACGAGGTAGCCATTGGCGTAGTCGTCGGTGCCGGGCGCTTCTTCGAAGCGCACGAGGTTCCAGTCGGCCTCCAGCTCCTCGGCGCACATCATCGCGAGCGCCGTCTGCACGCCGGTTCCCATCTCGCAGTGAGGAATAACGACCGAAACGGTGTTGTCGGCGCCGATCTTGACCCAGGTCGTGAGTTGCGGCGTGCCGTCGCGGCTGTCCGGTGTGACGCGCAAACGATTCGGCGCGAACGCAATGCCCGCGACGCCGAGCGCGAGACCGCCACCGATCAGGCCGCCGGTCGCAAGGACGGTGCGGCGTGTCCACTTGTTCATGGCGCGCTCCCTTCCGTCTTCGCCTGCCCGACGGAATGGATCGCGCGGCGCACGCGCTCGTACGTCCCGC
>DASYRK010000066.1:0-50312 GCA_036004505.1 Steroidobacteraceae bacterium
TCGCGCCGTCTGACGCGCGAGCGAGCCGTTGCCGTTCTCGAAGCCGCCGAGCGCAACGCTCGGTGTGTTCGGAGTCCACGCGGACAAGCCGCCGCGCGGCGGCTGACCCGAACGACCGCTGTTGTCGGCAGCGCGCTCGCCACCCTGACCTTCGCGACCTTGCTGGCCTTTCTGGCCACTCTGGCCCTGCTGACCCTGCTGCTGTCCTTGCTGTCCTTGCTGTCCTTCACGCTGCTCGCCCTGCTGGCCGTTCTGGCCCTGCTCGCCGGTTTGATCCTGCGCTTCCTGCAACGCGCGGCGCAGCTCGGCTACCTGTGAGAGCAGCGCTTCCGCCGTCACGTCTTCCCGCTTGCCCTTGCCTTCGTCCGCGGCCTGAGCCGCCGCTTCGCGCAGATCCTGTTCCAGCGTGTCGAGTGCGTCGGTGGTCAAGCCTTCGCGTGGCGCCGCCTCGCGCGCGCGCCCATAGTAGATCTCGGCGGCGCTGCGATTCAGCCGATACATGAGGTCCGAGCCCTCGACGTCCTGGATGATGTCGCTCAGTCGCTGCGAGGTCTTCGGATGATCCTTGCGGTTCTCGTGAACTGCGTTGCGCATGTCGCGCTCGAGGTTCGTCAGGTCGCTCGCCATCTGCTGCTTCGAGCGCACCAGCTCCTGCGCGCGCTTCTGATCGATGCCGCCGCGGCCGTTCTGTCCCGGAGGCGGCGTTTGCGAAAGCGCTTCGTAGAGCTCGCTCTCGATGCGGCGCTGCTCTTCGAGCATCTGCTGGCTGCGATCGGCGAACTTTTCCAGCGTCTCGTCGAAGTGCGAGGGCTCCGGACGATCGATCTGCTGCAAGGCGCGACGCAGGTTGCGGCTCGCCTGCTCGGCACCCGACTGCTCGCCCTGGCGCGGCTCGCCGTTGTTGTTGCTGTTCTTGTTCGCGGATTGCATCTCCTGCAGCGCCTTGTTCACAGATTCGAGCGCCTGCGAGAGCTGTTCGCGCTGACGCTCCTCACGCTCGCGCGCCTGACTGCCTGCGCTGCCGCCGCGCGATGCCTGCTGCGAATCGCCTGACTGCTGTTGCTGCCGCTGCAACTCCGCGAGCCGCCGGCGCAGATCTTCGGCTTCGCGACGCAGCTGCTCCTGTTTCCACCGCTGCTCGGGCGTGCGCAGATCCTGCTGGCGCTCCTGGGCGAGCTGCTCCTGGCGCTCCGCCAGCTCCTTGAGCTTGCGGATCATCTCGTCGAGGTCCTTCTGCATGTTACGGTTCGACAGCTGCGACTCGCTCTCGTACTGGCTCTTCTCGAGATCCATCTCGAGCTCGAACATCTCGGTGAAATTCTTGGCGGTCTGCGAACCGTCGCCGCCCGCGTTGCTCTGCTGCATCGAGACCTGCACTTCGCGGAAAGCGGACTCGGCGCGCAGCAGCTGTTGCAGCGCCTGCTGCTCGAACGGCACGGCTTCGGACAACTTGAACGTGTTGAGATGCGCGACCGCCGGGTCCATCACCGTCGCGGCTCGCTCCAGACTCTCGACGAAGGTGCGAATACGCTCGTCTTCCTCCAGCGATGCGCGTGCGCGAGTACGTTGCGCCAGCGTGCGGGCCTGTTGCGCGAGAGTCGCCTGCAGTTCGGACAGCATCTTCGCGCTGTCTTCCAGCTGTTGCTGGGTTCGTGCGCCGCGCTCGTCACTGCGCTGCAGATTCCAGGTCGCGAGCAAAATTTCTTTCTGCCGCTCGGAGATCGCACCCTGCTCGTCGGCCATCCCGCCGCCGTCGGTGTTGCCGCCCTGCGCCTGCAGGAACTTCCGCTCGAACGGCTGCACCTGGACCATGAAGAGATCGGTCTGCACCGACTCCTTGCGATCCCGCGCGACGGCGTAGTACGAGATGAGATCGCCCGGCACGAGCCGCTTGTCTGCGCTCTTCACCTGCGCCGCGCCGATCTCTTCCAGATCGAGCAACTCCTCGCCCTCGCTGCTCTGCCCACCGCCACCGATGTTCACGGCTTGCCAGTTGCCGCCATTCACGGAGTAGCGCAACGAGACGTCGCGCAGCCGGAAATCGTCCTCGGCATGGATGCGCACCGGCACTTCTTCGATGCTCGTCGCGCGCCAGTCGCGACCCGGCTTGCGGATCTCGATCGTCGGCTTCTCGTCGGGCACGACTTCGATCGCGTACTCGTCGCTGAGCGGGACGAACTCGTTCGCGACGCGGGCGCCGATCTGGTAGCGACCGGGCTTCTTGACCACGATTTCGCCCGTGCTCGTCTTGCCCTGCTGCGCGAGCTCGCCGGTCTGACCGTCGACGATGAGCGCCGGCGCATCGAGCGGCCCATCTGCGACGACTTCCACTTTCACGCTCGTGCCTTCGACGGCGCTGATGTCGCGCGACGTATCGTCCACCTTCGGATCGAGGCCGGTCCATTGCGGATACTGATAGGTCAGCTGCACGCGCTCGATGCGCGGCAGATCGACGACCGTGACGTTGTGCGCGACGCTGCGCGTGCCTTCCGCGTCGACGTAATACTGAAGCGGTGCGCGCACCGCATACAGGCGAAACTCGAAGCGCGACTCCCGTCCTGCAGCGGGCTGCATCGGCGCGCGTTCCCAATCCTGTCGATCCGCGAAGCGCACGAACACCTGAACGTCCTGCGGATGGAAGCCCTCGACGGTCGCGTGAATCGCGAGGTCGCTATTGCGACGGACGGTCGCATTACCCGGCGTCACGGTGACACGCCGGACCGGCACTGCATTGCGCGGCAGATCCATACCCAGCAACAGATGACGGCTGCCGAAGCCCCAGTACGCGGGACCGGCGACGAGCAACGCGACGAGCACGAGGAGCGCAGCACCTGCGATCAGCACGCCACCCGCGATGCGACGTGAAGAGACGATCTCATCGGGTGGCGTGCGCTCGGCGATCGTGGCGGCGTCGGCCGCGAGCAAGGCCAGCAGCGGCGTCGCCTGTCCCTGCGTCTCGCGACGCTTGCCATCGAGATACGTCTTGATGCGGCCGTCTTCGTCCGGCAGCCGCTCTTCGAAAATGTTTGCGCCGTCATCGCGTCCGAGCCGGCGAAGTGGACGCCACAGCAACGCGACAACGACGCCGGCGATCAGCAAGCCGATCGCGCTACGACCCGCAATCGTGATCGCGGGCGAGAACTCCTTGCGCTGCAGAGTCCAGACGGTGAGCGCGGTGACGGCGAGGATGCCGCCGATCGCAACCGCGGCGGCGCGCGCATAGATATGTGTGCGCAGTCGCAGCTGCAGCGAGTGCAGGTAACTTTCGAGTCGCTCTCGAGCGCTCATTTCGGCGTCTCCCGGCGGATCGCCAGGTAGCGATTCGCCAGCAACAGCTCGGCCAGCAGGAACGCTGCGGCGAGCCAAAGCACTGCGGGCCCGAGCGAACGCGGCTTCGCATCGGCAGTTGTCGGCGCGACGGCGGCGACGCTCGGCGCGGCCTTGCGCATCTGCATCGCCTGCCAGCGTTGCACGAACGTGGCAGGCAGCGGCGTCAGGTCCGATTCGCGCGCATCGACATTGACGGCGACCCAGCGGACGCCGTCGTTGCCGCGGATTTCGTAGAACCCGGTCTGATCGGGAATCAGCCGATCCGCGGCCGCCGTCTGCGCCAGGCCGAGCACGCGCTCGCCCCGCGGATCGAATATCTGCCCGCCGCCGACCGCGGTCAATCCTGTCAAAACGACGGAGCCGACGGTCGTGCTGGCGGCGGAAGCGTCGCCGCGCACCAGGTAGCGCGCAGCTTCGGCGATGAAGTGCACGAAGAGCGGATGGATCGCGAGATCGTTCCACTCCCGATCGACGGGCGCCGTCAGTACGAGCATGTGGCCCGCGCCGATCGTGCGCTCGATCAGCAGCGGCGTGCCGCCTTCGTACGTGATCAGCACCTTGTCGTTCTTGCCGATCTCGACCGAGCGATGCCGGAAGAAACGCACAGAGTGCCAGTCACCCGCGTCGCGAAGCACCGGATGCGTCGTCGCGATCTCACCGACCGACGCGCTGCGCTGTTCCGGCTCGCCGATGCGCCAGCCTTCGAGCAGCGGACCGGCGTCCAGCGACGAGTTCGTACCCAGCGTCGCAAGCACCGAGCCGCCGGCCGCGACGTACTCCTTGATCCGCCGCGCCTGGACATCGGGGAGCGCGCCGGTGTTCGCGATGACCAGCAGTGAGTAGCTCGTGAGCACGCTGCTGCCAATCGCGTCAGGCGCACGCTGTTCCATATTGAGAGTCGGCGCGGCGAGCGAGCCAATCGCCGCACCGAAGTACGCGACATCGTCGGCGCGCGAGTCGGTCGCCACCAGCAAGGCTTTGGGATCCGCATGTTCGAGCACCGCGTAGAAGCGATCGTCCTGCGGCAATGCATCCGCGGGTTCGAGGGAGACCTGGATCCGGTGCGAGCCCGCGGCGAGCTTCAGATCGGAGAACAGCACTTTCGCCGCAGGACTGGCGATGCTCTGCGCGGGGAAGTCGGGCCCGGGTTGACCGCCCTCGCCTTCGATCGGCGGCGTCGCAACGCTCGCCGCGTCAGCGGGCAGCTCGACGCCACGGCGTGCGTATTCCTTACCGTCGATTGCGAGAATCACCTGACGCTGCTGCGGCTTCGCGGACGCGCCGCGCACTGTGACTTCCAGCGAGCGCGTGTCGACCGTCTTGAGCGACGCACCCTGAATGAACACGTTCTCGGCCGCAGCGTTACCGACGTCGTGAAGCGCAAGCTGCGTCTGCGGCGGCGGTTCGAGGTCGGCAAATCGCAGGGGCGCAGCGCTCTGCTGCAAATCCGAAATCAAATGCAGCACGACCGGCGGACGCGGCGAGCCGAGCCAGTTGTCCGCGGTGCTCATCGCGAGTCCGTAGTCGAGCCGCTCGATGCCGGGCTTCAGGCTGCGCAGCAGTCCGCGGATTGTGCCGGCCTGCGACGCCGGAACGGAGTTCTCGAGAACCGCAACGCGCCGACCTTCGGCCGCCGCCAGCATCACGCGGTCCGACGAGCGCAGCTCACCCAGAACTTTGTCGGCTTCGTCGAGCGCGCGCTGCCAGCGCTCACCGTGCTGCATCGACAGCGATTTGTCGATCACGATTGCGTGCAGGCGCGCATTCGCGTCCGCGACCGGCACGACGCGTTCGCTCAACAGCGGCCCCGCAAATGCAAGCACGAGCGCGATGAGCAACAGGATGCGCAGCGATAAAAGCAGCCAATACCGCAAGGTCCGCTGCGCAGTCCGCTGCGTCTCGCTCGCCTCGACGAACATCAGCGACGCGAACGGATGCTGCGTCGGATTCGCCCGCGCCACCCGGTGCAGCCAGATCGGCACGCCGATCGCGAGCAAGCCGAGCAGGAATGCGGGCGCGAGGAACATGGTCAGCTCCTGCCCTCGCGAAACAACAGATAGCGCCGCAACGCGCGATCGAGCGGCTCGTCCGTCGAGATCAGCAACTGATGCGCGCCGACGTCGGCCGCCGCCTTGCGCAGCGACGCGAGGTGATTGCCGAGGCGCTCGCGGTACTCACCGGCGAGGTACTCGGGCGCGACGTTGAGCGTGCGGTGAGTCTCCACGTCTTCGAGCAGCACGGACTCGCTCCAGTCCGGTTTCAGCTCCCGCGGATCGAGCAGCTGGAACAACATGATGTCGTGACCGTGATACGCGAGCGGCTGCACTGCCTTGCTCAGCACCGCCGGATCGCAGTAGAGATCGGAGATCACGGCCACCAGGCCACGACGCTTGAGGTGCTCGCCGAAGTTGCGGAAGCACTCCTCGAGGTTCGTGCCCTTGCCAGCGGTCACGGCATCGATCGTGTGGATCATGCCTTGCAGGCTGCCGGCGCGGCTCGTGGCTGGACGGAACTGGCGGATCTGCTCGTCGAACACGATCAGGCCGACCGGATCGTGCTGGCGCGCGGCGAGATACGCCAGCGCGGCGGCGAGGAACTTGCCGTATTGCAGCTTGCTGATGCCGCCCGAGCTGTAGTCCATCGACGCGCTGGCGTCGAGCAGGATCATCAGCCGCGTGTTGGTCTCACCTTCGTAGCGACGGATGTAGGTGCGCTCGGTGCGCGCGTACACGTTCCAGTCGACGAAGCGCGGATCGTCGCCTTCGACGTACGCGCGATATTCCTTGAACTCCTGGCTGAAGCCGTAGTGCGGCGAGCGATGCAGCCCGGTGAGGAAGCCCTCGACCGCCGTGCGCGCCACGAGCTCGAGGTTCGCGAGACCTGCGAGCGTCGTAGGCGACAACAGACGATTGAGACCCCCTTCATTAATTTGCGAGCTCATCTGTTGATGACCTCGCGCAGCACGTCATCGACGGACTTGCCGTCCGACTCGGCCTGGTAGTTCGTGAGCACGCGATGACGCAGCACCGGCAGCGCGAGTACGCGCAGATCTTCGCCGGTCACGTGATAGCGGCCGGCCATCAACGCACGCGCCTTTGCCGCGAGGCACAAGAACTGCGTTGCACGAACGCTCGCGCCGTAGCGCACGTAGCGGCGCACGCCTTCGGGCGCCACCGACTCGTGCGGCCGCGTAGCGCGAATCAGCATCACGGCGTCCTCGCGAACTTCTTTCGACAACGGCACCTGCCGCACCAGCCACTGGAATTGCATGATTTCCTCGGCCGTCGTGCAGGCAGTGATCTCGGGCAGTTCCATGCGCGAAGCGTAGCGGTCGACGACTTCCATCTCGTCCTCGGGTGTCAGGTAGTCCAGCAGCACGTTGAACAGGAAGCGGTCGAGCTGCGCCTCCGGCAACGGGTATGTGCCTTCCAGCTCGATCGGGTTCTGCGTCGCGAGCACGAAGAACGGCGGGCTCAGCAGATGCGTCGTGCCGCGCACCGTCACCGAATGTTCCTGCATTGCTTCGAGCAGCGCGGCCTGCGTCTTCGGCGGCGTGCGATTCACCTCGTCGGCGAGCAGCACGTTCGTGAAGATCGGGCCGGGCACGAACGTCCAGCGGCGATGGCCGGTCGTGATGTCCTCTTCGATGATGTCGGTGCCGGTGACATCGGTCGGCATCAGGTCCGGCGTGAATTGGATGCGCTTGAATTTCAGTCCGAGCGCAGCAGCCAGCGTGCGCACGAGCAGCGTCTTCGCCGTGCCCGGCATGCCGGTAATCAGGCAGTGGCCGCCGACCAGCAGCGTGAGCAGCAGATGGTCGACCACCTCGTCCTGGCCGACGATGATCTTGCGCACCTCGGTGCGAATGGCGCCCAGCCGCGAGTGGAAGGTCTGCACCTGCTGCTCCACTTCCGTCTCGCTGAGCTGTCCGCCTGCGACGTCATTCATTTTTCGTTCGCTCCTCGACGAGATGCAGCAGGAATTCCTGCGCGGGTTTGTAATGCGGGGCGGCGGCGAGCGCATCGAGCACGTTGCGCCGGCTGGCTGCGCGATCGCCCAGTGCGTCCAGCGCGCGGGCGGCGCCGAAATAAGCTTGCGCCGGATCGTGCTCGCGCAGCGCGAGCAGCACGCGGAATTCGCGCAGCGAATCCGCCGGGCGCTTCGCGGTGAGCAACCGTTCGCCGAGCTGCGCGTGTTGCTCGGGATTCAGCGGGTCGGCAAAGTTCAACGCCTGCAGTAAAGTCGTGGCGTCGTTCGGTCGTCCCGCTTCGTCGAGCCAGCGCGCGAGCTCGCGCAACGCAGTCGGATCCCAGCCGCCGGCCTTGCGATACGCTTCGAGCGCCGCGATCGCCTCGGGGCGATGGCCACTCTTGTCCAATGCACGGGCAAGCAACAGGTAGGGACTGCCAGGACCGGTGTGCTCAGGATAAAGCTCGACCGCTCGCCGCGCCGGTGCAACGGCATCGTGCCACTGCTCGCCCTGAATCGCCTTGCGAGCCGCTTGATACTGCGATTGCCATTCATTCATGCCGGCAAGCAGCGCGCCGTAGCGCGAGCGCACGAAGGCGTCGAACTGCTTGTCGAAGTCGGCCGGCTTCATCTTGAACGCGGACTCGACCGCGGCGGCCGTCGTGACGTTGCGATCGAACTGATGCAGGAACAGCGAAAGTCGATCGAAGCCCCAGCGCTGCTCGACGAACAGGCAGATCAGTCCGGCCTGCACGTACGAGACCTGCACCTGGTTCGGATAGCTCGGGCGGATGAAGCCCGTATCGAGATCGCTCACCGGCAGGAACTTGTTGTCGTTGATCGCGGTGATCACCTCCGGCGGCACGACCACGCCCGGCGTCGGACCCGTGCGCCACTCTTCGAACACCGAAATGCCTTCGCTCAGCCAGCGCGGCACGCGATGATCGGTCGCTTCCAGCGTGAAGACGTGCGCGAGCTCGTGCCACAGCGTGCTGCCCCAGTGGAAGTCGCCGCTCGCGCGGCCTGAAGGACTGTCCATCGCGACGACATAGCCGAACGTCACGCCTAGCAGGCCGATGCCCGGCAACGCAGCGACACGAACTGCGAAGTCGTCGTGATCGGGATAGAGCTCGACGGTCACCGGTTCCTGCAGCTTGAATCCATAGCGCTGCGAGAACGTCGCGATGCCTCGTTGCACGAGATCGATCGCGTACGGCTCCAGTACTGACGACTCACTGCGATGCAATCGCAGCCGCACGACATACGTATCGCCGGCGACCGCCACCGGCGTGGACGACACGTCGAACTCGTCGATGCGATCGAGCAGGCGCAGCGAGTTGACGGTGGTCGGGCTATACGGATCGCCCGAGTACGCGGCGGTGAGCTGCTGCCGCGCTTCCTCGATCTGACCGAGGCGCAGCAGGTTCGAACCCAGCTCGGCGTGCGCAGACCACAGGTCCGGCTGCACTTCGACCGCGCGACGCAACATTGCCGTCGCCTCGCGATACCGGCGGCGCATGATTTCGAAATGCGCCAGCTGCTCGAACACGGCGCCGTAGCGCGGGTTGTATTCGAGCGCCCGCTTGATCCACTGCGAAGGATCGCGATCGCGCGAGCTTTCGAGCGCGGCGCGCATCGCGAACACTTCGAGCGGCGGCAGCTGTAGCTTGCCAGCGAGATCGCCAGCCCGCTCCAGCGCCTGCTGCGCCGCTTCGGTCTGACCGGATTCGAGCGCGAGCTGGGCGGCGAGCAGATGCCCCTCGACGAGCTCGTCATCCTGCTGCAGAGCCTCCTGGAGCATCGGCCCCGCTTCGCCTTCGAATCGCTCGGCCAGCACGCGCGCGAGGCCGACCTTCGCGTGCACGTCGTTGGGGAAGATCTTCAGCGCATCGCGGAACAGCTCCGCTGCATCGTTGTATTGATGAGTCTGCAGGAACAGGCGCGCCCAGCGGATGCGCGGCTGCACTGCCCTCGCATTCGCCTGCGTGATATCGCGAAAGCGCTCGTTCGCGGTCTTGAGATCACCCAGCGCCCAGTAGGCTTCCGCCTGCGTGATCGCATTCGATGAGTTGACGAGCTGCGAGTAGCAGTCGCGGGCCTGCTCGACGCGGCCGTGATTCTGATGTTCGTCGCACACACGCAGCTCGCTCGCGCGACGCGGATCGTAGTCGATCGACTCGGCGACGGCCGAGCCCGTCGCGAACAGCGCAGAGGCGAGCAATATCCCTGGCGCGAATCGCAGCGTCATCGCGCCCCCTGCTTGGCGTCGATCTGCTTCTGCAGCAGCGCGAGTTTCACCAGCACGCCTTCGAGCGCGTCGTAGTACTCGTCCTGGCTCAGCGCCGCCTTGCGCTCCTTGACGCCGACCAGGTCATGCTCGATCTGTCCGCGTTGCGTGAGCAGCGTAGCGACCTCGGAATCCGAGCCGGAGACTGCGCTGCCGCTGAGTCGCGCGACCAGGAACGTCGTGTTCTCGTCGGCGGCCATGCGCGCATGCTCGGTCGCGAGCGCGACATCCGATTTGAACGACGCGGCGACCTGGCGATTGGCGAAATCGAATGCTTCCGCAGCCGTTACGACTTCGTCTTTGTTCACGTCAGCGCCATCGCCGGTCACAGCCTGCGCCCAGAACTGAGCGAAGCGCGTCGCCGTTCGCTCGCCCCCGCTCTTGGTCGCGGTGATGACGATGCGCTCCGGACGTTTCCAGAGATCGCTCGTCGCGCCGCTCGCGCTGGTCGCATTGACGATCAGCTGCTGCTTCGCTGCGAGCTTGTCGAAGAGCTGCGCGAGCTCCGAGCCCGTGATGTCCGTGCCCGGCAGATTGAAGCGATATTCCTCGCCGTCGTAGCTGCCATGTCCGATCAGCACGACGGTGACGCTGTCGTTGGTTTTCACTTTGCCGGCAAACGCTTCGAGTTCCTTCCGCAGCGATTCGCGACGCGCTTGATCGCCGGTGAGCACGACGACGTGCCCCGGCGCACCGGCCGCCTTCTCAGCCGCCTCCGCAATCGCAGCCGCCTGCTCGCGAAATCGCTGCTCGTAGTCCGGCTCGCCGCCAAGACCCGCGACGATGAACGTGAACGGCGCTGCCGACGCGATCGTCGGCAGCAGAAGCAAAGCCGCAGCGAGTGACCTCACAGCCGCCCCCAAGTCAGTCTCAACAGCCATTCGCCGAGCTTGAGGGCGAGCAGCAGCAGAAACACGATCGGCAGGTTCCACAGATCGAGCGTCTGGCGCTCGATCACGCCGGCTTTCGAATACGGGATCGCGGCAGCGAGGCCCTCCAGATCCGCGAGCGGCCAGTACCGGCCGCCGGTCATCGCGGCAAGCCGCTCCAGCGCCGCGCGATGTTGTTGCGTGGCGAAGTGCTCCGCGACGCCGTCGTTGCGCAATACGTGCGTCGTGGCGCTGCCGACTTCGCGACTGCCCTCGCGGGCCGTCATTTCGATGCGGTACAGCCCGGCCGTCGCAGCGTCGACGCTGGCGGCATATCGACCGTCACCCTGACCAGAAGGCTGCATGGGCTGTGAGAACGCCGGCTCGGCCTGCGGGGCTATCCGAAGTTCGACGCTCGCGTCGTTGATCGGTTCAAACCGCTCGTTGCGCACTTCCGCCACCACCCGTACGTTGCGCTCGTCGTCATAGGCCAGCCTTTCAGGCTCGATCGAGGCACGCGCCGGCGCTGGCGCGGAGATCGCGTGCAGCAGCTGGCGCCAGAAAATCTCGTGGCTCTCGTCCTCCGGCGGCAGCTGCATTTGCCAGCGCAACGTGCTCGCCGTTGTGAGCATAAACGTCGCACCGCGCCCGTAGTGTTGCCACAGTAGCAGCGGCATGCGCGTGCGATCCGCCGTACCTTCCAGCAACACGATCGCGCCGGGCTTCAGCCGGCCAACGGCCTGGTAATCGGCCAGCAGCGGCAGACTCTTCCAGCGATCCGCGTTGCGCTTCGGGTCGGGATCGAAGCGCAGGATCGGCGACTGAACGCCGTAGAGCGTCGGTTGCGCGCGCAACGGTCGCTGCACGAGCGCCGTGACCTGGCGCCCGCCGAGTTGCGCCGGCAGGGTCTGAGCGAGCGCAGCGTTCTGCCATCCGCCCGCGGCCAGACCATGACGGCCCGCGAGCATCAGCACCGAGCCGCCGCGTCGATCGACGAACTCTTTCAGCAATCGATGCTGCTCGGGCCGCAGGCTCGCGGCCTCGTAGCTGCCGATCACGACGGCGTCGTAGGCGTACAGCTCAGCCGCATTCGCAGGGAATCCGTCGACGAGCTCGCCCGCACTATCGATCCCCTGGCGGTAGTACTTGTTCGGCGTCGTGCGCACGACACTCGCGACACGCAGCGCGCGATCGCGCTCGGCGGCGCGACGCAGGAATTTGTATTCCCAGCGCGGCTCGCCCTCCACGTACAGGATATTGCGCCGGCTCGCCGGCACATCGACGACGCGCGTGCGCGAGTTGTTGATGGTGTTGCGCTCGCCTTCGACCGGATCGAGCACGAACCGCAACTCGTGCGTGCCGGCCTCGCCGGCGGGCAGATCGATCGCCAGGCTCGTAGCGTTCGAATCGCGCGGCAGCTGAATGTCGCGCGCGGCGATGATCGCGTCGCGGTCGTAGACGCGCAGCCGCGTCGTCGCGGCACCGTAGTGGCGGATTCCGACCTGGGCGGTCACGGTCGAGCCGATCGGCGCGCTCGCCGGCAGTTCGAGCCGCTCCAGCTCCAGATCGCCCTCGATCTGTTCCGGACCGACACCGACCGTATGAATCGGCACGCCGTAAGAGGCGAGCTCGGTCAGGCGCTCTTCGCTGAGCGAGCCGCCGTTCTCGGCACCGTCGCTGAACAACACGACGCCCGCGAGCGGGACGCTCCCCGCACTCTGTAGCACCTGGACCAGCGAGTCGCCGATGCGTGTCTGCGGGCCCGGCGGCGGAATCGCGTCCAGCGACTCGAGTGGCGTTGTGGTCTGCGCGAAGCTGAACAGGCGCACTTCGAACGTGTCTTCGAGCTTCGCGAGCGTGCCCTTCTGCAGCGCAGCCGCCACGTCCTGGAGGCGCGATTGGTTCGGGTCCGCGTCCCCGTACGCCATGCTGGCCGATGCGTCGATGGCGACCGCGAGCACGTTCTCCCGATCCCGCACGCGCTCGACGTTCAGCACCGGCCGCCACAGCAGGCACAGGATCGCGGCCGCCAGCAGGCTCTGCAGGATCCCGACCGGCAACAGCAGCCGCAGTCCGAGCTGCCTTCTGCGCCACCCCATATAAACGAGACTCGCGACGATCACCCCGACTGCCAGCAGGATCGAGGCAACGAGCAGCCACAACGGCCAGGCGCTCGCGAAAGCGAACTGACCGGTTCGATAGGCCCACAGAGGATGGGTGAACAGGAGCTCGAACATAGGGATCGACGTCAGTCACTAATAGAGAAGCCGTGCCCGTAGCGCAAGCGCAGAAAGTGCAAAGAAGCACGCCGCTCGCTGAACGGAACCCGGGCTGCGCTCATGCGTACTGACTTGACGGATAACGAGCGCTAAGAGGTTGAATCTCAATGGCCGGCAGCAGTGGATCCCTGCACGAGAACGAGCAGTCCCTGAACCCCGAGATCATCGATCGGCACCGCGCGATCGTCTCGATCATGGAGGAGCTGGAAGCGATCGACTGGTACGACCAGCGCGTCTCAGCCGCCACCGATGCCGAGCTCAAGGAGCTCCTCGCGCACAACCGGGACGAGGAGAAAGAGCATTGCTCCATGGTGCTGGAGTGGCTGCGCCGCCGGGATCCGAAGCTGAACGAGCATCTGCGCACGTATCTGTTCACCGATGGATCGCTGCTGAAGATCGAGGAGGAGGCCGAGGGCAAAGGCGGCGGCGGATCGTCGGGCGATGGGAGCCTCGGCATCGGGAGCCTGCGCTCATGAACGACCTGTTGCGGGAGCACGCGCCGATTTCGGCTGAGGCCTGGCGCGAGATCGACGCCGAGGCGACCCGCACGCTCAAAACCCTGCTGGCCGCACGCCGGCTGGTGGACTTCAACGGCCCGCTGGGCTGGGACGCCACGTGCATCCCGACCGGCCGCACGGAGAGTTTGTCGCCGCCCTTGCAGGAAGGCGCCGTCTCGCGGCTGCGAACCGCAGTCTCATTGATGGAGCTGCGCGTGCCATTCGAGGTTTCCCGCGAGGAACTGGACGCGATCGGGCGCGGCGCACGCGATGCTGACCTGGATCCGGTGCGCAACGCGGCGCGAGCGGCGGCGATCGCCGAGGACCGCGCCATCTTCCGCGGGTATGGGCCGGCGGGCATCGAAGGCATTTTCGAGGCGTCGTCCGGGCAGAGCCTGTCGATTCCGTCCGACTACGGCGCCTATCCCGACGTGGTCGCCGAAGCGACGCATCGTCTGCGCAGCGAAGGCGTCAGCGGGCCGTACGGCATCGCGCTGGGTCCCCGCTGCTACACGGGGCTGACCCGGAGCACGTTGCGAGGCTATCCGGTCATCAATCACGTTCGCGAGCTGCTCGACGGACCGATCGTCTGGGCGCCCGCGGCGGACGGCGCTGTGGTGATGAGTCTGCGCGGCGGGGATTTCGAGTTGACCGTCGGTCAGGATTTTTCCGTCGGCTACCTCGACCATACGGGCACTTCAGTATTGCTGTACCTGCAGGAGACACTGACGTTCCGAGTGCTCACGGAGCAGGCAGCGGTGCCGCTGATCTATCCCGCCGCCCACACTTCCTGACCCTTCATTAAGGTAACTCGGCCCCTTCGTCCGCTGCATTGCGGTCACACTGCCCAGGTCGAGTGGAGGAAGTCGAAGTTGAGTGCAAGGGAGTTGGATCGTCGGGAGTTGGACCGTCGCAGCGGTAACGAGCGTCGCTCGATGACTTTCGCTGCGTATTGGCATGGAGCCCGCAATCCGCGCCGGCGCTCCGGTCGCCGCGCTACCGATCATCGCGCCGTCGTCGATTGGCATTCGCCGCGACTCCTGATCCCCGTGTTCGCGATCCTCGGTCTGTCCGTGCTCGACGCCGGACTCACCGTGACGCTGATGAGGCACGGCGCCGCCGAGCTCAATCCGGTGATGGCCTGGTTCCTGCCGCAAAACCTGCCGGGATTCGCACTCACCAAGATCGCGCTGACCGGTGCGGGGCTGTGCGTGCTGGTCGCATGCAGCCGCATGCGGTTGTTCCGCAAGATTCCGGGCGAGCTGGTGGTGTACGCCGTGCTCGGCGTTTATGTGTGGCTGATCGCGTACGAGCTGCGGCTGCTGGAGCTCGCAGGCACGGTGTCGAGCTGAGCCCTGATCAACCTGAGCCTTAGGCCAGGTTCGAGTTGCCGTAACCACCCGCATACAGGCGCAGCGCGAAGTACGTCCACGCGGACAGCGTGCCGCTGACGACAGCCGTGACGAAGTTCGTGTGATCGAGCAGGCCCGCCGCGAGCGCGACGCAGCCGAGCATCGACAAAGTCGCCTGCCCCAGGCGCAATTCCCACCGGTCGACGTACTGCACGAGCGGCGACGCAAAACGCGCGATCCGCGTACGATGCGGGTCGAAGCCGAACAGCTTCGACAGCGCGATGTAACTCGCGACGCCGACCATGCTCCAGAAAGCCACCCGCCACAGCTCGATCGGCTTTCCCGTGAGCATCCCGTAAACGCCGGCTCCCAGAAGGAACAGAGCGCAGGCCATCAGGGCGTGCAACTTGCGCGTGTGCATGGTCGGGTCCGAATGTTGTTGGAAATATCTCGAGCCGGCAGGCATCAAAGCGCAGCGACTCTGCCAGTTCCGTGACGCAACTCCAAGAATAGGACACACGACGACGCAAGTCAGCGACAGCTCGCACGGGCTCGCCGGCGCGCGTAAAAGATCACCTACACTTGTGAGAGGTTCGCCGACTCCATGACGTTTCTCCGGCGTTCGCTGGTCGCACTGGGCATTGCCGCAATGCTCCCGACCGTCGTTTTTGCCGCCTTCACAGTCTTCCACATGCTGCGGCTCGAGCGTGAGCGCGTGACCAACGCGACGCTCGCGCAAAGTCAGTTCGTCATGACGCTGGTCGATACGCAGCTGCAACGTCACCTGGCCGCGCTCGATGTGCTCTCCAGCTCCATCTACTTCGAGACGAGGGACTGGGGCGAGTTGTACTGGCGCGTGCAGCGGTTGCTGGCGGCGAATCCGCAGTGGGAGTCGATCCTGCTGATCGACGCGCAACGACGCGAAGAGATGTTCGATCTGCGCCGGCCGCTCGGCGAGCCGGTTCCGGTGCCGGCTGTGCACGAGAGCGCCTTGCGCCGGCTGGTGACTTCGGGCACATCGATGGTCGGCGACATCGAAAGTCACGAGCATCCGGTCGTGTGGCTGTACGTCCCGGTCCGCAGCGAAGGCAGGCTCACGCACGTGATCGCTGCGAGTCTCAAGCCGCGCATCTTCCAGGATCTGCTGACTGCCTACGCCGCGCCGGGCTCGACGGCCGGCATCGTCGACGCCGACGGCCATTTCGTCGCAAGAACGATCGACTATCCGGAGCGCGTCGGCACGCCGGCGACGCAGTACGTGCGCGATGCGGTGCGTGGAGGAACGTCCGGGCTCTACACCGGCACGACGTACGAAGGGTTGAAGGACTACACGGCCTACAACGTCTCGAGCATGTCCGGATGGTCGACGCATCTCGCCGTCGCGTCGGCGAGCATCGATACGCCGACTCGCTGGTCGTTCGTCGCTGCGGGCATCGCCGCGCTCGGCGGCCTCGTGCTCGGTGGTTTCCTCGTCGTACTCGTGGTGCGCGACATGGCGGAGCGACGCCGCGCCGAGGAGATGTTGCGTCAGTCGCAGAAGATGGAAGCGATCGGTCAGCTCACGGGCGGCATCGCGCACGACTTCAACAATCTGCTGACTGCGATCATCGGCAACCTCGACATGATGCGCACGCGCGTCGCGGGGAACGAGCGGTTGCAGCGCCTGGCGGACAACGCACTCGAAGCGGCGCGCAAGGGAGCGAAGCTGGCGTCGCAGTTGCTCGCGTTCTCGCGCAGTCAGCGACTGAGTGTCGGGTCGGTGGACCTCGCGCAGTTGCTGAATGGGATGAGTGGATTGTTGTCGCAATCAGTCGGTCCTGGTGTGCGCGTAGACCTGCGGATCGACGAGGACGCGCGCTACGCCGTGAGCGATGCGAATCAGCTCGAGCTTGCGCTGCTCAATCTCGCGGTCAATGCGCGCGACGCGATGCCGAAGGGCGGCACGCTCACGATCACGGGCCGGCTCGTCGAAGATGCAGAACGCCCTCTGCCGCACGTCGAGTTGTCGGTTGCGGATACCGGATCGGGTATGACCGAGAACGTGCGCTCGCGCGCGATCGAGCCGTTCTTTACGACCAAACCGACCGGAGTGGGCACCGGCCTCGGTCTGTCGCAGGTCTACGGCGTCGTGCGGGAATCCGGCGGCACGCTGGCTATCGATAGCGAGCCGGATCGCGGCACGACGGTGCGCTTGCTCCTCCCGGCGGGCACTCCGCCCACGGTCCGGACTAGCGATGATTCGCAATTGCCGCCGACGGTTCCTGGCGCGAGGCCGCGCGACCAGATACGCGTGTTGATCGTCGATGACGACCAATTGGTTCGACGCCTCATGACGGAGGGCCTGCGGAGCCTGCAATACCAGGTCACCGCCGTCGCGAACGGCGAGCAGGCGCTCGCGACGCTGGACGCCGGCGAACGCTTCGAGCTGCTGCTCGTCGATTTCGCGATGCCGGGCATGAACGGCGCCGAAGTGGCGCGCGCTGCGCAGAACCGTCAGCCGAGCATCAAGGTTCTGATGGTCTCCGGCTATGCCGATAGCGCCGTGGTCGAAGCGGCGCTCGGCAGCGCACGCCTGCTGCGCAAACCTTTCGACGTCTCCGAGCTCGGCACGGCGGTGGCCGAGACGCTGGCCGATGTAAGATGAGGCATGCCCTACACGACTCATCAGTCGGCCGAGGACGTCGTTCTCGATCCGCCGACCTCGCCTGACGCGGCCGTTATCTGGTTGCACGGCCTCGGTGCGGACGGCTTCGACTTCGTGCCGATCGTCGAAGAGCTGCGCCTGCCGCCGACGATGGCGGTGCGCTTCATATTCCCGCACGCGCGGCCGCGACCGGTGACGATCAACAACGGCTTCGTCATGCGCGCGTGGTACGACATCACGAGCCTCGGCCCGGATCGCGTCGAAGACGAAGCCGGCATCCGCCAATCCGCGGGAGTCCTGCGCAGCTATATGGAAAAGGAGAACGCACGCGGCATCGCCAGCGAGCGCATCGTGATCGCGGGCTTCTCGCAGGGCGGCGCGATCGCGTTCCAGGCAGCACTGCGCTATCCGCAACGTCTCGGCGGCGTGATGGCGCTCTCTACTTATCTGCCGCTGCGCGAATCACTGGCGAAGGAGGCCACACCGGCAAATCGCCAGGTGCCGATCCTGATCTGTCACGGCGTGCGCGACCCGATGGTGCCCGCAGCGCTCGGCGCGGCATCGCGCGATCTGCTGACGAGTCTGGGCTACTCAGTGGAATGGAAGACGTACCCAATGGAGCACTCGGTATGCATGGAAGAAGTGCTCGACATCTCGAAGTGGCTGCAGGCGCAGTTGGCGCGGAACCTTTGAACGCGAGGCGGCGTAGCGCAGTGTCCTTTTCACTGGAGACTTCGCGATGAATATGAGTATCGGACCCCTGGTCTCGCTGATCGCCGGCATCCTGATCCTGATCGTGCCGCGGCTGCTGAACTACATCGTCGCGATCTATCTCATCATCATCGGGCTGCTCGGTCTGTTCGGGCCGCTGCGTCTTTGAGCGCGCCCGGCCGCTACGCCGCCGCCTACGCCCGCCTGCCCCGCAACGCGCGCGGCGCGCTGTGGATGCTTGCATCCGCCATCACGTTCACCGTGATGACGATGCTGATCAAGTATCTCGGTACCGATTACTCGCCGGCGCTGCAGACGTTCTATCGCCAGCTCGCGGGCTTGATCGTGTTACTGCCCGTGATTCTGCCGAATCCGCGGCAGGTGTTCCGCACTACCCGGCCCGGCATCCTGCTGTTCCGATCGGGCGCCGGCACGATCGGCATGATCCTCGCGTTCTACGCGTATCAGAAGCTGCCGCTCGCGGATGCGAATGCGTTGTCGTTCACGCGCACGCTGTGGCTGGTGCCGCTCGCGGCATTCGTGCTGAAGGAAACGGTCGGACCGCGCCGCGTGTCCGCGACGATCGTCGGTTTCCTTGGCGCGCTGCTGATGCTCCAGCCGCAGACGCAAGGCGAGGCGGGATGGCCGGCCGCGGCCGCGCTCACGTCATCGTTGCTGTTCGCGTTTACGGTCACGGGCATGAAGGTCATGACGCGCGACCATTCGACGCTAACGCTGATGGCGTGGTCCGCGGTGCTCGGCTTCGTGCTCGCGATACCGGCGGCGCTGTTCGCCTGGCGCTGGCCGACGCTGGGCGATTTCGGGCTGCTCTGTGCGATGGGCGTGCTCGGCACGATCACGCAGGCGTGCTACATCAACGGCATGGCCGAAGGCGACGCGGCCGCGATGGCGCCGATCGACTACACGCGCCTGGTGTTCGCCGTGATCCTCGGCTACGTGCTGTTCCACGACGTTCCCAACGCCATGACGATGCTCGGCGCCGGCATCGTCATGGCCTCCACGATCTACATCACGCTGCGCGAAGCGCGGCTCGGCAAGCCCGAGCCGCCGCCGGAGCGCATCGACTAACTGCTTGTGGCCGGGCTATTGGTGTGGGTCAGGCTTCAGCCTGACTTCCGCGCCAAGCGAATCCTCGGCTCCGCCGCGTGCAGCGAGCTCAGCTTCCCATCATTCACTTCCGCGACCGCATTGTTCAGCGCCTTGTCGACACACTCGGCGTACAGATCGCGCGTTCTCAGCTCACGACTGTCATAGCTGTTGCAGACCTTCTGCGACGCGTACTTCAGTCGTGCATACAGACGTGCGGTATCCACCGACCGCGTGAGGTCCAGGTCGGTGTAGTTGACCACGGTGCTGGCAGCGTCGCGCTCCTTCGCAGCGGCGATGTCGCCGATCAGCGTGGCCGCAACGATGGCGATCACTGCTCCGAATACGCGGGCCGGTGCGAGTCGCGATTGATGCATCAACATGACTGTTCTCCTCGGGGCATGGACTGCATGACTTGCGATGCGTCCGCTACGACAATGGTTGCAGCGGACAGCGTGTTTGAACACAGCTCGCGCGATGTGCTCCGTCGCTTCGTCGCGCATAGCTTTCGCTTTGACGTTCTCGCAAGAAATGCGTTAGCCGGACACGGCCGGACACAAATCGCACGAAGCGCCGGGCCCGCACATAACGCAAACGTTGCGACGAAGCGTGCCCGTCGCGCGACGAGTTGTTGGACGTTGCAGCCCCCCTTGCTTAGAGTGCGGACATGACGCTCATGCAACTCAACAAGAACAGAAATCTGACGTTCTGGTCCCTGCACGCGCTGGGCTGGAGCGCCTATGCGATTTCGCAGTACCTGGGTGCGCTGCTGTACGGCAAGGCCGTCGCCTACAACAAGGTCATCCTGATCGCGGCCCTCAGCGGCTTCGTGCTGAGCGCGTGGCTGCGGTACTTATGCCGCTGGCTGTGGAGCAAGCCGCCCGCCGTGATGATCGGCATCGGCGTATTGAGCGCATATGCGACCGCGCTCGTGTGGCGGCTGCCGATCAATTGGGCGTACCACACCTTTTTCGAACACGAGTGGATGGATGAAGAGACCCACTGGTTCGACTACTTCGGCGGTGCGTTGAGTGCGACGTACCTGATGGTGTGCTGGATCGGGTTGTACTTCGGGTTTCGGTATTACGAGTCGATGCAGGCTCAGCGCGAGGCGGCCTTGAGGTCGTCGGCGCTAGCGCAGGAGGCGCAGCTCAAGATGCTGCGCTACCAACTCAACCCGCATTTTCTATTCAATACGCTGAACGCGATCTCGACGCTGATCCTGGACAACAGGAACAGTGTTGCGAACTCCGCGGTCACCGGGCTGTCAGAGTTCCTGCGTTACACGCTCGATCAGGACCCGATGAAGAAGGTGACCGTGGCGCAAGAGCTCGACGCGTTGAACCTGTACCTCAACATCGAGACGATGAGGTTCGGGCAGCGCCTGACGATCGAGTTCGCGATCGACGAGAACGCGAGCATGATGCTGATGCCGAGCCTGCTGCTGCAACCGCTGATCGAGAATGCGATCAAGTACGCGGTGTCGCCGCGGGAACAGGGAGGGAAGATTCGGATCGGCGGGCATGTGACGGGTGGGATGCTGCAACTCGAGGTGGCGGACGACGGGCCTGGCATGGTCAACGCACCGCGACTCACGAACGGCCGCGGCGTCGGCATTCGTAATACTTGTGAGCGATTGCAGGTCCTCTACGGTGAGCGCGGCAAGGTGCAGGTCACCAATACCGAGCCGGGCCTGCGCGTCGCGCTGACGTTTCCGGCGGAGAGCGGCGCGGCACACGCTTGATTGAAGTCGAACGGGGATAGCATGAGCGACAGGCCGATTCGGGCAATCATCGTCGATGATGAAGAGCTCGCACGCCGCGGCATCGAGATCCGGCTGGGCGTGTACGCCGATGTTGAGATCGTCGGGCATTGTGCGAATGGCCGCGAGGCGATCGAAGCGATTTCGCGTGAGAAGCCGGATTTGATGTTTTTGGACATTCAGATGCCAGGCATGTCGGGCTTCGATGTGCTCGCGCGCATGCCGCATGAGTCGATGCCGATGATTATCTTCGTGACTGCGTTCGATCGGTTTGCGCTGGAGGCGTTCGAGGCTCAGGCGCTGGATTATTTGCTGAAGCCGATCAACGACACGCGCTTCACTCAGGCTCTGGAGAGGGTGCGGAGTTTTTGGCGGCAGAAGGCGGCGATCGCTCAGCGGGATAAGTTGATGCAGCTGATCGCGGCGACGAAGGGCAGTGGGTCGTTAGATGGGGAGGAGATTCAGAAGCAGCTCGATGCTGCGATCGGACCGGAGTATCCGGGGGTGCTGCCTATTCGGGATGACAATGGAACGGTGAGATTGGATGTGTCGCGGATTGATTGGATTGACGCGGCGGGGGATTACATGTGCGTGCATGCGGATGGAAGGACGCATGTGTTGAGGGAGACGATGAAGTCGCTGGAGGCGATTTTGGATCCGAAGATTTTTCAGAGAGTGCACAGATCGACGATTGTGAACATTCAGAGAGTGCGGAGGTTGCGGCCGCATACGAATGGGGAGTATTTTTTGACCCTAGATGACGGTCAAGAAATCAAGCTCAGCCGGTCTTACAGAGATAGGGTTGATCAGTTGCTCCAGCGGAGATGAATCCGGGGCTGAGCATCTCATGTTGCTTCGATTCATTCTGATCTGATCTGCGTTCCACGCTTTCTCCTGTTCCAGTACAAGCAACCTCGGAACGGGTCTCAAGCGGTTGGATCGAGCACGACTGAGTGAACGAGCAACGATGGACCGACTCGGGAGACAGCGGCGTCTGTCACACAGGGAACAGGGCCGAGATCGCAAAGCCGACGTCGCCCAATGCCACTATGGTTGCTTTGTCGCTCGCCTTCAGAACCCGATGAAGCGAATAGTCCATCCCAGGTTCGCGAAACACCTGTAGTTCGTGCCGATCTATGTCAACTACCCAGAACTCCGCGACTCCGGCGCGAGCATAGAGCTGCCGCTTGACCTCGAGGAACTCGTGCTGAAGACGGGTTTGAGAGTCGAGGATTCGGCGGTTGCTTACTGGCGCTGAGCGGCCAACACCGAGAACCGGTCGGCTCGCGACCGGTTCTCTGTCCCATCAACTCTGGTACTCTTGCACGCGCGCCAAGTCACCGCAGAAATCGATTTAGGAGTGGCATGAAGGGTTTCGTACTGACACCACCCGCTACTGTTGATCTGATGGTGGAACGCATGTTCCAGGATCGGTGGCCGCGAAGAAATTCCCGACTACTCGATGCGGGTTGCGGTCATGGCGCTTTCATTGAAGGCGTGCTGCGTTGGTGCCGGCACAACCAGACCGAGTGCCCTGAGATCGTCGGAATCGAACTAGATCCCACGAAGCTGCTTCAAGCGAAGCGGCTCCTCGCAAGTGAAGAACGAGTGACGCTCGTGGAAGGCGACTTCCTGACGCGTGATTTGGGGTCCTTCGACTACATTATTGGGAACCCTCCCTACGTTGGCATAGAAGAGCTGTCGAAAGACGAGCTGTCGCAGTATCGACACCTGTTTCAAGCCGCACGCGGCAGGGTCGATCTCTATTTGTTGTTCTGGGAACGGTCCATCCGGGTCCTCAAGGACGCGGGGCGGATTGTCTTCATCACGCCGGAGAAGTACACCTACGTTGAAACTGCGCGCCCGCTACGTCGCATGATGTCGAGCTATCAGCTCGACGAGTTGCTGTACGCCCCAGAGGACACTTTTCCCGGGTTAACTACTTACCCGGTCATTGCGACGCTCACCAAGCACTCCTCTAAGCGTGAGACGACTATCCAGCTGCGAGATGGAACATCGCACACGGTGCAGTTGCCAACCACGGGCGAGTCTTGGCAACCCGTTATTAACAAGTCTCCGTCGCTTAATGGCGCGAAGACCTTGGCGGATATCTCCTTGCGGGTCAGCTGCGGAGTAGCGACCGGGTCTGACGAGATGTTCCTGTTCGATCGCGCTCAGTTGCCGGCGGGGTTTGGTCCGTTTGCAAAGCCCGCTATCGCCGGGCGCGACCTGCGCCCCGGACAGCCATTGAAAGTGCCGCATCGAGTTCTCGTCATGCCCTATGACGAGCAAGGAGCACTGCTCCCACTCGATTCCTTAGGAGAGTTCGCCGACTACCTTCAGCAGGATGCAGTTCGTGCACGGCTTGAAGCGAGAACGTGTGCGCGTCGAAAGCCCTGGTATGCCTTCCACGAGACGCCGCCTCTGCCGGATATGCTCCGCCCGAAACTCGTGTGTAAAGACATCGCGAAGGAACCGTACTTCTGGCTCGATGCCGACGGCGGAAACGTCCCGCTGCACTCAAGTTACTATGTCGTACCGAGCGTTCCCCAACTGCTCGAACCTCTCCTCCATTTCCTGAACTCGCACGAGGTGCGGAATTGGCTGTTCGCGAATTGCCAGCGCGCCGCGAATGGATTCGTGCGAATGCAGAGCACCGTTATGAAGAAACTTCCCGTGCCAGACAAGCTTGTCGCAGCTCTTGTCGAGTGCTCGCTCGCAGCCTGAGCCATGCGGACCCCCTTCGACGAAGTGATCGAGGCAATTCGGGTAGCGGGCTATCACAATCAACGGCTCGAAGAACACTCGGACTTGGTGAGTAACGGCATCTTTCGCGACCTTCGCACGCGGTGCCCGTTCATTGCCAAAGACTTCAATGCGAATTTGATCAAGAGTTGGCCGAACGTGTCCGCGCCCGGTGCACGTGGACGGAAGATCGACCTTTTCGTGGGAGAGGCAGGCGCCAGGAACGAGCCTGACGTACAGCTTGTCCGGATCTGCGTCGAGAACAAGAGTGTGGTAACGGCCCATCGCAACAAGACGAATCGGCTCGATGATCTCGGCGAGGTATTGGGCGCAATCCATCGCACGAAAGCTGAGGCAATCATCGTGGCGACTGTCCTCGTGGGGACCGCCACACGCGTTCTCAACGTCCCGGATCATGTCAAGAAGAGATACAAGAATGATCCGCGGCGATTCGAAGCGGAGGTAGTGCCTCGGCTGTCGACCGGGGATGAGACATTGTGGACGGAGTTTGATTACGCCGTCAGTGTCAATCGGCCCGACGACCCTGCACACACAATTGCGGCGTTCAACACGCTTCCACGGCGGCATCCGGGTCACACTCATGTGAGGGGGTTCGATTTCGTCATGGTCGTTCCCGTGTTCATCGACAACGTGAATCCTCCTTCGCTGTGTCGCCAAAACGGATTTGGCATCGACATCGACGCAACGTACGAAAGCATGCTTGCAACGATCTGCCGGGCGTATGAGGCGCGCTGGCACCTCTAAGGCGGATTCAATTGCACGCTTAAGATCAATTTGTGATCTTAGAATCGGAGGGCTGACATCGCGACCAAGGCCGGTCTGACAAGAGTCGCGGAGTGTGTGCAACCAATGACGGCGGGACGAATGCGATGGGTAACAACCAAGGCGTGAAGCGCACGTTCATAGCGCCCAACAATCCTCGTCCGGCGAGCGGGGAGATGCTTTCGATCGAAGCGCTCGCGGGCAGCGACGTGCGATGGATCTGGTGTCACCACGGCGAGCGTGGCAGCTCTGTTATCGGTTACGTGGTTGTGTCGCGCGAGTCGATCCAGGTGCTGGAAAGCCGGCCGATCGGATTTTTTCCGCTCGAGGAGAAGCGCTAAACGCTCGCCCGCACGTACATCCCGCAACTGCACACTCCCCCCGAACCGCTCAAGCTACCCACGCACACGGAGTCACCAAGAACTCACGACAAGCGACGACCGAGCAGCCGTGTCGGACAAGCTGTCCAGGGTCTCTTTCGCATCCGGCGGACCGGTCCTCCGCTACGCGATCGCCGTATCCCTGGCCCTAATCGCAGTCGCAGTCGAAGCCGGCATCCAGGCCTTCGTCGCGTGGCTCGACCCGGCAGGCGGCCACCCGTTCTCGGCTTACCCGGCCCTGCTTGCGGCAATTCTTCTGAGCGCGCTGTACTGCGGGCGCGGCCCGGCATTGCTGTGCCTCGCTATCTGCACGGTGCTGTCTCTCTACTTTCTCGTCGAGCCGGCGTATTCGTTTCGCATCGAAAACCCGACCATACGCGTGCAGTTCGTGCTGCGCGTGGCCATGGGACTGGTCATCTGCTTCGTCGGTCTCGACCGGCGGATCGTCCGCGAGAGTTTGAAAGACAGCGCACAACGCACGCAGCTCATCGTCGACACCGCGCTGGACGCGGTCATCGCGATTAACCGGCAAGGCGTGATCACGGAATGGAATCCGCAGGCCGAGGCCATGTTCGGCTGGCAACGAGCGGAGGCGGTCGGACGCAAGCTGGCGGAGCTCGTCGTTCCCGAGCGCTATCGCGAGCCTCATCGGCGCGGGATGCGCCGTCTGCTCGAAACGGGCGTCGCGAACGTCCTCGACAAGCGCATCGAGCTGTCGGCGATCCGGCGCGACGGCAGCGAATTTCCCATCGAGCTGTCGATCACGCGCATCCAGTACGCCGGCGACGAGTACTTCAGCGGATTCGTGCGCGACATCTCCGCGCGCAGAGCTGCCGAGGCGGAGTTGCGCGCCAGCGAAGCACGGCTGCGCACGCTCGCCGAGTCGCTACCGAACCTGGTCTGGACTTGCCGGGCCGATGGCTGGTGCGATTACCTCAGCCGCCAATGGATCGAATACACCGGTCGCCCCGAGCAGGAGCAGCTGGGCGCCGGCTGGGCGGAGCAGCTGCATCCGGACGATCGTCCGTACGTCGAGCGGGAGTGGGCGGCGGCAGTGCTGCACAAAACGGCGTACGACATCGAGTTCCGCATACGCAGGCACGACGGCGTGTATCGCTGGTTCAAGACGCGCGCGATTCCGCTGCTGGACAGCCGCGGTCAGGTGGTCAAGTGGTTCGGCTCGAACACCGATATCGAGGACTACAAGTTCGCGGAAATCAGGATGCGCACGCAGCTGGAGCGGCTCGACCTGCTGGATCGCACGACGCGCGCGATCGGCAGCCGGCTGGACGCGCACAGCATCCTGCAGATCGTCGTGCGCAGCCTGGAGGATCATCTGGCCGTCGATCTCGCGTGCGTGTGCCTGGCCAGCGCCGACAAATCGGCGCTCACCGTGAGCTTCATTGGCGCACGCGGCGTGCAGATCGCGAAGCAGATGGGCATGCTCGAAGAAGCGCGCATCGACGCGGCGGAGGATGGCTTGGGCCGCTGCATGCGAGGCGCCGTCGTCTATGAACCCGACCTCGTGAGTGTCGAATCCCCGTTCGCGCAGCGCCTGGCGAGCAACGGACTCGGCAGCGTGGTGTTCGCACCGATCGCGGTGGAGGGCTCTGTGTTCGGTGTGCTCATCGCAGCCTCGCGCAAGCCACAACGGTTCACGAGCGGCGATTGCGAGTTTCTGCGCCAGCTCAGCGAGCATCTCGCACTAGCTATTCAGCAGGCAGAGCTCTACACGTCGCTCGAGCGTGCATACGAGGACATCCGCAGCACGCAAAAGGAGATGTTGCAGCATGAGCGCCTGCGAGCGCTCGGGCAGATGGCGAGCGGGATTGCACATGACATCAACAACGCACTGTCTCCTGCAGCGCTTTACATCCAACTGCTGCTCGAGCGCGAGACGAGCCTGAGCGGGCCCGTGCGCCAGCAGCTCGGGATCGTGGAGCAAGCGCTTCAGGACGTCTCGCACACGGTTGCACGCGTGCGCGAGTTCTATCGTCCGCAAGAGGCTCACACCGAAGAGGCGGCCGTGAGCGTCAATCGTCTGCTGGAGCAGGTAATCCAGCTCACACGCGCGCGCTGGCTCGACATGCCGCAGGAGCGCGGCATCGTGATCAAGATGCAGCGGGATTTCTCTCCCGTCACGCCGGACGTCCTGGGCGTGGAGAGCGAGATCCGCGATGCCGTCACCAACCTGATCCTCAATGCAGTAGATGCGATGCCGGCGGGCGGCACCGTGACGGTGCGATCGCGCGCTGTAGCTCAACCCGACCGGGACAGCAGCGTCGCCCTCGCTGCAGTGGAAGTGATCGACAACGGCATCGGCATGGACGAGCAAGCGCGCGCCCGCTGCATGGAGCCGTTCTTCACCACCAAGGGCGAGCGCGGAACAGGGCTCGGTCTGGCAATGGTCTACGGCACGGTGCAACGACATGGCGGCGAGATCGAAATCGAGAGCAGGCCAGGTCAGGGCACGACGGTACGCCTGCTGTTCCGGGCTCTGAGCAAGCCTGGAACGCAGACGGCCGTCGCGCGCGAGACGGAGCGCGCCCGGCCGCTGCGTATCCTGCTGGTCGACGACGATCCGCTGGTGCTCGAGGCGTGCAAGAGCGTGCTGGAGAAGGACGGCCACGCCGTCATCACGGCCGAAGGCGGCGCGGCGGGCATCGATACTTTCCGTCAGGCGTACGCGGGTACGCAGAGGTTCGATCTGGTCGTCACCGATCTGGGCATGCCGCACGTCGACGGCAGGCAGGTGGCCGCCGCAGTCAAGGCAGTGGAGCCGAATCGGCCAGTGATCATGCTCACCGGCTGGGGTCACAGGCTGCGCGCGGAAGACGAGATCCCGGAGTTCGTCGACCGGGTGCTCGGCAAGCCGCCGAAGCTTCAGGACCTGCGCACTGCACTGCTCGAGTTGACCAGCGGCAGCGGCGCCGTCGAGCCATCGTCGCGCAATGCGTGATCCGAGAGAAAACGAGGAGACGAGAGCGGGGTTCTCTCGCCTCCTCGGACTCCCCCGACGCTATTTGCGCGTCGCAGGCAGCGCGGCACTGATCGACGAAACCTCGTCGACGCCCGCCTTCTTGCAGATCGGATGCGAAAAGTCCGCCTGCAAGCTCGGCTCGGTGACCAGTCCCTGATAGTTGATGTTGTCATCGCCTTTCGCGCTGACGCCGCCGGGCACGAAGTCCAGCCCCATGCGCGCACGCGTGCGCCACGCGATGTTGTGATCGGCGCACGAAGTGTCGCCGCTCACGCCGATCGCGCCGATCAACTGCTTGCGCGAGTTGTACAGCGCGAGGCCGCCGCCGAACACGTTCACGCCGCCGATGCGCTGGCCGACCATCGGATCGTCGTCCTGACCGAACTCGCTCGCCGGGCCCTGGTACGCGACGGTCGTGTCGACCGGATTGCTGTGCTGCAGACCGTAGAGTGAGCCGCCGGGCTGCACTGCCGCCCAGAGGTTCGCGGTGGAGAGCGACAGGTTCGGCAGACTGAAGGCGTTCGCGGTGTTCGCCTTCTGCGCTGCGATCACGCGGCTGCCCGGCCACTGCTTGCCGCGATCGGTGCCCGTGAAGGCAACCGCGCAGACGATGCCGTCGCGATTCACGACTGCAGCCCACATGTCGAGATTGAAACCGCCGTTCTCCTGGCCACGCGCATTCACGAGCGCGCCGCGCAGGGTGTCGTGACCGGGAAGACCGGCGCACGCACCTGTCGACGTGAGGGCGGAAACGTCGCCCGAACGCTCGCGGTCCGCACCGCGGGCGGCGCCCGAAGCGACAGCGAGTGTCGCGGCGGCCGCCGCGATCAGAACAGAACCAACAATGCCTCGACTCATGATGAATTCTCCCGGGGGTGTATATGAAGGCCGTCTTGTAATCATCAAAGTGCGGATCAAGCCGTCGGTCATGGGCAGGTCCTCGATACCGAACAACACCCCTTTAGAACGGACTCCACCCCGCATCCCTGACAGGTCCGCGCGCGTGCAACCCCGTTGCGAAATCAAGCGTCGAACCTGTCACCTTCCACCACGGCTTTCCGTTCAAATGATCAGAGACACACGGGGACCTCCATGTCAGTGGCATCCAAGCAGCGGCGGGAGCCGATCCGCGCTCGCGCTTCCCTCTTCCATCCAGCGGGCGCAAACTGCGCTTCGGCGCTCATGAGTCTGCGGGTGGCTCACGTGACGACCGCTGATAGCGATCTCTTCACCGACCTCTACGCGCAGCTCCGCCAGATCGCGCAAAGCGCGCTCCGCCGCAGCGGGCCACAGCTCACCGTCAGCCCCACGACGCTGCTGCACGAGGCGTATCTCAAGATTTCCGCGCTGGACGCCGTTCGCTTCCCCGATCGCACTCGCTTCATGGCGTACGCCTCGCGCGCGATGCGCAGGCTCGTCATCGATTACGTTCGCGAGCGGCGTGCGCTGAAACGGGGCGCCGGGTTCGAGATCACCTCGATGCCGACCGAGGCCGGGGAGCTCGGCGGCGAATCGCTCGATCTGCAACGCATCAGCGATGCGCTCGATGAGCTCGCAACGGTGAACGCCACGCTCGCGGAGCTGGTCGACCTGCATTTCTTCTGCGGCTTCTCGTTCGCCGAGATTGCGGCGCTGCTCGATCTCTCCGAGCGCACGGTCATGCGCGACTGGAACAAGGCTCGTCTCTATCTTCACGATGTGTTGCGCGAGCCGTGAAGAGTCGCTTCGACAAGGCGCGCTGGGAGGCACTCAGCCCTCTGCTCGATGAGCTGCTGGCGCTCGATGCGCCCGCGCGCGCGGAACGCATTGCGGAGCTGCGTCGCAACGCTCACCCCGAGGCCGCCAACCTGACCGACCTGGTCGCGCAGTACGCCGAGATGGAGCGGGAAGGATTTCTCGAAGCTCCGCTGGTGCGGCCCGTGCACGAGCCCGGCCTGCAGGGACAGGTGGTCGGCAACTACACGCTCGACAGCCTGCTGGGACAGGGCGGCATGGGCACCGTGTGGCTCGCCCATCGCAGCGACGGCCGCTACGACGCGCGCGTCGCAGTGAAGCTGCTCAACCCGGCCTTGCTCGGACCCGGCGGGATCGAGCGCTTTCGTCGCGAGGGCCAGGCGCTCGGCCGCCTCACGCATCCAAACATCGCGCGACTGATCGATGCCGGCGTCACGCACACGGGCCAGCCCTTTCTGGTCATCGAGTACGTCGAAGGCGAAACGATCACGAAGTACTGCGACACGCGGCAGCTCGACGTGACGGCGCGCGTGCGGCTGTTTCTCGATGTGCTCGCCGCAATCGCGCACGCGCACGCGAAGCTCATCCTCCATCGCGACATCAAGCCGTCGAACATCCTCGTGACCACTGACGGCCAGGTGAAACTCGTCGACTTCGGCATCGCCAAGCTCCTCGACGACGGCACCGACGCGACGCCGCTGTCTGACCTCACGCGCCTCGGCGCATATGCGTTCACGCCCGAATACGCGGCGCCGGAGCAGGTGCAGGGCAGCGAAGTGACGACCGCCACTGACGTCTATTCGCTCGGTGCATTGCTCTACGTTCTCCTGACCGGGCGCCATCCAACCGTCGGTACCGGACGCACGCCGCTCGAGCGCTTGCGCGCCATCGTCGATATGGAGCCTGCGCGCCCGAGCGAACAGCTGCGCGCGCTGCGAGGCGACCTCGACAACATCATCCTCAAAGCGCTGAAGAAATCTGCGGCGGAGCGCTATCCGAACGTCGAAGCCTTCGCCGAGGACGTGCGGCGCTATCTGCACCACGAGCCGGTGAGCGCTCGCCCCGACTCGCTGGCGTATCGCGCCGGAAAGTTCGTGATGCGCAACAGGCTGGCGGTGGGCGCTGCCTCGATTGTCCTGGTGACGATAGTGGCGGCCGCAGCGATCTCCATCTGGCAGGCGATCGAGGCCACGAAGCAGCGCGATCGCGCGCTCTCACTCGTCGCGCGCAACGACGCCGTCATCGGTTTTGTCAACGGGATGCTCACGGAAGTCGCACCGGCGGACCAGCCCGTGCGCGTCGCCGATCTCATCGAGCGCAGCCGGTCGATCCTGATCCGCGAAGACGACCTCCCGGACCATCGCGCGGCGATTCTCCACATGCTCTCCGCCTACTACCTGAGCTCGGGCAAGCCGGCGCAGGCGCAGGACATGCTGGAGCGCTCGCTCGAGCTGACGGAGTCGACTACCGATCTCGACTTGCGCGCGCTACTCCTGTGCGAGAGCGCATATGCCGCTTCGCTCCTCGGCAAAGCCGACGACGCGCGGATGCTCATCGAGCAAGGCCTCGCATCGAGCGGCCCCGAATCCGAAGTCCAGTGTCTGCGCAATCGCGGTTACATCGCGCAGAACACCAACGACCCGCAGAACGCACTCGACTACGCTTTGCGCGCACAGGCCCGCCTGCGCGCATTGCCGACTCGCAAGCCGGATGTCGAAGCGTTCGTGCTCGCGGACATCGCTGCCGCCCACTACCTCGCTGGCCGCAATGGCGAGGCCGAGCGCTTCTATGCGCAGGCCCTCGCGAAGATGACCGAGATCGGCCGCGGCGAGAGCCCGAGTGTTTTCTTCCTGCGCAACAACTGGGGCGCCGCGAGCAATTCAGCCGGCGACACGCGCCGCGCGCTGGAACAGTACGACGAGGCGCTGCGAATCGCCGTGCAGCGCTCGATCGGCGGCGAGCCTCCGCCCTACCTGCTGCTCAATCGCGCATCTGCGCTGTCGAGCCTCGCTCGCTATCCAGAAGCACTCGAAGCCTATCGAGTGGCGATCGAGTCGGCGACGCGTGCCGGCAACGCAGGCGTGCGGGTCGGCGCAGTCGCATACCGCGCCGGCACCTACCTGCTCATGGGCGACATCAGCCGCGCCGAGCAGGAGCTGGCCGATATCGCACCTGAGGTCGGCAAGTCCGTTCCGCCGGACAGCGTGCCCGCGATGATCATCCTGCAGGTGCAAGCGCGTATCCATGCCGCGCGCGGCCGCTACCCTGAAGCCATCGCGGGGCTGACGAAGATCGTCGAGTTCTACGACGGCCGGAGCATGGCCGTCGCGCCGCTGGTTCGTGCGCTGAACTTCCGTGCCGCGGCGTATCTCGGGAAAGGGGATACCGACGCCGCGCTCGCGGACACACGGCGGGCGCTCGAAATCTCGCGCCGCCTGCAGGGCGACAAGCCCTGGTCGAGTCTCACTGGTCTCACTTTGCTCTCGATTGCGCATATACAGGAGAGTCGGGGTGACCACGAGGCCGCGCGTGCTGCTGCGCGCGAGGCGGCGCCGCATCTCAAAGAGACCCTGGGTTCAGAACATCCCGACACATTACGAGCGGAGCAATTATGGAAACCAGTCTGACTTACGACATTGCCGGCGGCAGTCTCACGCTTTGGCTGGACGAGGCCGGAGCGATCATGCTGAAGGTCCGCGAGCTCGGTGATCCGGTGGAGCTGGCCGGACCCGACGCCCTCGGCCTGGCCGGACTGCTGATGCGGTTGGCCCTGGAGCCCGACGTCGCCGGAACCTGATCGCGTGCAAGGCGTTTCTGACTCCATGAGGCGCCTCACGACAACGCTTGCTGCGGCCGCTCTCCTCACTTGCGCCTGCACGATGGTCAGGGTCAACAGCGACGAGACGTCGACCATCGAGCACAAAGGCGGCGTCGAAGTCGGCAGAGATCTGGCCAATCGCGCTTGTCGTCGCGCCGGTCAGGACAACGCCGAGATCATCTCGACCGTGAACAAGAATCCCGACCTGCCGCCGGAGACAGGCAAGCAGGTCACGACGTTCAAGTGTTCGGGCGCCAAGACGCGGTGATCTAGCGCGGCGACTTGTTCACGGCGACGGCGGCGCGGATCAGCTTCTTGAAAGCGTCCGCATCGACGTCGTCGCCCTCACGGAAATCGATCGCGCGCCGCGTGTTGCCTTCGAGGCTGGAGTTGAACAGGCCTTCAGGGTCTTTCGCCTTGGCGCCGTTCGCGAAGGTCAGCTTCACGTGCGACTTGTAGGACTCGCCGGTGCAGAGAATTCCGTCGTGCGACCACACCGGAACGTTCCACTTCCACTCCTCGGTGACTTTCGGATCCGCCTCCTTGATCAGCTTGCGCAGACGCGCGAGCGTCTTGCCGCGCCAGTCGTCCAGCTCCCTGATGCGCGCGTCGATCTTCTTCGAAGGCGTGTCGCCCTGCGTTGGATTCTTGTTCATGCCGTGCTCCCTCTGCGCCACTTGACTGCATAGGGCAACGCGAACATGTAGAGGCCCGTGAACAGCAGGAACGCGAGCGGGGGCAGCGGCGAGTAGGTTATCCACGCCGGAGGCGTGCCGCGCGCCAGGGCGATGAAGTTGGCGATGACGGTGACCGTGAAGACGATGGCCACCCACCGGTGAATCTGCCGGACCCAGCTGCTCACTCGAACCTCCTTCAGAGCTTTTCGAATTGTTGTGAGTACTCGCGCTGCAGGCGCTGCCAGCCCTCGAACTTCATGGTCTCCATGCCGACCATGCGCCCGATCGGATCGCCTGCCAGGAAGCGATCCATGACGTCGAAGCAGATGTGCCAGCCCGCGGCGCCCCACGAGATGTAACGGCGATCGATGTTGTGCCAGAGCGTGAGGCGCGTGCCTTTGCCGAGCGGCTCGAGCTGCCACTTGAGATCGGCGTCGCCCCAGCTGTACTGCAGGAGCTTCGGCGGCTCGGCGCGCTTCACGACTGTTTCCGAAACTTGCGCCTGCGGCGCGCTCACCGTGGTCAGCTTGACGGTGCCGGTGCTGCCGAGACTCCGGTCGGCATCGAAGGGTGCCCACTCGCGCAGCTGCTGCGGGTCCGTCAACGCGTCCCACACTTTCGCCGGCGGATGGCGTAACTCGCGCACGAGAACGAGCGTCCAGTTCTCGCCGTCCTTGTGAATGTCAGCGCCCGCGGCCGGGCCCGGCTGGTATGTGCCACGGCTCATCTCTTCTTCCTCATCTCTTCTTTCCCTTGGGCTTGCGACGTGCTGCTGGAGTGCGCGGCGCCTGGCCCGTGCGATCGAGGTGACGCTCGAGCGCGTCGAGGTGCGCCGACCAGTAACGACGGAACGGTGCGAGCCAGGCATCGATCTCCATGAGAGGCTCCGGCCTGATGCGATAAAGACGCCGCTGCGCGTCGACGCGCGATTCGACGAAGCCGGCCTCGCGCAACACCCGCAGGTGCTTGGAGACCGAAGGCTGCGGCATGCGCAGGTGCTCTTCGATGTCGCCGACGGATTGCTCCGCGGCAGCGAGCAGGCTGAGGATCGCGCGGCGGCTCGGCTCGGCGATGATCGAGAACGTGGATTCCATGGAGAGTATATACCTTATGAGGCATATACGTGTCAAGGCACATGAGAACGCCGCGATCTCGCTTGGGCCAAGGTTATGTGAGATGAGAAGCGTGATCGCACCCGCAATTTCTGCGTGCGTCCGCCGATTCGTGCGCGGCGTGCACGGAGCGCGTTGCTCGTTCATGTACGCTGCTTCGCAGGAGGGTCATCCAATGGCCGAACGCGAATTGAGCGGCAAAGACCTCCTCGACCAGCTGTACCGGGGCCTGGATACGGTGCAACCGACTGCCGTCGAGGCTGAAATGGACGCTCACGAATTGCTTGGGATTGCGCCGGTGCCGTCAGCAGACTCCGCGTCTGCAAAAGCGTTTGCGCCGGCGAAGGCGTCTGCTTCGCGCACGAAGCTCACGCGCTCTTCTTGGTTGTTGCTGTGTGGAATCGCCGTGGGCGGCACAATCGCTGCTGCGGCCGTGCTCCACCAGCCTGAACCGCCCGCCCCGGTTGCACAGGTCGTCGTCGCGCCGCCGAGCCCGCCGCCCGAGCCCGTGGCCGCCGTCGTCCCGCCTCCGCAACAGATCCAGTACGTCGAAGTGGTGAATCCCTTCGACAAGACCGAGGTCTTCAAATTTCCCCCGGGCACCAGCAAAGCCGACGCACGCGATCAAATGGCGCAGCTGCTGCTCCAGCGCGCGATCGAGCGCAAGGCGCATGTGCCGTCGCGAAATCGGAAACTCGCATCGGATCGGCACCCGACCGCGACCGGCCGCGGCTCCTGACCGCTATCTCGCAGGAAACGTCGGCGTTCCTGGCCTTGCTTCCCCGACGTGCACCAGCCACAGCCGTGACTGGCACGACACCAGCCGAGGGCCACGCCGCTGGCCAGCGCTGCGACGAGTGCGAACGTGTCATCCATGCTAGTGGAATTCGACAGCGCCCTTCGGGCAGTTCAGCGACAGACGCAGCGAAGTCGATGGACCCTCGGCCACGTCGACTCGCAAATCCAACGCAGTGCGCAGCTGCTCGAGTTTATTCAGATGCGGACCCGCGACCCGCCACTGCTGCAGTCGGCAACCCGTCGGGGATGTGGTCGAGGGATGTGCACTCTGCAGCGACCAGACGATGAAGAACGGTGCCTCCTCGAACGCGTCCTCGAGTTCGAAGGTCTGCCACGAGAGCTCCTTGCCTGCGGGCGTCGTGCGTGAGCCCGGACGCGCTTCGCTAACCACCAGGCCTGCGGACGTCAGTTGACTGCGCAGCTGAGCGCTGTCCTTGGACGACACGGCCCAGCCAATCGGCGTCAGCGCGTTGAGCTTCTTGAGACCTGCATACTCCTTCGTCGGCGTGACGTTCGGCTGCAGCGCCAGAATTTCCAGGTAAGTCCCGTTGCCCAGCGAAACCAGCGCGTTGTGAGTGCCGCGCGGATGCTTGCCGCCGTAGACCGGCCGAACGCCCGTCAGTTTTTCGAACTGCTCCACCCCGCGATCCAGATCGTCGATGCCGAGCAGGATGTGATCGACCTGCGCCGCGGGCGCAGCGGCTGCGGCCGGCAGCCCAACAGACAGGGCGATTGCAAAGACAATGGCGAGTCTCATCGCGCTACACTCCACGGGCCGAGACGCGACAATAGTAGAACCAGTCAATGGCCCCGCGCACTCTCTGCCTGATCGGAATCTTCACGCTGCTCGCCGCGTGCATGCACCCGCGCGTGATCGAGGCGCCGGCGGAAGTGCAGCTCACGCCGCTGAAGACCATTTCGACCGTCAAGGCGCGTCTGCTGCTGACGCTTTCGGGCGTGGACGGAATCTCCGTGAAGAACGCCGTCGACTGCTATCGCATGGAGTACACCGTCGGCTCGGGCAGCGATGCAGTTCGATTGAGCGGCCTTCTGGCTCTACCTCGCGGCGTGACTCCGCGACGCCTGGTGAGCTTCCAGCACGGCACGAGCACGACGCGCACTGCAGTCCCCTCGAGCCTCGATGGAACCGGTATTGCTGCCGCCGTCGTGTTCGCCGGTAACGGCTATGCACTCATCGCGCCCGACTATCCCGGGCTCGGCGAATCGCAGGGACGACATCCTTACTACGTCGCCGCCGCAATCGGTCCCGCTGTGGCAGGCATGATCGAAGCGGGTCATCGAGTGCAAGGCGTGCCGGACGGTCCGGTGTTTCTCTCGGGATTCTCCGAAGGCGGATGGGCGAGCCTCGCAGCGCTTCGCATCCTCGAAGGCGAGGGGAAGAGCGTGCTCGGGTCCGCGCAAGTCGCGGGTGCTTACGATCTTCGGCGTGTGTCGCTTCCGGCCGCGCTGCAGGGCGGCGCGCCTTCTCACTCGCTCTATCTCGCGTACGCGGCGTGGGGACAAGCCGCCTATTACCATCATCCGCTCGATAGCGTGCTCACGCCCGAATATGCGACCACTGTCGAGCGCCTGTTCGCCGGCGCCAAGCCGAAGGAAATCCTGAAGACGCTGCCGCAGGATCCGCGCCGGATGTTCAACCAAACGTTCCTCGATGCGTTCGATCGTGACGAGGCTCACTGGTATCTCGAATCGTTCGCCGCGAACAGTCTCGTCGATGTCACTCCGCGCGCGCCTGTTCGGCTCTACTACGGATCGAAGGATCAAGACGTCGTTCCCGAGGAGGCCCTGGCCGCAGCTCGTGCAATGAGTGCACGTCAAGCAGACGTGCGCTCGATCGACGTGGGCCCCGTCGGACACGAGCCGTCCATGCTCGCCGCTGCGCCGCTCATTCTCGCGTGGCTCGGCGAGCTCGATGCCGCCGCGAAGTAGGATAGAGTGCAATCATGAGAACCGCAGCCCTGCTCGCCCTCCTCGCTCTGTCTACGCTCGCCGTGTCCGCGGAGGTCGGGACGGAGTCTCAAAAGACGGTCGGTGGATTCAACGGCCTGCTGATCATCACGCCCGACAAGGACTGGGAAGCGAAGTGGAATACGTCGCCCGAAACCATTCCCTACTCCGCGAGCGGCTCGACCGTCAAAAAGGGCGGCCAGCTGTTTGTGCTCACGATGTTCGCCAATCCGCAGCTGGACGCCTCCGGCGCGGCGCGCGTTTCGATGGACATCGACGTGCTCAAGCCGGACGGCTCTTCTTCGTCACACGCCGAAAACGCGGTCTGCAATCAGGGCAAAGTTCAAGTGCAGGGCATGTACCTGTGCCGCCAGGTCGTCGAGTTCGTCGGCGAGGTGACGGATCCCGTCGGCACATGGACCGTTCGCATCACGCTCAAAGACGACGTGCGCAAGATCAGCATCCCGCTGTCCGCGACCTTCAAGCTGGTCTCGGACGGCGACATCGTCTGATCCGGAATGAAGGGCAGGCCAATGAGACTCACCCATTTGCTCAGCAGTGCGGCGATCGCAACTCTACTCGCCACCGCGGGCTGCATGCACGCGCCCGAGCACAAAGCTGACGCGCAGCCGACGACCGTAGACATTCAAGGCGCAAACGAGTGGAAGCGCTCGCCGCACATGCACGCCTACTACGAGGAAACCGTTGCGACGTTCAAGAACGGAACCGACATCGACGTCGATGCGTACGAAGCCCGGTCGTTTGCGATCTTTCGCGAGTTCGCGCGCGCGAACGGCATGAGCGAGGCCGGCATGATCGATCACCTCAAGCTCATCCCGCGCCAGGTGGTCGGCATCGTCAAAGAGAATCCCGCCGTTCTGAACAGCTACGACGCGTTCTGGGCCGCGCTGGCTGGACCGGACTGAGCCCATGAGCTCCGTGAAACTGCAACGCCTGGTTCCGATGCTGCCGGTGCGCAGCATGCCGGCCAGCGTCGAGTTCTATCAGAAGCTGCTCGGTTTCGAGGTGGAGACGCGCAACGACGAGTGGGGCTGGGCGCGGCTGCGCCTCGGCGACTGCAGCCTGATGGTCGATCAGTCGCTCAACGTCCAGCCAGACGCGCCGCGCCAGACGGTTCTCTATCTGTATCCCGAGGACGTGGTCCAGTATCACGCCCAGGTGCGGCAGAACGGCCTGCCGGCGCCCGATCTGCGCGTCACGTTCTATGGCATGAGAGAATTCCGCATTCGCGATCCGGACGGCAACGAGCTCTGGATCGGCCAGGTCACATAAGAAAACCGGGGGCTCCATGAAACATCGTTCGCGGCTTGCAGCCGCATCCTTCGCCGTCTCATTGACGATCGGCGCGGCCGCGCAGGCCGACGGCATCCGGCCGGACCAGGCCGCCTTCCGCGACATCTACAAGGAGCTGGTCGAGACCAACACCTCGCTTTCGGCCGGCAGTTGCACCGAGGCCGCGGAGAAGATGGCCGCGCGCCTGCGCAAAGCCGGCTATGCCGACAGCGACCTGCACCTGTTCGCGACACCCGATCATCCGAAAGAGGGCGGGCTCGTCGCGATTCTGCCCGGCACGGATCCGAAGGCGCGCGCGATCCTGCTGCTCGCACACATCGACGTCGTCGAAGCGAAGCGCGAGGACTGGGAGCGCGATCCGTTCAAGCTCGTCGAAGAGAACGGCTACTTCTACGCGCGCGGCTCGCTCGACGACAAGTCGATGGCCGCGACCTGGGTGGACACGCTGATCCGCCTGCGCGGCGAGCGCACCAAGCCGCGCCGCACGGTCAAGATGGCGCTGACCTGCGGCGAAGAAACGAGCGGCGCGTTCAACGGCGCCGAGTACCTCGTGAAAGAGAAGCGCGACCTGATCGACGCCGCGTTCGCGCTCAACGAAGGTGCGTGGGGCATGCTCGATGCGTCGGGCAAGCGCGTCATGATGGGCGTGCAGGCCGGCGAGAAGACCTCGCAGAACTTCCGCCTCGAAGTGACGAACCCGGGCGGCCACAGCTCGCGTCCGGTGAAGAACAATGCGATCTATCACCTCGCGGGCGCGCTCACGCGCATCGAGCACTACGCCTTCCCCATCAAGCTCAACGATACGACGCGCACCTACTTCACGCGCATGGCCGGCATCGTCGGCGGCGAGATGGGTGCTGCGATGACGAAGATGGTGGCGGATCCGACGGACACAGCCGCCATCGCCAAGGTGACTGACGATCCGACTTACAACGGGATGCTGCACACAACGTGCGTGGCGACAATGCTGGACGCCGGTCATGCGACCAACGCGCTGCCGCAGCGAGCGCGTGCGAACGTGAACTGCCGCATCTATCCGGGTGAATCGTCCGACAGCGTCCAGCAGATGCTGCAGCAAGTCGTCGCCGATCCGGAAGTGAAAGTGTCGACGCTCGAGACGCGCGGACCGCCGTCAGTGGTTCCGGCGCTGACGCGCGAGATCATGGGCCCGATCGAGAAAGTGTCGGCGCGCTTCTATCCGAACGTGCCGGTGATTCCGCTGCTGCAGCCGGGTGCGACGGATGGCCAGTTCCTCAGCACGTCCGGCATCCCGACGTACGGCATCAATGGCCTGTTCATGGATCCGGATCTTGGCTTCATTCACGGGCTCAACGAGCGCGTGCGCGTGCAGTCGTTGTATGACGGGCGCGATTTCCTCTATGAGCTCGTGAAGATCTACGCTGCGCAGGCGCGATAAGAACAGACCACGGGAGGTCGACCATGGCTTCGGACTCGAAGGCGGCCAACTTCGTGACCGCCCTTGGCTGGATACTCGTTGCGTTCATGGGCTTCGGCGTCGTCATGGCGCTGATGCAGAACGTGATGATCAATTTCATGTTGCCGCTCATCAACGAGCAAGCGCGGACGCAACCCGGTCAGATGCCCGCCGCAGTCGTGATCCTGTTCCGCGTGGTCGCTGCGTTCGTGCTGTGCGTAAGCGCATTTCTGCTGTGGGCGGCGTGGGCGTTTCTCAAGCGCCGCAACTGGGCTCGCCAGACATGGGTGGTGATCTTTGCCCTGAATGCAGCGTCGTCCGCGTTCACGGTCCTGGTCTTCGTCGGTATGGGCTTCTTCACCAGGATGCCGGTCCCGCAGTCCGGAGGCATTCCGCCCGGTTTCACGACCGCTTTCCGGGCCATGGGCATCGTGATGGGAATTGTCTCGATAGGCTTCATCGTACTGTTCGTGTGGCTCATCAAGCGCCTGCGGTCGCCGGACGTTCGCGCCGAGTTTCAATCGCCGAGCGCGAGCTGAGCGGGAGGTCGTCGATGCGGTGCTTCGTACATCGGGACGCTGAAGCCGTGGGCACCTGCCGAGGCTGCAGCAAGGGCGTGTGCGCCGAGTGCGTCGTGGACCTGGGACATTCGATCTCGTGCCGGGGCAGCTGCGAGGTGAAGGCTCGAATGCTGCACTCGCAGTCCATGCAGAGCGGGGTGTTGCTGCGGGCGCAGCGGAGAAACAGGTTCTTCGCCCCGGCGCTGTTCCTCGTCATGGGCATCGCGATCATGCTTTTCGCGGGCGGCGGCAGCTCGGCGTTCAACTACGGAACCGTCATGGGCGGCGGTTTCATCGTCTTCGGCATCGTTCTGGCCGTGATTCAACAGCGCTACGCGCGGGAGCTCGATCGCAGCGAGCAACCTCCGCGTCAGCGCTAGAACCAGTAATCCGCCACGCACTTCCCGTCGCGTGGCAGATCGGTGAAGGTATCCAGTCCATCGAAGTGATCGATCGGAACCTTCGCCACCGCGTCCGGCTCCGCGAGCCGCAGGTTGACGGCGATGCGCCGGCGTCCCTGTTTGTCGACGTCCTGTCCGCGCCAGAACGCGACGCAGCCGCACGTCGGACAGAAATTGAAACTGAGCGAGTTGCCGCGGATGAACGCCGTCGCCGGGCCCGAGACTTTGATCCCCTCGCCTTCGAAGTCATACGCCCAAAGCGCTGCGTAGCGGCGGCAGGCCGTGCAATTGCAGGCCGTCGCGCCCTCGGGCACGCCCTCGAAGGTCCATCGAATTGCACCGCAGATGCACGCGCCCTGGATCATCGGAGCTCTCCCCTCGAGTTGCAGCCGTCTGCTGCTGATGTTATCTGCAAATCATGGATGCGACGTCGAGATTGAAGGATGCGTTCGGTGCTCTCGTGCTCGCGCAGGCGGTGCACTCGACTGAGGAGTACTTCGGCCGCCTGTGGGAATCGTTCCCGCCCGCCCGCTTCGTTTCCGGCCTCGTCTCGAACGATCTCGAAAGCGGATTCCTGTTTCTCAACGTCTGTATCGTCGCCTTCGGCGCCTGGTGTTACTTCTGGCCGGTGCGACGACAGTGGGCTATCGCAACGCCGATCCTGTGGCTATGGATCGTCGTCGAGACGATCAACGGCATCGGGCATCCGCTCTGGTGTGTCCTGCAACGGGGATATGTGGCGGGTGTAATTACTGCCCCGGTCCTGCTGTTGCTCGCGCTGTATCTGGCGAAGCAGGTTCTTGCATCATCCGGGCGTGGAGAAGCACCACGCCCAGGATGATCGCGACGCCCATGTAGAACGGCCACGTGAGCTCGCGCTGCTCGTCGAGCAGCACAATCGCGAGCACGATCGCGTAGACGGGCTCCAGATTCAGCGCGAGCGCAGTGGAGAACGCGCTCAGGTGACGCATCGCGACGAGTCCGAGCGTGAACGGCAGCAGCGTGCAGCCGATCGCGAGCGCCAGCAGGAACAGGCCGTCACGCTGCGATGGGAGGGCAAACAACACATCGCCACCCGGCAACAGCGGCCCGAATAACGTGAGGAACACCGCACCTGCGCCGAGTTCGATTCCTGTCACTGTCATCGCTTCAGCACGACTGATGTAGCGCTTGTTGAGCGCACCGAAGATGCAAAGGATCAGCACCGAAAGCACGCCGACCGCAATCCCGAGGCGCATCGCGACCGGTGTGCCACCGATCACCAGCAACACGCCGGGAATCACCGCCAGACCGAACAACAGCTCGCGCGGATCGAACTTGCGCCGCACGATCAGCGGCTCGATGAACGCCATCAGCACCGACATGAGCGCCATGCACGTCGCGCCGACGGATGCATTCGAGAGCTTGATCGAGCCGTAGAACGTCAGCCAATGCAGCGCGACCAGCACGCCGATGCCCGCGTAGATCGCGATCTGTCGACCCGACAACCCGCGCACGCCGCGCCAGAACTTAGGCACCACGACCAGCGCGACGGCGACGAGCGTCATGCGCCACCACACGAGCGGCAAGGCGGGCAACGAGATGAGCCGGCCGAAGATGGCCGTGAAGCCCCACAGGACGACGCAGAAATGCAGCTGCAACCACGCGCGCGTGCGCGCGGCCTGCGCCGCTGGATCGGTCAATAGGCTTTCGCCCACACGACTCGTTGCGCGCTCGGCTGGCCAGTGAACGGACAGATGCCCGGCTCGCTCTTCTCCAGCGGAATGCAGCGCACGGTGACGCCGAGCTCGTTCTTGATCCGCTCTTCCAGCTTCACGTCGCCGCTGAAGTGCGTGAGCGCGAAGCCGCCGTGGATCGGCGTCGGCGCGTTCTCCGGCACCTTCGGCGCCGTGAACCACGCATAGAACTCTTCCTTGGTGTCGATCAGGCGCGTGTACTGCTTGCGATATTCCTTCGCGCGCGAGTAGAGGCTGTCATGGATCGCTTGCAGCGTTGTTGCGACCGAGGCGACGAACTCGGCACGCGGCACACTCTGCTTGTCCTTCGGCGTGCGATCGCGTCGACCGACGAACAGCGCGTCCTTCTCCATGTCGCGCGGGCCGATCTCGATACGCAGCGGCACGCCTTTCTTGATCCAGTGCCACACCTTGTCGCCGCCGCGCTCGTCGCGATCGTCGACGACCACGCTGACCGGCCGGTCCACGTATCGCTGCGCCCGAAGCTCGCGCGCGACGTTGTTGCAATACTCGAGCACGCGAGGCTTGTCCTCCTCGTTGCGCCAGATCGGCAGGATCGCGACCTGCACCGGTGCGACCTTCGGCGGCGCGACGAAGCCGTCATCATCCGAATGCGTCATGAGCATCGCGCCGATCAGACGCGTCGAGCTGCCCCAGCTCGTCGTCCACGCGAACTGCTGCTCGCCGTTCTGATCGAGGAACTTGATCTCGCTCGCCTTCGCGAAGTTCTGCCCGAGGAAGTGGCTGGTGCCGGCCTGCAGCGCCTTGCGGTCCTGCATCATCGCTTCGATGCAGAACGTCTGTACCGCGCCGGGGAAGCGCTCGCCGGCGGTCTTCTCGCCTTTGATCACGGGCACCGCGAGCCAGTCCTCGACGAACGTCGCATAGACGTCGAGCATGCGCATCGTTTCCGCCACCGCCTCCTCGGACGTAGCGTGCGCGGTATGGCCTTCCTGCCACAGGAATTCGGTGGTGCGCAGGAACATGCGCGTGCGCATCTCCCAGCGGACGATGTTGCACCACTGATTGATGAGCAGCGGCAGGTCGCGATAGCTCTGCACCCAGCGCGCGAATGCGTCGCCGATGATCGTCTCGGACGTCGGACGAATGATCAGCGGCTCTTCGAGCTCACCCGCCGGACGGAGCTTGCCGTCCGGACCCGCTTCGAGGCGATGGTGCGTGACGACCGCACATTCCTTGGCGAAGCCTTCGACGTGCGCAGCCTCCTTCTGCATGAAGGAGAGCGGGATGAACAGCGGGAAGTAGGCGTTCTGATGGCCCGTGGCCTTGAACATGTCGTCCAGCGCCCGCTGCATGTTCTCCCACAGCGCGAAGCCCCACGGCTTGATGACCATGCAGCCGCGCACCGGCGAGTTCTCGGCCATGTCGGCGCCGCGTATGACCTGCTGGTACCACTCGGCGTAGTTGTCCTCGCGGGTCGGGGAAATGGCTGTTTTGGGCTTGGCGGGCGCGTTCATCGAAATCGGGTCCGGCTTACGGCGGACGGCGATTAAAACATGGGGGCGCGGATCGGTGCCAATGCAGGGTTTTGACGGAGGGCGTGGGGCCCGGGCGGACCCCCTCCCGGTTCTTTTGGGCCCCACGCCCGTTCAAATCAACTTGGTCTGCAGCCAGGCCTTGGCGAATCGCAGATCACGAATGACCACCTCGGGCGCGAGGCGCAACGCCGCGGCGGTCTGCTTGGTGGTGAGACCCGCGAAGTAGTGCAGGTCGATCATCGCGGCGGACATCGGGTCGAAACGGTCGAGCCAGCCGAGCCACTCGACCAGGTCCTGAACCTTGATCTCGCTTTCGCCGACGCGGTCGTTGCGATTCGCCAGCCCTATGGCGATCTTGCGAGCGATCGGCGCCGCGAAGAGCAGGAAGCGGGTCTCGTCCTCTGCGCTGCAGTCCGTGCCGAACAGCTTGCGGCACACGCGCTTGAGCGCAGCGCCGGCCGGCAGTGAGCCCGCGGTGGCCAGTTGCAGCAACTCCTCGGTGATCCGCGGTCGCAATCTGAGCCAGGCCGAATAGTCCGTGGGCGGCTCGATCGGCAGGACTGCAGCCTCGCGGGTGCCTCGATCCGTGTCTGCGTCCGTGTCCATGACTGACATATGCTGGCGACTACTGGCTTGCAGACAGCGTATCCTAAATTGGGATATTCGCAAAGCGGGATTACAGATACGGGCCCGGACACGGAGCCCGCCACCTTGAAGTCCTTGCGCTCGGCTGAACATGTGCGCCTGACCCAGTACCTGGTCAATGCTCGGGAACGAGCAGGCATGACCCAGCAACAACTGGCAGACAAACTGGGTAAACACCAGAGTTTCGTCGCGAAATACGAAGGCGGCGAACGCCGCATCGACGTCATCGAGTTCCTGCACATAGCCCGCGCGCTCGGCTTCGACGCGTCGCGGGCGATCAGGTTTATCGAGAAGCGATAGCCATCTTCGCGATCGCGAGCGCGAGCTGATAGGGCTCGGGCTCGTTGCGGTTGGTGAGCACCACCACCGTTAGGTGGCGTTTCGGGTAGCGCACGATCACGTTGCGGAATCCCACCGTTTCACCCGAGTGCCACAGCGTCTCGCCGGTGATGCGCCAGCCGTAGCCATACTCGATGTTGGGGTCGTCCGTGTGTGTGGCCGGCGTGAACGCGGTTTGCAGAGCTTTCTGCGGCAACAGGCGACCGTCGTAGAGCGCGGCGTCCCACTTCGCCAGGTCGTCGATCGACGAATAGATGCCGCCGTCGCCGAGCACCGCGCTCGTCTGGCTCTGGTCGGTGCGCGTCCAGCGCCCCTGCTCTTCGGTGTAGCCGAACGCGCGATTCGTCACCGTCGAGATGCCATCCTCGTGCGCCACGGTGTTGCTCATGCCGAGCGGCTGGAAAATGCGCTCGCGCAGGAAGGTCGCGAAGGTCCGCCCGGAAGCGCGCTCCACGATCAGCGCCAGGAGCGAATAACCGCTGTTGCTGTAGCGGTAGTCGCTGCCGGGATGGAAATACAGCCGATCCTGCGATTCCAGCAGCTTCAGCACGTCTGCATCGTGCAGCTGCGCCTTGAAGCTGTCCGGGATGACGTCCTCGTAGTCGATGAGCCCCGAGGTGTGCGTGAGCAGGTGACGGATCGTGATCGGTTCCGCCGCCTTCGGCAGCGTCGGCAACCACTCGCGAACGTGATCCGTGAGCTTCAGCTTGCCGTCTTCGGCGAGCAGCAGGATCGACGCCGCAGTGAACTGCTTCGTGACGGAAGCGAGTCGGTAGTTCGTCGTCGCTGTGGCAGGCGTATGCGTTTCGAGGTCGGAGAGCCCGTAGCCCGCGCGCACGACCGGCTGGCCATCGCGCAGCACGAGCACGGAGGCACCCGGTACGTCGCCGGTGTAATCGCGCAGCAGCGCATCGACCTGCGGCTTCATCGTGCAATCGCCCACGCGTGTGAACGCCAGATCTTCGTAGTCATAGCTGAAATCCGCTTCGGGATCGACCTTGCTGAGCCGCAGCCCCATGGGTATGACCGGGGGTGTCGAGAAATCGAGCCACGCTTCGGCGTCGATGCTGTCATCGCGCCAATCGACGAGCAATCGCTCGCCCGCCTGCATGACTTCGCCGTCGAGCTGCGGAGATTTTGCCGCGACGAAGCCGACGCCGTTCCCGCGGGGACAGATCGTGACTTCGCCGAACCACGGATCGCGATAGACGCCGAGCTTGTCCGCGAGCGTCGCCGCGGCGGGCCGCGTTCGTGCGGGCGCCGACGGTGCTGACCCCTGCGTTTCTTGCTGCCGCTCTTGCGCCAGCTCCGCAGCGTAGTCAGACACGCGCCGGCGCTCGCCCGGGGCCGTGAACAGCTTCACCAGCACTTGGTTCAGAACGATGCGCGCCTCGGAGCCTTCGCCGTTGATCATGAATACGAAGCCGCTCTTCATCTCCGGCAACAGCGTGACCGCGGAATACATGCCCGCGAGCGTGCCCGTGTGCGCGACGCGCAGCACGCCGTCGACATCGGAGATGCGCCAGCCGTAACCGTAGGCATTGACGTGGCTGCCATCCCAGCGGCGTTGCCGCTCCGACAGCGGGATCGGCATGTGGGGCGTCCACACGGCCTGGCGCTGCGCCGGCGTGAGCCATTGCGAATCCGGATCCAGCCACATCTGCGTCCACGTCAGCATGTCGTCGAGACTGCAGCGAATGCCGCCGGCAGGCCCGGACGTGCTGACCGGAACCGTCTCGGGATCCTTGCGAATGACGACATTGCGATCGCCATCCCGCATGTGAGGCTGCGCCACATTGCCGACGACGTCGCGTTCGAACACGCCCGCCTGGCAACGAGTCATCTTCAACTGCTCGAACAGCTCGCGCTTGACGAGCTCTTCGTACGACGTGCCGGCCGCAGATGCGGCAACTTCGCCCGCAACGACGTACATCAGGTTGTCGTAGTCGTAATGCGAGCGAAAGCTGTGCTCGGGCTGCAAATGCGCGAGACCCGCGATGATATCGGCGCGCGTGAACAGATTCGGATCCGGCCACAGCATGAGATCGCCGGCGCCTTCGCGCAGACCGCTGTTGTGCAACAGCAGATCGCGTACCTGGAACTCGCTCGTCACCCACGGATCGCGCATGCGGAACTGCGGCAGGTACCGAGTGACCGGATCGTCCCACCGCAGCTTGCCGGCATCGACGAGACGCGCGAGCACGCCCGTCGTCATCGCCTTGCTGTTCGACGCGATCTTGAACAGCGTGCGGCTGTCGATCTTTTCCCCGGAGCCGGCGCTCGTCTCGCCGGCCGTGCGCGTGTAGATGACCTTGCCATCACGCACGACGCCGAGCGCGAGGCCCGGCAGCTTGTACCGTGCGTAGACGTCGTCGAACGCAGCGTCGATGGATTTCTCCATCGACGACTGCGTGGACGGCGCGCCCCTACCCGGGGAATAAGCGGAGCAGGCGGCGACGCTGAGCGCGAGAGCTGCGATGCCGAGCTGGCGTGCGAGCCTCATCCATCAAAAGTCCAGGTTGAACGTCAGCGTGGCGTAGCGCGGCGTCTGGTAGCTCTCACCGAGCCGGTAGAAGTCGTTGTTGATGTGCCCGATGTCGTCCTCGAGCTGGTCGACGACCTGCTGATTGCGCTGCTGATTGAGAAGGTTGAACACGGACAGCTTGATCCTCAAGTCGGCGGCCGAGAACGAGTGCTTGTACGCCACGGTTGCGCCGAGGTCGAAGATCCACGGTGTCCGGCCTTCCTTGCCGCGACCTTCGAACACGTACACACGCTCCGACGGCAGCTCGGAGTCGCAGTTCTGGACGCAGATGAAGTAGCTGTAGAAGTTCGTGCCGTCGAAAGGATTGCCGACTCCGATGGCGCTGATCGGCCGGCCGGACTGCACGCTGAGCGAGCCGCCCACCTCCCAGGCATCGCCCAGCGCGTATGCGCCGCGCACCTTCAAGGAGTGACGGCGGTCGTTCGGCAGGTAGCCGTTCGCACCGAAGTTCACCCAGGGATTGTCGAAGTTCTCTGTGCGGCCCGTGTCGCCGAAGTCCGTGTCCGAGTTGACGGGACCTTCGGCGTTGCCTTTGCTGTACGACAGCGTATACGACGCGTTCACTGACCAGTGGTCGTCCCACGCGCGATCGAGCATGAACTCGAGCGCAGCGTACGAGCGCTTCGGCTTCGGATAACCGCGCTCGCCGACGTAGTTGCCGTCGTCGTCGAACATCGCCCAGCCGGCTTTCGAGGTGTCGATCGTCACGTAGGCGTCGTTCTCGCCGTCGCAGTTCGTATCGGTGAACACGGTCGTGGGCTCGCCGGGGTTGCCCATCACGAAGCCGACGCCGGTCGGCTCGCCGCCGCACAGAATGCCGTTCGAGGTGATCTCCATGTCGTCGATCGCGTTGTTGAGCTTGCGGTAGATGCCGCGCACGCCGTACGACCACTTGCCGTCGATCATCGACTGGAAACCGAGGATCAGCTCGTCCTGGTAGACGGGATCCATGTCCTTGTCGACTTCGCCGCGCAGGTCGCCGACCGTACCGTCGCCCTGCGAGTTGTCGACCCCACCGATCTGCGCACCGAGGATCGGCTGCTGGGCGGTCACGCCGTTGTGGTCGAACGGCTGGAAGCCCTCGAACACGTAGAAGGTGCGCTCATCGAGGAAGCCGCCGGCCTGCTTGATGTTGATCACGTTCGCGACCGGCAGGAAGTACCGCCCGGCGTTGCCGAACAGCTTAGTGCGGTTGTCGCCCTTCATGTCCCACGAGAACCCGACACGCGGCGCGAGCATGTCGTCCATCTTGATGTAGCTGTCGCCGTCGGAGTTCCTGTTGTCGAAGGCTTCCATGCGCAGGCCGCCGTTCAGCACGAGGTTCGGCGTGATCGACCAGTTGTCCTCCAGGTAGTACGCGGAGTTGATCGTCTCGAACGTGCCGTCGACCTCGTTGCGCCGCGTGCGCACGTACGACGTCACGCCGGCCGGCACGACGCCGCCGTTCTCGAGCGTGGCGCCCGGCGAGGTGGCGAAGACTTCGTAGAGCAGCCGGCCGGGACCGGGATAGTGCTGGAAATGGTCCGAGGTGTTGTTCTCGTGGTCCAGGCCGAAGCGGACCAGGTGGTCACCGAGGTCCCACTCGAAGTCGAGCCGCGCCTCCTCGCGCGTGTCGGTGCGCGCCGCGACGGTGGTTGTCGTGGTGCAGCCGCGGTCGCCGCCGCCGGCACGCCGGTCGCGGACGCGATTGCAATCGATGTCGTTGAGGCTGGTGGATGAGAAGTCGCGCTTGTTCTCGCCGTACAGCGCCTTCGCCGAGAGCCCTTCGGTGAGGTACGTCGTGAACGTCGCCGCCCAGTTCAGGCCGCCGGTATCCTCGAACTCCCTGTTGGCGAACTCGGTTCTCGCGCCGGTCGCGAAGTCGAAGTTGTACACATCGGTGACCTCTTCGTTCTTGTCCGAGAACGCCAGCAGCTCGAGCAGGTTCTTGTCGTTGATCTGCCAATCGACCTTCGCGCCCCAGAACCCGTTGTCGGCCGTGCCGTCATCGAAGTGGAGCGCTTCGTCGTCGGTGTTCTTCTTCTGGAAGTCGCGCGCCTCGTACAAGGCGAAGAAGAACAGCTTGTCCTTGACGATCGGGCCGGATGCGTACGCCGACACGTTCGCCCGGTCGTGGTCATCGCGATTGCTGATGATGAACGGTGCGCCAGTGCGATCGAAGTGGTTGTTGCCCGCGGACTGCGCGAACGCCGGCTCCCACACGGCCTCGGTGCCGAACTGGAATTCGTTCGTGCCCGAGCGCGTGACGGCGTTGACGACGCCGCCGGTCGTGCGGCCGAACTCGACCGAGTAGCCGCCGGTCTTGACCTGGACTTCCTTGTAGAACGCGTACGGCACGGTCGAGGAGCCGATGCGCTTGTAGAAATCCGTGATGTTCAGACCGTTGACGTAGAACGTGTTCTCGGCGACCGATGAGCCGCCGAAGGAAAGGCCGCCGAGCGAGCTGTCGCCCTTGTTCAGACCCGGCGCCAGCAGCGCGATCGAGTCGATGGTGCGGTCGACAGGCAGCCGCTCCAGCTCCTCGCGCGTCATGTTGGTCGCGGACTCGGTCGACTTCACGTCCACCGCGGTGACGATGCGCGTGCCGAGCACCTGGATCTCTTCCAGTGTCATCGCACCGACTGTGACGTTCGCGGTCGTCGCGTTACCCAGGCCCACGGTGACGTCGGCGAGCTTGCCGATCGTCGCGCCGTTCTTGGTCGCGTTGACTTCATATTTGCCGACCGGCAGGTACGGGAAGCGGTAGAAACCGTCCGCGTCCGCCTTCACCGTGCGCGTGAATCCCGTCTCGGGATTGCGCACGGTGACTTCCGCGTCCGGCAGCGGTTTGTTGCTGGCGTCAACCAGGCGTCCAACCAGCGAACCGTCGCCGCTACCCGCATAGGCGGCGCTCATCGGCAGCGCAGCGGCCAGCGACATCCCCATCGCGACGTACATCGCGGCTTTCAGAACTCTGTTGTTCATGCGACCTCCCGGCCCCCCAGTTGTAGATGTCATAGAACCTGCGCCTTGAATGTGTAGTCCCACTTGTCGAAG
>DASYRK010000067.1:0-32036 GCA_036004505.1 Steroidobacteraceae bacterium
CCCAAGCGCCTGCTGCTGATCTTCACGATCCTGTTCGCCTGCGTCGGTTGCGACCAGGTGACCAAGTCGGTCGCGAAGTCGTACCTCTCGGAGACGCAGGTCGTGGTCCTGCTCGGCGATACCGTTCGCCTGGTGCTGGCCCGGAACTACGGCGCGTTCCTCAGTCTCGGATCGGCGGTGGGCGAGTCGTCCAACGGCATGCTGCTGTCGGCCCTCGTCGGCGCGGTGCTGGCGGGGTTGCTGGTCTACCTGTTCGTATCGAAGCCCCAGAACCCTTTCGTCGGCGCGTCGATCGCGCTCATCGTCGGCGGCGGCGTGAGCAACCTCATCGATCGGCTGCGCTACGGCGGTTACGTCGTGGACTTTCTCAACGTCGGCATCGGCTCGCTGCGAACCGGCATCTTCAACGTAGCGGATATGACGATCATGGCCGGTGTCGTGATTTGGGCGTGCAGCGACAGGTTGTGGAAGGGAAGTCAGGCAAAAACCTGACCCACACCAATAGTCGGCAGCAGTGCAACTCCCTGCGCCTCCTTAGCGTTATCCGCACCAACGGATCTACCGCAGGAGGGCGACATGGCCGCTCAGTTCGTCCGCTTTTTCAGTCTGTTGTTTGTCGGGCTCGCGCTGGCGCCGGGGCTCGCGCACGTTCTACAAATGCCGCACAAGATGGATCTGACGGGCAATGACTACCTGCGCGTGCAGCAGTTGTATGCAGGTTGGGCGTTGCTCGGCATTGTCGCCATGGGCGCGCTGATTTCTACGCTGCTGCTCACGATCCTGGTGCGCGCGCGACTGCGGCAATTTGCGCTTGCGTGCATCGCATTCGGCTCCGTGCTCGTGACGCAAGTGATCTTCTGGATCTTCACCTTCCCGGTGAATCAGCAAACGAAGAACTGGACCACGCTACCGGTGAACTGGATGACGTTGCGCGAGCGCTGGGAGTACTCGCACGCGACTGCGGCCGTGTTTGACGTGGTCGCGTTCGTCGCGGTCGTGCTTGCTGTGCTAGCTGCCGTCGGTCATCGCGAGGACACGCCGACAGCGCGCCGCGCCGCGCCGGGCGAAACGCCCATGAGTCGCTTGAAGGCACGGCTGAACGCCGCTTCCGACTCGTAACCCAACTTGCCCGCCAGCTGACTGAGTGGCGCGTCGCTCTCACGCAGCCACCGCAGCGCCGCGTGCATCTTCCACCGCAACAGGTATTGCATCGCCGGTTCGCCGACCAGTTCGGTGAAGCGGGCGGCGAATGCCGAGCGTGACATGCCGACAGCCGCCGCAAGCGAAGCCAGAGTCCAGTCGCGCGCGGGATCGCGGTGGATGAGTGCGATCGCTCGGCCGATCTGCTTGTCGCGCAGTGCGCGGAGCCAGCCGGTCTGCGCTTTCGCGTCCGTTGCGATCCAGGAGCGGATCGCCTGGATCACGAGAATATCTGCGAGGCGAGTAATGACCGTCTCGCCGCCTGCACGCAATTCGCGGGCTTCGCTCGTCAGAAAGCGCAGCGTGCTCTGCAGCCATTCGAGCTCGGGCGAATTCCAGGCATCCACCGTGATGATTCGCGGCAACAGCCGCAGCAGGTGATGCGCCGACGGATCGTCGAAGCGCACGGCGGCGCAAAGCATCGTCGTCGGCGTGCCGCCGCCACCGTGACGCAGATGTTCATAGCGGTCGGTGACGAATTCCCGCGGCAGATCGAACAACTTCGCGGCCGCCACACCCGGCGCGCTGTTGAGGATGTGACCGCGACCGTGCGGTACGAGTGCGAGCGAGCCCGGCCGCAACGTGCACGTCTCAGCACCTGCTACTTCGAGACGGCACTCGCCGGAAGTGACGACGTGAAACATCACGCAGTCCTGCATCGGCGGCAGGTCGAGCCCCCACGGGGCCGTGAACTCCGAGAGGCAATAGAAGGAGCCGCTCATGCGCAGGAAGTGCAGTGCTTCGCCGAGCGGATCGACCGATGTTTTCCAGGCGTCTGGCATGGCGGGAGTATGGCCAGGGCGCGGCCTCAACGTCCACAGCCCTGGACGAAAAAGCATGAAACGTGGACTAGCGGCGATTGTTAGTCCTGAGACGCGGGACGATAGTGGACGCCACTGGATCGACGTCAAACACCTCTCGAGGAGATCGACATGAACGCGAAAACGACGCTGGTTTTGGGTGGCACGGGCAAGACGGGCCGCCGCATCGTCGAGCAACTCACTGCTCGCAAAGTGCCCGTGAGGGTCGGCTCCCGCTCGGCGACACCGTCGTTCGTCTGGGAAGACCGATCCACCTGGCCGGCAGCGCTGGCGGGCGTCGGCGCCGTCTACATTTCCTACTATCCCGATCTTGCCGCGCCGGGCGCGACGGATGCGATTCGTGCGTTCACGGATCTCGCCGTGCGCAGCGGCGCGCGTCGGTTGGTGCTGCTCTCGGGTCGCGGCGAGCCCGAGGCCCAACTGTGCGAAGAGATCGTGAAAGCCTCCGGTGCGCAGTGGACGGTGCTTCGCTGTAGCTGGTTCAACCAGAACTTCAGCGAGAACTACCTGCTCGAGCCGATCCTGGCGGGCGAAGTCGCATTGCCTGCGCCCAATGTCGGCGAGCCGTTCGTGGACGCCGACGATATCGCCGATGCCGCAGTGGCTGCGCTGACGGATGACAAACACATCGGCCAGCTCTACGAGCTGACCGGACCGCGGCTGCTGACCTTCGCGGAAGCGATCGCGCAGATCGCGAAGGAGAGCGGTCGGGAGATTCGCTATGTGCAGGTGCCCATGGACGAGTACGTCGTGGCGCTGGAACAGGCGCAGCTGCCGCCGGACTTCGTGGCGCTGATCAAGTACCTGTTCACCGAAGTGCTGGACGGTCGCAACGCTTACCTGACCGACGGCGTGCAACGCGCACTCGGCCGCGCGCCCCGGGATTTTGCGGACTACGCGCGTCGCGCTGCAGCGAGCGGTGCGTGGAAATGAAAAATGAAAACCCTCCCCCGCAATGCGGGGGAGGGCTGGGTAGGGGCGAAGCAGCGCTATTGCTTCCAATCGTTCCGGTCGCGGAATTCCTTCGCCTGACGCTCGGCGTCGTCACGGTTCAAGCCGTACCGCTCCTGCAGCTTGCCCGCGAGAATTTCCGCGTGGCCTTCCATCTGATCGATCTCGTCGTCCGTGAGCTTGCCCCACTGCTCCTTGATCTTGCCCTTCAGCTGCTTGAAATTGCCCTTCGCGATGTCTTGATTCATGGTCCTCTCCGGCGATTGAACGATCACTCATGCAACGCCATAGCGACGCACAATGTTCGAACGATCACCAACTCAGAACTTGCTGGCACGCACCGCGCCGTCGAATTCCTGACAGCGCGAACAGCGCAGACACTACGAGCCGCAGCGCGAGCAAACACAGCACCACGGTGCCGGCGAGAATCAGGATTGCGGTCGAGAGGCTGCGGAGCATGGCGGCTCTCCGGGAAGAAATCTTGGGAGAGATTCTTCCGCGGCGCGCCGCCGCTTTCTGTCACCGCGTTGACATAGCGATCAGCGCTCGCGCAGCTGGTGGCTGTCTGCGGCCGTCAGGTCCAGTCCGTAGATGCGCTTCAGGTTCGCGATCTTCTCCAGCGTCGCCGTCTTGAACGGCGGCTTGTTCTCGAGCGCGTGCAGCGCGATGCCTTCCAGCAGATCGCCGAGCGACAGGTCGAGATACTCGGCCAGGCCCTTCAGCACCTTGAGCAACCGCTTCTCCAGGCGTACGCCGGTCTGGATACGCTCGACTTCACGCGGGGGCTTGGCGGTCTTGTTGGTGTTACGGGCGGGCATCGGTCGGTTCCTGGCGGTGAGGCTGGGCCGCGAGCATGGCACGGTTTGCCTGTGGTTTGGTCGTTTGTTAGTATGGTACATATGTACCTAGATGTATAAACCATGCGAACAGCGATCGCCGTCATAGCCGCCCCCACCCTCCTCGCCGCACTCTGGAGCACCGCCGCCATGTCCGAGCAGCCCGCCACGCAGGTCCGCAGCTTCCGCCTCGACGCGCCGCTCGAGCGCGTCTTCCCGTTGTTCACTGCCGAGGGCGAGCGCAGCTGGGCCGCCGGCTGGGAGCCGAAGATTCTCAGCGGCGAGGTGGAGCGGGGCAGCGCATTCGTCACGCGCGCCCACAGCGGCATCGAAACGACCTGGATCGTCGCCGACTACCGGCCGGCCGAGGGACGGGTCAGCTATGCGCGGCTGGCGCAGGGCTCGAACATCGGCCTCGTCGACGTGAGCTGTACGGCGGCCGAGGGCGGCGCCACGGTCGTGAGCGTGCGCTACACGCTGACGGGAGTGAGCGATCAGGGCCGCGCGTTCGTGCGCGAGTTCCTCGAGCCCGGGCACTACGCACGCATGATCGACGAGTGGCGCGTCGCGACTAGCGCGGCCCTAGCCGGAAAACCGGTGTCGCACTGAGCGCCGTTCGCATAAGCTTGAGCGCGGCCCTCCGGAGGATCCCATGTCGCAATTCGAGCTGGCGCAGCTGAACATCGCCGTGATGAAGGAGCCGTTGGACTCGCCACGGATGGCGGATTTCGTCGCGAACCTGGAGCGCATCAACGCGCTGGCGGAGAGCTCACCGGGCTTCGTGTGGCGACTGCAGACGGAGGAGGGCGACGCGACGGCGCTGCGTCCCCTCGGCGACACCACGCTCGTGAACATGTCCGTGTGGCAGGACGTCGCGGCCCTGAACCATTACGTCTACAAGACCGCGCACGTCGAAATCATGCGCCGGCGCAAGGAGTGGTTCGATCGCATGTCGGAAGCCCACATGGTCCTGTGGTGGGTGCCGCAGGGGCATCGGCCTTCGGTCGTGCAGGCCGTCGAAAGGTTGCAGCTGTTGCGCACGCAAGGGCCGAGCGCCGACGCCTTCACGTTCCGGCATGCGTTCCCGCCGCCGGACGCTCAGGTGTCGCCGATCTCGTTCGGTGACGAATGCCCGGCGACCTGAACGATCAGCTGAGCGCCTGCACGTAACGGAACGTTGCCATCGCCAGCACCGCGAGGGCTAGCAGGGTTGCGGTTACGATGGAGCTGACCGCGGCGCGCTTGCGCAATCCCTCGCGCTGCGCGAGCTCGGCGGATGAGGGCGTGGAGGATTGCTGCGCGGCGAGTTGCAGCAGCTTCTGGCCGGCTGGCCGGCCGAAAAAGAAGCCGACGAAGAACGACACAACTGCAGCGACCGCGCCCGCCTGCAGCACCAAACCGCCCGTCGATCGGTCGCCCGGATGGATCACAGCCATTAAATAGATTCCGGACACTATCGTGAGCAGTGCCGAGACGCCGGACACCGGACCGGCCTTGCGCGCGATCATGCCGACCCAACGACCCGCGCCATCGGCCGCATGGCGGGCGCCGATGGGGAAGATCACCCACGTGAGCAGAAACGTGCTGCCCGCCCAGATCACGCCGCCAAGGATGTGAATGGCGCGTGCCAGCAGAATCAGTGCGACAGTGAACATCAGGGATACTCCGGCGCTCGCTTCAATATTCGCTATACATACTGTATAACTGATTCATGTCTGTCAAGCGCAAACGCCGCTCCTATCGCAGCGACGTCCGAGCAGCCGCCGTCGACGAGACGCGAGCGCGTATCGTCGCGGCGTCGCACCGGTTGCTGAGCGGCGGCAAGAACCTTCCGGCTTTCTCGATCGATGCCGTTGCGCGCGCAGCCGGAGTGACGCGACTCACCGTCTACAACCAGTTCGAGTCCAGGCGCGGTCTGCTCGAAGCCGTTTTCGACGACATGGCATTGCGCGGCGGATTGTTCGAGTTGCCCAGCGTCATGGCGGAAGCGGACGCGCTGCGCGCACTGCGCCGTGTAGTGGCTGTGTTCTGCCACTTCTGGGCTTCCCATGGCAGCGCTTATCTGACTTTCTCCGCATTGACGAAGCTGGACGAGGAGGTCGGCGCGGCCTTGAAACAGCGCACCGAAAGGCGCCGACGTGTGCTGACGGCACTGGTGTCGCGCCTTTCTGCAGTCGAAGACCCCGACAGCGTGGTCGATGTGCTGTTCGTCCTGACGAGCTTCGAAACCTTCGACGCGTTGTGTACACGAAAGCGTAGTCACGCCGCAGTCGAGACGCTGATCTGGCGCCTGGTCGAGACCATCGTCCAATAGTGGGCCAGGCTTCGGCCTGACACCATGACCCTGACACTATTCTGTAGCACGGCGGTCATCCCGCGTTAAACGGCCGCCTCGATCATCTTGCGAGCATCGAGGTATTCATGGACCCACTGACGCAGCTGTATCAGCGCCTGCGGGCGCAAGTCCCGGGCCCGAGGATTCCGATCGAGCCGCCCGCCATCGAAGCGTGGCTCGAATACTGGAACGACGACGACACCGATCTCGGCAACCTGCGAACGTTCGAGCACTGGTTGTCGCAGCTCGCGAAGTCCACCACGCGCTAGTCGAGGAGGGGTGGCGCCACCGGCCGCCACCCCCTACGATTGCCGGTGACATGCACCGAACAACAAGACTTGGCAGGGTCACACTCGCTGCCATCGCCTGCGTCGCTTTCGTATGGTGGTCCCAGTCGCGAGCTGCGGACTACGATCTGCTGATCCGCAATGCGTCTGTCGTCGACGGAAGCGGTGCGCCCGCGTACCGCGCGAACGTATTCGTGAAAGACGACAGCATCGCGGCCATCGACAGGCAGATGCGTACCGACGCAACCGCTGCACGCGTGATCGATGCTGACGGTCGCACGCTGGCGCCGGGCTTCATCGACATGCACGCGCACGGCGATCCGCTCGAGCAGTCGTTCGAGAATTTTCTGGCGATGGGCGTGACGACGGTGGTGCTCGGACAGGATGGCGACAGCGTTCAGCTCGAGTCGGCCACGGCCGAGCAGCCCTTCGCGCAATGGGCCGGCGCAGCGGAAACCGCCGGCGTGCAGGTCAACGTCGCGGCGCTATCGGGGCATGGCTCGATTCGGCACCTCGCGCAGATTCCCGATTCGGTGCGTCACCTCAGCGCTGCGCAAGCTGAACGGATGCGCAAGGTGCTGCGCGCGGACTTGCGGGCCGGCACGTTCGGGATGTCGACCGGGCTCGAATACGTGCCGGGCATTTATTCGGAGCCGAGCGAGGTCATCGAGCTCGCGAAGGAGGTCGGCGCGGCGGGCGGCGTGATCATGAATCACATGCGCTCCGAGGACGACGACAAGATCAATCAGTCCATCGACGAGCTCGCGGCACAGGGCGCGTATGCGCGAGTGCACATCTCGCATCTGAAGGTTGTTTTCGGGAAGGGTGCAGAGCGCGGCCGGCAATTGCTCGCTGTGATCGAGGGCAAGCGCAAGGCTGGCACCGATCTGACCGCGGACGCGTATCCCTACACCGCAGGTTACACCGGCATCGCGATTCTGTTTCCGGAGTGGGCGCTGCCGCCGGCGGATTACAAGAACATCGTCGCGACTCGCCGCGCCGAGCTCGCGACGTATCTCGAACGACGCATGACGAAGCGGGGCGGTCCCGAAGCGATGCTGTTCGGCACCAAGCCCTACGCGGGTCAGACGCTGGCGCAGGCCGCCGCGGCTGCGGGCAAGAACTACGTCGATTTCCTGGTCGACCTTGGGCCGGAAGGCGGCTCGGGCGCGCACTTCACGATGGACGAGGCGACGCAGGATGTGTTGTTCGGCGATCCGTCGGTAGCCGTCTGCACCGACGGCTCACCCGGCATGCGCCACCCGCGCTCGACCGGAACGTACGCGAAGCTGTTCGAGCGCTACGTTCGCGAGAAGAAGATGCTGACCGTCGAGCAGGCCGTCCACAAGGCCGCGGGCCTGCCCGCGCAGGTCATGCGCTTCAAGGATCGCGGCACGATCAAGGTCGGTGCGAAGGCCGACCTGGTGCTGTTCGATGTCGCGAGGGTCCACGCGACGTCGAGCTACGTCGATCCGTTCACGCTGGCGGAAGGATTCGACGTCGTCATCGTGAACGGTCAGGTCGCGCGGGAGAGCGGGGCGCTGCAGCCGGGCCGATACGGTCGAGTGTTACGCGCCGGGAGGCGTTAGCAACCCGAGCTGCTTCAGGATCGAGTACATGTTGAACACGCTCCACTCTTCCTGAATCAAGCCGCGCTCGAAGCGAAACAGCGTCATGCCGCTAGCAGTGACGCTCTTGCCCGTCGCGGGAATGCCCCAGCCAGCTGCGGTGTTCGTGCCGCTCGCAGTCCAGTACACGGACACCAGGTCCCCTTCGGCCACGATCTGGTTCACCTTGACCCGCATGTCGGGCAGCGCCTTGCGCTGCTCGCGCGCCGCGGTCATGTCTTCCTCGAGCGATGCAACGCCGCCTTCGCCGTGTGCGACGAAGTCGGGCGCGTGCGATTTCGCGTAGTCCTCCAGCTTGCCCTGGTCGAGCACGTCCTCGAAGAAGCTGCGGGCGACCGCCTTGTTGCGGGCTTCGACGTCCTTGGCCGTGACCGGCGCCGAGAACACAACCGTCAAGGCGAGCAGCAACAGGGCAAAGCGGCGCATGAGATTCTCCTGGCGTCGTTCACGGGTCTGAGTTAATGTAACACTCGTTTCACTAACAAGACAATCCTTTTTATGGCCCGACCCGCCGACCCCAGCATCCGGACGAGACTGCGCGACCAGGCGGTCGGCTACGTGATGACCCACGGCATCGGCGACCTCGCGCTGCGTCCGCTTGCGAAGGCGTTGAAAACGAACGCACGCATGCTGATCTACCACTTCGGATCGCGCGAAGGCCTGATGCGCGAGATCCTCGCCGGACTGCGCGAGCTGGAGTCCGCCCGCGTCGCACGCTGGATGACATCAGCCCGCAAGCCGCGGACCATGCCGGAGTTCCTGCGCTGGTACTGGCGCCGCGTCAGTGCACCGCAGGCACGATCCGCGATACGCCTGGTGTTCGAGCTCTATGCGCTCGCCTTGCGGAATCCGCGCGACTATCCGGGCGTGCTGGAGGAGCCGCTGGCGTTCTGGCCGAAGCTCGTGCACGCGATGGGCATCCCCTCAGAGGTTGACGAGGTCGAGGCAACGCTGCTGCTCGCCGCGCTGCGCGGTCTGCTTCTGGACCTGTGTGCGACATCCGACCGACGCCGCACGACTGCCGGGATGAACCTGCTCGCCCGCCTGTTCGGGGCGTAAACTCGGGCGATGCGCGCTCCGCTCCAGACTCCCGATGACGATGCGGTCGACGAGATCGTCGAAGGCCTGTTGCGCTTCGTCGATAGCGTCGTCGTGCCGATGGAAACCCAGCATGCAGCGCTGTTGAACGATCCTCGTCGTGTGTACGACGAACGAGGCGCGCTCACGCCGGATGTGCGAAAGCTGAAGGCCGAGGTCCGGACGAGTTCGGCGCAGGCCGGCTACTACACCATGTTCGCGCCGGCTTCGGTCAACGGCGGCGGATACGGTTCGTACGTGCTCTACCGATCGTGGGAAGCGCTGCATCGTCGCTACGGACCGGGCCGGCCGCTGCCGTATGCGTCGCTAGCACATTGGAGTTCCGGCCCGAGTGTGTTGTGTGCGCAGCTCACGCCCGCGGCGGCGGAGCAGATGCTGCAACCGTTCATGACCGGCAAGACGACGTCGTGTTTCGGGATGTCGGAGCCGGACGCGGGCTCGGACGCATGGGCGATGCGCACGCGCGCGACACGCGATGGCGACGGCTGGGTGATCTCCGGCACGAAGCAGTGGATCACGAACTCGCCGATCGCAGACTACATTTTCGTGTTCGCCGTCACGGACGAAGCGTTGAAGAGCAAGCGCAAGGGCGGCGTGAGCTGCTTCGTCGTGCCGATGAATTCGCCGGGGCTGAAGGTCGACAGCGTGATCAAGCTGTTCGGCAGCATTGGCGGCGACGAGGGCATCGTGTCGTTCACGGACGTACGCGTTCCGGCGTCAGCGCTGGTTGGAGAATTGCATCGCGGCTTCGACCTCGCTCTCGCCGGCGTCTCGACGGGTCGCATCTACAACGCAGGTCGCTGCGTCGGACTCGCACGCTGGGCGCTCGAGAAAGCGACAGAGTACGCGAAGCAGCGCGTCGCCTTCGGGCAGCCGATCGCCGAATACCAAGGCATCTCGTTCGCGCTCGCCGACTGCGCAACCGAGATCTACGCGGCTCACACCATGTCGACGGACTGCGCGCGGCGTCTCGACAGCGGCGAGACGGCGGTCGAGCAGGTCTCGATGGTGAAGCTGTTCACGACCGAAATGTGCGCGCGTGTGTACGAGCGCTGCATGCAGGCGCACGGCGGCATGGGGCTGACGAACGAGATGAAGCTCTACGACGGCTGGCACCAGGCGCGCTACGTGCGGATAGCGGATGGCAGCGCGGAGATCATGCGGCGGAACATCGCGCGGTCGATATTGAAGTGAGGAGTCGGTCTGGAGCAGCGCCTCACCGCGGCTCGATGCTCGCGTACTCGACGTACACGATCTCGCACGCGCCGGCGCCGGTGTCGTCGCGCGTCAGGGACGTGTTCATCGTGCCCACTGCGGGGTTCTGCAGGTTCACGAGCATCCCGTCGAGTTTCACCACGTCGCCGACGCGCAGGCCGCTGAGCTTGCGCCACACGCTGTCGTTCGCCGGCACGAGATGCCAGTTCGCGGAGTGCGTTTCGATGTCTCTTCGCTCGATCGGCGGCTCGTCGTCGTAGTGCCAGAAGTAGAAGCGACCGCCTTGCGCGATGTCGATGTCGGCCAGCACTGCCGAGTCCGACATCGGTCCCCAGCCCACCGCGATATCGAGCGGGCTCACGTCCGCGAGCGGGCCGAGCCGGTAGCGCTCGCGGCTGAGCACGCGCACCTCGGCGCTGAACCCGGCTCGCGGGATGACCTGGAACTCGCCGCGAGTCAGTGTCTGCGGCGCATCCAGCTCCGATTGCAGCGGATCGGCAGCGGCGATCTCGCCCGGATCGCGATGGATCGGACGCGAGGAGACGAACTGCCAGACCGCGAGCACCGCGACGGTGCCAAATGCCAGATGCGTGAGGCGCACGCTGAAATCTTCGCACTCGCTGTCGCGCGGACGGTGCCGACTGGGTCACAGCCATCGGGTAAACTGCAGCGATGACGCCCGAACCCGAAGTCCATCACCACGCCCATCGGACCGGACATCGCTGGATCGACCTCGCGGTGCCGCTCTCGGCCCTGGCCGTCTCGATGATCTCGCTGGCCATCGCGATCCATCACGGCCACACGATGCAGAAAATGGCCGACGAGAACGCGCGCCTGGTGCAGGCCAATTCGTGGCCCTTGCTGCAGTTCGCCACCGGCAACGCGAACGAGAGCGGTCAGCCGGAGATCACGCTGAAGATCGAGAACGCCGGCGTCGGTCCGGCGAAGCTCATCAGCCTGGAGGTCTTTCACGGCGACAAGCGGATCCACACGCCGCGCGATCTGATTCGGACGCTCGATCCGGCAACGACGCGTCCGCAGCTGTCGTTCGGCGTGACCATGCCGGTGGTGCTGCGTGCTGGCGACAGCCAGCTGATCGTGGGGATGAAGCGGGAAGGGCAGGAGGCGCTGTGGGACAAGCTCAACGCCGCGCGTTTCGAGCTGCGATTTCGCGCGTGCTACTGCTCAGTCTTCGATGAATGCTGGGTGAGCGATCTCGCGACCGTCTCACCCCAGCACGTCGAGCATTGCGCCGTGACGCCCGATACGTTCACGTACCTGGCGCCGCAGAAGACTCCCTGAGCTTCAGCCGCCGCCGGATTCTTTCGCGATCAGCCACTTCACCATCGCGATGAGCTCGCTCTCCGATGCGAGCTTCTGCGCACCGATGCGATAGCGGCCGTTGATGATCAGCGTCGGCGTGCCGTCGATCTTGTAGGCCGTCACCAGCGTAGTAGCGCGCCGGCAGTTCGCGTCAACGGCGAACGACTTGGCCGTTGCCAGGAACTGATCCGCCTTGATACCCACCTTCTTCTCGAAGAAACGGGCCGCGTCCTCGATCGTCGGTTGCGGCGATTTCAGACGGCGGCCGTCCGGGTCGGTGACCGCCAGCTCCTTGCTCGTCCAGACGGCGCTGTACGCCGCATCATGCTCTTTCGGGATCTGATCCAGCGCCGCAAGTGTGTAGTACACCCGCTGGAACATCGGCCACGACTCGGCCGAGTTGAACGCGGCGGGCAGATACGTCATGCGCGCATTCGACGGCAAGCTGGCTTTCAGCTTGTTCATGATCGGCACGGCGCGGTTGCAGTAGATGCAGGCGTACGAAAACACCTCGGTGACTTCGACGATGCCGGGCGGCGTGCTCGGCCGCTGCGCCGGCTGGATCACGAAGTAGTCCTTGCCCTCGACCCACTGCTGCGCGTTTGCGAGCGGAGCGCCGAGCAGCAGGCTGCCCAGCAAGAGGGCGGGGAAAAGCAGGCGGGACAGTGTCGATTGCATGCAGTGTCGTCTCCCGGGAGGCCAAACAGTGTGCACACGATACGCCAATGTCCCGCCATCTCCCAAGGTCAGGCGACGTCATCAGCAATCATTGCAGCCCGGGCGGCGACCGGCGGCTGGGTCGAGCCCGCATGGGCCGGTGTTTTGCGCAACCCTTTCATCCCGAACAGGACGCGCGTCAGCGAGAACCGGCGGATGCCTTCGTACAGCGCGACGCAGATCGCCATCGTTCCGAGCAGCACGACCGCGTACTTGGTCCAGGCGTTCCACGGCTGCTGAATGATCCAGTAGCCGATCATGATGATCACGGTCTGATGCAGGATGTAGACCGGGTAGCTGGCATCGCGGGCCCAGCGCAGCAGCGGATTCGAGAACGACAGGTAGCGCCGGCCATAGCCGATGAACGTCATGATCGCGCCCCACGTGAAGATGTTGGCGACGAACGCGTCCGCCGGCGTATTGCGATGGATCGTGCCCGTCTCGAGCAACAGCATCGCGATGCCGAACACGACCAGCGTGATGCCGAGCGCGAGCTGCCGGCGCGTCGCGAACCAGTCCCATGCATCGCGCATCGAGGCCAGCACGCAGCCGTACAGCGTGAACAGGAAGTAGTGGTTGAAGAGATACCAGTCGCCGATCAGCGCGTGCGTCTCCGGAAACAGGGGCTTGAGGATCGCTTCGTTGAGCGCGAGCGGCAGCCCCAGCGCGAACAGCCACACACCGGGCTTGATTACTTTCCTGGCAGACCGCCACCAGAGCAGCAGCGGCAGGAGCAGGAACACGTAGACGTAGAGATAGGCGACGAACCACAGGTGGTGCCAGCTGAAGTCGCCGTGCGGATACGGCTGGAACTGCAGCACGCGCTCGAAGAAGAAGGAGAAGTAGCCGCCGTCCCACTGCCCGCGGAAAATCCGCTCGAAGTAAATCTGCGGCGGCACGATCAGGAACATGCCGGCGACGAGCGGCAACAGCAATCGCACGCTGCGCTCGCGCACCAGGCCGCCGCCGTTGCGATTGCCAAGGGCGAACCACATGCCGGCGCCCGCGATTACGAACAGCAGCGGCATGCGCAAGCGGTGCGCGATGCCCATCGGGAATTGCAGCGCCGTCAGCGTCTCGGCGTTCTCGATGTGCCAGCCCCAGCCGACGAACAACATGCCGGTGTGGAAGAAGAGCAGCACGAAGATCGCAATCACCCGCAGCCAATCGAGGAAGTCGTAGCGGGTCGAGCCCGCGGGAAGTGTCACAGTGTTCATGCCAGCCGCCTCCGTTTCAGGTTCGGGAGGAGCTTGGATTACACGGTGTTTGCGGACCGCAGGAATGTGGCGAAGGGGGTATGCGGCGGGGCAAGCGGGACCGGAAGAAGAAATACTCTCGCCAAGATCGCCAAGGAAGACAAGGTCAGAGATAGAGGGTCTCAGACTCCAGAATTCCGATTCTTCTTATTCTTCCTTGGCGATCTTGGCGAGAGACTTTCTTCTTATCGCCCCATCCGCCCAAATAGCACATCTCTGTAGCGACGGCTCAGCCTGAGTATCTTTCCGGTGCGCAGCTGCACTTCGTAGTCACCCTTGAACAGCGGCGTGAACGCTTTCACCGACGCGATATTCACAGCCGCGGACTTGTGGATGCGGACGAACTGCTGATCGCCGAGCTGTTCGAGCAAGTCGTGCAACGTGCGCCGCAGGATGTAGCTGCGTGAGCTCGTGTGAACATTCACGTAGTTGTCGGCGGCTTCCAGCCATTCGATCGTCGAGCTGTCGATGAGCTGCAGCGTCTCGCCGACCGGCACGAGCAAGCGGTCGCGCGATTGGGTCTGAGCGCGAGCCGTCGCGACCGCGGCGCGCGTCGAACCGTCCGCGGGACGGGCGCGGATGCGCGAGAGCGTCTTGAGCAGCCGGTCCTTGTCGTACGGCTTGAGCAGATAGTCGATCGCGTTCAGCTCGAAGGCCTTGATGGCGTGCTCGTCGAACGCCGTGACGAACACGATCAGCGGCGCAGTTTCCTGTTCGAGCTGCGCTGCGACTTCGAGGCCGCTCAACCCCGGCATCTGGATGTCGAGGAAGACCACATCCGGCCTCAGCCGCTCGATCGACTCGGCGGCGCTCAGCCCATCTTCGGATTCGGCGACGACTTGGATATCGCCTTGTTCGCTGAGCCAGCGCTGCAACTTGCCGCGCGCCGGCGCTTCGTCGTCCGCCACCAGCACTCGCATCATGCGCAATGTTCCTGCCAGGGCAGCGTTACGGAGGCTTCGACTGCATCCGTCAGCTGGGTCAGCTGCAGTTTGCCGGCCTCGCCGTACAGCACGGTCAGGCGCTCGCGGCAGTTGCGCAGGCCCACACCTTCAGAACCGGAGCTCGCCAGCGTCGAGCCCGTGTTGCGGATCGCCATGCGCAGCCGATCGCCTTCGCGATGGCCCTCGATCTCGATGCGCACCGCGTCGCGGCTGCGTTCGACGCCATGCTTGAACGCGTTCTCCAGAAGCGGCTGCAGCAGCAGGGCAGGGATCGACCCTGCAAGCGCAGCACTGTCGACCTGCCACGTGAGCGTCACCCGGTCCGCAAACCGCTCCTGCATGATCTGCGCGTACAGCTCCAGCGTGCGGATCTCTTCGCGCAGCGACGTGATTTCTTGGTCGCCCCATTGCAGCGTCGCCCGCAGCAGGTCGGCGAGGCGCGAGAGGAGGCGATCGGCGCGCGGCACGTCGACCTGCATCAGCGCCGAGATCGTGTTCAGGGCGTTGAAGAAGAAATGCGGACGCAGCTGCGCCTTCAGGTGCGCCAGTTGCGCCTCGGCGAGGGATTTCTGCAGCGCGAGCAGGCGCTGCTGCTGCTCCTGCGATCGAGCGAACGCGTCGAAGCCGAAGATCAGGCCCATCCACAGGCCGGTGAACATGAGCAGCTTGATCGATTCGTAGAACAGCACGTACGGCCAGGATTCGTGCGTGTAGGTCAGGCCGAGCAGGGCATAAACGCCGTGCCGCACGCCGAATACGATCGGGATGAACGTGAGCACGACCAGCGGCAGCCATTTGACGTGGTGGCCGATCCACAGCAGCGGCCGATCGAGATACACCGCGTAGCGGCGGTCGACGCGACGCTGCAGCACGACCCAGAATGTCGCCATCACTAGCGACGTGCTTTCCCACAGGATCGGCTGCCAGTAGCGAGTTCCGCCGCTGCGGGCGTAGTCCTGCACGCCGACGGCGAGCATCAGCAGCCAGAACATACCCCATAGGAAGTAGAGCACGAAGTCCGGGCGGCGTAGCCAGCCGCGGGCGCGGGCCTGCGGGTCTGCGGCGAGATCGAGATGGGCGACTGCCATGCGGAGAGTGTAGTGAGGGTTGCCCGGTCACGCTGCGATCCTGGGGTGAGCGGGACACGAATCGCCGGCAGATTCGCGTCAGTGCGTATTTTCAACGACTGTCTGAAGGGCGGGACGCGGCATACTCGCCGCCTGCGTGCGCGTCCCATTCATCCCCTAGCCAGGGAAGGTACCCAGAGTACTTCCATGGCCACTCCCGATCCCACTGCCAGCACTGAAACGGCCCCGCCGACGCCGGGTATTGCCGTTGCGATTCCGCGCGGAGGCACGATCCCGGACGTTCTCGACAGCGTCACCGATTCGGTCCAGGTGCTGGATGCGAACTGGCGCATGACTTATATGAATAAGGCGGCGCGCCGGACCCTGCGCGAGCAGGGCATGAACCCGGACGAGCTGATCGGCCGCCATTGCTGGGACGACCTGTTCCGCGAAGGCCGCGGCACCCCGTTGCAGCGCGCCTACATGCATGCGATGGAAACGCGCCAGGTCACCGAGCTCGAGAACTTCCATGCGCCGTGGCAGCGCTGGTTCTGGGTGCGGGTGTTTCCGGTGGAGTCGGGCGGGATCGCGGTCTACTTTCATGACATAACGGACCGCAAGCACACCGACCAGCTGCTGCGCGAGCAGAAGGAAATCCTGGCGTTGATCGCCGATGGCGCGCCGCTGGAGCGCTGCCTGAACGCCGTCACCGAGTCCGTTTCGCGCCTGAGCCCCGGACTGCGTGCGTGCGTCCTGTTGGCCAATCCGCAGATTCGGTATTTCGAGGAGTGTTACTCCGCGCAGCTGCCGGGCTCGTTCGCGGTGGCATTGCGCCGCCTGCCGATCAGTGAGCTGGCGATTGGCACGTGTTGCCAGGCTGTGTTCAAGGGCGAGCCGGTTGCGTGCGAGAGCATCGCGACGGATCTGCGCTGGGCGCAGTCGTGGCGCTGGCATTGTCTCGAGCACGGCGTACAGGCGTGTCACTCGGAGCCGGTGCGCGGCCGCAGCGGGCAGGCGATTGCGTCGCTCATGTTGTGTTTCTCCGAACCGCGCGTCATCAGCTCGTGGGAGCGTGACGTTGCCAAGTTCGCATGCTCGGTCGCGAGCGTTGCGATCGAGCACGAGCGGCGCGAGCGTGCATTGCGCGAAGGCGAGGCGCGGTTCCATCGGCTCGCCGATGTGATGAGCGTGCGGCTCGACGAGCAGCAGGCGATGATCTCCGAGTTCAAGCGCGCCGACGAAGTCGCGAAGACCGAAAGCGAGCGCAAGGACGAATTCCTCGCGATCCTGGTGCACGAGCTGCGCAATCCGCTGCAGGCGCTCGCGGCCGCGTCGCATACGCTGGAGAAGACCGAGCAGCATGGCGATACGGCGTCGATTGCCACGGCCATGGTGCGCCGGCAGGTCGACCACATGGCGCGGCTGCTCGAAGACCTGATGAACGTCGCGCGCATCACACACGGCCTGGTGCAGCTGCGCCTGGAGCCGGTGCGTATGCAGGACGCGGTGCGCGAAGCGATCGACGTGACGCGTCACCAGATCGAGTCGCGGCAACATCGGCTGAACGTGCACGTCACCGGGGAGCCGATGTACGTGCGCGGCGATGCGGTGCGCCTCAACCAGATCATCGTGAACCTGCTCACCAACTCCGCGAAGTACACGCCGATGGGCGGCACGATCACCGTGCGGCTGACGCGCTCGGGGCGCAACGCCGCGTTCGCCGTTCGCGACGATGGCATCGGCATCTCGGCCGAGATGCTGCCGAAGATCTTCGACATGTACTCGCAGGCGAATCACTCGGGCCACAGCGTCACCGACGGCCTCGGCATCGGCCTGGCGCTGGTCAAAGGATTGGTCGACCTGCACCACGGCACCGTCGAGGCCCGCAGCGCCGGCGAAGGCTGCGGGAGTGAGTTCACCGTGCTGTTGCCGCTGCTCGACAGCGCTTGAAGGCACCTGGCTCTTTCAGTTCAACCGCGTGATCCGGCCTTCGATCTGCGCAGTGAACGGCTGCTGCAGCGATCCCACGTACTCGACCAGGGCATTCAGGTCGACGGCGCCGACGACGCGGTTCGTGCCGGACGGCAGCACCACGAAGTTGTCGCCGCCGGAGGCCATGAAGCTGTTGACCGTTACGCGGTAAGTCGCGCTCGGGTCGAGCACGGCGCCCGAGGCGTCGCGAATCTCGATCACCCGGTCGCCGATCGGCCGCGCCGCGTCCCACGTGTACGTGAGTCCCGAGGTCTTGAGGATCTTCGGCGGGTTCTGATTGATCCACTGCTGCTCGAGCAGCAGGTCGATCTGCGCGCCGGTGAGATCCATCGACACCAGGTCGTTGGAGAACGGCTGGATCGCGAACAACTCGCCCCACAGCACTTCGCCCGCATCGAGATTGTTGCGGATGCCGCCCGGGTTCATGAATGCGAACTGCGCGCCTGACGAGGCGCGCTGCGCGTCGGCGATCAGGTTGCCGAGTGCCGACTCGCCCGCTGCGTTCTCAGCCGTCGTGAGTGCGGCCTGCGAGACGCCGATCACGCGGTTGACCAGCGGCGCGACGCGCTCATCCGCCGCCGCGACGATCTTCGCCACCTCCGTGTCGGGTGTCAGGCCCGGTCCCTGATCGCCCCAGGTGGTGACGATCGCAGCGGACTTCTCCACGACATCATGCGTCCTGCGGCTGATCTGCAGATCGATGTCGTCATAGGCGGTGCTCGCCGAGAACGCCTGCGTCAGCAGGATCTGTTTGCCGTTGTTGTTGGCGACCAGCGCGTTGCTGAAGCCGTGCGCATGCCCGGACACGACGACGTCGACTTCGTCGCTCAGGCGCTTGACGATGTCGATGATCGGCCCGGTCAGGCCCTGCACGGCCGCATCGGTCGGGCCTTCGTACGTCGGCGCCTGCCGCAGACCCTGGTGGATGGTCACGATGATCGTGCGTACGCCCTGGCGCTTCAGCTTCGCGACGGATGCGTTGATCGCGTCCGCCTCATCGACGAACTGCAGGCCGGCGACGCCGCTCGGCGTGACGATCGTCGGCGTTTCCTTCAGCACCGCACCGATCACGCCGATCGGGATGCCGTTCGCGACCTTGATGGTGTACGGCGGCAGGAACGGGCGGCCGTTCGCAGCGTTCAGGACGTTCGCCGACACGTACGGAAAGCGCGCGCCTTGCCAGCGCTGCTCGAGGAACGGTCCGTTCTTGTGATTGCCGCCCGTCAGCAGACGCATCAGCTCCGACGCACCCTCGTCGAACTCGTGATTGCCGAGCGGACCCACGATGTTGCAGCGGGCCTGCGACCACGGCTCGATGAAGTCCGGCAGCGCGCGCTGCAGCTTGAACGGCAGGCACCAATCGTTGGCGAGCGTGTTCAGCACGCTGACCGAGGGCTCATCCTGGAGCAACGCCGAGTTCGGCGGCGAAGCGCCGACGTGATCGCCGGCGTGAATGATGAATGCTGGACCCGCGGCCTGGTCGGTCGCCGCTGCCAGATACGAAGCGAGCACCGCGGCGCCCCCGACGGGTCGCAGGGCATTCGGCGGGCCGAGCGTGCGGGGCGACAGCTGTCCGTGGAAATCGTTGATGCCGAGCAGCTTCACGGCAATCGTCGTGTCGAGGCGCGCAGCCGGATCGCGCCAGCGGATACGCTCGCTCGCCTTGCTGCGCGCCTGTGCGGCTTCGAGGACGCGTTCGTCCTGCTGGTCGGCTTCGATCGAATGACCCTGATCGCGCACATCGTCATGTGCATCCGCACTCGCGGCGAGCAAGGTGAGAGCAGCAGCGGCAGCAGATATCCCTGATTTCGTGCGCATCGCTTCACTCCGGGCGGTCGTTGAGGACGCGCCGCAGGGTAATTGCGCCGGATGGCAACGCGATGGAGCCGGGATTGCAGTTAGGTGTCGGACCAGTGCCGTTCGAGCCGATGGACGAAGGGCCGCGACTTTTCGCTGTACAGCCGCTCGCCCAGCGTCAGCGCTTTGTCCTGCAATTCCTCGCGACGGCGATCGATCAGCGGGTGCAGCTCGCTCGACGCTGCAGCTCGCTCGCGGAGCACCGCGAGGTCGTGCTCATTGCCAAGATAGTCCGCCAGGTGATGGAACTCGTCGGCGAGCTCGCCGATCGGGCCGGGCGCCAGCGGCGTCAGAATCTGCAGTTGATGCCAGAGGTACTTGGTCTGCTTGCGCCACTCGTGCAGATCCTCGGTCGCACGGTCCGTGCGCGCGTGGCGTAACGCGCGTCGCGCGCGCCGGTAAGTGGCACGCAAGCCGGTTGTGATGCAGTCCCATCCGTCGGCATCGAGCTCCCACTCCTGTGCGCGCTTCATGGATCTCCCGAGCGCGGCTTTGATCCCGTCGATCTGCGCGGCCGACAGCTTCTGGCCGTGCTGCGCGAAATTCATGCGCGGCACATTGCGACCGAAGTGGTCGAGGAGTCCCGCGAGCGAGTTGCTGATCATCTCGTCATCGCGAGCTCTCGACAGTGGTCGCGCGGCGTCGCGGGCCGCTACGTTCTCGCGACGATAGGAGTCGTCGCCGGTTGCCCGGCGCAATAGTCGCAGCGTTGCACGCGCACGCTTCAGCTGCTTGCGCGCGCTGTGAACGTTGGGTTTGCTCTCTTCGAGCGCTTCAATCGCGGCCGCGACCTGATGCAGGAAAATGCCGCGGCACTGCTCGACCGGTTGATCCGGCGAGGCGAGAGTCTGCAGCGGCCGGTCGGCCATGGCGGGACAGATCTAGTCGCGCTGCCGCGTGAACACGATCTCGAACTGCGCAGTGCTCAGGGCCTCGTCGCGGGAGTGCCCCTTGGCCTCCTCCAGCTCGACGTAGGCGTTCAGCGCTGCCATGTGATTACGGAAAATCGCCACCGCCGCCTCGAAGAAGTCGTCGACTGAGCGAAACCAGCCCTCGCTCGCGCATTGCTCGACGAACGCGTAGGCCGTCGGGTCCAGCGCGATCGTGATGGGAAGGCGCTGCCGCCCGGGTTTGCGCGTGCGCGGGATATGCATGTCAACGTTCTCGATGGGAGTTGCCAGCCGGCTGTTCTGGCGGCGCCCCCGGTGGCGTATTCTAGGTCGCCAGCCGGCGCTGTGCTACCGATCGAACACGAACATTCCGCGCACCGATGCCACAGTTGCAATCCATGCCGTTGTTTCTCAGCGAAGGCGCCGGCGCCGATCGCGGCCTCATCTGCGGCTACAGTTTGCAATCGCACGGCCCCGCGCGCGAAGTGACGGCAGATGGCATCGTGGAGGCTCTGGCGCAGGCGGACCAGGTCACATGGCTGCACTTCAATCTCTCCGATCAGCGCGCGCGCCGCTGGCTGCTGAATGCAGCGTTCGTGCCGCCGGCGCTGCGCGAGGTGTTGCAGGAGCACGACGAGAACCGGCGTGTCGAGTGGACCGACGGCGGGTTGCTGATGGTCATCAGCGATTTCACCTACGAGGACGAGTCGGACCCCTCGGAAGTCGCACCGCTGTGGTGCTGCGCCAGCCGCAATCTGCTGATCACGGGCCGTGTGCACGCGCTGAAGAGTGCCGACGAATTGCGGCTACGCATGCGCAGCGGCGTCACGGCCGGCTCGGGCATCGAGCTTGCCGCGCACCTGTTCGACATTCGAACTGCGCGCATCAAGCTGCTTGCCGACACCATGACACGGCAACTGGACGACATCGAGGACGAAATCCTCGCCGGCAACATCAAGCAACAGCGCGAGCAATTGGGCCGCTCGCGGCGCTTGTGCGCGCGCCTGCGTCGCGAATTTGCGCCGGAGCGCGGCGATCTCGGTCGGCTCCTGCATCGCTCTGCTCAGCCGATGCCCGAAGCGGGCCGCAACATGCTCGCATCGAGCGTTGAACAGCTGGCGTTCGCGATCGAGGAAATCGCCGAGATCTACGAGCGCGCCAAGCTCCTGCAGGAAGAGCTGGCGTCGCGACTTGCGGAAAACACCGGACGAAATCTCTATGTCCTGTCGATTCTGACCGCAGTACTGTTGCCGATGACGTTGGTCACCGGCGTCTACGGCATGAATGTTGCGCATCTTCCGGGAGCGACCTCCTTCCCGCTCGTGCTGCTGCTGATCCTCGCGAGCGGCGGCGTCACGCTCGCCCTTTTGTTCTGGCGGCGCTTGTTGTGAACGGCTATTCTCGCTCGACGAGCTTTGAAGCGGAGAGAACATCGTGAAGACACGAGCGAAGCGCCCGGCCGCGAAATCGCGCAGCGCGCTGCAAAGCGCTCTGGACCAGGCCCGCGAGCGCTGGCAGCACGCGAAAAAGTCCGTCAAAGAGGCGAAGCAGGGCGCCAAGGCGGCGCGCCGGCAGTTCAAGGAGGCGAGGAAGGCCGTCAAGCGCGCGAAGCGTCAGGCGCTCGCGCTCGCCCGGAGATTGCAGAGCGCGGTGGTGCGCAGGGCGCGCAGCAAGAAGAAGACGCGGGCGAAGACTGTCACAAAGGCAGCGCCGCCGCCGGCGCGCAAGAAGCGGGCGCCAGCGAAGCGGACTGCTCGTTCGACCCCGACTGCAGAGGTCGTATCGACAATCTCGCCGGAAAGCGTCAGTCCCGCGCAGCAGGAGACGACTGGGGCATAGCTTCAGCGTCGAGCATGTCACTTTTGTGACAGCTGCGCGCAACGTGTCTGTCACGGAGCTCGACTAGCGTTCGGGCATGCAGCATGACCACGGCGCGCCGTTCGACCTCGACACTCCGTTCCGACAGGTGCCGGCACTCGGCTCGCTATTGCAGAGCCTGACGCAGCGCGCACTTGCCTTCGAGCGGCTCGCCAATATCCATCGCCAGGCCGGCGGCCGGGCGGCTTCGCCCGCCGACTTCGCGGCGCGGGCTCTAGAGCTGCTGCAGGTCCGCTTCGAGCTCGACGAGCGTCAGCTGGAGCGGATTCCGCGCACCGGCCCGGCGGTCGTCGCCGCGAACCATCCTTATGGAGGCCTCGAAGGGCTGTACCTGATCGCACGGCTGCAGCAGTACCGCAGCGGCTCGCGCTTCATCGTCAACGAGCTGCTCGCGCGCATCCCGGAGATTCGCGAAGTGCTGTTTCCCGTCGATGCGTTCGGTGGGCCACGTGCAGCGAAAAAGAATGCGAAGGCGCTGCGCGCTGCGCTCCGTCACGTGCGCGACGGGGGCCTGCTCGTGCTGTTTCCGGCCGGCGCCGTATCGCATCTGCATCTTTCCGCCGGTCGTGTCTGTGATCCACCGTGGCAGCCAGCTGCAGCCGGACTTCTCCGGCGCTGCGAGTGCCCGATCGTTCCCGTGTACTTCGACGGCGGCAACAGCGCGATCTTCCAGGCGCTGGGCCTGCTGCATCCGGGCATGCGCACAGTCATGCTCACGCGTGAGCTGCTCAACAAGCGTCATCGGACGATCCCGGTGCGCATCGGCCGTCCGATCGGACCGGAGCGCCTCGCGAAGCAGCCCGACAACGCCAGGCTCGCGACATTCCTGCGCCTGCGCACGTACGCGCTCGAAGCGCCGACGACCGAGTCCGTACACGAGTCGACACAGGCTGCATCCGCGCCGGTCGCCGCGAGCACGCCTGCACGCTTGCTGGCGGCGGAAATCGATTGCCTGCCAGAAGGTCATACGCTGGCGAGCGTTGGCGACATGAGCGTCGTGTTCGCGCACGCGGAGCAGATTCCGTGGACGCTGCGCGAGCTCGGTCGCTTGCGCGAGATCGCGTTCCGCGAAGTCGGCGAAGGGACCGGCAGTGAAACCGATATCGATCGCTATGATCGCGACTATGTTCACCTGGTGGCATGGCACCGGACTCGCAATGAAGTGGTCGGCGCCTATCGGATCGGCCACGTGGATCGCATCGTCGCGGCGCGCGGCAAGCGCGGCCTGTACACGCACTCGCTGTTCGCGTACGGCGACGCGTTCGTGCGCTCGCTCGGTCCGGCGCTCGAGCTGGGACGATCCTTCGTCAGCTCCGCCTACCAGAGAGATTTCGGTGCGCTGATGCTACTGTGGAAAGGCATTGCGCAGTACGTTGCCTGCAATCCGCGCTATCACGTGTTGTTCGGACCGGTCAGCATCAGTGGCGAGTACCGGCCGGCGTCGCACGCACTGCTGATCGACTTTCTGCGACGCCACTGCTTCGATCCTCAGCTTGCGAAACTCATTCGGCCGCGCCGCGCGTTTCGTCGAACGCATTCGCTCGCAGCATTGAGCGGCGACCTTGCGCGCCTCGCGGATTTCGACGACGTCTCGCAACTGCTGGAAGAGATCGAGCCCGACGGCAAGGGAGCGCCGGTGCTGCTGCGCCAGTACCTGAAACTCGGCGGCCGGCTCGCGTGCTTCAATGTCGACGAGAGCTTCAGCGGCGTGATCGACGGCCTCATCGTCGTCGACCTGCTGTGCACCGAACCGAGGGTCCTGCAGAAGTACATGGGCCGCGAGCAGGCGGCCGCGTTTATTTCCTATACCCGAGAACAACCGCGCATCACCGCAGACACTCACGCAGTGTCGTGAACTGACGGGGAGTTTCCATGCGCGGTCTGCTACTCGCTGGCAGCGTCCTGCTGCTCGCATTCGTTTCCGGTTGTGCTCACTACCAGACGCCGGGCGCGGGCGTGTCGATTCCGGCCATCACCGATGCTGACGTCGCCGATATCCTGGCGCGGAAACCTGCGGTGCAGTTTCCGGTACACATGGTGGTCGCGCGCGTGCAGGCGAGCGGCTACGTCTCGCGCAGTGCCTACAGCTACGGCACCGGCCAATTCAGCGTACTGACGACACGCGACATCGAGACCGATGACGACTTCGCGATGCTTGCATCGATGCCAGGCGTTGCTGCCGTCGGTCCGATCAATCGCCTGCTGGTGCCGCTCGACCTGCGCTCGACGCGAGACCTGCGCCAGGCTGCCGCGCAGCTGCGGGGCGACATCGTGTTGATCTATACGATCGATACGAAGTTTCACTCTGAGAACCAGCTGGTCGGGCCGCTGCAGCTCGTGACGCTGGGGGTCTTCGCGAGTGAGAAGTCACGCATCGTCACGACGTGCGCGGCAGCGCTCATCGATGTGCGGACCGGCTTTGTCTACGGCGTGGCCGAAGGCACCGCGACCGACACACGGCGATCGAGCCCGTGGACGACGGAGGCTGCGATCGAGAAGGCGCGCCTGAAGACCGAGCGCGAGGCGTTCAGCGGCGCGTTGAAGGAAGTCGCAAAGACCTGGTCGTCGATCAACGCGCAGTACAGCGCTACGACTGTAGACCTTCGATCCGACCGCCGCTGACCAGCCAGGCTTCGAGTCCGCCCGCCAACGGGCGGACGTGGTGGATGCCTTTCGCTTGCAGCTGCTTCGCGACCAGCGCCGCCGTCGCGTCGTTCGGGCAGTCGCAGTACACGACGATTTCTTCGTAGACGCCGAGCGCGAGCTGCTCGGTGTCGGCGACCCAGATGCTGCCGGGAATCCAGCCGGTGCGCTCGCGCCGATCGGCGGTTCGTGCGTCGAGGATGATGATCTTCGCAGTCGTGCGCAGCAGGTCCACCAACTCCGCGACCGAGATGCGCGCCATGCGGATGCGAACCTTGAAGCGCCAGCGCTGCCACGCCTTCACAGCGATGAAGATCGCTATTGCCGCGGCGAGCAGGACGAGGGCGGAGTTGCCGAGCACTTCGAGCTCATCGAGCACTGCATCGATCGCTTCATGGAAGATGACGCCGAGCGCTACGGCTCCGCCAGCCCAGAGCGCCGCACCGATGCCGTCATACAGGGCGAAGCGTGCGGTGGGCACTCTGGTTTCACCTGCAAGCGTCGTTGCGACGGCTGCAAGTCCCGGCACGTACTTCGCAACGATCAACGACGGCGCGCCCCAGCGCGTGTAGATGCGCCGCGTGTTGCCGACGCACGAATCCGGCGATAGTGAGACGCGGCAGATCATGCGAAGCATCGCAGCGCCGAAGCGGCGGCCGCCGGCATACCAGAGCAAGTCGGCGAGCAGCGTCGCGACTATTGCGATGACGAAGATTGGCCAGACCGGAGCGCCCGAATTCGTGGCGACCGCAGCCGCGACGATGACCAGCGAGAACGAAGGGAACGGCAAGCCGCCCTGATCGAGGACGACGCCCACAAAGACGATCTGCAGGCCATAGAGCTGGAGAGCGCGTACGAGATCTTCCATGGCGGGTATGGTAGCGCGAGCCGATGACCGGGCGAAATTTACAATGACGAACTCGTCATCGAATATTTTCCGCGGTCACGACTTCCGCGCAAAAAGCACGGCGTAACATCCCCGGTCTCCGGAGATCCACCGCTCCGGATCGAATCAACTTTCGAACGACTGGCAGGAGGCACGGGGTATGAACATGCTTCATTCACTCGGACGTGCGATCGCGGCGAGCGTCGCGTGTGCGGCGCTGCTGCTGTGGGCACCCGCAGGATTCGCACAACCCGACAAGCATCTGGACCGAGACAACAAGATGTCCGCCGCGGGCAAGCGTGCGGCGGCGTCCATCGCAAAACTCACACGGCAGGGCGCCAGTGCGCGTACGGCCGTAAGCGTATTCGAAGAGGAGGACGAGGAAGGCGGCCGCTGCATCAACGAACCGGACTGCGGCGAGGAAGGGGGCGATGCTGAGGAAGCGCCGGGCGGTCAGGCCGAGGTTTCGATTGCGGTCGACGCCAGCGGCCAGCATGTCGTGATCGGCTACAACGACACGCGGGGCTTCAGCGAGAATCCGATCACGCTTTCGGGCGTGCTGTATTCGGAAGATGGCGGACGCACTTTTGTCGACGGCGGGCGGCTGCCTTCGCCCGGCACCGACACGATCGGAGCGACACGCCTGCCGCAGGTCTTCGGCGACCCCGAAGTGAAGTACCTCGGCGGCTGCACGTTCGTTTACTCCTCGATTCTCATCGCGAAGTTCTCCGCCACGACGGCGGTCCAGACGATGGGTCTGCACCGCTCGACCGACTGCGGCAAGACCTGGCAAGGACCGTTCGTGATCACGGCGGCGACCAATCCCAACGGCATCGTCGAGGAGGACGAGCCGGCCGACGCGGCCGACAAGGAGTTCATGGACGTCGATCCGGACACGGGCCGGCTGATCGTCAGCTGGTCGAACTTCACACCGGCCGCACCGGGCGGCGTCGAGATCCGCACTGCGTTCTCCGACAACGCGAAGAATGGAGCGACGCCGACGTGGTCGGCAGGCGCGATCGTCGCGGCAACGGACGCTGACGGCCAGTCGTCGATCCCGCGCTTCGCCGCCGGCAACAACAACGCGTACGTGGCGTGGCGCCGCTTCCCGTTCCCGGGAACGTTCTTCGGTCTCGGCAACACGGTCGGCTTCGCGCGCTCGCTCGACAGCGGCGCGACGTGGCAGGCGCCGATCAATACGAGCAACGAGTTCTTCACGATGGACCAGGTGCTCGGCAACGATCGCGTGAATACCTCGCCCTCGCTGGCGGTGGACAATTCGCGTGGGCCGCGCCGCGGCACCATCTATCTGGTCTATGCCAACAACAACAGCGGCGATGGCGCTGACATCGTGTTCCAGAAGAGCACGGACAAAGGCCAGACGTTCTCCGCGCCGCTCGAGCTGAATGCGGCGCCCGGTGAGGATCGACCGCAGTGGTTCCCGTGGGTCACCGTCGATTCGTCGACCGGCCGGGTCCACGTCTTCTACTACGATCAGGGCATCGACAAGAGCGGCGACCTGTCCGAGGTGAGCTATACGTTCTCCGACGACGGCGGCAAGCACTGGTCGGCCGCGGTCCCGCTGACGATGCGGCCGTTCCATGCCGGCTGGGGCAACGACACCGGACAGCCGAACCTCGGCGACTACAGCCAGGCAGTCGCCCAGCACGGCGATTTGTTTGCGGCCTATGCACTCGCGTCGCGTCCGCCGGGAGGCTTCGTCGACGGTCAGCCGACGACGCAGCTCACCATCCCGGACGTCGAGCTCAAGCGCCACGCCGAGAGATCGTTCCTCGATCTCAACTCGCTGCCGCTGAGCATCGACGTCAACAACGTGACGGTCGATGACAGCGCCGGCAACGGCAACGGCTTCCCGGATCCGGGCGAGACGGTTCGCGTCCGCGTGGCACTGCGGAACTACACCGTCAATCCGCTCAACGATTCGACAGCGCAGGGCGTGATCGCGCTGTTGTCGTCGAATACGCCGGGCGTGCAGGTGCGTCAGCCGGTCGGAATTTACGGCCGCATCGACCCCGGTGAATCGCAGACGAACGTCGTCTCGTACCAGGTGCGGCTGTTGTCGAGCTTCGACCCCGGCACGCCGCTCGAGCTGAAGCTCGACGTCGTCGGGCAGTTCGGCACCGGCGGTCTGGATCGCGCCACGCTGCATCACACGATCTTCACCGGCACGCCGGTCTCGACGACGGTCCTCAGCGAGAACTTCGACGCAGCTCCGGTAGGCACACTGCCCGCCGGCTGGACGTCCTCGCATGGCGGCGGCGCGAACGTCGTGCCGTGGGTGACGAGCAACGTGTTCTGCAGCAACAGCAACGCAGCGTTCCACCAGAACGCGAACGACAACGGTGCAGGCAACCCGACCCGCTGGGAGCGGCTGTTCAGCCCGAACGTCGCGATCCCCGCGGACTCGGACTACGTGACGCTGGACTTCGATGTCTGCACCGACACCGAGTTCGATCCAAACTTCCAGGTGCAGGCGTTCGACGGACTGACGCTGCGCATCTTCGATGCGACGCCGGGGCATACCGCGAGGTCGGTCCTCGTGGAAGCGTATGCAGATGAGCTCACAACGGGCGACGTCAAGCACTTCCCGAAGCATCTGCCGCGCAATAACAATCCGGCGTATCTGCAGGACATGTCCGTGTGGGCGGGCGACTCGCAGGGCATCAAGCATGTCCACATGCGGCTGCCTGGAATGGCCGGCACAGTTGCGCAGTTGCGGTTCGAGTTCACGCAGGACGGCAGTGCCACCTGCCTGGATGTCGGTGGCGGACCGGTCTGCGGCGTCTCGGTCGACAATCTGGTCATGCGTAGCGTGCATGCCACGGCCGCCCCGGTAGCCTCAAGTAGCAACTAGTTCGGGGTCCCAGACGTTACCCGTGCATTGAGGACCGCTCTTTACAGAGCGGTCCTCGTCTTGCACGAGCGGGTCATGAGCAAACGCGGGTCGTATCTGACGCTCGCGCTGGCGGCCGCGTGGGTTCTGAACCCATCGGCCGCGCCGGCGCAGCAGGTCGAGAAACTGCAGCAGGTCGAGAGTAGGTTCGCAGTGGCGAACGGCGTGCGGCTGCGCTACATCGTCACCGGGCAGGGCGATCCGGTGCTGCTGCTGCACGGCTTCGGTCAGTCGAGCCAGATGTGGCGTCCGCTGATGCGGGAGCTCTCGAAGGATCACACGGTCATCGCGGTAGACCTGCGCGGTGCGGGTCAGTCCGATGCGCCGGCCGACGGTTATCTGAAGTCGGAGATGGCTCGCGACGTGCACGCTCTCATGAGCGGGCTGGGCTACAGCAAAGTCAGCGTGGTGGGTCACGACATCGGCATGATGGTCGCGTATGCGTATGCGGCGCAGTTCCCCCACGAGGTGCAGAAGATCGTGCTGATGGAGGCGCTGCTGCCCGGCGTCGGCGAATGGACGCGCATCTGGCCGCGCGACCAGTGGCATCTGCGCTTCTTCGGCAAGACGCCCGAGGCGCTGGTGCAGGGACGCGAGCGGATCTACCTCGAGCATTTCTGGAACGACTTCGCCGCGGATCCGGCGAAGTCGATCGCGGAAGCGGATCGCAAGGAGTACGCGGCCGAGTACGCGCGGCCCAATCACATTCGCGCCAGCATGGAATGGTTCCGGCTCATCGATGAGGACGCCCGGGAATTCCACGAGTACGCGGCGAAACCGCTGACGCTGCCGATGCTGGTGCTCACCGGCGAGAAGGGCTCCGGCGACGGGCTCATCAAGCAGGCGCAACTGATCGACACGGATGTGCAGGGTGCAGTGGTGCCGGGCGCCGGCCACTGGCTGATGGAAGAAGCGCCCGGCTTCGTGATTCCGAAGATCGTCGAGTTCCTCCGTCGGCCGGGCGCCCGCACCTCCGAGTGATCAGGCTGCGAGATCGAGCGCGGCCAGGCCGGCGACTCGCTCGCGCGCTGCCACCAGGCTTCGCTGCCGCGACTCGTCGCCGAGCGAGAGACCTTCCGCGTACACGAACTGCGGCGCGAGACCGATGAAGCCCAGGAACTGGCGCAGATACGGCGTCTGCGTGTCGGCGCCTTCGGGATAGACCCCGCCGCGAGTCAGGAACACGTACGTGCGACGTCCCTTCAACAGTCCCTCGGGACCGGCGCTCGTGTAACGGAACGTGACGCCGGCGCGCGCGACGTGATCGAAGTAGGCCCGCAGCGTCGAGGGCACGCTGAAGTTGTACATCGGCACGGCGAACACCACCGTGTCTGCGCTGCGCAGCTCGTCGATGAGCGCATCGGAATACTCCACGGCTTCCTGCTGCTCCGGCGTGCGATCCTCCGGCGCGGTCGAGAACGCCTGAAAGCGCTCGGCGGTGAGATGCGGCGCCGGATCCTCGGCGAGGTCGCGCACGATGACGCGGCCGCCCGGATTGCGCTTGCGCCAATCGGCCACGAAGCGCTCCGCGAGCTGCGAAGACGCGCCCCGTGCGCCATACAGGCTGGTCTGCACCAACAACAACGTACTCATGTTCTGCCCTCCAACCGCCGCAGCGGATTTCGATGGGCCACATTGAACTATTGAATTGGTAGATAAAAAAGCGCAAATTTTCGCTTGAACCTATCGAAGGAGTAGATCAGTGGCAGAGCAACGGCCGGCCGAGCGGGCCTCAGCGCCGCGAATTTCCCTCGAACAATGGCGCTGCCTGGCGGCGGTCGTGGAGGCGGGCGGCTACGCGCAGGCCGCCGAGCGGCTCCACAAGAGCCAGTCCTCGGTGACCTATGCCGTGCAGAAGCTGGAGTCGACGCTCAAGGTGCATGCCTTCGAGATCCAGGGACGCAAAGCCGTGCTGACTGGCGTCGGCCAGATGCTCTATCGGCGCGCGCGAACGCTGCTCGACGACGCCGGCGAGCTGGAGCGCGCTGCGCGCAAAGCTTCTGCGGGCTGGGAGGCGGAGATCGGCATCGCCGTCGAATTGCTGTTTCCGACCTGGCTGATGTTCGAGTGCCTGAGCCGCTTCGGCGCCGAGAGTCCGCAGACGCGCATCGAGTGGCTGGAGACTGTGCTCGGCGGCACGGCAGAAGCACTGCGTGAGGGTGTTGCTGAGCTGGGCATAGCGGCGCGCGTGCCGACCGGGCTCAACGGCGAGCCGCTGATGCTCATTCCTTTCGTACCGGTGGCACACCCCGATCATCCGCTGCACAAGCTCGGGCGCGAGATCACGAACCGCGACCTGCGCAAGTATCGGCACCTCGTGGTTCGCGACTCGAGCACGCAGCGAGACAAGAAGTCCCAGCTGCTCGAAGTCGAGCAACGCTGGACGGTGACGAACATGAGCACCTCGATCGGCGCGGTCTCGCGCGGCCATGGCTTCGCGTGGCTGCCGCAGGACAAGATCCGCACCGAGCTCGACGACGGTACGCTCAAGATCCTGCCGCTGCGCGGCGGCCGCGAGCGCTCGGTGCAGCTGTACCTGGTCTTCGCGGATCCCGATGCTGCCGGCCCAGGAACGCGGCGGCTCGCAGAGATCATTCGCGAGCAGGTCGCGGGCGCGTGCCGCGCGCTAGGCGCCGAAAAGAAGTGATCCGTTCCCGCGCGTCACGATTCTGATTCCACGCTGATTTACGCCGGACGCGGCGCTACTCTCGTTGCCCATGCAACCGCGGGCGCTGCTGCGCCGGGAGGATCGCATGAGCACACCGAAGGGCACGCTTCTCGAACGATTCATTCGCGTCCTCAGGCGAGCGGCCCGGTCGAAGCACGAGCGCGCGGCCGAGCCACAGTCGCCGATCCGTTGGCTGAATCTGCGTTGAGCGCTCGTATCGGCTAGTCTTCGCTCACCTGAGTTTGCGCGAGGGTGAGCTGTGCGGATCATCATCGTTGTGTGCGCGGTGCTGTTTGGCGGCGCCGCGCACGCTGCTGCCATCGTGATTCATGCCGGCGGGCTGCTGGCCGATCCGGGCCAGAAGCCGCTGCGCGAGCAAACGGTCGTCGTCACCGACGGCAAGATCACTGCCGTCGAGAATGGCTACCAGCCGGTAGAGCGCTATGGCGCGGACGCGAAGCTCATCGATCTCAAGGATCGCTTCGTGTTGCCGGGGCTCATCGATCTGCACAAGCACATCTCGCTGCCGCTCGACGCGGACGAGGCGACGTTTGCCCGCGAGGATCGGCTGGCGCTGATGACCGCGGCGGTCGCGAAGGCCGCGCTCGATGCGGGCGTCACCACCTTGCG
>DASYRK010000068.1:0-48942 GCA_036004505.1 Steroidobacteraceae bacterium
GCCCATGAGCCAGACGGAAGCCGCGAGTAGCTGAGCCATTGAGGCGGGAGAAGGCTCGCGCATGCCATCGAGCCAGCGCAGCACGGTCCACAGACCGAAGCCACCAGCGGCCGCGAGCGCGATGGCAATCGCTACGGCAAACCAGCGCAAGCGAGGATCGGCGCGAACGAGTTCCATAGACGCAGTACTGCCTAACGGTTGAGCTGAGCGCCGCGCGCGCTGACGTATGAGCTTGGCACTTTGTCTCCGACGCGCTTCATCGCGTCGCTAGATAGCACCGAAGTCGACGCGCCCGCAAGGGACCGGCCAGGGTCGAAGGATCAGCCAGCCTTCGCGGCGCGCCGAGGATGCAGCACGTGGGCTGGCTCGACGGTTTCAGGCGCCGACCGCCGCATGATCTCCGCGAAGTCGTTCGCCGGCACCGCCTGGCTCATCAGGAATCCCTGCACCGCGTCGCAACCTTCGGCGCGCAGGAACTCCAGTTGCACCTGCGACGAGACACCTTCGGCGACGATGCCGAGGCCGAGATTGTGGCCGAGCGCGATGATGGCGCGGCAGATGGCCGCGTCGTCCGGGTCGACGCCGATGTCCTTCACGAACGAGCGATCGATCTTCAGCGTGTCGAGCGGGAACCGCTTCAGGTAGCTGAGCGACGAATAGCCCGTGCCGAAGTCGTCGACGGCCAGCTGGAAGCCGAACTCCTTCAGCGTGAGCAGCGAGCGCCGCCCCGCTTCGGCATCCTGCATGAGGATGCCCTCGGTCAGCTCCAGCTCGAACAGCGCCGGCGACAGCCGCGACTGGCCGACCGTATCGCTCATGTGCAGCAGCCCTTCGGGCCGCATGAAGTCGCGCCCGGAGATGTTCACGGCGACGCGCGGCAAGTGAATCCCCTGGTTGCGCCACTCGCACAGATCCCAGCACACCTGCTGCATCACCCAGCGGCCGATGTCGCCGATCAGGCCGATTTCCTCGGCCACCGCGACGAAGTCGAGCGTCGGAATCTGGCCGCGCTCCGGGTGGAACCAGCGCAGCAGCGCTTCGGCGCCGATCGGCCGCAGCGTCTGCGTCTCGTACTTCGGCTGGTAGTACACCGACAACTGCGAATTCTCGAATGCCTGCCGCAGCTCCATCTCGAGCGACAGGCGCTTCAGCGCGCGTGCGTGCACGGCGCTGGTGTAGACACGGTACTGATTGCGCCCGCTGGCCTTTGCTTCGTACATCGCGCCGTCGGCGTTCTTCAGCAGGGTTTGCCCGTCGTTGCCGTGCTCGGGGAACAACGCGATGCCGATGCTCGACGTGACGACGAACTCGTAGCCGCCATGCAGGAACGGCGCGACCAGCGCCGCCTGAATCCGCTCGGCGGCGCGCTGCGCCGACCCTACGGTCGGACTGCCGGTGAGCACGAGGATGAACTCGTCGCCGCCGACGCGCGCGAACTGCCCGTACACGTCATCCTCGGCGTGCACGCCCGCCAGAGAGTTCAGCCGATCGGTGACCATGCGCAGCAGCGCGTCGCCCGTCTGGTGGCCCAGCGTGTCGTTGATGCGCTTGAACTGATCGAGATCGATGTAGAGGACCGCAACGCCGTGGGCCTCACGCCGCGCCTCGACCAGCGACTGCGACAAGTAGTCGCCAAGCCACTCGCGGTTCGGCAGACCGGTCAGTACGTCGAAATACGCCAGCCGATGAATGTGCGCCTCGGTGCGCTTGCGAGCGGTGATGTCGCGGATGATCGCGAGCACCTGGCCGCCGGCGTTCGGCGCGTACCGGCATTCAAAGTGGCGCGTGGCATCCTGCGTCGACTCGAACGCGAACTCGAACGCCGCGGGCGAGCCGCGGAGAGTCGCGCTCAGACATGCCGTCGCTCGCTCCTGCACGACCTTCGGCAGCAGGTCGGCGAGGCGGCGCGAGCCGGGCGCATGCGTGCCGTCGATCAGTCCGGCGATCGGACTGACGATGTGGCTGATCGCGCCTTGCGTGTCGACGAGGAAGATGCCGTCAGGGATCGCGCGCAACAGCGCGGCGTTCTTCTGCTCGCTGAAGCGCAGAGCGTCGAGATTGCGCGCGCCGCGCAGCACGTAGCGAACGCGATGCACGATGAGCGCCCAGTTGATCGGTTTGACGACGAAGTCCGTGGCCCCGGCGTCGTAGGCCTTGTCGATCGAGACCGCATCGTCGTGGCCGGTGACCATCACGATCGGCAGGTTCGCGCCGCCGGGCAGCTCGCGAATTGCCGCGCACGCCTGGTAGCCGGTGCCGTTCGGCATCTCCACGTCGAGCAGCGCGATGTCCGGCATGCGCGTGGCGCACGCGGCCACGGCGGCGTTGCCCGTCGTGACGACTTCGACTGCGAAGCCGGCGCTCTCGAAGGTCGCCACGGCGATGTCGCGCAACAACGCATCGTCGTCAGCGATCAACACCCGGATTCTTTGCTCGACCGTCGCCATCAACCCGCTCTCCGCATCTCGAATTGCAGCTCTTCGCGCACGCGCGTATGTAGCGCACGCAGCTCGCCCAGCAGCTCGCGAGCCGTCGCAACCTTGCCGTTACGGGCACGCTCCTCCAGCTCGCGACACAGATTCGCAAGCCCTTGCGCGCCGACGTTGCCGTTATACGAACGCCACGCGTGCGCCGCGCGCGCCAGCTCGGCCGCGTCGCCCTGCTCGACCGCCCGCTCGATCGACGCCACCAGGTCGCGCGAGTCCGCGAGATAGCGCTCGACGATGTGACTCAGCATGTCCTTGGGGCCTTTGCGCGGCAGCGCGCGAAGCGCATTCAGCGTCGTGCGGTCGAGCACGTCGGTCGCGGCGGGCGCAGGCGCTTCGACGGGGGCCGGCGCAGCGGCGGCAGGTTCAGCCGGAAGCCAGCGCGCCAGCACGGCATGCAGCGCCGCGCGACTGAAAGGCTTTGCCAGGTAGTCATCCATACCGGCTGCGAGACAGGCCTCGCGACCTTCGCTCGTCGCGTTCGCAGTCAGGGCGATCACCGGCATGCGGCTGCCCGCGCCTTCGCGACGCCGCAGCTCGGCGGTGGCCGAGAAGCCGTCCATCACCGGCATCTGGCAGTCCATCAGGATGACGTCGAATTTCTCGGCGGCGAGCAGGTCGAGCGCCTGGCGGCCATCGGGCGCCGTCGCCGCCTGCAGGCCGAGCGCCGCGAGCATGCCTTCGGCGACTTCGCGATTCAGCGCCTGGTCTTCGACTACGAGCACGCGTCCGCGCAAGCGCGGCGCATTGTGAGCCGCCGAGTGATTCGTCGCGACAGAGTGTTCGGTCGCCTCGGCCGCGCGAGTGTTCAACTCGCGATAGAGCTGCAGCAGGCGCAGCGGCTTGCTCAGCTCGGCATCGAACTGCAGGCCACCGTGGACTTTCGGACGCGCCAGGTTGACGAAATTCGTGAGGCGGATACAGCGCGGGCGTGCGGCACGCTCGGCAAGGCCCGCGCTCAACAGCAGAGCACCATCGTCGGCCAGCGAGTCGTCCACGATGATCGCGTCGTATGCCGTTGCGTGCAGCTCCTCGACTGCTTCATGCAGCGACGCGACGCCGATCGGACGTGCGCCCCACTCGCGCAGCGTCTTCACGAGGATGCCGCGCGCCACGTCGTTGCGGTCCACCACGAGGGCGCGCACCGGATCGAGGCTCGGCAGCCTCGGCAGCTCCGCTGCAGGCTCGGCAAGGGCCAGCAACAGCTCGAACGAGAACGTCGAGCCCGCCCCCGGCGCGCTCACGACGCCGAGCTTGCTGCCCATCAGCTCGACCAGCTGGCGCGCGATCGACAGGCCGAGTCCGGTGCCGCCGAAGCGGCGCGTCGTGGACGCGTCCTCCTGCGTGAACTCTTCGAAGATCTTCGCCTGGTTCGCCGGCTCGATGCCGACGCCGGTGTCGACCACTTCGACGCGGACCGCGATCGAGCCGTCGGCGCGGCCGAGCGGGGTCACGCGCAGCGTCACATGGCCGCGGTCCGTGAACTTCACCGCGTTGCCGCCGAGATTGACGAGCACCTGGCGCAGACGAACAGCGTCGACCCGCACGCGCGGCAGCGGCTGCGCCGGTGAATCGCACAGCAATGCGATGCCCTTGGTTGCGGCACGCGCCGCGAGCATTTCAGCGGTCTGCTCGACCAGCTCGACCAGATCGCACTCGACCGGATCGAGCTGCAGGCGGCCCGCCTCGATCTTGGAGAAGTCGAGCACGTCGTCGACGATGGCGAGCAGCGAGTCGGCCGAACGATGAATGGCTTCGGAGAAGCGCCGTTGCGCGGCATCGAGCCGCGTATCGAGCAGCAGCGAAGTCATGCCGAGCACGCCGTTCATCGGCGTGCGCAGCTCGTGACTCATGCGCGCGACGAAATCGCTCTTCGCGCGGCTGAGCACCTGCAGCTGCTGATTGCGCTCTTCCAGCTCTCGAGTGCGATCGCGGACCGTGTGTTCCAGCTCGCGGCTGTAGCGCAGAGCACGCTCGCGTTTCAGTTTCTGCCTGCGCCACAGGTACGCGATCAGCAGCAATGCGATCGCCACGTATGCGGCGCGAGCGAGCGTGGTGTCCCACGGCGCCGCACCCACGCGCACGGGGATGGAAAGACCGTCCGGGCTCCAGGCGCCATCGGCATTGGCCGCGCGCACGCGGAACGTGTAGTTGCCCGCATCGAGGTTCGTGTACGTCGCGCGACGCAGCGCGCCGGCTTCGGTCCAGCCCGCATCGAACCCTTCGAGCTGGTACATGTAGCGGTTGTTGCCGGGCGACGTGAAATCCAGCGCCGAGAACTCGAACGTCAGCAGCTTGTCGCTGTACGCGAGCTGCAACGGCCGGCCCGCGTCGGGCAGGTCCTGCAATGCCAGCGGTTGATTGAGCTTGGCGACCGAGGTCAGCACGACGCGCGGCGCCGGCGCTTCCTTCGTCACCGCCTTCGGCGCGAACGCGTTGAAGCCGTTGCTACCGCCGAAGAACAGCGTGCCGTCACGGCCGCGATAGTGTGCGTTGAAGTTGAAGTCTTCGCCCTGCAGGCCGTGCGCCTCGTGGAAGGACTTGATCGTGCGCGCGCGCGGATCGAAGCGCGTGAGGCCGTTGTTCGTGCTGAGCCACAGCCGGCCATCGATGTCCGACTCGATGCCGTACACCACCTGGCGCGTCATGCTGCCGACGCCGGTCTGGTTCTCGAAGCGCACCGAGTCCGGGGCCTCCGAGCTGCCGACCATGCGATCGAGGCCGCCGCCCGCCGTGCCGATCCACAGGTCGCCGTGCCGGTCGACGTGCAATGCATAGATCGCGTCGTCGCTGAGACTGTTCGGATCCGCATCGTTGCGGCGATAGCGATGGAAGCGCCCGGTCTTGCGATCGAGCAGGTTCAAACCGCCGCCGGCCGTGCCGACCCAGAGATTGCCGCGCGCGTCCTCCGCGATGGCGCTGGCGCGCGGGTCGCTGAGCGAGCTCGCATCTGCGCCGCCGAACGGATAGCGGATCACGGCGCCGCTGTCGCTCGCGATGCGCGCGAGGCCGCCGCCGAACGTGCCGACCCACAGATCGCCTTCGCGATCCTCGTACAGCGCCATCACGCCGTTCGCGGGCAGCGTGCTGTCATCACCTTCCACGTTCTGATAGTTGCGCACCGTGCGCTTGGCGAGATCGAATCGCTGCAACCCGGCGGTCATCGTGCCGACCCACAGCGCGCTGCGGCGATCGAACGTCAGTGTCATCACGCTGTCGTCGGCGAGTGCGAGCGTGCCTTTGTCGTTGTGCCGATGTTGAGTGTCGCGGCCCGTACGCGTGTCGATCTCGACGAGACCGGCCGATGTGCCCACCCACACGGTGCCCGCGCCGTCATCAGCAAAAGCATTCACGCCCACGCCGCCGCTGAGCGCGGCGCTGCGGTAGTGGCCGAGCAGCCAGCTGTTCGGATTCCAGTGACTCGCTCCGCCCCAGCGCGTGCCGACCCACAGCACGCCGCCGCGGTCCTGATAGAGCGACATGACGTCGGGATCGCGCAGCGTCTGCGGGCTGTCCGCATCGCGGCCGTAGCGCACGAACTTGCCCGAGCCGCGCTCGAACAGGTTCAGGCCGTCGCGCGTCGCGACCCACAAGCGGTTCGCGTCGTCTTCCAGGATGGCCTGCACGCGGTCGCTGCTCAGCGAGCCGGGATCGTTGGCCGCATGCCGAAAAGCGGTGATGCGCGACGTGTCCGGGTCCAGGCGATTGAGGCCGCCGCCGAGCGTGCCGATCCACAGCACGCCGGTGTGATCCTCGCGAATCGCGCGAACGCGCGCGTCGCTGAGCCCGGTGCCCGGCGTCGCGCTGTAGTTGATGAAATCGCCGGTCGAAGGCTCGTAGCGGCTCAGACCGCCGTCGCTGCCGACCCAGACGCGTCCGCTACGATCCGAGTACAGGGCGAACACCGCGTCCGCTGCCAGCGAGCGCGGATCGTCCTTGCGATGACGGAAGTGCTGCGTCTTGCCGGTTTTCGGATCGAGCACATCGAGTCCGTTCTCGAACGTGCCGGCCCAGATGCGACCGCGCGCATCGATGAGCAGCGTACGCACTGCATCGCTCGCGAGCGAGTCGGGGTTCGCCGGATCGTGACGGAACTGCTGGAACGTGTCGGTGCGACGATCCCAGCGCGCCACGCCGCCGCCGACCGTCGCGAGCCACAGATCGCCTTGCGCATCCTCGGCGATGGTCCAGATGTAATCGCTCGCGAGCCCGTGCTCGTTGCCGCGCTCGCGGCGATACGCGCGTATGGAGTAGCCGTCGTAGCGATCGAGCCCGCTCTCCGTCGCGAGCCACAAATAGCCTTGCGAGTCCTGCAGGATGCTCATGACGGTGCTCTGCGAGAGCCCGTCGCGCATCGACAGATGCTCGAAGTAGATCGGCCGCGAGTCCGGAACAGGCGCGGCGGCATCCGCCGCGCCGATCGCAGTCAGCGTGGCGCACGCCACGAAGGCGCGGAGGAAATTGTGCACGCGCCTTTGCATCGAGTCGTGCTACTGCTGGTTCACGGTCTCGACGCTGCTGGTGCTGTTCGTTGTCGCGTTGTTGCTCCAGGTGTAGCCGTTACTCCAGGTGTAACCGTTGCTCCACGTGTAGCCGTTGCTCCAGGTGTAACCATTGCTCCACGTGTAGCCGTTGCTCCAGGTGTAGCCGGTGCTTCCCGGGGGGCTGCCGTCCCAGGTCTCGCCGTCGAGCAGCGTGGCGACACCGGTCAGCAGGCTGCCGAGCAGCGGCACGCCGCCGAGCGAATCGCCGAGGCTGCCGACCAAGCCGCCCAGACCTCCGAGCAAGCCGCCGAGCAGCGAGGTGTTCTGCGTCGAGCTCTGCACCGCCATGATGTAGAAGGTGCCGTCCGCGTTCTGGTTGGCGCGGCCGCCGAAATGCTTCATGCCGGAGAGATCCATCAGCACGCTGAGGCCCGTGTTGGCGCAGCCGTTGGCAGTGCTGTACGCCGCGTCCCGCGCATTGACGAGGCCGGCGCCCTGCTGGAACACCGAGTACGCCAGCGTACCGTCCGGTTTCACCGCGGGCCGCGCGCTGTCCATCAGGCGGCACTTGATCTGGTCCGGCGTCAGGTACGGATTGACGTCGAGCATCAGCGCGACGACGCCGCTGGTCACTGCTGCGGCCTGCGAAGTGCCGGACATCGTGAAATCGTGATAGCGGCTGTCGACCCACTGCGGATAGTTGCGCGCGAGCGTGCCGTTGTCCGGCGCGTAGGCGCGGACGTGACCGCCCATCGCCACGACTTCCGGCTTCACGAAGCCTTCGTACGTCGGACCGGCGGCCGAGAACGACGCGAGGCGATACTGATCCGGCTCCATCGGACGATAGCTGTCGGTGACCGCGCCGACGGTGATGACGTACGGGTTGTTGCCCGGCACGCCGATCGACATCGGCGACGGACCGTCGTTGCCCGCGGAGACGACCACGACGATGCCCGAGGCCCACGCGGCCATGACGGCCTGGTTGAGCGGATCGTCCCAGTAGTGCGAGCGCACCGGCGCGCTCAGCGACATGTTCAGCACGCGGACGTTGTAGCGTGATTTATTCGCCACGATCCACTGGATACCGCGGATCACGTCGAAGTAACGGCCGGCTCCGTTGGCGTCCAGCGCCTTCACGGATACGAGATCCACGCCGGGCGCGACGCCCTGGTAACGGCCGGTGCTCGCGACCGCCGCGTTCGCAATGATCGAGGAGATGTGCGTGCCGTGACCGAACGCGTCGTCGTAGTTCGACGGATTGGTGCGCGCCTGGATCGCGTCGTACTGCGCGAGCACGCGCGGGTCCTTGCCATACGAGGTCTTCTGCAGCGGGCCCTTCTCGCGCCACAGGCCCGAGTCGAGCACGGCGACGGTCACGCCGCGACCGGTGAGTCCGCCCTTGTGCAGGTTGGTCGCACCGACTTCCTGGGGATAGAAGGTTTCGGGCAGAACGCTGGCAGCGCTCGCGCTGACGGCCACGTCTTCATAGACGCGCAAACCGTCGACGGTCTGCTCGTACAGCGCCGCGAGCTCGCGCGCATCGAGCGATGCGCCGACGGCGCGAATGATGTCGAGCTCGCCGGTCACGCGGCCGCCGGCCTTCTCCACGGCGCGGCGCGCGAGATCGATGCTCTTCGCCTGGACGATGTAGTCCTGGCGCTCGACCTGCGCGACCTGCACCACCTTCGGCGGCTGGGCCTGCGCTTTCGGCGGCGACTGCTCCGGCGCAACCGGCCACGCCATCTTCGCCTGTCGCGGAGCGACGGGCGTCGCAGGCTCGCGGTGCATGAACACCAGCGTCCCGACAATAAGTAACGTGCCGAGGCCAGCAGCTCCGGCAATCCGCAGCCCGCGTCGAGAGGTCATCGTCATGATGAATCGTTCCGGTTCTTGGTTGCTTTTCGTGAAGTGATTTTTTACCGGAGGTCGCCACGCGGAGACAGGACCTGCGTCTTTGGCGCGCGTGACGCACGTCGCAAGACGCACATGTCTGCCGGATATGTAAACGAGATTGCGCTCCTGCTGTGAGGAGCCGGACATAAAACCGCGTCCGCGTCATCCCAAAACGGGTTCGCGCGTTGTTACGGCTGGAGGTGTGAAATGAAGCTTCCAGTCGCGCTGCTTGCAGCGCTCATTACTTTTGGGGCAGCGGGCTGCGTCGCGCCCGCGCCGCGACGCGTGGCTATCGTGGAGATTGCAGTGGCGCCACCGGCGCCGCGCGTCATCGTCGTGCCGACGCCGCGGCGAGGTTATGTCTGGGCTGCGGGCTATTGGCGCTGGGATGGCCGTCGCCACGTGTGGGTCGACGGCCAATGGTCACGCGAGCGTCGCGGCTGGTCGTGGTCGCCCGCGCGCTGGGAAGAGCGGCGCGGGCGATGGCACTTCGAACCGGGTCACTGGGTGCGCAACATTGATCCCGCTCACGCAGCGTTGCGCGCGAACACCGCCATCTGCGCCGCGAGCGCCCGTTGAAAAGCAGGACGCGCTTCACACCGCAGCCGGTAGCTCTCGAGCACCGGGATCTTCGCGACGACATCCGTGTGGCGCAGCTGGCGCAGCACCGTCGTCATGAGGATGTCGGCGGCGGTGAAGCGATCGCCTTCGAGATGGCTGCGCGCACCGAGCGCGGTTGCAAGTTCCTGCAGACGCTTCTGCACGAATTCGAGCGCGCCGGGCCGGCGCAGCTTCGCCCACTCTTCCCGCGGGTACGCGAAGTCGATCAGGCCGAGATTCGCGACGAACGGCTCGATCGAATTCATGGCCGCGAACATCCATGCGGTGACGCGTGCGCGGCTCGCAGAATCCGCGGGCATCAACTGTTCCGAGCGCTGCGCGACGTGGTGGACGATCGCGGCGGACTCGAACAGCACCAGGTCGCCTTCCTGGTAGGCCGGCACCTGGCCGAACGGCTGGAGGCGGCGATAGTCCTGCGACTGCTGGTCCTGCGGACCGATCACGTGCTCGCTATAGGGAAGGCCGGCCTCTTCGAGCGCCCAGCGCACGCGCAGGTCGCGCACCAGACCCTGGGCAAACGGCGGGACCGCCCGCAGCACACTCACTCGGATCGTGTTCATTTCAGCGTACCTCGTCATTGTGGATTCCTATCCCAATGACGCCCCGGCACGCCGGCGTTCTACAGGGTCAGCGCTTCTTTTTGGCGGGCGCGGTCACCAGGGCCAGGCCGACCGTATTCGGGTCGGGCGTTCCCTTGCCGTTCCATGGATACAGGCAATGCAACAGTCCCTCGACTGTCTGTTCGCTCTGCCACGGCACGTTGCGGGCGCGCAGCCGCCGCCAGGTGCGTGCTCGCGGATCGAGGCGAAATGCGTGATAGGCCGACCACAGGTCGAGCTGTCGATATTCTTCGCACAGAGCATAAACCAGCGACTTGGACGCGGGCGGCGCCGGTTGGCGAGCGGCGATGCGGCGCAGCGATTCGATGATCCATCCCATGCAGGCAGTATCGGAGCTGCGCTGCACGGGCGGGATAGGATGGACGCTGAATTCGAGCCTACGTCGCGAGCTGGTTTGCGATCGGCAGCTGACGGATCCGCTTACCCGTCGCAGCGAAGATCGCGTTGCAAAGCGCCGGCGCGATCGGCGGCAGACCGGGCTCACCGACGCCGCCGAGCGGCATCGACCAGTCGGTTGCCGGCAGCAGATGCACGCGAATCTCGCGCGGCGCTTCAGCCATGCGCGTGACCTGGTACATGTGGAAGTTGTCCTGCTGCGCGCGGCCGTTCTTGAACGTGATCTCGCCCAGCGTCGCCAGGCTCACGCCCATGATCGCCGCGCCTTCGAGCTGCGAGCGGACGCGATCGGGATATACCGCCGGGCCGCAGTCGAATGCGATGTCGACGCGCGGAATTGTGAGCTGCCCCTGCGCGTTCACCTCCACTGCAACGACCGCCGCGACGTAGCTCACGAAGCTGTAATGCGCAGCCAGCCCGAGCCCCTGCCCCTTCGGCAGCTTGCGGCCCCAGCCCGCTTCGCGCGTCACGGTTTCGATCACGCGCCGCAGCCTTCCGGTATCGACCGGATAGCGCATCGGCGACTCGCCGTGATTCCACGAGTCCTTGAGCGCGGCCGGATCGATGCGGCGCGCGGGACCGATCAGGTCGAGCAGATAGTCGCGATGATCGCGGCCCGCGGCAGCGGCCAGCTCGGCCACGAAGCTCTGCACCGCGAACGCATGCGGCACGTTCGACACCGAGCGGAACCAGCCGATGCGCGTATGCGCAGCCGCGGCCGGATTCTCGATGCGGATGTTCGGCACGTTGAACGGTACGTTGATCAGGCCCATGCCCGTCTCGAACGGCGCCTCGTGCTGCGGATCCGGCGCGAAGATCGAGACGATCGTCGGCGCAACGCTGCGATGCAGCCACGCAGTCGTCTTGCCCTGTGCATCGAGCCCCGCCTGCAGGCGCTCGACGGAAACGGTGTGGAAGTAGTCGTGATGCAGATCGTCATCGCGCGTCCACACCACTTTCACCGGCCGGCCGGCCAGTTGCTGCGAGAGGAAAGCCGCCTCGGCAGCGAAGTCGGGCTTGGACTTGCGGCCGAAGCCGCCGCCGAGCAGCGTGACGTGCACGGTGACCTTCTCGAACGGCAGACCCAATCGCTTCGCGACGAGCTCGCGCGTCGCTTGCGGCGCCTGCGTCGGCGCCCAGACTTCGCAATGACCGTCGACGATGCGCGCCGCCGCACTCGGCGGCTCCATCGTCGCGTGCGCGATGTGAGGGAGGTAATACTCGGCTTCGACCTTGCGCGCCGCTTTCGCCATCGCGCCATCGAAGTCACCCGCTTCGCGCAGCACCTTGCCGGGCTTGCGCGCAGCTTCTTCCAGCTCGGTGCGATAGGCGACGGAGTCGTACGTGCCGTGCGGGCCGTCGTTCCACTCGATCTGCAACGCCTGCCGCGCCTTCATCGCGATCCACGTGTCCTCGGCGACGATCGCGACGCCGTTGAGCGGCGCGAACAGCGCCGGCCCGGGCGTGCCGGGAATCTCGATCACTTTCACGACGCCGGGAATCTTCTCGGCCGCCGCCGCATCGAACTTCGCGACTTTGCCGCCGAACACCGGCGTGCGCGCGACGACCGCGTACAGCATTCCATCCAATCGCGTGTCGATACCGTACTGCGCGCGGCCGTGCGAGATGTCCTGTCCATCGAGCAAGGCAATGCTCTCCTTGCCGATGTAACGGAACTTCGCAGGATCCTTCAGACGCAGCGTCTCGCGCGCCGGCACAGGCAACTTGGCCGCCGCCTTCGCCAGTGCGCCGTAGCCCAGTCGGCGACCGCTCTGCTCGTGAATCACTTCGTGGTTCACGGCACGCACGGAAGTGACGGGAACATTCCAGGTCGCTGCAGCAGCGGCCTCGAGCATCGTGCGAGCCGCCGCACCGACCCGACGCATCGGATCGAAGTGATGCCGCATGCTGCGCGAGCCGTCCGTATCCTGGTTGCCGAACTTCTCTTCGTCGCCCGGCGCCTGCATCACGCGCACCTTGCTCCAGTCGGCTTCGAGCTCATCGGCAACGACCAGCGGCAGCCCCGTGCGGATGCCCTGCCCCATCTCGGAGCGATGCACGATGACGGACACGATGCCGTCTTCGCCGATCGAGACGAAGACCAGCGGATCGTCACGCCATCCGTGCTCCATCCCGTCCGCACCGTACTTCGGCGCGTCGGCGGCTTTGACGATGCGCGACGCGCTGGCGACCAGCACCAGTCCGCTCAGACCCGCGAGGAATGTGCGGCGATCGACGAGTTGCGCGCTCATGCTTTCCGCTCCAGCCCGGCGGCAGCTTGTTTGATGGCAGCGCGGATGCGCGGATATGTGCCGCACCGGCAGATGTTGCCGGTCATCGCGCTTTCGATGTCCTGGTCGCTCGGCTTTGGATTGGTGGCGAGCAACGCGGCGGCGGCCATGATCTGCCCGGACTGGCAATAGCCGCATTGGGGAACGTTCACCGTCAGCCACGCAGCCTGCAGCGCCTTGCCCTGCGGCGTCGTGCCGATGCCTTCGATCGTGACGATCTTCTTGCCCGCGAGTGCCGAGATCGGCGTGACGCACGCACGAGTCGGCACGCCGTCGACGTGGACCGTGCAGGCGCCGCACAGCGCCATGCCGCAACCGAACTTCGTTCCGGTCAGTCCGAGGCGATCGCGAAGGGCCCACAGGAGCGGCGTGTCCTCAGAGGCCGCCACGGTCATCCGGGCGCCATTGACGGTGAGCTCCATCGCGATACCTCTCTTGCGTTTATTGTGTCGGTGCGGGCAGCTCCAATACCTCTGCGCAGGCAGATCAGTCAAGCCAGCCCGACGGCGTCGCACGAAGGCCAGCGCGCTTGCCGTCCGTGAAGCCGATGCCGCCCGAGCCGAGGCCGTCGAAATCCGGCGCGCCGCCGCCGCTCGACGTGCAGGCGTAGGTCAGGAAACCGCAGGAGGCCGGCCGGTACGAGCCGCCGACCATCCAGTTGCTCAGCACGCCGTCGGCGAAGTCGAGCACGGCGATCTGCGCATTCGACTCGTCGAACGACACGCCGAACCAGTTGAAGAAGAAATCGAGCGTCGGCAGGGGCACGATCGGGTTGCCGAGGTGACCGGTGCCGCTCGCCGGAATCAGCGAGTCGTCGAACGTGAAATAGCCGGTGCCGACCACGCCCGTGCCGTACGACGGGTTAGAGACGTCGTTGCGATCGCCGTGCTTTGTGAACCGCGATAAGCCACCAACGCGGAAGGCAACGGAGAATCGGCTCACTCTTCCAGCGTGCAATCGTGCGACGGGAGCAGAAAGCGCCCGCTGCACCACTGAACCACGCCGTGAATGGCCTGGGTGCCGAAGTGCCTGCTGGCAGGCGTGCCGAACGTCACGGTGATGTTAGAGAACTTGACGCTGCCGCCGCCGAGCACGCAAACGGTGAATGGCGAGGGATTGCCGAATGGCGCGGGTGAGCCGTTGCCGGTCACGAAAGCCGTCCCGGTAATTGCAAACCCCTCGGTGACGGCGGGCGCGAACTGCGGGCAGCGCGCCTGCCAGTCGAGGGTGAGCACGCCATCGGTCATGCTGATGTGGTGGGTATGTGCGCCGCGGGTCGCCGGATCGTCCTTGAGCACGTTGCCCTGCGTGATCCCGTAGTCGGATGTCTGCATGTCCATAACGGCCGAGAACTTGCCGGTGCCGCGACGCTCGTCCACTTCCAGCGACCATTTGCCGTGCATCTCATAGGGTCCGCCATTCACGACGGCCGCCGATGGCGTGTGGTCGTCGAGCAAGCCGCTGTAGAGCACGGGCAGCGTGTCTGGCCGGACGCGATCGCTTGCCCGCGAGTCATCGAGACCGAAGACCAGCGCCGCCGCCAGCACCGCGCTGCCGCAGACCGTCCGCCGCAAGTCATGATTTCTCATTGGACTTCTCCCTTCGCCGTTGTTGAAATTCGCGTTGCCGGGCATTGCTAGCGCATGCGGTCGGCTGCGGTCCGGAGCGAAACGCGACCGGAGCACGAGAAATACACGAGGAGCCCATGTCGGCAGGAGGAAGTGGGTCCGGGCCAGACTTCCGTCTCGGCGAGTGGCTCGTCCAACCCAGTCTGGCAACGATCGAGCGCGGTACCGAGGCCGTGCACGTCACCCCGCGATCGATGGCCGTCTTGCGCTACTTGGCAGATGCCCGCGGCGAGGTCGTCTCGAGGAATGAGCTGCTCGATGCAGTATGGCCGGGAATGTCCGTGACTCCCGATGCGCTGTCGCAATGCGTCGTCGAGTTGCGCAAGGCTTTTCACGACGACCCGAAACATCCCGCCGTCATCCAGACGATTCCAAAACTGGGGCTGCGATTGCTGGTGCCGATGACACCCGTGGCGACCGCGAGCCACGACACGACAGAGCGTCGGACGCGGCCGCGCCTGTCGTTACCGATACTGGCGGGCATGGTCGTCGTCGCAGCGATCGGCAGCGCTGTGTTTGTCTGGAGCGCAGTGCAACGCAATCGATGGCGTGATCCGCTGACCGGCGCGGACTTCACCACCGTCACGGACTTCATCGGATCGGAGGAGCACGCCGCAATCTCGCCCGACGGGCGTTTCATCGCCTTCGTTTCGGATCGCGACGGCGCCTGGGACGTCTTCGTGGGACAGACCGGCACCGGCGACTTCCAGAACCTCACGCGCGGACGAATACCGGAGTTGCGCAATCCCGCCGTGCGCATGCTCGACTTCTCGCCCACCGCAGCGGAGGTGCTGATCTGGTCGTCGAAGAACCGGAGCTGGAGCGTGCCGCTGGTGGGCGGCGACCTGCGCACCGGTCCCGCGGGCATTGCAGAGATCGCATGGTCCCGCGACCGCAGGCGGGTCGTCTACCATCCGGCCGCGCCTGGTGATCCGCTGTTCGTCGCAAGCGCCGACGGGAGTTATCGCGGGCAGCAGGTCTACGTCGCGCCCGAAGGCATCCATTGTCATTTCCCGCTCTGGTCGCACGACGGCAAGACGATTTACTTCGTGCGCGGGTTCGTGCCGGATGAGATGGATCTGTGGCAAATCCGTGCGACCGGCGGCGAGCCGCAGCGCCTGACGTGGCACAACTCGCGCGTGAGCTTTCCGACGCTGCTCGACGAGCGAACGCTCCTGTATCTCGCGACCTCCGCGGACGGCTCGGGGCCGTGGATTCACGCTCTCGATCTGACGGACCACAGCACGCATCGGCTGAAGTCCGCCGGCAACGTCTACAGTTCGCTGGCCGCGACGCCCGATGGCCGGCGGCTCATCGCCACCGTGCCTCATCCCACGGCCAGCTTGTGGAGCGTGCGATTGACGGATGGAATCGTCGGTCCGGAGGCAGTCACGCCGATTCCCATTCACACGCAGCGCGGCGTTGCGCCGAGGCTCGGACCCGACTCGCTCCTGTATCGGGCGCCCAAGGCGGGAACGGACGCACTATGGAAGCACGAGGGAACTGCGAATGCGCGCGAGCTGTGGAGCGGCCGGGAAGGCCGCGTCATTGCCGGCCCGGCGCTGAGCGCAGACGGTCAGCGGGTGGCCTTCACAGTGCAGAGCCGCGGCAGCACCTGGCTCTACGTGATGAACTCGGACGGCAGCGACGCGCGCAGACTCGCTGAGAAACTCGACGTTCGCGGTGCGCCGGCGTGGTCGCCGGACGGCAAGTGGATTGCGATCGCAGCACTGCAGGCGGGCGAGCCGCGGCTCTTCAAGCTATCGGACACCGGCGCTGCCCCCGTTGCGCTCACGCACGAGTACGCGCTCGATCCGGCGTGGTCGCCTTCAGGCAGCTTCCTGGTGTACACGGGCGCCGATATCGGCACGATCTTCGAAGTGCATGCAATCGGCGCCGACGGCGAGCCGCACGTAATACCGAAGCTAGAACTGACCCGCGGCTCGCGGCGGCTCGCGTTCCTCGGCGCCGACGAGCAGACGCTCGTGATTCTCAAGGGCGACCAGGCACACAAGGAATTCTGGACGTTCGATCTGCGCAGCGGGGCCGAGCGCGCGCTGACGAACCTCGGCCCCGGCCCGGTCATCGGCGATTTCGATGTCGCGGCCGACGGCCGGCGCATCGTGTTCCATCGCGCCCGCGAGGAGTCGGATCTCGCGCTGATCGAGTTTGCGCACGCGGCGGCAGGCGAGCCGCAACGACCGCCCTAGATGCGTCCGGCGCGCTTCAGTTGCTGATAGCGATTGGTGAGCTCGATGCCGAGTCGCTGCGGCTCCGCATCGACGACGAGCGAATGGTGCGCGGCCAGCTTGTGGAGCGCATCGCGGCGCGCCTGCTCGTAGAGCTGCGCGCTGGCGATTTCGAGGATCGGGTCGCTGTTGCCCGCGCCCGGCGCGAGCGGTTGCGAGGCAAGCTGACCGACCACGCGCTCGCGCAGGCTCGCGGGCAGCACGAGATGTCGCGAGCTCAGCAGGCTGACGGCGCGGCCGAACTCTGAGCTGACTTCGTCGCGAAAATTCGTGATCAGGACGACGAGCGCCCGTTTGCCGTAGCGCAGCAGCAGATCGCGCGCCGCGCCGAGATAGTCCGAATGCGTCGGACTCGGCTGCACCGCGTAGAGCTCGCTCATCAGCGCGTTGAGCGTCGCCGCTCCCTTGCGCGGCGCGAACCACCGCTGCTCGCCCTCCGGCGTACCGAACGTCAGCGCGCCGACTGCATCGCCCTGCTTCAAGGCCACGTACGCGAGCAACATCACCGCATTCAGAACCTGATCGAAGTGCGAAGAGCCGATGCCGCCGGTGCGGTCATCGGCGCGCATGCGACGCCCGCAATCGATCAGCAGCAGCACGCACTGATCGCGCTCGCTCTGGAACTCGCGCACGATGAGCTTCTCGAACCGCAGCGTGGCGCGCCAGTCGATGTGCCGGATCGGATCGCCGGTGCGATATTCGGAGAGCTGCTTGAAATCCGTGCCCTCGCCGCGCTGCGCGTACGTCTTGATGCCGATCTCGGACAGGCGCCGATCGCCGGCCAGCCACGCGTAGCGCGCGACCTGCGCGAAGTCGGGATAGACGCGGCACGACTGTTCGCCGCCGAGACGCTCGATCAGCTCCCACAGACGCCACTGCGAGCGGATGCGAACATCGGCCGCGGCGAATTGCACTTCCCCGCGTCGTGTCGGCGTCACGGTGTACGAGAGATCATGGCGGTTGCCGCCCTGGAGCGTCAGCTCGACCGGCATTCCTTCGGTGAGCAGCGTCGGGTCGACATAGTCGTAGAGCCGGCAGCGCCACTGCAGCGTCCCGCCCAGCGAGATCGTCAGTTGCACGGGACGCTTGACGCCGAGCGCCAGCGCGGGCGGCGTTCTGCGCACGAGCTGCGGCTGCGCCGCTCGCCAGTTCATACGTGTCATCAGATAGTCGAGCGTGGCTGCGAGGCCGAGCACGCCGATCCACGCACCGCCGATGATCGCGCTGCCAGACACCGACGCGTCGAATGCCAGCGCCAGCAGAACGACGCACGCACCGACCGCGAGCGCGGCGATGGCGACGGTGCCGGGAATCAGACGAACGCGCATGCTCGCAGTCGACTCAGGTCCGGGGAGCCGGGACGCTCTCGACGACCGCACTGAGCAGGTCATCTGCCTTGCGGCCTTCGAGCATTGCGTCCGGCGTGAGCGCAAGGCGATGTCGCAGCGCCGGCAGCGCGATGCGCTTGATGTCATCGGGCGTCACGAAATCGCGTCCGTCGAGCAATCCGGCCACTCGCGCCGCGCGCACGAGCGCGATAGCGCCACGTGAGCCCGAACCGACCGCGAGCCCGGGCCAATCGCGTGTCGCACGGACGATGCGCACGGCGTAGTCGACGACGGTTTCCTCGACGCGCTGATGCGCGGCGATCTGCTGCAGGCTCAGCACAGCTTTTTCGTTGAGCAAAGGTTTGACATCCACGAGCGGCAGCTGGTCGCCGACACGATTGCCGGTAGTGCGCACGACCACGGCAACTTCCTCGACAGCGCTCGGGTAGTCGATCAGGATCTTGAACAGGAATCGGTCGATCTGCGCTTCCGGCAGCGGATACGTGCCTTCGGTCTCGACCGGGTTCTGCGTGGCCAGCACCATGAACGGTCGCGGCAGCACGTGCGTCTGACCTTCGATCGTGACCTGCGATTCCTGCATCACCTCGAGCAGCGCGCTCTGCGTCTTCGCAGGCGCACGGTTGATTTCGTCCGCCAGCAGGATGTGCGTGAAGATCGGGCCGCGCACCACGCGCCATTCGCGGGTCGCGGGATCGATCACCGCGTGGCCGGTGATGTCGGACGGCATCATGTCCGGCGTGAACTGCACACGTGCATGCGGCAGCGACAACGCCTGCGCCATCGCTCGCACCAGCAGCGTTTTGCCGAGACCGGGCACGCCTTCGATCAGCACATGTCCGCCCGCCACCAGCGCGACGACGACCTGCTCGACGACCGCCAGCTGTCCTACCAGTGCCTGCCCGATCGTCTCGCGCAAGCGCCCCAGCAGCTCTGCCGCACGGGTGATCGTATTCGCCTCGACCTGCATGAATCGCTCCTCAAGTAATTCTGCGCCGCGCCGTCTCGAGCAACGCAATGACTCTGCGCAGCTCGCGGGGGCGTCGGGGACCGGTGTGATTGATCGCCTCGGTCAGGGCTTCCTGATCCAGTCCGGTGTTGCTCGCGAGGAGCGCCATCCGCTCTTCGGCGCCCAACGTCCGGAATCCGGAAAGATGTCGCTCGGCAGTTTCACGCAGTGACCGCACAGCTGCTGCGTGCAAAGCGCGCCCGGCGCCGAATCGTAGTGTGAAGCGTCCGGTGCCCAGAATCTGTTCGGCGAGCGAGCGGCGCGCTGCATCCGTCGAGCCTGCTGCAGGTCCGAAGCGCGGACTGCCGCGCCACAACGCGAGTGCGAGCGTGCCCAGCAGCAGCACGACCACCGGCGCTCCGTGTCTCCACATCAGCGCCAGCAGCGAGGCCGTCTTCTCTTCGGAAAGGAAAAAAACCTGATCGCCGCGCTCGAGCCCGGTCGCGGTGACGAACAGCAACCCGTCGTCGGCCCGGAACAGTTGCTGGTTGTCGAACGGCCGCGCGTTCAACACTGTGATGCTGCCCTGACCGATGGGAATGCGCAGGACCTGGATACCGTGATTGTCGCTGAGAACCCAGGAGGCGTCGCGACTGGTGGTGAGGCGGCTGCGCTCATCGACGCCGCACACCCGGTAGTTCGCGCGCCCTTCGCCCGCAACCGTCAGATTGGCGCAGCGGTTCTCCGCGTCGTACGTTTCCGAGTCGCTCTCGGCCGGCAGCTCCGTGCGCACGATTCCCGACCACTCCTCCAGCGCCCGATCGCCGCCGATCAGCGAGCGGTCCGCAACCAGCCGGCCGCCTTGCTCGACCCACTCTTCCAGGCGCTTGCGACGGCTCGGGATGAGATCCCAGTTCCAGTACGACAGGTAGATGACCGCTCGCGGATCCGGCAGCTCGCCCAGATTGCGTTGCGGATGCGCGGTCGCGCCGAGCTGCGCGACCAGACGTTCGGCCGCGTACAGCGAGTTGGTCCGCGCCTCGCCTTTCGCCGGCATCGGCACCTCCACCTCGCCCCAGTAGGTGTTGCGTGCGATCCAGACGATCAGCAGCCCGATTGCCAGGAGCGTGAGACCCACGAAGATGTGACGGGGCTTCATGCCGGGTCCGCCGTTTCGGCCGGCGCCGGGAACGTTCCGTCGAAGCGCGTGCAGAGCGTTCGCATCTCATCGGCGGCTGGCTCGCGCGCACCGTAGATTGCGTGCTGCCACACACGCACGAGACCAGCGGTGTAAGTCGCAGCGACTGCATCGAGACGCGGCACCGCGAGCGTCACGCAATCAGCTTCGGTGCTCGACTCGCGAATCGGCACGCCGTGCCCGTGCACGAGGCGCGACAGCAAGCCGCGATACAGGAGAACGAGCGCGCCGCGATGATCGTTGCGCTCCCACAGCTGCAGCGCCGTCGCGCCGATATCGCGCGGCAAGCTCTCCGGGCGAATGTCGAGCTCGCGAACATGTGTCGGGACATCCGCAACGCGCGGGCGGCCTTCATAGCGAAAGTGTTGTGCGAGGCGCGCGATGAAGAGCCCCAGCAAGCCGAGCGCGACGATGATCAGGGCCCAGAAAAAGATGCGGCTGGCGCCGGCGATGCCCGCAAACAGTCCCCCGAGCCACGCGAGGAACCCGGGCTGCTGGTATTGCCGCCGCTCCTGCTCATCCACCCATTTCAGCGTGCGCGTCGTGCGATGCGGCGAAAGGTTCGGATCCGCCTTCACCTGCTCGAGCGCCTTGCTCACCTCGGCCTCGTCCGGCCCGGCGGCGGCCGACGCAGGCGCGACGGCGCAAGCGAGCGTCACGATGCCGAAGCCGATCGCCGTCGCTGCAACGGCGCGCCAGCGGGCTCTAGCGCTCGAACGCACGGCGCAACTCCTGCTCCACGTCCCACGCCTCGAGCTCGACGCGCCGATTGACATAGAGCGCAAACCCGGCCGCGACGTAGAACGGCTCGAGGAACGCGACGACGAGTCCGTACGCAGCCGCATAGGCAAAGGCGACCGCGCCATTGTCTTCGGTGAAAAACGGCACCCAGTCGACCTGCGCTTCCGCCGGCACGAACCACAGCCCGAGCGAGAGCAAAGCGAACGACAGCATGATCTCGACCGTGCTGAACGCGGACGTCATCGTGAATGCCGTCCCGGTCGTGCCCTTGCGGATCTGCAGCACGCGCTTGCGCATCTTCCAGATCGACAGACCTTCGAGCTGATACACCGGCTGCGTGAACGAGCGCCACAGCGACAGTCGCCGCCAGGTCCACGTGAGGATGAACTGCCGCCACAGCACCGAGCGCTGCTCTTGCCAGAGATCGCGCAGCCGGGTCTCTTCGCCGAACGCGGCGCGCGACAGCGCGAACAGCACGACCCGATCGAACCAGGGCTTCGCGCACCAGATCGCAAACATCGGCAGCCATGCCGCGATCTCGAACGATGCCAGCGACAGCAGGATGAAAGGAACGGCCACCGCCAGGTAGCAGCGGAATACCGAGCCCGCGGCGCTCTGACACAGGCGCACGCCGAGATCGACTGCCTCGAGCTTGCCGCGGCGGCGCAGACGAATGGCGAATGCGTCAGCGCGCATTGCGACCTTGCAGCGTCAGGTATCCGATCACGGCGATCCAGCAGCCTGCCGCGACCGAATACTTCATGATCGGCGGGATCCAGACCGCCGAGGACCAGAACGCTTCGATGGCCGCCGCTATCAGCAGCATGACTGCGACGCCGTACACGATCACTATCGATTCCCGCGCGGCGACGACCAGCGCCTGCCTGCGCGAGAGCCGTCCCGGCATGAGCAGCGCATGTCCTATGCGCAAGCCGGCAGCACCGGAGAGCACGATCGCCGTCAGCTCGAACGCCGCGTGCGTGACGACGAACGAATAGAACGTCGCCGACAAGCCGCGCTCGGTGAGGTATCCCGCGATCGCACCGAAGAACACGCCGTTGTAGCCGAGGTAGAACAGGCTCCCGATGCCGGCGATCAGGCCGCTCGCAAAGCACTGGAACGCGATGCCGACGTTGTTGCGGATGTAGTAGCCGAACATCGCGAGATCGGTCTCGGCGCCGCGCATGCGGCCGATCGCCTCTTCGGTGCCGGAGTACATGCGCTCGAACTCGGCGGCCGTTTCCGCATCGACCACCGACAGGATCAATTCCGGCCGCGAGTACACGATCAGCCCCACGATGAGCGTGGGCAGCACGAACACGGCGAGCGCGATCCAGACATACGCCGCGTGCGCGCGCACGGCGCGGGGAAATTCGCGGGCCGCGAGCGCACGCAGCCGGCCGAGGCCGAACTCGCGCTGCTGATAGATCGCCTGGTGCGCGTCGGACGACAACCGTTCGAGCCGATCGACGAGATACGCGGGATACGATCGCGCACGCGCCAGCGCGAGTTGCTCGCAAGCGCACCGATACAACGCCGCAACGCGCTCGCCATGCGCGTCGCGCTGCTCTTGGCGCTTGCCGCGAATGGCGGCGAGCAGCTTGTCGAGCTCGTCCCAGTCCGCCTGATACAGATTCTCGAATTGCAGCGGCGTCATCAGCGCCACCCGAGCAGCCAACGAGCCACGCCGAGCACGCGACGCGTAGTGGCTGGACCGGGTTGCGTCGCGCCGGCCGCCGGGGCGGCGATCGCTGCGAGCTCATCGAGACGGTCGGTGGTGAGTCCGCCCGCGCGCGCAGCGAGCGCGATCAGCGCAGTCTGATCGCGGATCGCCAGCGGCAACGCCGGCGCGAGCGGCTCGACGTTCGAGAGCGCCATGTTCGGAATCGCCTTCGGCTGATGCACGACGAGCGTCGCGGCCGCGATGTCGCCGAGCCGCTTGAAGTCCTGCCGGGTCAGCATGCTGACCACGCCGAAGCCGTAGGCGAGCGGCAGGAAATCAGCGACGCGCAGCAGATTGCGCGCGAACGACGCGGCAGGCGTGATCGGCAGTCCGTTGTCCATCACCGTCTTCAGTCCGAACATGCGCTTGCCGGGCGTCGCCGCCCAGCCGCTGAGCTCGAAGAAGACCGGGTACAGCCACTCGGCCGCGAAGGCGCAGATGAGCACGATCGCAAGGCCCACGCCGCCCATCGGGGCGGTGAAACCCGCGATGACGGACAGCGCCATCCCGCGGATCAGCAGGTCGACCAGGTACGCGTAGAAGCGGGCGGTCAGGCCCGCCGGACGCAGCTCGATCACGATACCTTCGGGTGTCTCCGCAGACACCACGGTATCGAGCGACTCTGGTGCGGTTGCTTTCGCAGCCGGCTCCGCATCGCGCATGCCTGCGCTCGTGGGCGTCTTACGCTTTCACGACGATCGTATCGGCGATCTTGTCGTGTATGCACTGGCGCGAGTCGCTGAAGATGAACAGCGCATCGACCAGCCCGTAGATGTTGCCGAGATACGGAATGACGCTGGGGATCCAGTTGACGAAATTGCGCAGCCAGAAGATGCGGCCGAGCGATGCGTGCGAGCGGTCCGTGCGCACCACCTTGATGCCGACGATCTTCTTGGCGATCGTCTGGCTGTTCTTGTGCACCAGGTAGGTCGTGATCGCGGCCCACACGACAAAGCCCAGGCCGGCCAGGCCCAACCCGACCGGCGTGAACGCGTTCATCCAGTCCTGCGCGGCAACGGCGTTCCAGTTCATCCCGACGAGGAGCGGCACACCGACCAGCACAGTGCTGATGATGCTGTCGAGAATCGCGGCGCCCAGACGCTCGCCGCGACCGGCCAATTCAGCCTGTGCGTCCTGATCGCTCGCATCGCCCACGTCAGCCTGCGGCGGCGCGTAGGGGTTCGGCTGGTTCGGTGAAACGGTGTTCATGCTGCGGTCTCCCTGAATCTTGTAAGTCTGCGGCTCTGCCGGGCAGGCGCGACCATGGCAAAACCCCGGCGCGCGTACCCGGACGGGTTGCTCAAAACGGAAATGACAGCAAAGCGGCCTTCTTCGGGCTCTTCGTTGTGCTGCACAGATTAGACCCGCGGCGGCCCGGATCCAAGCGGGTCGCAACTGAGCCCCAACTAGCTGATTCCTCTAGCGGCAACGGCCGGTCGCGTTCAATAGTCGCGCGCGCCGGGCCGGAATTCCGGCAGCTCGGCCAGGAACGGCTCGCCGCAGCCCTTGAGCTGCACGTAGCGGTCGTCGATCCGTCGGGCGTAAACGATCCGCGACATGATCATGCCGGTGATGATGCAGCCGAGCGTCGCCAGCAGCAGCAGCGAGCCCAGGCCCGGGCTGTCGCTGCTGAACGCGACGAACATGCCGATGAAACACAGGAGAAAGCCGCCCCAGCCGATCGCCAGGCCGAGACTGCGTCTTTGCTTGTGCCGGGCGCACAAGCCCGGGCTGATCTTCGCGGTCTTGCGCGCGATCAGGGCCACGATGACGTACGCGATGACGTTGACCAGCAGCACCAGGTAGAAGCCCGGGTGATGCCAGTACACCGTGCGTGTCCTGGTCGGCTCGTCGGCGGCCTCGTTGCACTTGACGCAGCGACTCGGCAGATCGCCCGCGTCGCGCGCCATCACCAGCACTTTCTCGTCCCGCCAGATGCGGTCGCTGGCCGCGCGCACGTCGGCGCCTGCGAGGCTGGCGGTGCTCGGAGCATAGGGATTGCGAGAGGCGTCCATTGGCGCAAATCGTAACCGAGCGCCTTGCGTGCGTACACGACCCGAGCGTGACCCTCGTCACTGAATCGTTACCGACTTTCGACTGACTTGATAACGCCTGTGTTCTTAGACTGGATCTGCCATGGAATCCATCATCGACTTCAAGCTTTTCCTGCTGCGTCTGTTCCAGCGCCTGCTCTCGCCGGAGCCCAGCTGCGAGCACGCCGAACTGGTCTTCGACGAGATCAACGACGTGTACTGCAAGCACTGCCGGAAGGACTTCACCGGCTGATCGCGCGGTGCGCGCGAAACACCACGCGCGTGCCGATCTGTACGCGCTCGACGCTACCGGCGCGAATGAGACGTTCGAGCGCGCCGCTCACGTCCGCAGCGCTCGCACTGCCAGGTTCAAGCCACCAGCTGCGGATGCCCTCTTCAGTGTCAGCGGCATTCGGATGTTCTTCGAGGTGCCGAACGATGGCAGCCGCCACTTCGCTGACGCGATCGCTCACTGCGGATCCTGCGGCTCCCAAAGCTCGATCGGATTGCCCTCCGGATCGTGCAGCCGCGCGAAATCACCGTTGGGATAACTCTCCGGCTCGGACACGACGATGTCTGCTGCGCGCAGCTGCGCGATCATCGCCTTGAGATCGCCGACCCGGAAATTCACCATCCAGCTCTGCTCCGGCCGGCCGAAGTAGGTCGTGTCCTTCTCGAAGGGAGCGAACACGGTGGTGCCCGCCTCCTGCTGCCACGACTCCTGTTCGTAGGTCGTCGGCACGACCGCGATGCCGAGATGCGTCTGATACCACTGCGCAAGCCGCGCCGGATCCTGGGACCGGAAGAAGAGACCGCCAATGCCCAACACCTTTTGCATGATGTTCTCCGCGCTTGCTCCTTGCTGAATTCTACGTCGTTCCGGCACGGAACAGCGCGGCTGCTAAACTAAGCGCATGCTCAAAGCAGCGCTGGAAGACGTCAGCCGCAAACTACAGCAACTCTTTGCGGCCACGCTCAACGCCGAGCGCCGCTTCGCGCCGTCCGGCGCAGGCCTGGAGTTGCTCGACCGGCTGATGAACGACCCGGCGTGGGCGTGGCTGCGCCCGTTGTCGACGCTGATCTCCGAAGTCGATCATGCGCTGGCGCAGGACGCGGAGCTTTCCGAGCTGGAAGGCGCCGCGGCCGCGGCGCACATTCGTGGGTTGATCTTCGGCGAGGGCGACCAGGTCGACGCCGAGTTCCTCACGCACTACCGCTCGCTGCTGCAGCTCGATCACGCGCTTGCCAGCACGCACGGCGAGCTGCGCGCGCTGCTGAAAACGCTGCCCGCCGAATCGCCGAACGAATCGGAACGTCTGCACGCGCGTCACCAGTGGGCGATGCGTCGCAAGCATCGGGGAATGGGTCTGCCCTGACCCAGATATTCAGACAACCGCTCGGCGCCGGCGACGGTATGCTGCGCCCGATGAATGACCTGCTGCCCGAGCTCAAGCAACGATTCGGCTTCGATTCCTTCCGGCCCGGACAGGAAGCGATCGTGCGCGACATCCTGCGCGGTCGCGACGTCCTCGCGATCATGCCGACGGGCGGCGGCAAGTCGCTGTGCTTCCAGCTGCCGGCGCTGCTTTCGCCCGGTGTCTGCATCGTCGTGTCGCCTTTGATCGCATTGATGCAGGACCAGGTGCGGCTCCTGCAGGACAACGGTATCGAAGCGACCTTCATCAACTCATCGCTCGATCGCGCCGAGATTGCGCGCCGTTTCGCCAAGCTGGAGCGCGGCGATCTGAAATTGCTGTACGTGGCTCCGGAGCGGCTGCTGCAAGCCGAGTTCGCAGGGGAAGTCTTGCCCCGGCTGCAGGCGACTCACGGTATTTCGGCTCTGGTGGTCGACGAGGCTCATTGCGTTTCGGAGTGGGGCCACGATTTCCGTCCGGAGTATCGCCAGCTGCATCGGCTGCGCACGCGTTTCGCCGACGTCCCGATCGCGGCATTCACCGCTACGGCGACGCAGCGTGTGCGGCAGGACATCGTGGGGCAGCTCGCGCTGCGCGAGCCGAGCATCCACGTCGCGAGCTTCAATCGGCCCAACCTGTACTACGCCGTGCGGCCCAAGACCAAGGCGACGTACACGGAAGTGCTCGAGCGTGCGCGCGAGAACAACGGCGCAGGAATCGTCTATTGCCTGTCGCGCAAGCGCGTCGACGAGATTGCTCAGCGGCTGCAAGTCGATGGCATTCGAGCCCTGCCCTATCACGCCGGCCTCGAAGCGAACACGCGGCGCGACAACCAGGAAGCCTTCATCCGCGACAACGCGCAGGTGATCGTCGCCACGATCGCGTTCGGCATGGGCATCAACAAGCCGGACGTGCGCTGGGTCGTGCACCACGATCTGCCGAAAACGCTCGAAGGCTACTACCAGGAATCCGGTCGCGCCGGTCGCGACGGTGAGCCGGCGCGCTGCATCCTGTACTTCGGCGCCGGCGACATCCGCACTGCCGAGATGATCATCGCGCAGAAGGTCGATCCGGTGAGCTTCGAGCCGCTGGTGGACGAGCAACGCATCGCGCGCCAGCAGTTGCGGCACGTATTGAACTACGCGGAGTCGAGCGAATGTCGCCGGGCAGTGCAGCTGGGCTACTTCGGCGAGACGTTCGAAGGCAAGTGCAACGCCTGCGACAACTGCCTCGAGCCGCGTACGCTGATCGATCGCACGACGGAGGCGAAGCAGTTCCTCTCGTGCATCGCGCGGCTCGCTCAGCGGCGCGAACGCTATGGTGTCGCGTACGTCATCGAGGTTCTACGCGGCGGCGAGACGCAGCGCGTGATCACGCGCGACCATTCGAGCCTGAGCGTGTATGGCATCGGCAAGGATCTGGGCTTGAACGAATGGCGCGACGTCGCACGCGCACTGCTGCATCAAGGGCTGATGACCCAGTCTCAGGACGGCTACGCGGTCCTGACGCTGAACGAAGCGAGCTGGCAAGTGCTCCGCGGCGAGCGAACGGTTCAGGTGGGTGAGTCGGTCAAGCCCGCCCGCGGACGGCGGACGTCGAGGTCCGCTGCTACGGGGAGCGTCGACGATGCGCTGTTCGAAGCGCTGCGCACGCTGCGCAAACGTCTCGCCGACGAGGCGGGTATGCCGCCGTACATTGTCTTCAACGATGCAAGCTTGCGAGAGATGGCGCAGCGCCAGCCGAAGACACTGGAAGAGTTCTCGACGATTTTGGGCGTGGGTCAGGCGAAGCTGACGCGCTACGGCAAGCAGTTCGTGGAGGTCATCGTGACAGCGGCGCGAGTGGCGCCGTGAGCAGTGACGGTGCGGATCAGCCTTTCGACTTCGCGCGGAATTTGCCTTCGCGGCGCGCGTTGAGCCGCTCGACCATGTCATTGACGAGCAGCGTGACTTCCGCGTGGGTACCGGCACGCACGCCTTCGATCATGTTCGTGCCTTGAGAGATGACGTAGCTGTGCCACACACCCTCTGCGCCGGCCGGCGCGGTGGCCTTGGAAATCGATTCAAGCTTGAACGGCAGCTCCACTGCAGTTTCGGTTCGCATCGTCGTTCTCATGTAGGAATCCCGCACGGGTCGTGACCGACCCGTGCGGAAGAGCGATTGCTCACCAGCGACGCTGACCGCCGCCACCGCCGTGACGCGGGCCGCCGCCGCCGCCGCCGCCACCGCCGCGGGGCTTGTCCTGCGCCTCGTTAACCTTCAGCGGCCGGCCGCCCATGTCTTTGCCATTGAGGCTCTGAATGGCGCGGGCTGCATCCGCATTCGGCATTTCCACGAAGCCGAAGCCGCGGAACTGTCCCGTGTCGCGATCCTTGATCAGGGCGACCGATTCGACCGTGCCGTGCTGGCTGAAAAGCGCGCGAACTGCTTCTTCGTCAGCGGAAAAGGGCAGATTGCCCACATAGATCTTGCTCATACGATAACTACACTCACTAGATAGTGACTCAAACACATGACAGCCTCACACGAGCTGTCGCCAGGTTCGAAACGATTCGGTTTTAGTTGAAACGGCCGGAAGGTGCGCCGAACGGCGATTTGGGCCAGATAACGATAAAAAGGAAGGTCGCGAGCCGCGGCGGACTATACACGATTTCCGGCCGGTTCGAGCGGATATCTGCAAAAAGCGGGGCGAAATGGCCGACCTGGAGCGCCGGTGCGGGCGTACGCGTCCCGACCCTGGCATGGGGACTGCTCCCTGGCTGATATCATCGTTGTGCCGTGAATATGCCTGCATCCTGAAGCGATCGGGGGACACCGGGAATGAAGCATCGCAGCTGCAGCCGTCGCGAGTTCATCAGCATGACCGCATTGGGCATGGTCGCCGCCACGGCCCTGCCCCGCCTGGGTGCAGCGATGTCCGCGGCCGGCGCCGGCGATCTGATCGTTCGCAACGCCAACATCTATACGGTGGATGCCCGATTGCCCCGGGCCGAGGCGTTCGCGATACGGGACGGCCGATTCATTGCTGTGGGCACGAACGCGGAGATTGCGGCGCTGGCCGCCCAAGGCGCGCAGGTGTTCGACGCGCAGGGCATGACGATCGTGCCGGGCTTCATCGATTGTCACGTGCACCCGGTCGGCGAGATGCTGTTGTACGAGATTTCTGTCGGCAATCCGTTCGACGTCGAGTTCGTGACGATCGCGAGCATCCTCGACAAGCTCAGCGCCAAAGCGCGGCAGACGCCAGCCGGGTACTGGGTCGAGGGATTTTTCTACGACGATACGAAGGTCAAGGACCAGCGGCCGCTGAACATTCGGGACCTGGACCAGGTGTCGAAGGATCATCCGGTTTCCGTGCAGCACCGCGGCGGACACACCACCTTCTACAACAGCAAGGCCTTCGAGCTCGCGGGCATCACGCGCGCTACGCCCGATCCTCCGGGCGGGACGTTCGATCGCGACGCCAGCGGCAATTTGACTGGACGCGTGACTGACAACGCGCTCGTCGTGTTCGAGAAGGTCGGACAGCGCCCGCAGTTCTCGCCGCAGGAACAGCAGCAGCGGCGCAGGAGCGGCGCGGCGCACATGTCCAAGCAGTTCGTTCGCTATGGGCTGACGAGCGTGCATCACGAGGGCGGCGACCTGGGGTCGATCGAAGCGATCCGCGACGGCGGCGAGCTGCTGCATCGGGTCAACTTTCAACTCGACGACACTGACCTCGACCGCATGATCGCCGCGGGCATTCGCACTGGATTCGGCGATGAGTGGGTGCGCATCGGCGCGACGCAAGAGCACACGGTCGACGGCTCGTTCTCCGAGCGCACGATGTCGATCAGCTCGGGCTACCCTGCGCGGCCCGGATACAAGGGCAACGTGACGACCTCGCAGGACGCGCTCGATGCGTGGGTCGAGCGAGTGCATCGCGCGCGCATACAGATCAATTGTCACGCGAACGGTGACACTGCCATCGGCATGATGATGAAGGCCGTGGCGCGAGCCCAGCAGTTGTTCCCGGTGCCGGATGCCCGACCGAAGATCACGCATTGCACGCTGATCAACGATGACCTGTTGCAAAGGATCAAGGCGGTCGGCGCGGTGCCGATGCCGTTCACGAGCTACGCCTACTACAACGCCGACAAGTTCCACTTTTACGGGCAGGAGCTCATGAGCCGCGCCATGGCGTTCCGGTCGTTCATCGATACGGGAATCACGGCGGCTGCGGGGTCCGATTTCTATCCGGGGCCGTTCGCTCCGCTGATGGGAATGCAGGGAATGGTGACGCGCACCGGTTGGAATGGCGAGAAGTGGGGCGTGAATCAGCGGATCACGATCGACGAGGCGCTGCAGGTCATGACGCTGAACGGCGCGTATGCGTCGCACGAGGAAGCGATCAAGGGTTCGATCACGCCGGGCAAGCTCGCGGATTTCGTGGTGCTCTCGGGTGATCCGCACACGGTGGCGGCGGACACGATCAAGGACATCAAGATCCTGCGCACTGTCACCGGCGGAACGACGGTTTATCAAGCGTGAGCTCGTCGATCCGTTCGACCCTGACGTCCTGGACGGCTCTCGTCCCAGTCATCGCTCTCGTCGTGTTGGCGATGGCATGGGGCCGGGAGATCTCCGGCGTGTTCGTGGTTCTTGTTACCGCACTGCTGGCCGGCGCAGTGCTCGCGGCGGTCCATCACGCGGAAGTCGTGGCGCATCGTGTCGGCGAACCATACGGTTCGCTGGTACTGGCAGTTGCGGTGACCGTGATCGAAGTTGCCTTGATCGTCACGTTGATGGTCAGCGGCAAAGGCAAGACGGAGACACTCGCGCGAGACACGGTGTTTGCTGCAGTCATGCTCACCTGCAACGGGATCGTCGGCTTGTCGATCCTGGTCGGCGCGTTCCGTCGCTCGGTCGTGTCGTTCCACGCCGAAGGCTCGGGCGCCGCACTCGCAACCGTCACGACTCTCGCGACCCTGGGCATGGTCGTGCCAAGCTTCACGACCAGTTCGCCAGGGCCGCAGTTTTCCGCGCCGCAACTCGCGTTCGCCGCCGTGACAGCCCTCGCGTTGTACGGCCTGTTCGTGGCGCTGCAGGCGGGACGCCACCGCGACTACTTCCTTCCCGTCACCGCGTCGGGCGATATCGTCGACGACGACATCCATGCCGACCCTCCGCCCGCACGAACGGCGTTGCTGAGCTTGTTCCTGCTGGTGGTTGCGCTGGTTGCCGTCGTTGGCAATGCGAAGCTCGTGTCTCCTACGATCGAGCAGGCCGTGACCGCGGCGGATCTACCGCTGGGGGTCGTCGGAGTGATCATTGCGATGCTCGTCCTGCTGCCGGAGACGCTCGCCGCCGTGCGCGCCGCTCGCCGTCATCGGCTGCAGATCAGCCTCAACCTTGCTTTCGGCTCGGCGATGGCCAGCATCGGTTTGACGATTCCGTCGATCGCGATTGCCTCGATCTGGATGCCGACGCCGCTGCATCTGGGCCTTGGCCCCGTGCACATCGTGCTCCTAGCGCTGACGTGCGTCGTCACGGTCCTCACGGTCGTGCCCGGCCGGGCCACGTTGCTGCAAGCGGGCGTGCATCTCGCGCTGCTCGCCGCGTATTTGTTCTTGTCGTTCAGTCCTTAGTGTCAGTGCAACCATGAAAAGCGCATCCATTGCTGCAGTTCTCGCCGAGCGTGTGCCACTCGAGCAAGTGGTGACCATCCATGGCTGGGTTCGAACCCGCCGCGATTCCAAGGCGGGTTTCTCGTTCCTCGCGATCTCGGACGGCTCGTGCTTCGACGCCATCCAGATCGTTGCCGCCAACACGCTGCCGAACTACACCAACGAAATCCTGCAGATCACGACCGGTTGCGCGGTGGCGTGCACGGGCAAGCTGGTGCGCTCGCAGGGCAAGGGGCAGGCGATCGAAATGCAAGCCGAGCGCGTGCAGGTCGTGGGCTGGGTCGAGAATCCGGACAGCTATCCTGTTTCAGCGAAGCACCACACGTTCGAGTACCTGCGTGAAGTAGCGCATCTGCGGCCGCGCACCAACACTTTCGGCGCGGTGACTCGCGTACGTCATGCGCTCGCGATGGCGACGCACCAGTTCTTTCACGAAAACGGGTTCTACTGGATTCATACGCCGATCATCACTGCCAGCGACGCCGAAGGCGCCGGCGCCATGTTCCGGGTTTCGACGCTCGATCTCGCGAACCTGCCGAAGACGCCCGCGGGGCAAATCGATTTCGCGCAGGACTTCTTCGGCCGGCCTACGTTCCTGACCGTCTCCGGTCAGCTGAACGTCGAGGCGTATTGCCTCGCCATGTCGAAGGTGTACACGTTCGGCCCCACCTTCCGCGCCGAGCAGTCTTTTACTCCGCGTCACCTGGCCGAGTTCTGGATGATCGAGCCGGAGATCGCCTTCGCGGATCTCGCTGCCGACGCCGACCTGGCCGAAGCGTTGCTCAAGCACATCTTCCGCGCAGTGCTGCAGGAGCGGCCGGACGACATGAAGTTCTTCGCCGATCGCATCGACAAGGATTGCATCGCGCGCGTGGAGAAGTTCGTCGAGTCGAGCTTCGAGCGCATCACGTACACGCAGGCCGTGAAGATTCTCGAGCAATCCGGCAAGAGCTTCGAATTCCCGGTGAAGTGGGGACTCGATCTGCAGTCCGAGCACGAGCGCTTCCTCACCGATCACATCGGCCGGCCGGTGGTCGTGATGGACTACCCGAAGGACATCAAGGCGTTCTACATGCGTCTCAACGACGATGAGAAGACCGTCGCGGCGATGGACGTGCTCGCACCCGGGATCGGCGAGATCGTCGGCGGATCCCAGCGCGAGGAGCGCCTCGACATGCTCGACAAGCGCATGGACGCCATGCACCTCGATAAGCATCACTACAGCTGGTACCGCGACTTGCGACGGTACGGAACCGTGCCGCACGCGGGCTTCGGGCTGGGATTCGAGCGGACGATTCAGTATGCGACGGGGATGCAGAACATCAGAGATGTGATTCCGTTTCCGCGGGCGCCGAAGAACGCGGACTTCTAGCCGTCGCTCAATATTGCGAACTCGAAGGCGCCGCCGTAAGCGAACTGGATGAATTCATCGATGACGCCGGGCAACGGGTCGCCGCCGCCTTGACCGGCATCGACAAGCGCTGCCGATCGCGCCGCGATCATTCCGGCGGTATGCGGCGAGAGCTTCGCGACCTCCAGCGCACGCGCCCATGCCATGGCATCCTCCGCCTCGACCTGTTTGTGGTCATGCAAGGTGCCGGGCTGATAGTTGCGTCGCGCGGGTGCTTCCACCGTTGTTTTTGCAGGCAGCACGTACGTCGTGCCCTTCGGATGCCAGCCGAACGCCTGGCCCAGTTCCCACAGGAGCTCCCAGGTCTGCATCGGGCACGAGAACCGGTTGCGTCCATGCGGCGCCGCGGCCTCGCGAAACATCTCGACAACTACACTCATGGCTCGCGCTCCCGAAAGTCGCACAGGCGCGCCGCGAACAGTGTATCGTGCCCCCGGCTCGCGACCTTTCTCAATTTATCTTTCGCTTGGCCCCTGCGCCATTGCGCGCTCCAGCCGGCCAGTCAAACCTAAATCGGATCTGTTTCGAACCTGGCGACAGCTGCCCGTGAGCTGCCTTGTTCAAGCGCGTCGGGCGGAAATTCACCCCGCTGCGCGCATTTCATTTCAGTGAGTCATCTCTATGAGTAAGATTTATGTGGGCAATCTGCCCTTTTCCGCGACCGAGACTGCGGTCCGCGACTTGTTCGCGCAACACGGCACGGTCGAGTCGGTCGCGTTGATCACGGATCGCGAAACCGGTCAGCCGCGCGGCTTCGGCTTCGTGGAAATGCCGCGCCTCGATGCCGCGCGCGCGATCCAGAATCTCAACGGCCAGGACATGGGCGGACGCCCTCTCAAGGTCCTCGAAGGCCAGGACAAGCCCCGCAGCAACGGCGGCGGTCAACGTCGTTATTAGGCCGTCTCTGCGGAGAATCCATTGCCAAAGGGACCCTTCCTGACCGAGATGTTCCTGGAACTGCCTTTCAAGCTCGACTCCATCGCCACGACCGCAGCGCCGATCGGGGCGGAAGGTCTCTGGCACAGCTACGTCATTTCACAGGGCACCAACGTCATTACGGGGATTCGCGCAGGCACGCACGCAGAAGTGAGAATGCGGATCGACGGCATGGTCGAGCGACTGAACGAACGCCGGGCGGGCAAGAGGCCTTACCGCTGAGGCGGAGCAGCTGCGCCCGCCGTGACGGATTCGATGAAGCTCACGCTCTGTTCGAGGACCGGCGTGCGACGACGCGCCGGCACGGAAAAGCCCGCGACGGTATCGGCGTGACTCTTCCCCGGATAGAACTGCGTTTCGACGCGCACGTGATTTGCCTGCAGGACGTCGCGCAGTTTTTCAGCATGCTTGATCGAGACAACGTCGTCGGCGGTGCAGTGTACGAGCAATGTTGGCGGAGCCTGCGGCGTCACGAACCGCACGGGCTGCCAGTCGGCTTCGGTGTAGGGACTGGCGAAGATCGTATTCAGTACCTGCGAATTCGGCTCCAGCGCATAGGGACCTGAGAGACCGACCAGGCCCACGATCCACTGCGGATGTGCTCCGGCTTTCTGCAGCAACCGCCGGTCGTAAGCGAGAAACGCTGCTTCGTGTCCACCCGCCGAGTGGCCCATCAGTACGATCCGCTGCGGATCGCCGCCGAACTCGTGCGCGTGCTGCTGCACCCACGCGACTGCCAGTGCGCCGTCATCGACGAACAGAGGAAATTTCACCTGCGGATACAGCCGGTAGTCGGGCAGCACCGTCACGATGCCCCGCTCCGCCAGCGCCGCGCCGACAAAGCGGTAAAGCCCCCGACTGCCCGCGGTCCACGAACCGCCGTAGAAGAACACCACGACCGGACGATCGTTTGCATCCTTGGGCGAGTAGACGTCGAGCTTCTGTCGCGATTCCGGTCCGTAGGAGCGATTCGTCGACCGGTCGTAGCGGCCGGTCAAGGTCGCGGAGTTCGCAACGAGGAACGAGAGGCTGGTGCAGCCGCAGACGAACACGATCAACGATGCGAAGACGAGCAGAGCGACCCACTTCATGGACCGCAATAGTACAAGGATCCAATCCCCGCTCGCGCCGACTCTCAGCTTTGATCCTTCTGCGGATCCTGCGGATCGCGCTCGCTCTGCTTGCGAGCGGCTTTCTGCTGCTGCTTCTCCTGGTTGCGCTTCTTTTGTTCGTCTTCGCGCCGGCGCTTTTCTTGCTTGAAATTCGGTGGTCTAGGCACTGCTTACCTCTCTGGTCGAAACGAACAGCGGACCTACTCGCCGCTGGCCTGTTGCAGCGCCTTGGCGTAGCGGTAATCCACCGCGCCGCCCAGGCCGAGCTGCGTTGCCTTGTCGCGAACGGATTGCGGATCGCGATGCAACTGCGCGGCCAGTTGCATGACGCCTTCGTCCGCATGCTGCCAGTTTTTCGCGAGGCGGCCCTGCAGGAAGGACTTCAGGTGCGTGATTTCGTGCTCCTGCCACTGCGCGCCGGCCTTGGCGACCGCGCGCCGACTCAGCTCGGCACTCTCGTCGTCACGCATGGCCTGCGTGAGAACTTCGATGAGCACGAGCTTGTGCTCGGACGGCACATCGCTCGAGGTGCTCACGAATTGCAGCGCCGCCTGGAGCGCCGCCGCCCGTCTGGAATCTCGCACAGACACAGGCACCCTCCATTCGTCCGCGCACCCACGGTCAGTCTGCGCCAGCCGGCAACGAATAGATACGACTATCGCGTGGGTATGCCTTGGAGCGGCGAAATAGCGGCGTATTCCCCGCGCCGGGAGCTTATAGTGAACGCGCACTGCCGAAGGAGATGCACATGAGCAAGGGCATGAACCAGAAGCGAGAGCAGAAGCGCAAGCCTGCCAAGACACTCGAAGAGAAGCGTGCTGCCAAGAAGGCCAAGCGCGCTGAGCGCTCGACGGCTCGCACGTTGTAGCAAGCAATGTCCGTCAGCCATTTGCTGAAGCGCGCTACCGCAGACGAGGAAGGGCCCGAAGTGGCTCTCAGAGTGGTCGGAACCCGCGAGCCGCCGCCGCGCATGGTCATCCAGATCGCGATCGTCGGCAGCGCCAGCGTACAGATTCAGGGGCGCGTTGCGCGCGACGCGCCTTGGCAGAGCCTTGGGCCTGCACACCGCGACTGCGCGCTCCTGCATGTGGAACCTGTGCAGTTCCTGCGCGCTGTCGCAACCGGCGTCGCCAAGGAGGCGACCGTCTCGGTTTGGGCAGTGTGGGCGTGGTAGCGGGGGATCGCATGGACAAGGCAGCGTGGACGACGATCGTCGCGCGGTATCAGCATTGCTCTACCAAGCGCGCGCTGTGGCAGCTGGCAACTACGCTGATTCCTTACTTCCTGCTCTGGTACGTCATCTACCACGCAATGGAGATCTCGCTCTGGCTCGCGATTCCGCCGGCCGTGCTGGCGGGCGCATTCCTGATGCGCCTGTTCATCATCTTTCACGACTGTGGCCATGGCTCGTATTTCAGCTCGCGCCGCGCCAACGACATCGTCGGGTACATTACGGGTGCTCTGACGTTCACCCCCTACGAGCATTGGCGTTGGCAGCATGCGATCCATCACGGCACGGCCGGGCATCTCGACAAGCGCGGCACTGGGGATATCTGGACGATGACCGTGCAGGAGTACCTCGAAGCGTCGCGGTGGCGTCGCTTCGCTTATGGGCTGTCGCGCAATCCGCTGGTGCTGTTCGTGGTGGCTCCCCTCTACCTCGTCCTGATCAATCACCGCTGCCCTTCACCCGAGGCAGGTCCGCGGCAGCGCCGCTCCGTCTGGTTGACGAACCTGGTGTTCGTGGGCGCCGTGGCCTCGATGAGCTGGATCTTCGGCCTCGGGCCGTATCTGCTGATTCAGGCGACGATCCTGCTGGTGGCGGGCGCCGGCGGCGTCTGGCTCTTCTACGTGCAGCATCAGTTCGAAGACGCTTACTGGGAGCGCGGCGACGACTGGGATTACACGGCGGCGGCGCTGCGCGGCAGCTCCTTCTACAAATTGCCGCGCGTGCTGCAATGGTTCTCGGCCAACATCGGCTTCCACCACATCCACCACTTGAGTCCGCGCATTCCCAACTACAACCTGCAGAAATGTCACGACGGCGAGCGGCTCTTCCAGCAAGTCAAGCCGATCACGCTGTGGGCCAGCTTGAGTTGCCTGACATTTCACTTCTGGGACGAAGAGAGCAGGAAGCTGGTCGGCTACGCCCACGTGCGACGGATCAGGCGAGAGCAGCAGCGCAACCGATGAGTGCCCTGGCGGGGCTCTCACCTGGGCAGGTGCCCGTGCTCGCGCGGGCGAGCCAGGCGATCGGCAATGGCCGCTTGCGCCGCGTGCCGGCCCTGGGATTCCCGGACGTGCCGACAGTCCTGCACCGCCGTGAACTCGGCGCACAGGCATTGCCAGCCGGCGCCGGAATCGAAAGTGACGTGATAGCGATCGATCAGGTATTCGCTGTGTGCTCTGAGTCTCAACGCGGCGGCTCCATCAGCGCTTGCTCGATACTGCGCAAACTGCCGGCGCATGCGCGCTGCAGAGTCTGGACCATCGGAGCCGCAAGCCGCTCGATGGTGCGCACATCGTCGGCGTGAAAACGGGCCGCAGGCTCATGATGAGCCGCCCAAAGAGCGCCCAGCGGCGTGCCGCGATCGTCGTACAAGGGAACGATCAGCATTTCGACGATCGATGGCTGCACTCGAGCGAGATAGGTAAATACTCGCTCGGGACGCGTCAGGACGACTGACGTGCCGACATCCAGACACAATCCGCACGGGCCGAAATCGCCTGGCGTTCCATCTCCCTGGTGCGCAGCCAGCGCGCCGCTCACGGCTTCCCAAACGAAGTCGGCATGGCCGTGGCTGGAGGGTTGCAGCACGCCGACGCCCGCGCTGCCGGCGCCGCAGAGGCGCAACACACATTCCGTCAGTCGCTGCCGAGCGCGATGCGGATCATCACCAAGAATCAGTGCTAGTTCGTCGAACGCTGCCGTCTCCGCGCGCCGATGCGGCGAGCGCTTGCGGACTCGCAACGTCTCATCCGTCACCAGCAGATCGCTCGGTCGAATCAACGACAAACTGCGCATCGGCGTGAGCTTGGCCGATGATCCTTCGCGCGTCTGTGCGCTCGCGCACGTAGCGGCTGCATCGCTGAAATACCCGAGCGTGACCCGGCGACTCGGCGCATAGTGCAGCGTGACAGTCGACAGGCAGCAACGCATGGCCGCCGATGGTTGCGATTCGCCTAGCGTCGGATCGCGCTTGCGTCGCGTCCTGGGTTTCGCGCCTGCTGTTTCGCCCTGGAACAGCGATGCGCCCATCCGCGAAGAACTGTTCAGCGTCGAGCGGCTCGAGCAACACGCGTCGAGCCTGGCGCGAGCACAACGCGTCACGAGCAGACCGCTGGACCGCCGCTCGCTGAACGCGCGGTTGAACGACAACGATGCCGTTCTGCTCAGGGCCTATCGCGCCATTGCCGCCACGATGGCTGAAGGCCACGCTGTCACGCCCGCGGCGGAATGGCTGATCGACAACTATCACCTGGTCGAAGAGCAGATCCGCCAGATCAAGGACGATCTGCCGCCCCGCTTCTACAGGCAATTGCCCAAGCTCGGCGGCGGGCCGTTCATCGGCTATCCGCGTGTGTTCGGTATCGCGTGGGCGTACGTCGCGCACAGCGACAGCCGTTTCGATTCACAGACGTTGCGCCGCTTCGTGCATGCCTATCAGCAGGTGCAGCCGCTGACCATCGGCGAGCTGTGGGCAGTTGCCATCACCTTGCGGATCGTGCTGGTGGAAAACCTGCGGCGGGCAGCGGAGCGCATCGTAAGCAGTCGCGTTGCGCGTCAGCAGGCCGACGATGTCGCGGACCGGCTGCTGGGCGTCAACGGATCGATCGTGGATCTCCAGGCGCTGATTCGTTACCACGAGCAGTCGCCGAGCTTGCCCCCCTCCTTCGTCGTGCAGATCGTCAAACGCTTGCGCGATCAGGATCCGCGGGTAACCCCAGCGCTGTCGTGGCTCGAGAATCAGCTGGCTGCGCAGGGAACGACGTCGGACGCCCTGGTTCGCGACGAGCATCAGCGGCAGGGCGCGTCGAACGTCACGGTCCGCAACGTCATCACCAGCATGCGGCTGATCTCGGACGTGAACTGGCCCGATTTCTTCGAGGACGCGAGCCTGGTCGACGCGGTGCTGCGCGACGCCAGCGACTTCGCCAGCATGGACTTCCCGACGCGCACGCTGTACCGAACAGGTATCGAGCAGCTCGCGCGCGGCTCCGCGCATACGGAGCTCGAGATTGCGCGAGCAGTGATAGCCGCCGCTCGCGTCGGCGATGATGCGGGCAACAGCTCGACCTTGACGCCGAACCGTGCGGCCGATCCGGGTTATCACTTGATCAGCAGCGGTCGCCGCGCTTTCGAGCGCGCGGTGGACTATCGCGTACCCATCGGCGATTGGTTGGGCCGGGGCAGCGTGTCGATCGGGGTCGGCGGCTATGTCGGCGCGGTGCTGGCACTCGCGGCGACGGGTCTCACCTTGTCATTGTGGACACTGACCGGCCAGGCCGTCACTGGCCTGCACCTGGCGTTGCTCGCTCTGCTCGGCGCGATTCCGGCTGTCGACTTGGCCGTGGCACTGGTCAATCGCGCAATCACGCGCGGCTTCGGCGCGACGATGCTGCCGGGACTGGCGCTGCACGAGGGCGTTCCAGCGCGCCTGAGAACTATCGTCGTCGTGCCCACGCTGCTGACGACGCCGGAAGACATAGAGATACAGATCGAGCGTCTCGAAGTGCACTACCTGGCCGCTTCGCACGGCGAAATTCACTTCGCTTTGCTGTCGGACTGGACAGACGCTGACGTCGCGAGCACCGACGGCGACGCTGCGCTCCTGCAGATCGCGGCTGATGGGATCGCACGATTGAATCGCGTGCATGGACCCGCTGCCGAAGGCCACCGCTTCTACCTCTTTCATCGCCGTCGCGTGTGGAGCGAAGGACAGCGCCAGTGGATGGGATGGGAGCGCAAGCGCGGCAAGCTCCACGAGTTGAACCGATTGCTGCGGGGCGCGGCGGATACCACCTTCGTCGGCCTGGACGGTCAACCGCCGCCGGTCCCGCCCGGCGTGCGCTACGTCATCACGCTCGATGCCGACACGAGATTGCCGCGCGAGACCGTGCGGCGTCTGGTCGGCAAGCTCGCACACCCGCTCAATCAACCCCGCTTCGACGCTGCGACGGGTCGGGTCGTCGAGGGCTATGCGGTGCTGCAGCCGCGTGTGACGCCTTCGCTGCCGGTCGGTCGCGAAGGATCGTTCTTCCAGCGGGTCTTCTCGAGCATGACCGGCATCGATCCCTACGGATCCGCGGTGTCCGACGTGTATCAGGATCTGCTTGGCGAAGGTTCGTACGCCGGCAAGGGCATTTACGACATCGACGCGTTCGAGGCCGCGCTTGCCGATCGCGTGCCGGAAGGCTCACTGCTCAGTCACGACCTGTTCGAGGGAACGTTCGCGCGCGCAGGGCTGGCGTCCGATATCGAAGTGGTCGAAGAATTCCCAGCGCGCTACGACGTAGCCGCCGCGCGCAACCACCGCTGGGCACGCGGCGACTGGCAGTTGCTGCCATGGATATTCGGGCGTCGCGACGCAGCCGGTCGAAACGCCAATGGCGGCAGAAGCGGCAGAGGTTTGCTGCCGTTGGTGGGCCTGTGGAAGATGCTCGATAACCTGCGGCGCTCCTTGTCCGCGCCCGCTTGTGTTCTTGCGCTCGTCGCTGGCTGGCTGTTGCCACTCAACGCTGCACTGCTGTGGACGGCGTTCGTTCTGGCGACCATTGCCGTACCCACGCTGCTGCCCGTGGTGGCCGAGATCGTGCCGCGACGACGCAGGATCGTCGCGCGTAGTCATTTGCGCGCACTCGTGTCCGATCTGCGGATCGCAGTCCTGCAAACCGTATTCACCCTCACTTTTCTCGCACACCAGGCGTGGCTGATGGTGGACGCCATCGGCCGAACGCTGTTTCGCCTCGTCGTGAGCCGTCGCAACCTGCTGGAGTGGGTGACTGCCGCGCAGGCGCAACTGAGCTCGCGACTCAGCCTGCCCGGTATCTATCGACGCATGAGTGCGAGCGTCGTCATTGCCGCCCTTGCGATTGTGGCAGTCAGCGTGGCCGGCCGGGGTGCGTGGTGGATCGTCGTACCATTCGCTGCTCTGTGGACCGCGGCGCCGGCAATCGCGCGCGGCATCAGCGTTTCACCGCTGGTTGCCGGACGACTGCCGGTGTCGCCGACGGAGCTGCGTTACCTGCGGCTCGTTGCCCGACGCACCTGGCGTTTCTTCGAGACGTTCGTCACGGCAGACGACAACATGCTGCCGCCCGACAATTTTCAGGAAGACCCGCAGCCTGTCGTCGCGCACCGCACCTCGCCGACAAATCTCGGCCTGTATCTGCTGTGCACGGTCAGCGCGCGCGACTGCGGATGGGCAGGAACGGTGGCAACCGTGCAGCGGCTGGAAGCCACGCTCGCGACGATGCAGAAGATGCAGCGTTACCGCGGTCACTTCTACAACTGGTACGACACTCGCGACTTGCGCCCGCTCGACCCGCGGTATGTCTCATCGGTTGACAGCGGCAACCTCGCGGCGCATCTGATCGCGGTCGCCAACGCGTGTCGCGAATGCGTTGGCTCTGCCGTTACGCGCGCCACCGCGATCGCGGGTATCGAAGACGCGATACAGCTCACCAGCGAGGCGCTGCAAGCACTGCCGGACGATCGGCGTGCGCAGTCCATCACGCGTCACCAGGTCGAAGATGCGTTGAACGCGCTGCAGGGCGGACTCGATGCCGATGCGGGCGCTCTTGCAGCCCAGGCCGCGACGCTGACCGACGGGGCGCTCGCTCTCGCCAGCGAGCAGGACGACGAGGCTCACGGCGACATGTTGTTCTGGGCGCAGGCCGTGCAGAGCGCGATCGAAAGCTGGCGTGCCGATCTCGCGCAGAGCGAAGCTGCAAGCCGCGCGCTGGATCAGCGATTGCTCCGCCTCGAGGCGGCAGCGCGCGAAATGGCGTTGGCGATGGACTTCGACTTCCTGCTCGATCCGCAGCGCAAGCTCCTTGCCATCGGCTACCGCGCCGCCGAAGGCGTGCTCGACGAGAGCTGCTACGACCTGCTCGCCTCCGAGGCGCGACTGGCGAGCTTCTTCGCGATCGCGAAGAACGACATTCCGACTCGCCACTGGTTTCGACTCGGGCGGTCGGTCACGTCGATCGGCCACGGCGCCGCGCTGATCTCCTGGTCGGGATCGATGTTCGAATACCTGATGCCCTCGCTGGTGATGCGTGCGCCTGCCGGGAGTCTGCTGGAGCGGACCAATCGCCTGATCGTGCGACGACAGATCGCTCACGGGGCAGCGCTGCACACGCCCTGGGGCATCTCGGAGTCCGCATACAACGCCCGCGACCTCGAGCTGACCTACCAGTACTCGAACTTCGGCGTGCCCGGTCTCGGTCTCAAGCGCGGCCTGAGCGAGAACCTGGTGATCGCGCCCTACGCGACCGGCCTTGCAGCGATGATCGATCCACAGGCCGCGACTCGCAATTTCGTGCGGCTGGCCGCGGCGGGCGCGCGCGGTCGATATGGTTTTTACGAAGCGCTCGACTACACGCCTGCGCGGCTGCCGGAAGGCGCGGATGTCGCGATCGTGCGAGCCTTCATGGCGCACCACCAGGGGATGACCATCGTGGCCATCGCGAACGTGCTGTTCGATGGCAGGATGCGCGCGCGGTTTCATGCAGAGCCCAGCGTGCGTGCGACGGAACTGTTACTGCAGGAGCGCACGCCCCGCGACGTTTCAGTCGCACATCCGCGGGCCGAGGAAGTCACGACAGCGGCGCTCACCGGCAGCGCACAGCCGGAGGTGCGCCGGCTGTACACCACGCAGGATGCCACGCCGCAAACGCATCTTCTTGCGAACTCTCGCTATGCGGTGATGTTGACTGCTGCGGGCTCCGGATACAGCCGGTGGCTGGGCCAGGGCATTACGCGCTGGCGCGAGGACGCGACGCGCGACGACACGGGCAGCTACATTTTCCTGCGTGACGTCGTCAGCGGTGACGTTTGGTCGGCCACATACCAGCCCAGCGGCGTCGAACCCGACAGCTACGAAGTAACGTTCGCCGAAGACCGCGCGGAGTTCACGCGCAGCGACGGCTCGATCACCACGGTCCTGCAAGTGCTCGTTTCGCCCGAAGACGACGCGGACGTGCGGCGGCTGTCGATCTCGAACCGCGGCGACGAGGTTCGGGATCTCGATGTCACCTCCTATTGCGAGCTCGTGCTGGCGCCGCCTGCTGCCGATACGGCGCACCCGGCCTTCTCGAAACTCTTCGTGCAGACCGAGTACGCGGCGAAGCTGGGCACGCTGCTGGCGACTCGCCGTGCACGCTCGCCGGGCGAGCCGGGAATATGGGCGGCTCATCATGTGCTCGTCGAAGGCGAAGTCTTGCGCCCGCAGGAGTTCGAAACCGACCGGGCGCGCTTTCTCGGCCGCGGACACGAGATTCACGAGCCCGTTGCAGTGATGGATGGGCGGCGCCTGTCCAACACGGCCGGCACGGTCCTGGATCCCATATTCGCGTTGCGCAATCGAGTGCGAATCCCTCCGGGCGCGACTGTGCGCCTGTCGTTCTGGACCGCCGCCGCGGCAACGCGCGCGGCAGTGCTCGACTTGTACGACAAGCATCACGACGCCAACGCATATGTGCGGGCGACAACCCTGGCCTGGACCCAGGCGCAGGTGCAACTGCGTCACCTGGGAATCACTGCCGAAGAGGCGATTCTGTTTCAGCGCCTGGCCGGTTACATCCTGTACACGGATGCATCGATGCGCCCTTCGTCGGACACGATTCGACGCGGCAGCGCCGGGCGTACCGCATTGTGGGCACAAGGGATCTCGGGCGATGTTCCCATCCTGCTGCTGCGGATTCATGACAACGACGATCTCGGCATCGTGCGACAGCTGCTGCGCGCTCACGAATACTGGCGGATGAAGCAGCTGCCCGTCGATCTGGTCATTCTGAACGAGCGGGCCTCTTCCTATGTTCAGGATCTGCAGACCGCTTTGGAAACTGCAGTTCGCATGAGCCAGTCACGGCCGCTCACGCCGGCACAGCAAAGTGTCGATGGCGTCAAAGGCAGCGTGTTCGTTTTGCGCACCGACCTGGTCTCGGCGGAGACGCGAACCGTGTTGTCGTCGGCGGCGCGAGCAGTATTCGTTGGCCAGCGCGGCAGTATGGAGGAGCAACTCGATCGTCGCGCGCAGCCCCCGGACGTTCCCGCCAGCGCGCCTGCCAACCAGGCGCAACCGCGCGAGCGTACGCGTGCAACGGTGCCGCCCGAGCTGGAGTTCTTCAACGGCCTGGGCGGCTTCGACGCCGATGGCCGCGAATACGTCACGACGCTCGAAGCGGACCAGACGACGCCCGCACCGTGGATCAATGTGATCGCCAATCAACACTTCGGCTTTCAGACGTCCGTCGAGGGCGGCGGCTACACGTGGTCGATGAACAGCCGCGAGAATCAACTGACGCCCTGGTCGAACGACGCGGTGACCGATCGCCCCGGCGAAGTGCTGTACGTGCGCGACGAAGAGAGCGGTGAACTGTGGGGTCCGACGGTTGCTCCGCTGCGCGATCACACCGCCGGCTATCGTGTTCGCTACGGACATGGATACAGTCGCTTCGAGCACAACGGGCCCGAAATGGCGCTCGACCTGCTCGTGTACGTGCCGCTGCACGACTCCATCAAGATCTCCCGGCTGGTCGTGCGCAATACATCGCAACACCGTCGCACGCTCTCGGTTACAGCGTACGTCGAATGGGTGCTCGGTACTGCACGCGCAGCATCGGCGCCCTTCGTCGTGACCGAGATCGATGCGCGCACCGGCGCGATGTTCGCCCGCAACTCGTGGAACATGGCGTTCGGCTCGCGCGTGGCCTTCGCCGATCTGGCCGGACGCCAGACGCAATGGACCGGCGATCGGCGCGAGTTCCTGGGTCGACACGGCAGATTGGATCGGCCAGCCGGGCTGAGCGCAGCTGCGCAACTGTCCGGTCGCGTGGGAGCAGGTCTCGATCCGTGCTGCGCCCTGCAGGCGCCGCTGGATCTGGCGCCCGGCGAAGCCGCGGAAATCGTGTTCCTGCTCGGCGAGGCGGCATCCGCCGGCGAAGCACAAGCGCTGCTGACGCGCTATCGCTCGACCGATCTGGATGCGGTCCTGCGCGAGGTCCGCAGCTACTGGAACGACGTGCTCGGAACGATCCAGGTGAAGACGCCGGATCGATCCATGGACATCATGCTCAACGGCTGGATGCTCTATCAGACGCTGGCCTGTCGCATGTGGGCGCGCGCAGCCTTCTATCAGGCGAGCGGCGCGTACGGATTCCGCGATCAGTTGCAAGACTGCATGGCGCTGGCGATCTCGCAACCGGCAATCGCGCGCAGACACCTGCTGCGCGCCGCGGGGCGACAGTTCGCACAAGGCGACGTTCAGCATTGGTGGTTGCCGCCCACAGGTCAGGGTGTTCGAACGCGGATCTCAGACGATCGCATCTGGCTCGCATACACGGCCGCGCACTATATGACGGTCACCGGCGATCTCACGATCCTGGACGAGGTCGAGCAGTTCCTCGAGGGCGCGCAATTGGCGGTCGAAGAGCACGACGCCTACTTCCAACCCGCAATCTCCGATGACAGCGCGACATTCTTCGAACACTGCGCGCGCGGGCTGGATGCCAGCCTCGCCGTCGGTGCGCACGGCCTGCCGCTGATCGGCACGGGCGACTGGAACGACGGCATGAATCGCGTCGGCGAGCTGGGCCGCGGCGAGAGCGTCTGGCTCGGCTGGTTTCTATACGCCACGCTCGTCGCTTTCGCGCCGGTCGCCAGCGCGCGCAATCAGCAGACGCGAGCTGAGCAATGGCAGGCCCACGCCGCAGCGTTGCGCCAGTCGCTCGAGCGCGAAGCGTGGGATGGTGCATGGTATCGGCGCGGCTATTTCGACGATGGCACGCCTTTCGGATCGAGCGCGAGCGAGGAGTGCAAAATCGATTCGATCGCGCAGTCGTGGAGCGTGATCTGCGGAGCCGCGGACCCGCTGCGCGCTGCGCAGGCAATGCAGGCTGTCGATGAGCACCTGATCCGGCGCGATACTGGCCTGGCATTGCTGTTCACGCCGCCTTTCGATCGCACCTCGCTGGATCCGGGTTACATCAAGGGTTATCCGCCCGGGTTGCGTGAGAACGGTGGGCAGTACACGCATGCGGCCGCCTGGGCCGTCATCGCTTTCGCCAGGCTGGGCCAGGGCGACCGGGCCGCGTCGCTGTTCTCGATGCTCAACCCGGTCAACCACAGCCATACGCGCAGAGGATTGCAGCAATACAAGGTCGAGCCTTACGCGGTCGCCGCGGATGTGTACTCGGTTGCGCCGCACGTTGGACGCGGCGGGTGGACCTGGTACACCGGTGCGGCGGGCTGGCTCTACCGGGCCGGCATCGAAAGCATTCTCGGCTTGCGCAAACAAGGCGATCACCTGCTCGTGACTCCATGCATTCCGGCGCAGTGGCGTCGTTTCGAAATCACCTTCAGGCACGCGTCCGCTCGCTATGAGATCGCAGTGGAAAACCCGGGCGGCGTCAGTCAGGGCGTGATCAGCACAGTCGTGGATGACACGCCGCTGCCGGATGGGACCGCGCGAATCCCGTTACAGGATGACGGCGCAACTCACCGGGTGCAGATCATTCTCGGATGATTAGGTTCGATAGCGCACCGATGCCGAGACCGTCCTGGAGCACACTCCCGCTATCTCCACCAAGCAGAGCAGGAAGGGCAACATGCCCCAGTTTTCGATCCCGGATGGCCGCGCTGACGGCAGCCCACGCATGCGCACCTTTCTGTCTCCGCGCAAAAGTTTCGTTGCCGTCGCTATCGTGTGTGCACTGTCAGCGGCGGCGCTATGGACCGGGCGCACGCCTTCTGCAACTCCGGCCGTCGGCGCCGACGACGCGACTCAGCCCCGGACCTCTGCGGACGCAATTCTGTGACGAACAAGATCCAGAACCGGTTACTGGATGCCTGGAGCACCGTACCCTGGCTCACCGGCGCGGCGCGGCCACAGCGTGCCTCTGCGCACACATCGCCGAGTGAGCCGACAGCGTCGGGAACAACTGCCAGTGCGCTGCCCGGAAAACAGGAAGCGAACCCGCAAGAAGCAGCGCCGGACGAGCCAGGCGACGGCCGAATCTGAGCTCGATCGCAGCGTGCTTTGAGCGTAGCTACTCGACGAGCGAAAGCTGCAGCGTAAAAGTCGCTCCCTGCCCGAGTCCCGCGCTGATGGCTGCGAGCGATCCGCCTTGCAGCCTCGCCAGACGACTCGCGATCGCAAGCCCCAGGCCCAGCCCGCCATTGGGACGATGGACGCTCTGCTCCGCCTGCGTGAACGGCTCGAACAGCTCGGCCGCGAATTTGTGATCGAATCCCACTCCGCTATCGCGCATGCGGACGCTGCAGAACGCGCCGGCCCTGGCGACAGAGACGTGAATGGTTCCGCCGGCCGGAGTGAACTTGATGGCGTTGGAAAGCAGATTGTCGAGGACTTGTCGCAGGCGCACGCGATCCGCCCTGACGCAGTAGCGTGTGCCGTCAATCTGCACCTGCAGACTCAGACCCGCCAGGTCAATCCGACTCCGATGTTCCGCCAGGACGTCTCCCAGCAGCTCTGGCATCGCAATCGACTCCATCTGCACCGACAATTTTCCGACTGCAAGCCGCGACACATCCAGCAGATCATTCAGCATTCTCGTCATCGCGGTGGTCTGCCGATCCAGCCGTTGCACCAGGGCGGCGACACGGGCATCGGGGATCCGCATGAGAGTCATGGCGTCGGTCGAGGCACGAATCGTCGCGAGCGGATTGCGCAGCTCGTGCGCCAGCGCAGCGATGAATTGATCTTTCTGTCGATCTTTTTCTTCCAGCGCCTGCTTGGCCTTCTGCAGTTCCTGCCGCTCGTGCAGGTCACGCAGCGCGGTCAGCTCACTGAACAAGCGCTCTCCCATTTCACACCGATCCGCCTCGGGGTCTGTGGCCAGCAGCCTTGCGAGCTCTTCCTGCTCGTGCAGCAGCGCTACCATGTCCGCCTCGGTCTCGATCTCCGGATGCAGCATCGTCCAATAGTGCGCGGTGCGGATGAAGGCCAGGCACTCGCTGAAGAACTCGAAGCGCTGGGGCCCGACCGCACGAGTCAGTGCATGTCTTGCCCGCTCCGAGCGGGCCGGTTCGACGAACATCACGGCCGCACAGGCAAAAATGGCGTCCTCCATGTCTTCATCCGAGCCCGGCCAATGCTCGATCGGTTCGGCCAGGTTCTCGAGGCGCGCATAAACCAGAGCCATGTCGCGTTGCCAGGGCGTGGGGCGCCGCAGCAGTCTCACAACTTCAGCAACCGCTTGGGGAACGGCCGCAGCATCGCCCGCAGAGCGTCCGTGGCTTCCCCCCAGCAGGAACCCGACGTGCCTCACGCTGCAATAGCGCATCGGACAGAAACGCGAAAGCCAGACGAACAGCCGTTCCTTGAGAACGGCAGGCATCGGGTTGTCGAGATAACCCGCCTTCGCGAATCCCCACAGTTGCTGAATCAGCTCGGGCGCGGCCGGCGCCGAACGGAAGAAATTCGGCAGGATGCCGAAGCGCAGCGCCACCTCGGTCTCGAAGTCGTTCGACGGATGAAGGGCCCGCTCCAAAGATTAC
>DASYRK010000069.1:0-98068 GCA_036004505.1 Steroidobacteraceae bacterium
ATCCAGAAAACCTCGCAGCACGTTTTGACCGGACCGGAACTCGACAGGCGTCGCGCCGGCCGGCGCAATGCATGGACTGTGGGTAGCCGCCGCAGCCAACCCTGGCACGCCGACAATCGACCAGACCCATAACGCCACACGGCCGCTCCAGACTGATCGCTCCACGGTTGGGGATCTCTGCGCGCGGCGCTAGTGCAGCGCCTTGATCGCCTGATCGAGGCCGCCGAGCGTGAGCGGGAACATCCGCTCCTCGATCAGCTCACGCGTGATCTGCACCGAAGGCGTGTAATCCCAGCGCTGCTGCGGCTCGGGATTGAGCCACACGTGATGGGGCCAGGTGCGAACCAGCTTCTGCATCCACGCCGCCCCCGCCTCCTCGTTCCAGTGCTCGATGCTGCCGCCCGGCTGCACGATCTCGTACGGGCTCATGGTCGCGTCGCCGACGAAGATCAGCTTGTAGTCGTGGCCGTAGGTGCGCATGACCTCGAGCGTCGGGATCTTCTCGACGTGGCGGCGCCGGTTGTCCTTCCACAGGCTCTCGTACACGAAGTTGTGGAAATAGAAATACTCGAGGTGCTTGAACTCGGTGCGCGCCGCGGAGAACAGCTCCTCGCAGACGCGCACGTGGTCGTCCATCGAGCCGCCGACGTCGAGGAACAGCAGCACCTTGATGGCGTTGTGCCGCTCCGGCTGGAACTTCAGATCGAGCAGACCTGCGTTGCGCGCGGTCGAGTCGATCGTGCCGTCCAGATCGAGCTGATCGGCCGCGCCCTCGCGCGCGAAGCGCCGCAGCTTGCGCAGCGCGATCTTGATGTTGCGCGTGCCGAGCTCGATCTGGTCGTCGAGGTTGCGGTACTCGCGGCGGTCCCACACCTTGACCGCGCGGCGGTTGCGCGACTCGTCCTGGCCGATGCGGATGCCTTCGGGGTTGTAGCCGTACGCGCCGAACGGCGAAGTGCCGCCGGTGCCGATCCACTTGCTGCCGCCCTGGTGGCGCGCCTTCTGCTCCTCCAACCGCTTCTTGAGCGTCTCGATCAGCTTGTCCCAGCCGCCGAGCGCTTCGATCTTCGCCTTCTCTTCCGCCGACAGCGTGCGCTCGCCCATGCGCTGCAGCCATTCCTGCGGAATGCGCGCGAGCAGCGCCTCGAACAATTCCTCCGCGCCTTTGAAGTGCGCGGCGAACGCGCGATCGAAGCGGTCGAAATGCCGCTCGTCCTTCACCAGGCAGGCGCGCGACAGGTAGTAGAAATCCTCCGCGCTCGCCTGCGCGACCCGCGCTTCGAGCGCTTCGAGCAGCGTCAGGAACTCGGTGATCGAGACCGGCACGCCGCCTTCGCGCAGCTTGAAGAAGAACGGGACGAGCATGCTGGCGCGGCCTCGCTGCTCACCGCCCCTGGCGGCGATGCAGGAACACGAGCTGCTCGAACAGGTGCACGTCCTGCTCGTTTTTCAGGAGCGCGCCGTACAGCGGCGGGATCGCCTTCTTCGGATCGTCGGTGCGCAGCGCTTCCGGCGGGATGTCCTCGGCGAGCAGCAGCTTGATCCAGTCGAGCAGCTCGGAGGTCGAAGGCTTCTTCTTCAGGCCCGGCATCTCACGCACCTTGAAGAACGTCGTCAGCGCCTCCGCCAGCAGCTCCTTTTTCAGGTTCGGGTAGTGCACGTCGACGATGCGCTCCATCGTCGCGGTGTCCGGAAAGCGGATGTAGTGGAAGAAGCAGCGCCGCAGGAACGCGTCCGGCAGCTCCTTCTCGTTGTTGCTGGTGATGACGATGATCGGCCGGTGCGTCGCCTTGATCCACTGGCGCGTCTCGTACACGTAGAACTCCATCCGGTCGAGCTCGTGCAGCAGGTCGTTCGGGAACTCGATGTCGGCCTTGTCGATCTCGTCGACCAGCAGCACCGGCTGCACGTCGCTCTCGAACGCCTCCCACAGCCGGCCCTTGATGATGTAGTTCGCGACGTTGTGCACCTTCTCCTCGCCGAGCTGCGAGTCGCGCAAGCGCGAGACGGCGTCGTATTCGTACAGCCCCTGCTGCGCCTTCGTGGTCGACTTGATGTGCCAGCGGTACAGCGGCCGCTGCAACGCGCCCGCGATTTCCTCGGCCAGCTGCGTCTTGCCGGTGCCGGGCTCGCCCTTGACCAGCAGCGGGCGGCCGAGCGTCACGGCCGCGTTCACGGCCATCATCAGGTCTTCGGTAGCGACGTAGCTGTCGGTGCCGTGAAAGCGTGCGGACATCAGGACTCCGGAACAGGGAATTCGCAGGTCAGAGAGTAGCAGCTGGGCGCAGCGTGAGTGTGTGCTTCGCGGCGCCGGGCAGCAGCGGCGTCGGCTTGCCGCGCGCCCAATCGTCGTGGCCCGCACCGTAGAACGGCGAGAGCGGATGATCGACGGGGCCGCCCGGCATCTGCAGCGAGCCCTGCGCTTCGTGTCCGGGCGAGACGACCAGTCGCTGCGATGAGCCGAAAGCAGGTCCTTGCACTCGCGGCATCTGCGCATCACCGGGCAGCGGCTGCGCCGGCATGTCGAGCCAGCGGCCCGCGAACGACAACGACGGCGACATCGGATGTCTCATGTGCAGCACGTTCGCCTCACCCCACGTGCAGCGCGACAGCTCTTTGCAGTCTTTCTGCAGGTCAGCGAGCGCGCGATCGATCGAGCCGAGCAGCGCCGCCTGCCACGACTGGTAGTGCGGATCGAGCAGGTGCATCGGCCGCTGCGTCACGAGCTGCCACAACGGCCCCTCGAACTGCCCCGAGGGCGCGAACTTGTCCTCTGGAAATCGCTGGCGCGCCGTTGCCGTGAGCGATGCGAAAACGTCCTTGCGGATCTGCAAGCGGGCCGCACGCACGATGCGATAGCCCGCGTCGTCGACGGCCGCGTGCGCGGACCATTTCTCGATGAGCTGCCGGGCCTGCGCCCGCAGCGGATGATCGGCGATCGCGGCATCGTCGAGCAGGCCGAGGAACAGGTCGCGCCAGCGCGTGAGGAACAGCGCACGGTCGTCGAGCTGGATCGCCAGCATGTCCTGCGGTGTCGCCGTCGACAGCGCCAACAAGTCGTCGCGTATCTGCGCCGCGCGCGCGCCGAGGTCATAGCCACCGTCGCCGAGAAACGCGAGCCACGTGTCGACATCGATCGTGCGCGCGTTCGCGGTCCACAACCGTCCCGGCGCAGGATCGGTGATGCGCGGATATTCATTCGGTGCGCGCCAGCCGGTCCAGCCGCCGCCCGGCTCGCGCCACGAGTGCGGCAGCGTGGAGTCGTAGCTCGCACGCACCGGCACCTGGCCCATCAGCGACCAGCCGATGCGACCGTTCGTATCGGCGACCAGCACGTTCTGCACTGGGCCGCCCGCGCGGTTCGCGACGTTGAGCGCTTCGTCGACGTTCGCCGCCGTCTCGAAGTCGAGCATGTGCAGGTTGGTCGCGCGCGGATCGTGGGCCGTCCAGGCGAGCACCAGCGACCGGCCCGCTTCGTCGTGGTCGACGACCGGACCCCAGCGAGTGTTCTGCACGACCAGGTAGGCATCGGCGGCGTCGCGCACCTTCAACGTCTCGTCACGAATCTCGAACGGCTCGGAGCCGCTGTCGGTGAGGTAACGCTCCTCATTCTGAGGATCCGTCTCGACGATGACGATATCCGACCAATCGCCGTAGCTGTTCGTGTAGCCCCACGCGATGTGACCGTTGCTGCCCGCGATGAGCATCGGCAGGCCCGGCAGGGTCACGCCCACCAGATCGCGCGGCGCGGCGTTGCCCGACTCCACGATCAATCGTGCGCGATACCAGATGTGCGGCAGCCGCAGGCTCAGGTGCATGTCGTTCGCGAGCAACGCAGCGTTGCCTTGCGCGTGCGTGCCCGCGACCGCCCAGCTGTTGCTGCCGACGAACGACTCATCGTCCGGAGGGGGTGCCGGGAGAGAAAAAGAGGGGAAACTGAGCAGTGCAGCATCAGGAAAGCGCAAGGAAGGCAGCAGGTCGGCAGCTAATGCTGCGCTGCTCAGTTTCCCCTCTTTTTCTCTCCCGGCACCCAGCGGCGGTGCGTTCAGTGCCGCGCTGCGCGCTTCACCCGAGCGAAGATCGAACGTCTCCGCGCCGGGGATCGGACCGACCCGCCACTTGCCACCGGCCAGCGGCGCATCCCACTCGGTGCCGAGCGGATGCAGGAAGTCGTACAGCTGCGGCGGCAACACTTCGCGCAGCCGCCAGCGCATGATCTCCCCCTCGCCGCTCGAATCGTTGAGATTGAGATACATCGAGAACGCGACGAGCACCGAGTCCTCGACGCGCCACGGCGCGGGCTGCGTGCGTAACAGCGAGTACTCCCACGGCCTCGCGCCGGCATCCTGCAGAGCTTGATTGACGCCGGTGGCGTACGCGTCGAGCAGCTCACGATCGACAGCAGTGTTGTCGTTGACGATTGCGGCCGCGATGCGCCGGAAGCCGTGGATGCGGAACTTCTCGTCCATCTCGATCAGCGGCTTGCCGAGCAACTCCGCCAGCTCGCCGGCCGCGACGCGGCGCATGAGATCCATCTGGAAGAAGCGATCCTGGCCGTGCGCGTAGCCGGTCGCGAATGCCAGGTCGCGGCGCGAGGCAGCGCGGATCGTCGGCGTGCCCAGCTCGTCGCGCGCGATGGTCGACGGGGCCTGCAGTTCCTTCGAGGCGATTTCACCGTCGAGCCGCGGCAGGCTCGCGCGCAGCGTGAAGTAGCCGGCCACGCACGCGAGCACGAGCAGCGCGGCCAGCGCGAGCGTCGAGTAGCCGACGATTCGGAGCGGCCGCATGCGTCGGGCGTCAGGCCCGCACTTCGAGGATCTTCATCGCATTGGTCTTGCCGGACACGCCCGTCAGCTCCCCTTTCGTCAGGATGATGCGGTCGCCCGGGTCAACCATCTTCGTCTGCAGCATCAGCTTGAAGATGTCTGCGTACAGCGCCTGTGCGTCGGTGTGCGTGATGTCGAACGTCACCGGGTAGACGCCTCGATACAGCATCACCCGGCGGCGCGTCACTTCGTGGCGCGTGAATGCGTAGATCGGGATGTCCGAGCGGATACGCGACATCCACAGCGGCGTCGAGCCCGACTCGGTCAACGCCACGATCGCGCGCACCTTGAGGTGGTTCGCCGTGTACATGACCGCCATCGCGATCGCCTCGTCGGTCTTCTCGAACACGCCGCTCTCCATGCGGTGGCGCACGGGCGAGTGCGACGACTCGTACTTCTCCGCGCCGAGAATGACCTGCGACATTGCTTCGACGGCTTTGACCGGGTATTTGCCGACCGCGCTCTCGCCGGACAGCATCACCGCGTCGGTGCCGTCCATCACGGCGTTCGCGACGTCGGAAACCTCCGCGCGCGTCGGCACGGGATTGTGGATCATCGACTCCATCATCTGCGTCGCGGTGATGACGACGCGATTGCGTTTGCGCGTCGCCGAGATGATGTGTTTCTGCAGTCCGGTCAGCTCGGCGTAGCCGACTTCGACGCCAAGATCGCCGCGCGCGACCATCACCGCGTCGCTCGCCTGGATGATGCGATCGAGGTTCACGAGCGCTTCGCTGCGCTCGATCTTCGCGACCAGGTGACCCTGACCGCCTTCGCGTCGCAGCAGCTCGCGCGCCTCGTCCATGTCGGAGCCGTCGCGCGCGAACGAAACCGCGAGATAATCGACGCCTAGCTGCGCCGCAAGTTTGATGTCCGTGCGATCTTTGTCGGTCAGCGCTCCCGCCGACAGACCGCCGCCTTGCTTGTTGATGCCTTTGTTGTCGGACAGCTCGCCGCCGATCACGACGCGCGTATCGATCCGCGGACCGTTCACGGCCGTCACGTCGAGCACGAGCTGACCGTCGTTGAGCAGCAACGTGTCGCCGGCGCGCACGTCCTTCGGCAGACTCTTGTATGCGACGCCGACAGCGGAGGCGGTGCCCGCGCGCGCATCGAGCGATACGTCGAGCGCGAACTCGTCGCCCTCGTTCAGCATCACCTTGCCGTCGGCGAACCGCTCGATGCGGATCTTCGGGCCCTGCAGGTCGCCGAGCACTGCGACCCACTTGCCGACCTGCTCGGCGACGGAGCGCACCATCTCGACGCGTTTGGCGTGCGCCTGCACCTCGCCGTGCGAGAAGTTGACGCGGACCACGTCCGCGCCCGCACGCAGCATGTCCGCCAGCACCTTGGGATTGTCGGTGGCCGGGCCGAGAGTCGTCAGGATCTTCGTTCGACGTTGCATCAGGTGTTCGCCCGCTCCTCCAGCACTGCCACGGCCGGCAGCTTCCTGCCTTCGAGGAACTCGAGGAAGGCGCCGCCGCCGGTGGAGATGTACGAAATGTCGTCTTCGACGCGGTACTTCTCGATGGCGGCCAGCGTGTCGCCGCCGCCGGCGATCGAGAACGCGGGGCTGCGCGCAATTGCCTGCGCCAGCGTGCGTGTGCCTTCGCCGAACTGGTTGAACTCGAACACGCCGACCGGGCCGTTCCAGACGATCGTGCCCGCGTCGCTCAGCATGCGCGCGAAGCGCTCAGCCGTGTCGGGGCCGATGTCGAGGATCATCTCCTCGGGCGCGACGTTGCCGACTGCTTTCACGTCGGCCTCGGCGCTCGCCGAGAACTCCTTCGCGACGACGACGTCGCTGGGCAGCGGAATCTCGACCTTGAGCTCGGCCGAGCGGTTGAGGAGGTTGCGCGCGATGTCGACCATTTCCGCCTCGACCAGCGACCTGCCGACGCCGTAGCCCTCGGCGAGCAGGAACGTGTTGGCGATACCGCCGCCGACGATGAGCTTGTCGACCTTGCCGAGCAGGCTCTCCAGCACCGTCAGCTTCGTGGAGACCTTCGAGCCGGCGACGATCGCGATCAGCGGCCGTTTCGGCTTGTCCAGCGCCGTCTCCAGCGCGATGAGCTCGTTCATCAGCAGCGGGCCGGCGCACGCAACTTTCGCGAAGCGCGCAACGCCGTGCGTGCTCGCTTCAGCGCGGTGCGCAGTGCCGAACGCGTCCATCACGAAGATGTCGCAGAGCGCGGCCATGCGCTTCGCGAGATCTTCCTGGTCCTTCTTCTCGCCCTTGTTGAAGCGCACGTTCTCGAGCAGCACCACTTCGCTCGGGGCGCATTCCACGCCGTCGAGCCAGTTCTTCTCGAAGCGCACCTTGTAGCCGAGCAGCTCGGCGAGGCGCTTCGCCACCGGCGCGAGCGAGAACTCCTCGTTGTACACGCCTTCCTCGGGACGCCCGAGGTGCGACATCACGAGCACGCGGGCGCCTGCGTTGCGCGCCGCCTGGATCGTCGGCAGCGACGCACGGATGCGCGCGTCGCTCGTCACCGCCCCGTCCTGCACGGGCACGTTCAGATCCTCGCGGATCAGCACGCGCTGGTCGCGCAGCGCGAGATCGGTCATGCGAAGAATGGGCATCTCGCTCAGACCTTCGACCACGCCAGCGTGGTGTCGAGCATGCGGTTCGAGAAGCCCCATTCGTTGTCGTACCACGAGCACACCTTGACCGTCGTATCGATGACCTTGGTCATGGTCGCGTCGTAGGTGGAGGAATGCGGATCGTGATTGAAATCGACCGAGACCAGCGGACCGTCGCTGTACGCGAGGATGCCCTTGAGCGGGCCGTTCGCCGCCGCCTTCATCGCGGCGTTGATCTCCTCGATCGTGGTCGCGCGCTTCGCCTGGAACGTCAGGTCGACCAGCGAGACGTTGATCGTCGGCACGCGCACCGCGAAGCCGTCGAGCTTGCCGTTGAGCTCCGGCAGCACCAGGCCGAGCGCCGCGGCGGCGCCGGTCTTCGCCGGGATCATGGACATCGTCGCCGAACGGGCGCGCCGCAGGTCCTTGTGGAACACGTCGGTGAGCACCTGGTCGTTCGTGTACGAATGAATCGTGGTCATGATGCCGGACGCGATGCCGATCTTGTCGTGCAACACCTTGGCGAGCGGCGCCAGGCAGTTGGTCGTGCAGGACGCGTTCGAGATCACCGTGTGGCTCGCCTTCAGCGTGTTGTGGTTGACGCCGTAGACGATCGTCGCGTCGACGTCCTTCTCGCCCGGCGCGGAAATCACCACGCGCTTCGCGCCGCCGTTCAGATGCAGGCCCGCCTTCGCCTTGCTGGTGAACAGGCCCGTGCACTCGAACACGTAGTCGACGCCGAGCTGGCCCCACGGCAGCTTCGCCGGGTCGCGCTCGGCGAACACCTTGATGCGATCGCCGTTGACGATCATCGCGTCGCCCTCGACCTGCACGTCGCCCTTGAAGCGGCCGTGCACGGTGTCGTAGCGGGTCAGGTGCGCGTTGGTCTGCGCGTCGCCGAGGTCGTTGAGCGCGACGATCTGGATTTCCTTCTGGCGATTCGCCTCGTACAGCGCGCGCAGGACGTTGCGGCCGATGCGGCCGTAACCGTTGATTCCGACTTTGATGGGCATTCTCGTTACCTCAGGTACCTACAGCCGCTCGGCGACCGCGACGACGTTCTCGGGCGTGAACCCGAAATGTTTGAACAAATCCTTGGCGACGCCGGAGGCGCCGAACGAATGCATGGCGACGATCGCGCCGCGCGGCCCGACGTAGCGGTACCACGTGTCGGGCGCCGCCGCTTCGATCGCGACCCGGCGTTCGACCTGCTGCGGCAGCACTCGTTCGCGATAGCTGTCGTCCTGCGCGTCGAACACGCTGGTGCACGGCATCGAAACTACACGCACGCGGCGACCCTTTTGTTGCAGCTGGCGCGCGGCTTCCACCGCCAGACCGATTTCGGAGCCGGTCGCGATCAGAATCAGCTCGGGCGTGCCCTCGCAGTCCTTCAGGACGTAACCGCCGCGGCGTATCGCAGCGACCTGCTCCGCGGTGCGCGCTTGCCCCGGCAGCGCCTGGCGCGTCAGCGCCAGCACCGTGGGACCTCCGCGACGCTCGATTGCGTCCGCCCACGCCTGCGCGGTCTCCGTGACATCGCACGGCCGCCACAGGGTCATGTTCGGAACGATGCGCAGGCTCGGCACATGCTCGACCGGCTGGTGCGTCGGGCCGTCCTCGCCGAGACCGATGGAGTCGTGCGTCATCACGTAGATCACGCGCTGCTTCATCAGGGCCGACATGCGCAGCGCATTGCGCGCGTAGTCGGTGAACACGAGGAACGTGCCGCCGTAGGGAATGATGCCGCCGTGCAGCGCCATGCCGTTCATGAGCGCGGACATGCCGAACTCGCGCACGCCGTAGTGCAGGTAGTTCCCGGACGGATCGTCGCCGGTGAACGGCCTGGAGTCTTTGCGGTTCGTGTTGTTCGAGCCGGTGAGGTCCGCCGAGCCGCCGAACAGCTCGGGCACGTTCGGCCCGAAGGCATTCAGCGTCTGCTGCGAGGCCTGGCGGGTCGCGACGCTCGCGTTCGCCTGCACGGTCTGCGTCACGAAGTCGTTGACGATGTCCTGCCACGCGGCGGGCAGCTCGCCCTGCATGCGCCGCTCGAATTCGGCGGCGAGCTCGGGAAACTTCGCGCGATAGGCGTTGAACCGCTCGCGCCACTTGCCTTCCTGCGCAGCGCCGCGCTCGTGCGCGTCCCAGTCCTTGCGGATGTCGTCCGGGATCACGAACGGCTCGTACGGCCAGTTCAGCTCGCGACGGGCGGCGGCGACTTCATCGGCGCCGAGCGCCGCGCCATGCGTCGCTTCGGTGCCCTGCTTGTTCGGCGCGCCGAAACCGATGATCGTCCGGCAGCAGATCAGCGTCGGACGATCCTTCTGCGCCAGCGCCTCGGTAATCGCGGCCTGCACGGCTGCGGGATTGTGACCGTCGATCGAACGAACGACGTGCCAGCCATACGCCTCGAAGCGCAAGGGCGTGTCGTCGGTGAACCAACCCTGCACTTCGCCGTCGATCGAGATGCCGTTGTCGTCGTAGAACGCCACCAGCTTGCCGAGCTTCAGCGTGCCGGCGAGCGAGCAGGCCTCGTGTGAAATTCCTTCCATGAGGCAGCCGTCGCCGAGGAACACCCAGGTCCGATGATCGACCACGTCGAGGCCCGGCCGATTGAACGACGCCGCGAGCCATTTTTCCGCAAGCGCCATGCCGACGGCATTGGCGAGTCCCTGGCCGAGCGGGCCGGTGGTCGTCTCGATGCCGAGATGCGGCTCGCGCTCCGGGTGGCCGGCGGTGTGCGAGCCGAGCTGCCGGAACCCCTTGATGTCGTCGATCGACAACGGATAGCCGGTCAGGTTCAGCAGCGCGTACAACAGCATCGAGCCGTGGCCGTTCGAGATCACGAAGCGGTCGCGGTCCGCCCATTGCGGATTGCCGGGATTGTGGCGCAAGTGGTCGCCCCACAAGACTTGCGCGATATCGGCCATGCCCATCGGCATGCCCGGATGGCCGGAGTTGGCTTTCTGGACGGCGTCCATCGCGAGGGCTCGGATCGCATTGGCAAGCTGCCGGCGGCGCGATGTCTGCATCGGAAGGTAATCCCCTTCGGTCGTTCAAGGGAGCGGGCTGGAAGGCCGCGCATTTTGGACCAAGGACCCCGGTCGGGCAATGCACACACCCGGTGCGCAGGCCCGCCACAACTCGCCCGGGCAGTGAGACGGACCGCAAATAATCTGACAGTGGTGGCGGGCCCGGGGCGTCCCTAAGACGCTGGTCACCTTTTTGACCCCCCGGGCGTTGGTAGATTGCCGGCGATTATGTAGTCAGGATCCGGGCCCGAGGAACGTTAGCGAGATGCAGTCCGTCCGTCTCATCCAGTACACCGACATGCACCTGTTCGGCGACGCCGCCGGCCGCTTGCGCGGCGTAGCGACGTTACCGGCACTGCAGGCGGCCATTGCCGACGCGCAGCGCCGCTGCAGCCGCCCGGACGGCGTCCTGTTGACGGGCGATCTCGTGCATGACGACCCGGAAGGCTATCGCTGGATCCGCCATCTGTTCGGCGCGTCGCAGATTCCCGTGCTATGCCTGCCCGGCAATCACGACCTGCCCGATCACATGCGCGCAGCGCTCGGCAGCGCCCCGTTCGAAGTGTGCCGTCACCGGCAATTCGGCCGCTGGCTGATCGTGATGCTCGATTCGTGGGTCGCCAACAACGCCGGTGGCGAGCTTGGGGGCGAGCAGCTCGCGCAGCTGCGCACGCTCCTGCGCGCGAATCGCAACCAGCACGTGCTGCTCTGCCTGCACCACCAGCCGATCCCGATGCGCAGCGACTGGCTCGACCAGGTCGGCCTGGCCGACTCCGCCGAATTCGCGGCCCTGGTGCGCGAGCACACCAACGTGCGCGGCGTGCTCTGGGGGCACGTCCATCAATCGCTCGACAGCTTCGTGCACGGCGTGCGCTTCATGGCGACGCCGGCGACCTGCGCCCAGTTCCTGCCCGGCAGCGCCGACTTCGCGATCGACAACCGCCCGCCCGGTTATCGTATGCTCGAGCTCATGCCGGACGGCGCCATCCAGACGGAAGTCTGCTGGCTGGAAAGCTACGCTCAAAGCGTCGTGGCGTAGATAGAGTCACTCGATCCCCGATGCGTATCCGCACTTCTCCGCTCGCATGCGCGTGCGTCGCGCTGCTTTTGTGCACGGCCGCCCACGCCGAGCAGCACATCCTGTGGTCCCTGCAGGGCAAGACCAACAAGGTCTACCTGCTCGGCTCGATTCACATGCTGCAGTCGACGGAGACGTTGCCGCCCGCGATCGACGCCGCTTACGCGGCTGCCGAGAAGCTGGTCATGGAAATCGACATGGACGATCTCGATGCCGCGAAGATGCAGCAGGACGTCGCCGAGCTGGCGATGCAGCCGCAGGGCCAGTCGCTGCAGCAGCAGGTCGGCCCCGAGGTTTACGGGAAGCTCGCGGCCGAGGTGCGGCCGCTGAGCGTCGACCCTGCGCGGCTCAACCGCTTCAAGCCGTGGTTCGCGGCGATCACGCTCACGCAGCTGCAGATGATGAAGCTCGGCTTCGATCCGGCCGCGGGCGTCGAGCAGCAACTGACCCGGCGCGCGAGCGAAGACCACAAGCCGATCCAGGGTCTCGAGACCGCGCGCGAGCAGCTGGAGATCATGGCGCGGCTGCCGGAAAAGCAGCAGCGCGAATTCCTGCTCTATAGCCTGGAAGATGCGCAGCGCATGGCGAGCGAGCTGGACGATCTGCTCACCGCCTGGCGGCGCGGCGACGCGGCGAAGATGGGCAAGCTCCTGCAGGAAGGCTTCGACGAATATCCCGACCTGTACCGGCCGCTGACCGTCGAGCGCAATCGCAAGTGGGTTCCGCAGATCGAGCAGCTGCTCGACGACAAGGACGACTACCTGGTCGTGGTCGGCGCGCTGCACCTGGTCGGCAAGGACAGCGTCATCGACCTGCTCGAGCGCAAAGGCTACAAGCTGCAGCAGCTGTAGGCCTCACACCTCGACCATCTCGAAGTCTTCCTTCCCCGCGCCGCAGTCCGGGCAGCGCCATGACAGCGGCACATCGTCCCAGCGCGTGCCCGGCGCAATGCCGGATGCGGGATCGCCTTTTTCTTCTTCGTAAACGTAACCGCAGATCACGCACATGTAAGCTTTCATGAAGGAGAGCAACGCCGGGCAGGAAGCTGAAGGCTCCGGATTATAGGGCAAGTGACTGCGTCGGCTATGCTTCTCGCGCCCTTGGCCGACGACGGAGTCCAACGTGTCCCTGTTCAGCGATGCCAGCCGCTACATTCCCGGCGGCGTAAATTCCCCGGTGCGCGCGTTCCGCGCGGTCGGCGGCGAGCCCGTGTTCGTCGAGCGCGCCAGCGGCGCGTACGTGTTCGGTCACGACGGCCGCCGCTATATCGACTACGTCGGCTCGTGGGGTCCGATGATCCTCGGCCACGCCTACGAGCCGGTGGTGCGCGCGGTGCAGGAGCGCGCCGCGCTCGGCCTGTCGTTCGGCGCGCCGACGCAGATCGAGACGCAAGTTGCTCGCCAGATCTGCGAGCTCGTGCCATCGATCGAGCTGGTGCGCATGGTCAGCTCGGGCACCGAGGCGACCATGAGCGCGATCCGGCTGGCGCGCGGCTACACCGGCCGCGACAAGATCGTGAAATTCGAAGGCTGCTATCACGGCCACTCCGACTCGCTGCTGGTCAAAGCCGGCTCGGGCGCGCTGACGCTCGGCGTGCCGACTTCGCCCGGAGTGCCGAAGGAGCTCGCCGCGCAGACGCTCACCCTCGCCTACAACGACAGCGCCCAGGTCAAAGAGCTGTTCGCGTCCATCGGCAAAGAGATCGCGTGCATCATCGTCGAGCCGGTCGCGGGCAACATGAACTGCGTGCTGCCGGCGCGCGGATTCCTCGAGACGCTGCGCGCCGTGTGCGACGAGCACGGCAGCGTGCTGATCTTCGACGAAGTGATGACGGGCTTTCGCGTCGCGCTCGGCGGCGCGCAGGCGCTGTACGGGATCAAGCCGGATCTCACCACGCTCGGCAAAATCGTCGGCGGCGGCATGCCGGTCGGCGCATTCGGCGGACGCCGCGACATCATGGAGCGCATCGCGCCGCTCGGCCCCGTGTATCAGGCCGGCACGCTGTCGGGCAATCCGCTGGCGATGGCGGCCGGACAAGCGACGCTCACGGGCGTCGCGGCGCCGGGCTTCCACGAGCGCCTCGCAGAGAAGACGCAACGTCTGATGGACGGTCTGAACGCCGCCGCGCGCGAGGCCGGCGTGCCCTTCGTCACCAATCATGTGTGCGGAATGTTCGGCCTGTTCTTCAGCGCACGGCCAGTGCATTCGTTCGCCGACGTGATGGCGTGCGACGTCGAGCGCTTCAAGCGCTTCTTCCACGCGATGCTGACTGCGGGAATCTACCTCGCGCCGTCGGCGTTCGAAGCCGGGTTCATCTCGGCAGCGCACAGCGACGCGGACATCGACGCGACGGTGGCAGCCGCGCGCCAGGTCTTCAGCGGAATCGGTAGCTGAGGTACAGGTTCGCGCTGTACAGGTGATAGACCACGTCGCCCCACACGCTGGCGGGATCGCTCGGCAGTAGCGCGTCGCGGGCGATCGCGTCCGAAGCACGCACATCGAGGTTGAGGTCGACTCCGCTCACGACATCGCGCCACTGCGCGCCGACACCGCCGTAGTAGCCGTAAGCCGCCGTCGCAACGCCGTAACGCGCAGCGCCCGCGAACAAACTGAGCGCGAGTTTCTCGCCCACGCGATATCGGTAGTCGATCGCTCGCACGCCGATCAGCGTGCTGCCGTCGATTGCGTCGAGCTCGACGCGCGTCCCGAAGTCGGAGCGCTCCGACACTGAGCCGCGGACGCCGATGGCGGCATGCGGCCCAGTGGTCGTGACGTTCCGTTCCGGCGTAGCGCCCTTGTCCGATGGATTGAACGCCAGGCGCGTGACGTTGACGCCGCCGTCGACGAAGACCTGCACGCGCCCGCTCAGATCGCTGCGCTCCGCCGCGACCGAGGCGCCGCCCAGCTCGGGCTCCCCGGGCACGAGACGCAGAAAGCCGCCGACGCGACCGAAACGCTCGCCGAAGACGTCGCGCCCCACCTCGACTTCCGCGCCGTACACGAACTGATGGCTGCTGCGTGAGTAGCGCAACGCCAGGTCGTGCTCACGCTCGTAGTCGACAGCCGAGTAGTCCTCGTTGGCGAGCGTGCGATAGCGCAGCTCGAACCGCCCTCCAAAGGACGGCATCCAGCCGATGCGCAAGCTGTGACTCTGCGCACCCACGCCGTCCCTGAACGCGCGATCGTCGCCGCCCCAGTGACCGATGACGTGGCCGCGATTGGACTGGCCTTCGGGATAGATGTGATGCACGTACCAGCCGTTCTGCCAGTCCGAGATCTCGTAGGTGAGATCGAAGCGATCCCACAGCCGCGGCAGGTCGATGCCCGCGGACAGCGAGACGTTGCCGAGCCGCCAGCCTTCGCTCCGCGAGCCGTCTTCGCCCGCGTACTGGAAGTAGACCGAGAACGGATTCGCAGCGGGGAACACGAAGCTGCTGGTGAGCGCCGCCGTCTGATTGCCGAACTCGGTGCTCGTCCCGGCGTCGCTGATCGTGTCGTAGCTGCTCGGCTGGAAGAAGGCATGGAACAGTCCGCTGAGCGAATGGTCGCGCTCGCCGCCGCCATACTGCAGGAGGCGGCTCGCACTCAGCGACCAGCCGCGCACCGGCGACATCTCGACCTGCAAGCCGGCCAGTCGGGGCCTGCCGCTGGTCGTGCGCCCCTCGAAGGCGATGTCATCGATGCGACTCATCTCGGCGATGAACGCCTCGTAGCGCAAGCCGAGCTTGCCGATCGGTGTGTAGTTCGAGAGCGTGACGCCGGGCATCGTTCGCGCCTGCGTGCCGATCAGCATGCTGCTGTCGCTCATGGGCGACCACCAATGGTCGCGGAAGCCGATGTCCAGCTGCGCGTACTGGAAGCCGAGGCTCAGCATCGAGCCGGTCGGATCCGTGACGTCCGGATAGGCAATACCGCCGAGCTGCACCAATGCGTAGTCGGACGGCTGGTAGTACGCCGAGGCCGACGCGGCCCACGTGTCCTCCTCCGACATGCCCCAGCTGTTCGGCCGCGTACGGTCCGAGTCCTCGGTCGCCGCAGCCTCGATGCTGGCGTGCGTGACGCCGTAGTGATCCATGTATCTGTTCAGGTAGCGGCGCACGCGATTGCAGAGCGCCTCGTCCACCTTGCAGGCGTCCGGCAGCGCGTCCAGCACTGTTGCGGCTGCAATGGGACGTCGCACGATCGGGCGTCCGGCAAACAACAACACCTGCTCGATCTGCCGCTCGATCTCGGGAGACATGTTCAGCGGCAGGTAAGGACTGACGCCGCGCGCTGCCGCGAGCCCGGGAAAGCCGAGCGCTGTCGCCAGCAACAGGATGCCGGCCCGTGTCTGCAACGTCATCAGGTCTGATCCAGCGCCAGTAGTGCTGCTTCGATGCGGCCGGTGAAGCCGCTCTTGTTCTCGACGAACCACGCACGCGCGCCGGCGCCGAGCCGCCCGCACTCCTCGTCGCTCATCGCGATGGTGCGCTCGATCGCCTCCTCGAGCCTGGAAACGTCGAACTGATACGTCGTTGCGAGATGCTGCGTGCCGGTGGCGTGATACGGCACGAGCACGCCGCGATCCGCGCCGACCAGCTCGTTCATCGGCCGCGCGTCGACGGTGATCGTGACGGCGCCGACGCTCATCGCTTCCGCAATGTAGTGCCCCCACCCTTCCGTGAGCGACAGGCACAGATGAAACAGGCTTTCGTTCTGCAAACGGCGCAACTCCGCTTCCGAAAAATAACCGACGCGCGCATCGATGTTCGGCGCCGACGGCGGCGTCACGCCGCCGTCCTGGTGCTGCACGAGAATCAGGCGCGGCCACTCCGGATGGCCCTGCCACAGCCGCACCAGGCGATCGGTGCCCTTCATCGTGCTCTTGCCGGCGAGGTGGAAATACGTGCGCTGCTTCGCGATCGCGCGCTCGTACCGATCCTCGCTATCGAAACCGATATAGGTCGTCTTGCAGCCGAGCGCGCGGAACAGGTCGTGCGTATAGCTGGTCTTGGCCCACACGCTGTCGATGTCCGTCACGAAGCGGCGATCGTGACTGTCGAACCATTCGGGGTTCGGCACCGCGACGTTGATCGGCGCAGTCGCCAGGTACTGCAGCCACACGTGCTCCAGCATGACGTTGACGTCCGCGCCGGGGGCGCGCGCACGCGCCGCCGCGTCGCCCCATGCGAGACGCGCACGCGCCGCAAATTGCGCCAGCGGCGAGCGGCGACGTTTCGCCTGCGCGGCATCGATGATTGTCACGTCAACCAGATGACCGGCCGCATGCAGCGCGCTCACCAGCAGATCGATGTCGCGCGCGAGGCCGACGCCGTTCGACTTGCCGATGATGTTGACACGAAGCGTGCGCCGGGCGGGTGAGACGTTAAGGATCGGCTGATAGAGGGCGCTGCACATACGAACGCAGTGAATTCGAACGCTGTGGATTGTACAGTGCCGCGCCGGCAAAAAGCCGCTCCCGTCCCGGGATGCAAGCCTTTCACGAGCTGATATCGCGGCCGCGGGCCGGTGGCCGGAACTTTCCGGGACCGCCGATGGGCCTGTCGCCCTCCGGCGCCAGCCGCCCATGCCGGATGAGGCGCGCCTGGATTCCGCCACGCGTGCGACTGTGCGACTGCGCTAGCTCCGCGAGCGGCCGACCGTTGTCGAACGCCGACAGCAGCTGGCGGTCCTCGTCGTCGCTCCAGGGTTTGCCTGCGTTGCTATTTGCGCCCGGTCCGCGCGCGCGCCGGCGGCCCGCTGTTTCGAGCGCCCGCAGCGCGCAGTAAAGCGCTCGTATGACATCCGGCGACTGGTACGGGCTGTCGACTGCAAACAGCTCGCCCGTGAGCGGGTTGACCCCGCCGGCGAGAGCCGTGAGGATCGTGAGTGCCCTGGCTTCTTCCATGACTCGATCTCCTGGTGTCTGAATTTCCGCGGGAGCCCGCAGTCTACGAAGGTGTGCTACTGTCGCCGCCGCGAGAAACCGGGTCCTTCATCGAATAATCTGCAAAGCCGACTCGCTGCCCGTGCGCACTTTCGCTCTGTTCGTCGCCCTGCTCGCTGGCGCTCTGCTGCTGGCGGCGGCGCTCACCTATCCGGCATGGCTGCTGGTCGGCACTGTGTCGGTCGAGCCCGTGCACCGCGTGATGCACCGGCTCGCGATGCTCATCGCGCTCATCGGCCTCTTCGTGCTGACGCGACGGCTCGGCCTCGCGAACCGCTCGGCGCTGGGCTACGGCCTGCCCCCCGCAGAGTTCTTCCGTCAGCTCGGAATCGGTTGGGCCGCGGGCATCGGACTGATGCTGCCGCTCGTCGCCCTGCTGCTCGCGCTCGATGTGCGACAGATCACGCCAGGACTCGACGGCGACCTGCCGCCGCTGCTGCTCAAGGGCATCGTGTCGGGGTTCGCGGTCGCCTTCATCGAAGAGACGTTCTTTCGCGGCATCCTCTTTTCAGCGGTGGCGCGCACTTCCAGCGCGCGCGTCGCGATCATCGCTCCGACCCTGCTGTACGCAGCGCTGCACTTTCTCGGCGGCAAGCTGCGCGTGCCGCCGGAAGAAGTGTCGTGGATTCACGGCTTCGAAGTGCTGAGCCGTCTGTTCGAGCGCTACGCGCAACCGCTCGCGTTCGTCGACTCGTTCCTGGCGCTCGTCGCGCTCGGCGTGTTGCTGTCGATGGTGCGTCTGCGGACCGGCGCGATTGCGGGCGGCATCGGACTGCATGCGGCGGGTGTCTGCGCGATCTTCGTACTGCGCGATACGACCGTAGTGAACAGCCACGCGCCGTTCGGTTTCATCGTCGGCCAGTATGACGGTGTCATCGGCTGGGCCGCCTGCGTCTGGTTCGTCGCCATCGTCGTCGCGTATGGCGTGTACCAGCGTCAGCTATCGTCGGGCTCGTCGCGCACTTCCTGAATGTTCAGCCGCGTCTGCAGCCACTGCAGCCGCTCCGCTCCGTCGTGCAGCTCCAGCAGCTCCTGCCGCTCGATCGGCGCCAGCGGCAGGATCTCCGCGAGCCGCATGCCGACCCAGCTCGCATCCTCGTAAGCAGGCGTGACCCCACCGTACGCCGGCCCGATCTGCTCGATCGCCCGACGCAACAGCTCCGCGAGCACTGCGTGTTGCGGCGGCACTTCGGCGCGCATCTCGTCCTCGCACCACTCGACCTGGCACACGTTCAGTCCGTCGCTCTCCTGGTGGACGTGCACGATGCGGAAGCGGCGCTCGCCGCGCGCAGTGATGCCGAGCAGCCCGTCCTCGAGCTGCTCGAAATCGACGATCCGCGCGAGCGTGCCGATCTCGACCGTCTGCGCCGCGCCGCCCGCTTCCGAGCCCGCGACGATGAGCGCGACGCCGAAACCGGTGTCTTCGCGCATGCAGCGGCTCACCATGTCGAGATAGCGCGGCTCGAAGATGCGCAACCGCAGCGGGCCGCCCGGGAACAGCACGGTGTGCAGCGGGAACAACGGAATGCTTGCAAAGGTCGCGCTACGCATAACGTACGCCTGGGCACCGCGAGGCCTACTTCTTGGCGAGCCGCTCCATGAGTTTCTTGTGGATACCGCCGAAACCGCCGTTGGACATGATCAACACGTGGTCGCCGCTGGTGAGCGTTGCACCGAGCGTGGCGACCAGCTGATCGAGATCCTTCGACACGGCTGCGCGATCGCCGAGCGCGGCGACCGAGCCCGCCACGTCCCAGCTGACGTTCGGTCCCTGGTACAGCCAGACGCGATCGGCGCGCTCCAGCGATTTCGCCAGCGCGTCGCGATGCGTGCCGAGCTTCATCGTGTTCGAGCGCGGCTCGAGCACCGCGACGAGGCGTGCAGTGCCGATGCGCCGCCGCAAGCCGTCGATCGTGAGATCGATCGCAGTCGGATGATGTGCGAAGTCGTCGTAGACGGTGATGCCGCCGACCACGCCGCGCACTTCCAGCCGGCGGCGCACGCCGGCGAATTCCTTCAGCGCTGCAATCGAGGTCTCGAGCGGAACGCCGGCGCCGCGCGCTGCAAGCACTGCAGCGAGCGCATTCTCCGCATTGTGCCGTCCGAGCATTTGCCAGGCGACGTCGCCCACGCGGCGATTGCCTTGCATGATCGCGAAGTTGGTGTAGTCGCCGCCCGGCGGCGCGCATGCGTACCACGCGGTGTCGGTGCTGACAGTGCCGGCGAAGCGCTCGACCGGCGTCCAGCAACCCATGTCGATCACGCGCATCACGTTCGCATCGCCGGCGTTCGCGACCACGAGGCCGTTGCGCGGCACCATCCGCAGCAGCTGATGGAACTGCCATTGGATCGACGCGACGTCGGGATAAATGTCGGCGTGATCGTGCTCGAGGTTGTTGAGCACCGCGGTGCGCGGCCGGTAGTGCACGAACTTCGCGCGCTTGTCGAAGAACGCCGTGTCGTACTCGTCGGCCTCGACGACGAAATGCGGACCGCCGCCGAGCCGCGCCGTCACGTTGAAGTTGCCCGGCACACCGCCGATCAGGAATCCCGGATCGAGACCCGCGTGCTCGAGGATCCACGCGAGGATGCTGGAGGTCGTGGTCTTGCCGTGCGTGCCGGCGACCGCGAGCGTCCAGCGTCCAGCGAGCACGTGCCGCGCCAGCCATTCGGGGCCGGACGTGTAGGGAATGCCGCTTTCCAGCAGCGCTTCGACCAGCGCGTTGCCGCGGCTCATCACGTTGCCGACCACGACGACGTCCGGCTTGAGCTGCAGCTGCTGCGGATCGTAGCCTTCGATGAGCTCGATGCCGAGCGCGCTGAGCTGATCGGACATCGGCGGATAGACGTTCTGGTCCGAGCCGGTCACGCGGTGGCCGGCCGCGCGCGCCAGCGCCGCGATGCCGCCCATGAACGTGCCGCAGATGCCGAGAATGTGAACGTGCATAATTGCGGCGGATTGTACACGGACACCTATGCCACCCACGCCGCCGGTCATCACCTCCGCTGAACTGCTCCAGGCTCTGGAGAATCTTGCGCCCGGCGACTTCGTCGCGCTCGACACCGAGTTCATGCGCGAGAGCACGTACTTCCCGAAGCTCTGCCTGATCCAGGCGGCGAACAGCGGCGCGTGCGCGGTGCTCGATCCGCTGACGCTGCCGGATCTCGCGCCGCTGTGGCAATTCCTCGGCGATCGGCGGCGGACGAAGGTGCTGCACGCTGCGCGCCAGGATCTGGAAGTGCTGGCCACCGCGACGCGCGACCCGACCGCGCCCGGACCGATCTTCGACACGCAGATCGCCGCAGCGCTGCTCGGCTATCCGGCGCAGATCGGCTACGGATCGCTCGTGGCGGAACGCCTCGGGCACACGCTTGCGAAAGGACACACACGCACCGACTGGTCGCGCCGGCCGCTCACGCCGGAGCAACTGCAGTACGCCGAAGACGACGTCCGCTACCTCGCGCCGCTCTACCTGGATCTGCAGGCGGCGCTGCAAGCCGCGGGTCGGCTCGAATGGCTGTACGAAGAGACGCGGGAGCTCGAAGGGCTCGACCTGCACGGCGCGGATCCGGATGCAGCCTGGCGCAGGCTCAAGGGACTGGAGCGGCTGCAGCCGCAACAGCGCGCCACGCTCAAGTTGCTCGCGCAATGGCGCGAAGCCGCGGCGATCCGCCACGACAAGCCGCGCGGCTGGATTCTTGCGGACGATGCGCTGCGCGAGATCGCCGAGCGCATGCCTGGTACGACCCAGGATCTGGAAGCAGTCGGCAGCGTGCCTGCGGGCGTCGTGCGCCGGCGCGGCGCTGAGATCCTGGCGCTGATCGAGCGCGGGCGCGCCGCTGCAGTGAACGAGGTTGCGGCGAGCATGCCGACGCGTCCGCAACCGCAGCAGGTGGCGCTGGTCACGAAGCTCATGGGTCTCGCGCGCGAGACGGCGCTGCACGCGAAGATCAACGCGGAGTTGCTCGCAACGAGACGCGACGTCGAGCAACTCGTGTTCTCGCGGCGCACGGAGCATCTGCTCAGCGGCTGGCGACGCGAGATCATCGGCGAGCCGCTGGTCGCAGCCGCCCGAGAGTCGGGAATGGAGATTGAAGAGTCAGGCTAAGGCCTGACTCTCATCTGCGTCGCGCCTTCGTCGCGCGACGCGGACGCGCGCTCTTGCGCTTCGCGACCCGCTTCGAGCTCTTCGCTCGCAGCGGCCGGCGCGCCGCTGTCTTCTTCGCAATTTTTCTGCGCGGCTTGCGCTTCGCACTCTTGCGTGCTGGCGCCTTGCGTGCAGGCGCGGTCTTCTTGCGCGCCGGCGCGCTCTTGGCCGCGCTGCGCACTTTGCGTGTCGTCACCTGCACCTTGCCGGCCGGGACGGGCTTCGTGAGCGCCGCTGCTTCCATGCGCTCGAAGACTTCTTCGAGCGCGCCCTCGCCCGCCACGACGCGCAGCAGCCCCAACTTCGAGTAGTGCTCGATCAGCGGCTGCGTCTTCGTCTGATACACCTCGAGCCGGTTCGCAACGACCTCTTCCTTGTCGTCGTCACGCTGGACGAGCTGCGCGCCATCGCGCGAGCAGGTGTTCGCGCCGGGCGGCATGGAATGAATGTTGTACACAGTGCCGCAGGTCGGGCAGGTGCGGCGGCCGGCAAGCCGCTTGATCAGCGTCTCGCGGCGCACGTCGAGCAGCAGCACCGCATCGATCGGCTGGCGCAGCTCCTTCAGCAGAGCATTCAGCGCATTCGCCTGGTCGATGTTGCGCGGGAAGCCGTCGAGGATGAAGCCACGCGCGGCATCGGGCTTGCCGAGCCGTTCGCGGATCAGGCCGAGCACGATGCCGTCCGAGACCAGCTGGCCCGAATCCATCACGGCCTTGACCTTGCGGCCGAGGTCGGTCCCGCGCGCGACGGCATCGCGCAGCAGGTCGCCGGAAGACACTTGCGGCACGCCGTATTTGGCTTGCAGGCGTTGCGCCTGAGTTCCCTTGCCCGAACCGGGCGCCCCCAGCAATACGATCCGCATAGTTCTGTCCGACCCTCCTCAAAGGAGGCGCTACCCTACAGAAAAGAGGGGCCGGTGGGTACTGGGCGAACCCTGTCGCGCCCCGCCTTGGTATCCTTCGCGCCCCGGACTGGCTCCACTGAGTCGAGAAAATAAAGGTCCCCGTCATGCCCTCCGCCAAGCCTCGCAATGCCTTCTATGCCCAGTCCGGCGGCGTCACCGCCGTCATCAACGCATCCGCCTGCGGCGTCATCGAGACGGCCCGCAAGCACAAGAACCGCATCGCCAAGGTGTATGCAGGCCGGCACGGGATCGTGGGCGCGCTCACCGAGGACCTGATCGACACCAGCAAGGAATCCGCGGCGTCGATCCGCGCGCTGCGCTGGACGCCGTCGGGCGCGTTCGGCTCGGCGCGCTACAAGCTGAAGAAGTTCGAGGACAACCCGGCGCAGTACGAGCGCCTGATCGAAGTCTTCAAGGCGCATGACATCGGTTACTTCTTCTACAACGGCGGCGGCGATTCCGCCGACACGTGCCTGAAGGTCGCGCAGCTCGCCGACAAGCGCGGCATCGCGATCCAGGCGATCCACGTGCCGAAGACCGTCGACAACGACCTGCCGATCACCGACTGCTGCCCGGGCTTCGGCTCGGTCGCGAAGTACGTCGCCGTCTCGATTCGCGAAGCCGGCTTCGACGTCGCCTCGATGGCGAAGACCTCGACCAAGGTGTTCATCATGGAAGTGATGGGACGCCACGCGGGCTGGATCGCCGCCGCCGGCGGCCTCGCCGCCGAGAAAACCGGCGACGCGCCGCACATCATCCTGTTCCCCGAGATCACGTTCGACGAAGAGAAGTTCTGCGCGCGCGTCCAAGAGTGCGTCGAGAAATTCGGCTACTGCGCGGTCGTCGTCTCCGAGGGCGTGAAGAACGCCGAGGGCAAGTTCCTCTCCGACGCGGGCCTGCGCGACGCATTCGGCCATGCACAGCTCGGCGGCGTCGCCCCGGTGCTCGCGCAGCTCGTGAAGTCCAAGCTCAACTACAAGTATCACTGGGCCGTCGCCGACTACCTGCAGCGCGCCGCGCGCCACATCGCCTCGAAGGTCGACGTCGAGCAGGCGTATGCGCTCGGCAAGGCCGCGGTCGAGCTCGCGCTGAAGGGCCAGAACTCGCTGATGCCGACGATCGTTCGCACTGCAGATAAGCCGTACAAGTGGAGGATCGGCACGGCGAAGCTCGAGGACGTGGCGAACCGCGAGAAGATGCTGCCGCGCGACTACATTACGGAAGATGGCATGCACATCACGGCCAAGGCGCGCCGCTACCTGCAGCCGCTGATCAAGGGCGAGGATTACCCGCCCTACAAGGACGGCCTGCCGCAGTACGTGACGCTCAAGAACGCCCCGGTGCGCAGGAAGCTGTCCGAATCCTTTGTGGTATAGTTCCGCGCCTTTTTTCAGGCCACCCCGCTTCAAACACAGCCCCTTAAGAGGGAGGAAACTTGATGTCCACTGATGTCGCGCTTTGGCTCGCGATCGGCGCCGGCGTGCTTGCCGTGCTGTACGGCGTGTTCTCCGTCGGCTGGATCAACCGGCAACCGGCCGGTAGCGCGCGCATGCAGGAAATCGCCGCAGCCATCCAGGCCGGCGCACGCGCCTATCTCAATCGGCAGTACACCACGATCGGCGTCGTCGGTGTCGTGCTGCTCATCGTGCTCGGCTTCGCACTCGACTGGCAGACCGCCGGCGGATTCGCAGTCGGCGCAATTCTCTCCGGCGTCGCCGGCTTCATCGGCATGAACGTTTCGGTGCGCGCCAACGTGCGTACCGCGCAGGCCGCGAGCATCGGCCTGAACCCGGCGCTCGCCGTCGCGTTCCGCGGCGGAGCGATCACCGGCATGCTGGTCGTCGGCCTCGGCCTGATCGGCGTCGCCGGCTACTTCGCGCTGCTCGGCGCGGACAAGGACGCGCTGCACGCCCTCGTCGGCCTCGCGTTCGGCGGCTCGCTGATCTCGATCTTTGCGCGACTCGGCGGCGGCATCTTCACCAAGGGCGCCGACGTCGGCGCCGACCTCGTCGGCAAAGTGGAAGCCGGCATTCCCGAAGACGATCCGCGCAACCCCGCGGTGATCGCCGACAACGTCGGTGACAACGTGGGCGACTGCGCCGGTATGGCTGCGGACCTGTTCGAGACCTACGCGGTCACGATCGTCGCGACCATGGTGCTCGGCGGCCTGATGTTCACGGCGGCCGGCGGCGGCCTCGACATGCGCTACATCATCTATCCGCTGGTGCTCGGCTCGGTGTCGATCGTCGCGTCGATCGTCGGCGCCTTCTTCGTCAAGGCGAACGAAGGCGGCAAGATCATGAACGCTCTGTATCGCGGCACGGCAGTCGCCGGCGTCATCGCGCTGATCGCGTTCTACTTCGTCACGCCGCGCGTGCTCGGCGCCGACTCGATGAACCTGTTCTGGTGCGCCGTCATCGGCCTCGGCCTCACGGCCGCGCTGATCTGGATCACCGAGTACTACACCGCGACCGAGTTCGCGCCGGTGCGCGGCGTCGCAGCCGCTTCGCAGACGGGTCACGGCACGAACGTCATCGCCGGCCTGGCCGTGTCGATGCGCTCGACCGCGTGGCCGGTGCTCGCGGTATGCGTCGCGATCTGGGCCTCGTATAGCCTCGGCAACCTGTACGGCATCGCGATCGCGGCGACCGCGATGCTGTCGATGGCCGGCATGATCGTCGCGCTCGACGCGTACGGCCCGATCACCGACAACGGCGGCGGCATCGCCGAGATGTCGGGCCTGCCGAAAGAGGTGCGCAAGATCACCGACGCGCTCGATGCAGTCGGCAACACCACCAAGGCAGTGACGAAGGGTTATGCGATCGGCTCGGCCGGCCTCGCCGCGCTGGTGCTGTTCGCGGACTACACGCACAACCTCCAGACGCATCTCGAGGCGACCGGCCGCACGATGGTGGCGTTCTCGCTGTCGGACCCGGCGGTGATCATCGGCCTGTTCATCGGCGGTCTCGTGCCGTACCTGTTCGGCGCGATGGCGATGGAAGCGGTCGGCCGCGCAGCCGGCTCGGTCGTCGTCGAAGTGCGCCGTCAGTTCCGCGAGATCAAGGGCATCATGGAAGGGACCGGCAAGCCGGACTATTCCAAGGCGGTCGACATGCTGACGCGCGCGGCGATCAAGGAAATGATCGTGCCCTCGCTCCTGCCGATTCTCGTGCCGGTGATCGTGGCGTTCGGCATGAACTACCTGATGGGGCCCGGCGCCGGCATCCGCGCGCTCGGCGGCCTGCTGATCGGCACGATCGTCACCGGCCTGTTCGTCGCGATCTCGATGTGCACCGGCGGCGGCGCGTGGGACAACGCGAAGAAGTACATCGAGGAAGGCAACTTCGGCGGCAAGGGCTCGGAGACGCACAAGGCCGCGGTCACGGGCGACACGGTCGGCGATCCGTACAAGGACACCGCGGGCCCGGCGATCAACCCGCTGATCAAGATCATCAACATCGTGGCACTGCTGCTGGTGCCGCTGCTGTAGTCACTTCGCTTCACGCTCCCAACGAACGGCGCAGTCGCAAGGCTGCGCCGTTTTGTTTTGTGCAGTCACAGACAGACAGACACGTCGGTGGCTGGGAGCTGATGCTTGTCCGAGTTCCCGAGTCGGCCAGTGGCGGTTGTGCGTCGAAAATTACGGCCGGGGACGGCCGCAATTTTCGGCAAGCCTGGCGCGACGGAGGGCGAGCCGAAGTTTGGTCAGCGCAACGTCCAACGTCAGTTCGGGCTCGCCGCAAACCGTCGCGCACAGGCAACCCGCCTATGGCCGACTCGGGAACTCGGACAAGCATCAGCTCCAATCACGACCCGTGACGTTGGAAGCATTGTCTGCAGAGGCACTGTGATTTTTCACGAACCGTTCGAGCCGACGCGAGACGGGAGATCCCGGGCAGGTCAATAGGCGAGCGCCTGTGCGCGACGGTTTGCGGCGAGGCGGAACTGAGGGTGGACGCTGCGGTGACCAAACTTCGCCTCGCCCTCCGTCGCGCCAGGTTCGCCCCTTGACCTGCCCGAGATCTCCCGTCTCACGTCGGCTCGGCCACTGACGTGGCAGCGTCAGGCCGAAGCCCGGCGCTCAGCGAGTGATCGCGCGCTCTTTCAGGAACGCGTTGATCTTCTCCAGATCCGCCCGATCGAGCGTGCCGGTCGCGAGCTGCAGCTGCAGGACGTTCAGGATGTAATCGTAGCGGCTGCGCGAGTACGTCGTCTGCGCATCGAACAGCTGCCGGCGCGATTGCAACACGTCGACCGTCGTGCGCGTGCCGACTTCGAATCCCGCCTCGGTCGCTTGCAGCGCCGTGCGGCTCGACTCCAGCGCCTGCTTCGACGCGCGCACTCGCGACATCTCGCTCAGCACGCCGAGGTATGCGTCGCGCGCTGCCCGCTCCGTCTCGCGATTCGTGCGCTCGAGACGCTCGCGCGCAGCGCGATGCAGATACACGCGCTGACGCACGCGCGACGACGTCGCGCCGCCGGAATAGATCGGAACCGTGACCTGCACCCCGATCGAATCGTTCCTCTGATTCTGGTCGCCGGGGCTGCGCGGAGTGGTCTCGCCGACCGCGTTGCGGCCGACCTGCGTGCCGTTGAAATCCTGGTCCTGACGGCTCGCAACGATATCGATCGATGGCAGATGCCCGGCACGCGCGACGCTCACGTCCTGCTTCGCGATGTCGGTGGCGAGGCGCGCAGAGACGACGCGCAGGTTCTGATCGAGCGCGTGCGTGACCCACTGCTCCTCGTCGGCCGGGCTCGGCGCTTCGAGCGGCAAGTCATCGATCGGGCCCGCGAGCGTGTCGAAAGGCTCGCCGGTCAGCTCGCGCAGCAGCTCCCGCGCAGTCGCCAACGCGCGCTTCGCCTGAATGACCGACGCAGCGGCCTGGTCATGCGCCGCACGCGCTTCCTGCACGTCGGTGATGGCGATCAGGCCGACCTCGAAACGCTTGTCCGCCTGCTCGAGCTGGCGCGAGAACGCTTCGAGCGTCGCCTGCGCCGCATCGACGGTGTCCTGCGCGGCGAGCACATCGAAGTAGCGCTGCGAAGTGCGCAGGATCAGATCCTGCTGGGCCGCCTGGTAGTCCGCTTCTGCCTGCGCGACTTGTTCGTCGGCGCGCTTGAGCGCAGCCCACTGATCCCAGCGGAACAGCGTCTGCCGCAGAGTCAGGTCGTACTGTCGCGTGTGCCCGTCGGCGTCACGGCTGATGGTCGCCGGCACCAGCGGACTGTTCTCGTCAGTGGGGTCGGAATTGATGAGTGTGGTTTGCCCGATTGTCTGCTCGTCTTTCGAGTACTGGCCGCTCGCGCTGAACTGCGGCAGCAGCGCTGCGACTGCCTGCGGCTTCGATTCGCGGCTCGCGAGCCGGTTGGCGTCCGCTTCGCGTATCTGCGGATCGTTCTGCAGCGCCCGCTCGTAGACGCTCAACAGGTCGGCGGCGTGAAGCGCACCGGCAAACAGCGAGAAACCGCAAGCCGCAAGGATCCGCACACGTAGCGTCATGTTTGTTGTTCCCGTCGGCGCCTCGCAGGCGCTGTTCCTGAAGCAAGGTCGCGCCATGATGACACGACCGCGATTTAATTTTAGAAGCGACCGGCGAACAGCGAGCCGCTACCGGCGACCCGTGCTGCGCGGACACCGCGGACACCTTCCATCACTTCGACGCGTCAATACGTCGGAATGGTTGCATCGAGCTCGCGCGACCACGCCAGGATGCCGCCGGCCAGATTGACCGCCCGGAAGCCGTTTTGTTGCAGGAAGTTCGCGACCTGCAGACTCCGGCGTCCCGAGCGGCACAGCACCACGACTTCGCGGCCGCGATCGAGCTCGCCGAGACGATCGGCGACCTCGCCCATCGGGATATGCACGACGTCCGGCACGCTGGCGACGCCCAGCTCCCAGTCTTCGCGGACGTCAAGCAACGTCAGCGACTCGCCGCTTTGACGGCGAGCAACGAACTCTGTCGGGGTGATTTCGGCAACGGCCATGACGATTACTCGTGCGAAGAACCCGGCTGGGGGCCGAAAGGTTACAGGATCAGAACAGGAACGCCGACGGCCGCGGCGCGTTGACCAGCGGCTCGACCACGGTCTCGAACAGGCCCTGGCGCTGCCACTCGCGCTCGCCGACCCGCACCACGCGCCAGGCTTCCATGATCGGCGATTGCCCGACGATGACGAACAGGCGGCCGCCGATGCGCAGCGCCTGCTGGAAGCGCTCGTCGTAAAGCGGCAGCGAGCCGGTCACGGCGATCACGTCGTAGCTCGACTGCTCGTTCAGCTGCAGGCCGTCGGCGGCTTCCACCGCCACGTTGTTGATCCGCGCCGCGAGCAGGTTGGTGCGCGCCTGCTCGGCCAGCTCCGGGAAAATCTCCAGCGAGCGCACGCGCGAGGCCAGCTTGGCGAGGCACGCGGTGAGGTAACCGCTGCCAGCGCCGACTTCCAGGGCGACATCGCCCGGCTCGACCGCCAGCGCCTGCAGGATCCGCCCGTGCACTTTCGCAGGCAGCATCGTCTGCCCGTGCGCCAGCGGGATCGGGGAGTCCGCGAACGCGACGTCGCGGTAACGCAGTGGCGCGAATTCCTCGCGCTGCACCTGGAGCATCGTCTGCAAAACCCGTTCATCGAGCACGTCCCAGGCGCGGACCTGCTGCTCGACCATCTGCTCGCGCGCGGCTTGAAGATTCATGCGGCCAAGTTATCCGAAGTGGGTCGGTAGCGAACGGGGGCCGCAAAGGGTAAGGGCTTTGATTACGTCATACAAGCTTATGGTCAACCGCTCGTCGCGGCGGTGAGAGCGTGCCGGCGAGCGCCGGATTGCGGACGATCGCGTGGCTGCACCGCGTACAATATGGTCAATCCCTGCGCCTTTAGTCAGGGCCGTTCGCTATGCTCCCTTAAACGACAAATCCAGACCGTTGCGCATCGCGCAAACGAAGGGGATGAAGGTCAAGACCGGCGGTTCAATGTGGGCGCCCTTCTAGGGACTTTAGCTAGTGCTTTGGCTCTTGCGGTTCTGGTGCTGCTCGGCGTACTCGTTTGGCGCGAGCGCCGCGCCACTGCGCTGACGCGCGCCGCGGACCAGCTCGCCGGGATCGTGCGCGACGGGCGGTATGCCGAGCGTGTGCACACCGGGAGCATCGCCGGCCGTCTAGCCGACAACGCCAATCGCCTGCTGGAGCAGCTGGCGATGAGAGACCTGATGATCAACGAGCGCGAGCGCTCGCTGGTCGGCCTGCTCGGCGGTCTGCACGAAGCGCTGGCGGTGCATCGCGAGCACGTCATGTTTGCGAACGACCGTTTCGCGGCGCTCGTCGGCAGCAACGATCCGCTCCGCCTCCAGGGCAGAGCGCTCCCCGAGTTCGTTCATCCCGACTATACCGACCTGGTGCGCGAGCACCTGCGCCGCTCGCTGGCCGGCGAGCCCGGGCTCGAGCGGCTGGAAGTCGAGCTGCATCCGCAGTCCGGGCAAACCGCGCGCGCCGAGCTGTCGGCCGTGCGCATCGACTACCAGGGCGGCCCGGCCCTGCTGCTCAGTCTCGTCGAAATGGGCCCGCGCGCCGCGGCCGTGCCGTCGCCTTCGCGCTCCCGCCCGACCGCCTGGGAAACGCTCGACTCGCTCGGCGAAGGCGTGATCACGACCGACGTCAGCGGACGCATCGACTACGTGAACCAGGTCGGCGAGCAGCTGATCGGCGTCAGCGCCGTCGACGCGATCGGCAAGAGCATCACCGAAATCATCACGCTGCTCGACGAGGGCGACCGGCGCTCGCTCGGCGATCCTGTGAGGCATTGTCTGACGACGCAGTCGAAGGTCACCGTGGGTCGGCGCGGGTTGATGATCTCGCGCGGCGGCGGCGAGGAGCGTTCGGTCGAGCTGACGGTGACGCCGCTGCGCTCGCAGAAGGGCGACCTGATCGGCACAGTGATCGTCGTCCGCGACGTGAGCGAGCTGCGCGGCATCACGCGCCAGATGTCGTACCAGGCGAGTCACGACGCGCTCACCGGCCTGGTGAACCGCCGCGAGTTCGAGCGCCGTCTGGAGGAAGCGCTGGAGATCGCGCACTCGAACGAGGCGCGCCACGTGCTGTGCTACCTCGACCTCGACCGCTTCAAAGTCGTCAACGACAGCTGCGGCCACATGGCGGGCGACGGCATGCTCCGCGAAGTCGCTGCGCTCATCAAAGAAACGGTGCGCGACTCCGACACCGTCGCGCGTCTCGGCGGCGACGAGTTCGGCCTGCTGCTCGTCGGCTGTCCGCTGGAGAAGGCGCGGCAGATTGCCGACGACGTCGTCAACAAGGTCAACGACTACCGCTTCGTGTGGAAGGACAAGATCTTCAACATCGGCGTGAGCGTCGGCCTGCTCGAGATCTCACGCGAAAGCGGCGCGCCGGAAGAAGTCATGAGCGCCGCGGACTCGGCGTGTTACGTGGCGAAGCGCCAGGGCAATCACGTGCACGTGTACTCGGCGCGCGACGAAGCAGTTGCGCGCCATCGCGGCGAGATCCAGTGGCTGCAGCGACTGCAGTCGGCACTGAAGGAGAACCGTTTCGAGCTGATGGCGCAGACGATCGTCGCGACGACGCTCGACGCGACCTCGGGACCGGCGCTGGAAATCTTGCTGCGTCTGCAGGACGACAGCGTGCCCGGCGGTATCTCGCCGGCCGAATTCCTGCGCGCCGCCGAGCGCTATCGGCTGATGTCCGACGTCGACCGCTGGGTCGTGCAGTCCGCTCTGACGGCACTCGGCCGCGGCGGCATCCGGCTGCCACCGAACCGGAGTCTGGCGATCAACCTGTCGGGGCAGACGCTCGGCGATCCGGCCTTCCTCGAATACGTCGTCGACGTGCTCGATCGCACCGGCGTGCTGCCCACGCAGTTGTGCTTCGAGGTCACCGAGGACTCCGTGATCACGAATATCGACCACGCGCAGCGCTTCATCGGCGTGCTGCACGGCATGGGCTGCCAATTCGCGCTCGACGACTTCGGCCGCGGCCTGTCCTCGTTCGGCAACCTGAAGAACCTGTCGCTCGACTACCTGAAGATCGACGGCACGTTCATCCGCAATCTCGCGGTCGACTCCGTGAACCAGGCGATGGTCGCGGCGATGATCAAGCTGGCGCGCACGCTGAACTTCCAGGTGATCGCCGAGCAGGTCGAGGACGCCGGCGCCTTCGAGGCGGCGAAGCGCATGGGCGTCGACTTCGTGCAGGGCTATCACCTCGGCCGCCCGCAACCGCTGGCCCGCGCCGCGGCCATACAGGCGCCGCCCACCCGCGCCCCCGCCTGAACTCTGGCCCGCGTCGCGCGTATCATCCGTATACGCGCGGATATATCTTCGTCGCCCGCCGGAGCCCATCGATGGACGATTCCACGACTGCCGAGCCCGTCTCACTGTCTTTGACCGTCAACGGCCGCCCCTGCACCGTGCAGGTCGATCCCGCAGCGACGCTCGTCGAAGTCCTTCGCGACGACCTCGGCCTGACCGGCACCAAGATCGGCTGCGACCGCGGCGCCTGTTCGGGCTGCACCGTATGGCTCGACGGCGAAGTAGTCGCGAGCTGCATGACGTTCGCCCTGGACGCGCGCGGCAAGAACGTGACGACGATCGAAGGCCTTGCGCAGGACGGCCAGCTTCACCCCGTGCAACAGGCATTCGTCGAGCACGACGCTCTGCAATGCGGCTTCTGCACCCCCGGCATGGTGATGAGTTGCGCGCATCTCGTGGAGCGCAATCCGAACTGCACGCTCGATGACGTGCGCGGCGCTATCGGCGGCCACCTGTGCCGCTGCGGCGCGTATCCAAACATCTTGAAAGCGACGCTCGCGGCGGCGACGGCGATGCGCCAGCGCAAGAGTCGAGGCGGCGCATGAGCGCATCAGATCCGCGCGAAGACCGCACGATCCTCACGGGCATCGTCGGCGACTCGCTGCAGTCCGTGACGCGCAACGTTCCGGTCGAAGAGCCGCCGGAGCTGCCGCCGAACTCCGAGCTGCGCGTCATCGGTAAGCGCGTCAACCGCGTCGATGCCGTTCCGAAGGTGACCGGACAGGCGCGCTACACCTTCGACGTGCAACTGCCCGGAATGCTGTACGGGCGCATCGTCAGCAGCACGGTGCCGCACGCGCGCATCAAGTCGATCGACACGTCGGCCGCAGAGGCTTATCCCGGCGTGCGCGCCGTGCACATCCTCGATCGAATCCTCTCGATCGCGCAGCTGCGCGATCCTTCTGTCGAGGCGAACGAGCGCTATCCACTCGTGCGCTATCACGGACAGCCGATCGCTGGAGTCGCGGCAACGAGCATGCGTGCTGCCAAAGCAGCAGCGAAACTCGTCCGCATCGAATACGAACGCCTGCCGCACGTGACGTCGCTCGAAGCAGCGATGCAGGCAGACGCGCCGGTCGTCTTTGCCGGACCGACGGAGCAAGCCGCGACTGCGGGCGGCGGCGGCGCGGCGCCGGGCTTGCCGCAGGAAGGCAATCTTCGCGGGCCCGCGCGCGGCGGTCTCGGCGGCGGTCCGCGGGGCGACGTGCAGCAGGGGTTCGCGCACGCTGACCACATCCTCACACGCGAGTACAGCACGCAGGTGCAGACGCACGTGCCGATGGAAACGCACGGTCTCGTCGCCGACTGGCGCGACGATGAGCTGACGCTTTACGCCTCGACGCAGTTCGTGCTCAGCGTCCGCGACGACGCGGCTGACATCTTCAATCTGCCGAAGGACAAGATCCGCGTGATCAGCGAGTTCACGGGCGGCGGATTCGGCGCGAAGTTCGGCATCGGCAACTACGGCGCGCTCGCGATCCACCTGTCGCGCAAGGCGCGCGCGCCGGTGCGCGTCGTGCTCGATCGCCGCGAGGAGCACGTCAGCGTCGGCAACCGGCCGAGCACGATCCAGCGCATCAAGCTCGGCGCGAAGCGCGACGGCACGTTGACCGCGCTGCAGGTCGAGAGCTACGGCACCGGCGGCGTCGCCGCGGGCGCGGGCGTCGGCTTCTGCCACAGCACGATGTACTCGATTCCGAACGTCCTCACCGAGCACTACGATGTATTCACCGACGCGGGGCCGAGCGCCGCGTTTCGCGCGCCCGGCCAGGTGCAGGGCATCTTCGCGCTCGAGCAGGCGCTCGATGAGATGGCCCACACGCTCGGCGTGGATCCGCTGGCGCTGCGCGAGAAGATCGACACGAATGACGGCGACGACGCGCGTGCGCGCAAGGTCGAGCGCCGCATCGGCGCCGAGCGCGCCGGCTGGGCGCAACGCCGGCCGCCTGCTGCGGACCCCGGCCCGGTCAAGCGCGGGCTCGGCGTGGCGCAATCGCAGTGGGTCTACATCGTGCACGGCACGACCACCTGCGAAATACGCATTCGCGGCGACGGCTCGGTTGCTGCGATCACGAGCGCTCCGGACATCGGCACCGGGACGCGCACGATCATGGCTCAGACCGTCGCGGAAGAACTGGGGCTGCGCGCGGAAGCCATCGAGATCCGCATCGGCGATTCGCGCTATCCCGCGGGACCGGCCGCCGGCGGCAGTCGTGTCACGAGCTCGATCACACCGGCTGCGCGCAACGCGACGCACGCCGCCGCGCGCGATCTCGCCACACGCGTCGCGCCGCTCCTCGACGCGAAACCCGAGGAGATCGTGTTTCAGGACGGGCGGGTTTTCGTCCGTGGCCGGTCCGACCGCGGCTTCACGTTCGCCGAAGCAGTGCGCCAAGCGGGCGTCGACGAGATCGTGCATCGCGCCGACCGGCGCGAGGACTACGACGGTTACCGCGCGAAGATCGGCGACCTGCACATCAGCAAGCAGGCGCTCGGCGGCGTGCAGTTCGCGCAGATCGCAGTCGACACCGAAACCGGCGTCGTGAAGGTCGAGCGTGTCGTTGCGGTCCACGACTGCGGGCGGCCGATCAATCCGAAGCTGATCGAGAGTCAGATCTACGGCGGCGTGATCCAGGGCGTGAGCTACGCGCTGTACGAGGAGCGCCACCTCGATCCGGATACGGGCGTGCACCTCAACGCCAACATCGATCAGTACAAGATCGTCGGCTCGCGCGAGACGCCGGACATCGAAGTGCACGTCATCGAGCAGCTGGGTCGCCAGTCTTCGACCGATGCACGCGGCGTGGCGGAGCCGGCGAACGTCGCGACCGCGGCGGCGATCGCCAACGCGTTCTACAACGCGACCGGCAAGCGCATCCGCACCTTGCCGATGACGCCCGCCAACGTGCTCGCCGCCCTGCGGGTCGAAAATGATGCAGACGACGAGGACCTCGCATGAGCACCTTGCAGTGGATCGATGCGCGGTCCGTGGAGGAAGCCGTTGCGCTGCTGGCCACGCCAGGCGCGCACGGCGCCACGATCGCAAAGGCCGGCGGTCTCGATCTGCTCGACCTGATGAAGGAAGGCATCGTCGCACCCGCGCGCATCGTGAACCTGCAGCGGATCGATGCGTTGCGTGGCGTTCAGTTCATCGAGGCGGCAGGGCTGCGACTCGGCGCGCTCACGACGCTTGCGGAGATCGCGAGCGATGCGACGCTCCGTCGCAACTACCCAGCGCTTGCCGAGGCCGCAGCGCACGCGGCGACTCCGCAGATCCGCAACGCGGCGACGATCGGCGGCAACCTGCTGCAACGACCGCGCTGCTGGTATTTCCGCAATCAGCTGTTTCACGCCGCGCGCGCAGAAGCCGGCCGCGACCAGTCGCAATACGGCGCGATCTTCGACAACGCGGAGTCGACGATGGTGCACGCTTCGACTCCGGCGACGGCGCTGCTCGCATACGGCGCGAGCGTTCATGTCGTCGGCAAGCAAGGCAAGACGCGCACGATCGCGTTGGGCGATTTCCTGCTGCCGCCGGATTTCGATCGCGATCGGGACACTACACTGGCGAGCGACGAGGTGCTGACTCACGTCAGCGTGCCGGCGGTTGCCGCTCACACGAGCGCCGCGTATCACAAGCAGACCGAGCGTGACAGCTACGACTGGCCGATCTGCGACGTCGCCGTCGTGCTCACGACGAAGGATCGTAGAGTCGAGACGGCGAGGATCGTGGCGGGCGCGGTCGCGCCGGTGCCGCGCCGGATGACGGCAAGCGAGAACCTGCTGCTTGGCCGGGAGATCGATGAGCAGCTCGCCGCCGAAGCGGCTCGCCTCGCGGTCCGCGATGCGACGCCGACGCAAAGGAACGGCTACAAGGTGCAGGTGCTGGAGACGGTCGTCAGGCGCACGATCCTGGGAGCGATGCGCTAGTCAACCGCGGTGGCCGAGCAGGCGCGCGGGCAGGAACAGCAGCGCCTTCAGGAACGCCAGCACGGCGCCCAGCATGATTCCGAAAATGCGGAACGGAATCGACAGCAGCCACAGGAGCGGCAGCAGGAATACCAGCAGGATCGCGAGCGGCCACGCGATCACGAACAGCAGGCACCAAACGAGCACGATCAGGAAGAACTGCATCTCACGCTCCGGTCATCGAAACCGCAGCCATCATAGAGCCGCCGTCCGGCGCGCGGGGAACGACTGGCCGGTCAGCCGCCGCGGGTGACCGGCATCGCAACGTCGTCCGCCGACTTGCCCAGATACTTCGCCAGCTCCAGCTTCGCGATGGCGTTGCGATGGACCTCGTCGGGACCGTCCGCGATGCGCAGCGTGCGCTGTCCGGCCCACAGCTGCGCGAGCGGAAAGTCCGAAGTCACGCCGCCGGCGCCGTGCGCCTGGATCGCCCAGTCGATCACCTGCAGCGTCATGTTCGGCACGATGACCTTGATCATCGCGATTTCCTTGCGCGCCACTTTGTTGCCGACCGTGTCCATCAGGTACGCAGCGTTGAGCACCATCAGGCGCGCCTGGTCGATCATGCAGCGCGCTTCGGCGATGCGCTCGTGCCAGACGGACTGCGACGAGATCGGCTTGCCGAACGCGACGCGCGAGGTGAGGCGCTTGCACATGAGCTCGAGCGCCCGCTCCGCGACGCCGATCGAGCGCATGCAGTGATGGATGCGGCCCGGGCCGAGCCGGCCCTGCGCGATCTCGAAGCCGCGACCTTCGCCGAGCAGCAGGTTGCTCGCCGGCACGCGCACGTTCTCGAGCAGCACCTCGGCGTGGCCGTGCGGCGCGTCGTCGTAGCCGAACACCGGCAGGTGCCGCAGGATGCGCACGCCCGGCGTGTCGGACGGCACGAGGATCATCGACTGCTGGCGATGACGATCCTCCTGCGTGTTCGTCTTGCCCATCAGGATGAAGATCTTGCAGCGCGGGTCGTTCGCGCCGCTCGACCACCACTTGCGGCCGTTGATGACGTAGTCGTTGCCGTCGCGCTTGATGCTGCAGGAAATGTTCGTCGCGTCCGAGGAGGCGACTGCGGGCTCGGTCATCAGGAACGCCGAGCGGATCTGGCCGGCGAGCAGCGGCTCGAGCCAGCGATCCTTCTGCGCTTCGCTGCCGTAGCGCTCGATCGTCTCCATGTTGCCGGTGTCCGGCGCCGAGCAGTTGAAGACCTCCGGCGCCCAGGGCACGCGGGCCATGATCTCGCACAGCGGTGCGTACTCCAGGTTCGAGAGCCCTTCCGGCGCGCGCGGCGAGCGCGGCAGGAACAGGTTCCACAGCTGCGCATCCCGCGCCCGTGGCTTGATCTCTTCGATCACCTTCAGCGGCTTGAAGGCGTTGCCCGCGCTGCGGTTCTCCGCAACCTCGGCGGAATAGCGCGCTTCGTTCGGATAGACGTGCTCCTCGACGAAGGCGAGCAGCTTGGCCTGGAGCGAGCGCACGCGCGGGCTGTATTCGAAGTCCATGACCGCCTCCTGCTGGCGGATGCCTATAATTTGTAAGCGTATAGAGTGCGTGGGACGTCGTTCGGGCGCCAATGCAACGACTGCATCGCGCCGGATCGACCCCATGCATACACCAAGAGTCCTGCAGGGGGCGCGCCAATGCAACTTTCCCGGGTCGATCTGAACCTGTTCACGATCTTCGACGCGATCTACCGCGACGGCGGCATCACGCCGGCCAGCAAGCGCCTGCACCTGTCGCAGCCTGCCGTGAGCCATGCGCTCGCCCGGCTGCGCGAGCTGCTGGACGACCCGCTGTTCGAGCGGCGCGGCCACGAGATGGTGCCGACCCCGTTGGCGCGCTCGATCGCTGCCAACGTCGCGAGCTCGCTCGGCGGACTGGAACAGCTCCTGCAGCGCTCCGGCCGGTTCGACCCCGCGACCAGCCAGCGCTCGTTCACCATCGCGATGCGCCAGTTCAACGAGCTGCCGTTCCTGCCGCTGCTGATGGAACGCGTGCAGCGCGAAGCCCCGCACATCGACATCTCCGTCGTGCGCATCGAGCGGCGCGACCTCGAAGAAGACCTGCGGAGCGGCGAGATCGATGTCGCGTTCGATGTGGGTCTGCCGCTATCGCATGACGTGCGTCGCGAGCGCATGACCGCGGAGCCGCTCGCGGTGCTGGCACGCTCCGATCATCCGGCGATTCAAGGCGCGCTGACGACCGAGGTCTACCTGGCGATGGAGCACGTGCTGATCACGGGCCGTCGCCGCGGCGGTGGCTATGAAGACATCGCGCTCGGCCGACTCGGCATGTCGCGCCGAATCCGCGTGCGCTGCCAGCACTATGCGGCGGCGAGCGACGTCGTAGCGCAGTCGGACCTGCTCGCGACGATGGCGCGCAGCCAGGCGCAACTCGGCAGCCGGCAAGGCGGCACTCAGTTGCTGCCGTTTCCGGTGGAGATTCCGCCGCTGGAGATGTTTCTGTACTGGCACGCGAACGTGGACGCGGATCCGGGCTCGCAATGGCTGCGCGGCCTGTTGCTCGAACTGCTGCCCAAGTGAATGAGTGCGCTCACCACTCGCCGCTGTTCGGCATCGACGCCCACGGCTCGCGCGGCGGCAGCGCCCCGCCCTTCTGCAGCAGCTCAACCGAGATGCGGTCGGGCGAGCGCACGAACGCCATGTGGCCATCGCGCGGCGGCCGGTTGATGGTCACGCCATGCTCGACCAGGCGCTGACAGGTCGCATAGATGTCGTCGACCAGGTAGGCGAGATGGCCGAAGGCGCGGCCGATCCCGTAGTTCTCCGGGTCCCAGTTGTAGGTGAGCTCCACCTGCGCGTCGTCGTCGCCCGGAGCGGCGAGAAACACCAGCGTGAACCGCCCCTTCTCATTGTCCTTGCGGCGCACTTCCCGCAAACCGAGCGCGTCGCAGTAGAAGCGCAGGGAAGCCGCCAGATCGGTGACCCGGACCATCGTATGCAGGTACTTCATTGCATTTACTCGACGTAGTCGACTGCTCGGGCCGCTCGCCCCATCCCATAATAAATGAAGCCGGGGAACCGGGTCAGAACGCTCGCCGTTCAGGTCATATGAAGCTCCACAGGGGTCATGGGCGTCTTCGCACCAAGGAATGATTTGAGCTCCCGCGCGGCAGCCGTCATCGCGCTGCTGCTGCTGGGGACATGCGTCGCGCCCGTGACCTGCTTCGCGCAGGAGGAAGAGGAGCACCCGAACCCGTCGGATCAGTCGGGGCCGTCAGACTCGTCGACGATCTCGCCGATGGAAGGCTGCGCCGAGCGCATCCGGCCGGAAGCCTCGGTCCTGGAGCGAGTGCGCCGTCGACTGACCGTCACGACGTGCGCTTCGTCTGCGTGGCTCGACAGCCTGTTCGGCGACCAATTCCGCTACGACCAGTATCGCTCGACGTACGGCACCATCTCGGCCGGCGGGCTGTGGAGCGACTACGACGGCTTCGATCCGCGCCTGCGCTTCCGCGTGCGCCTGCAGCTGCCGCAATGGGACGACCGCATCACCGCGTTCGCCGGACGCGTCGGCCAAGACGATTACATCAGCGATACGGAAGGCGACTTCGAAGCGCTGCCGACGCGGCAGTTCGGGAACCTGGAAGACGAGAGCGTGCTGGTGGGTCTCGGCTACTCCAACCCGACGCGCACCGGCAACGACTTCGATCTCGGCGTCGGCGTGCGCGTCGATCTGCCGCTCGATCCGTACGCACGCGCCCGCTATGAGATCGTGCGTGAGTTCGGCGAGCACTGGGTGTTCACTGCGCGCGAAACCGTGTTCTGGCAGAACTCCGAAGGATTCGGCACCACTACGCGCACGTACCTCGACCGCGCGCTTTCGGACACGCTGCTGCTGCGCTGGGCGAACCTGGGCAAATTCACCGAAGAGACGATCGGCCTGGAATGGTACACGCAGCTCACGCTGTTCCAGAGTCTGAACGCGCGCACCGGCCTGGCGTGGCAATGGCAGACCGAAGGCGAGACGGACAACGAAGTGCAGCTCACGCGGCATGCCGCGCGCCTGATCCTGCGCCGCCAGCTCACGCCGGACTGGCTGTACCTCGAGCTGCGCGGCGGCGTCGGCTGGCCGCGCCGCAAGCTCAGCGAGGATCGCGATCCGAGCCCCGAAGTCGGCATCGCGCTGGAGATGCAGTTCGGCAACCGGCCGCAGTGAGGGCCGGGAACCTCCGCGAATCGGGTTCCGTCACTCGCAACAGGAACCCCCAAACCCGAATTGCGCGGAGAAGTCCATGAAGTCACTACGCTCGGTGCTCGCTGCCTCACTGTTGTCGTCCCTCCTTTCCCTCGCCGGCCCGGCCTCGGCCGCGGATGCCCCGAGCGGCCCCGTCCCCGCCAAAGTCGCGGCGACGCAGGCGGCCGAGCGCGACCTGTGGGTCGGTCACATCTTCTGGGTTCGCGAAGTCGTGCGCGGCCTCGCCGAGAAGAACCCGGCCGCTGCGGGTTTCGCTGAGAAGCAGGTCGTCGCGAACGCGAAGCAGATCGCGGGCTCGATCGAACCATTTTATGGCAAGGCCGCCACCGATCAATTGTTCAAGCTGCTCGCCGGTCACTACACTGCCATCAAGGCGCATGCGACGGCGACTGTCGCGGGCGACGCGGCCGGGCAGAAGCAGGCGATCGCCGACCTCACCCGCAACGCCAACGAGATCGCGAAGTTTCTGAGCGGCGCCAACCCGAATCTGCCGGAAGCGACCTTGAAGAGCCTGCTCGCGGCCCACGGCGGCCATCACGTCCAGCAGAACCAGCAGCTCGCGGCGCATGACCTGGCCGGCGAGGCGCGCACCTGGGACGCGATGAAGAGCCACATCTACACGCTGGCCGATGCGCTGGTCGGCGGCATCGCCCAGCAGTTCCCGGACAAGTTCTGACATGAACGAATCCGAATCCATCCGGAACGTCGCCGCACTCGCGGCAGCCGACGTCGTCGCCGCCAACGGCGACGACTCGGCGCTGGCGAGTCGCGCCGCGCAGGGCGACCAGGACGCGTTCGCGCGCATCATGCGGCGCTACAACCAGCGGTTGTATCGGCTCGCGGTGAGCATCATGGGCGACGCGAGCGAAGCAGAAGACGTGCTGCAGGAAGGCTACGTGCGAGCGTTCTACGCGTTCGCGACGTACAGCGGCGCCGGCAGCCTCGGCGCCTGGCTTGCACGCATCGTGCGCAACGAAGCGATCGACCGCGTGCGCGCGCGCGACAGCCGCCGCAGTCATGTCGCAATCGAAGCCGACCTCGGCGGGCAGTCCGAGGAAGATGAGACGACCGTGGCCAACGATCCGCTGCAGACACTCACCGATCCGCAGGCGCTCGCCGCGAACGCCGACCTGCGACGCCTGCTCGAGCGCGCGATCCAGCGTCTGCCCGAGCAGTTCCGCAGCGCGTTCGTGCTGCGCGAGGTCGAGGGATTGTCGGTGGAGGAAACGGCCGAGTACCTCGGCATCCCGTCGGCGACGGTGAAGACGCGCGATCACCGCGCGCGCAATTTGCTGCGTACGTACCTGAGCGAGAATATCGACGCGACGATTCCGCAGACGTTCACGTTTTTGGGCGCGCGGTGCGATCAGCTCGTCGAGCGGGTGCTGCAGAGATTGAAGATCTAGGAGTCAGGCTGAAGCCTGACTCCTGCGTCACACGTTGTACGAGCGGGACGTCGTCGTCCCGCCGTGGCCGGTCCAGTTCGTGTGAAAGAACTTGCCGCGCGGCTGGTCGACGCGCTCGTACGTGTGCGCGCCGAAGAAATCGCGCTGCGCCTGCACGAGGTTCGCCGGCAAGCGTTCCGACCGATAGCCGTCGAAATACGCGAGCGCCGCGCTCAGACACGGCACCGGCACGCCGCTCTGCACGGCCGCGACGATCGCGCGTCGCCACCCGCTCTGACGACTCGTCACCGCGTCACGGAAGAACGGATCCAGCAGCAGATTCACGAGCCCGTGCTCGCGATCGAACGCCTTCTTGATGTCGCCGAGGAACGCCGAGCGGATGATGCAGCCGCCGCGCCACACGAGCGCGATGCCGCCGTAGTTGAGACTCCACTTGTTTGCCTGCGCCGCTGAGCGCAACAGCTGATAACCCTGCGCGTAGCTGATGATCTTCGCCGCGTACAAGGCCTGCCGCAGATCGTCGACCAGCGTGCGCCGCTCGCCTTCGAGTCCGCTACCCTCGTAACGGATCTGCTTCGACGCCGCGACCCGCTCCTCTTTCGCTGCCGACAGCGAGCGCGCGAACACCGCTTCGCCGATCAGCGTCAGCGGAATGCCCTGGTCGAGCGCCTCGATCGCCGTCCATTTGCCCGTGCCCTTCTGGCCGGCGGCATCGAGAATCACGTCGATGGCCTGCTCGCCCGCTTCGCTCTGGTACGCGAGGATGTCGCGCGTGATCTCGATCAGGTAACTGTCGAGCTCGCGCGCATTCCATTCCGCGAACACTTCATGCATCTGCACGTTGCTCATGCCGAGCACGCGCTTCATCACGTCGTACGTCTCGGCGATCAGTTGCATGTCGCCATACTCGATGCCGTTGTGAACCATCTTCACGAAGTGTCCGGCGCCGTCTTCGCCCATCCAGTCGCAGCACGGCTCGCCGTCGGGCGTCCGCGCACAAACAGCCTGGAAAATCGGCTTGATGTGCGGCCACGCGGAGGCGCTCCCGCCGGGCATCAGCGATGGGCCCGTCAGAGCGCCCTCCTCGCCGCCGGACACACCCGATCCGACGTACAACATGCCGGCCTGTTCGACTTTGCGCGTACGTCGCGTCGTGTCGGTGTACAGGCTGTTGCCGCCGTCGATCAGGATGTCGCCGCGATCGAGCAACGGCAGCAACTCGTCGATGACCGCGTCGACCGCGGGCCCCGCCTTGATGAGCATCAGGATCTTGCGCGGCGGCTTCAGCGCGGCCACCAGTTCCTGCGGCGTGTGCGCGCCGACGAAGTTCTTGCCCTGCGCGCGACCGGCGAGAAATTCGTCCACGCGCGAGGCGGTGCGGTTGTACACCGCGACCCGAAAGCCTTTGCTCTCCATGTTGAGCGCGAAGTTCTCGCCCATCACGGCGAGCCCGATGAGTCCGATGTCGGCGAGCGGGTGCGTCATGGTATTAATGTTACTCCCGCACGCCGCGCGACGGTCGCATTTGTTGCGCAGACCGGAGGATCGCTCATGAATCGTCGTGAATTCTTCGAACTGTCCGTCGCGCTAGGCGCGACGCTGGCCTGGGCGCGCGGCGACGCGGCCGAGTCGAAGCTAACGTGGTCGGAACGGCGCGAGCTCTATCCGCAGGGCGTCGCGTCCGGCGATCCGCATCCGGACAGCGTGCTGCTGTGGACGCGGCGTCCGCCGGCGAACGGCGCAGCCGCAAAACAGCTCACCGTGGAAATCGCGCGCGATCCGCAATTCAAGCACGTCGTCTCCACCTCGAGCGCGACGCTGTCCGAAGCGAGCGATTGGACAGCCCGCATCCTCGCCGGCGGCCTCGCGCCCGCGACCGTGTACTGGTATCGGTTCATCGACGACAGCGGCCACGGCAGCCGCATCGGTCGCACGAAGACCGCGCCGCGCGAAAACGCAGCGCGGCCCGTGAACTTCACGTTCGTGAGTTGCCAGAACGTCTGCCAGGGCGCGCAGAACGCGTATCGCCGCATGATCTTCGAGGACGAGCGCCGGCCCGCCGAGCGCCAGCTCGACTTCGTGCTGCACCTGGGCGACTTCATCTACGAGATCACGTGGTATCCCGAGGATCGGCCGCAGGGCATGTACGACCGCAAGCTCCGCGACGTCGTGCGCTTCAAGACCGGCGAAAAAATTCGCGACTTCCACGCGCCGGTGACGCTCGACGATTACCGCACGCTGTATCGCGGCTACCTGCGGGATCCGGATCTGCAGGATGCCCGCGCGCGCTGGCCCTTCGTGTGCGTCTGGGACAATCACGAGTTCTCATGGCGCGGCTGGCAAGGCTTCGTGAAGACCGTCGAGGCCGGTCGGCCTGCGCAGACGCGCAAAGTCGCGGCGAACCAGGCGTGGTTCGAATTTCAGCCGGCGCGCATTCGCAAGCCCGGCGGCGGCGAGCTGCTGCAGTTCACGCCGCCGGCGGTCGTCGATGCGCCGGTCGAACGGTTCGACGAGAACGGCATCGGCCAGGAGCCGAACAACCTCGCCGCGATCGACAGCCTGCACATCCATCGGCGTTTGCGCTTCGGTCGCAACGTCGACCTGGTGCTCACCGATCAGCATTCGTTCCAGACCGAATGCGCGATGGACACGGCCGCGGCGGATCCATTCAACAGCAAGGACTATCCGAACCTCGTGCCCGAAGAAGTGAACGAGATCTTCGACGCGGGGCGCGAGTACGCGGGCGGTCATCCGCCGGCAACGATCCGCTTCGGCACGGAGCAGTTCCCGAACGTGCGCAAGGATTCGCCGTCGCACAGCATGCTCGGCGTGACGCAGAAGCAGTGGTTCAAGGAGCAGCTGAAGAGCTCGACCGCTGTCTGGAAAATCTGGGGCAACTCGCTCGGCACGCTCGACTGGCGCACCGATCCGCAGAACCTGCCGGCAGGCGTCGCCGCGAGCGCGTGGCCCGGCGCCGGTTACGCATCGTTCGGCGGCGGCGACTGGAGCGGCTACGTGACCGAGCGCGCCGAGATCTACGACTTCGTGCGCGAGCAACGCATCGGCGGCTTCGCGATCGTCTGCGGCGATCGGCATTCGTTCTGGGCCGGGCGCGCTGCGAAGGCGTTGCCGCCGCGCGCGTTCGAGCCGGTCGCAGTCGAGTTCATCACCGGCTCGATCTCGGCGCCGGGCCTGCCCGAAGGCCTGGAGCACAACATGCCGAAGGATCATCCGCTGCGTTCGTTGTTCGTGCACCAGACCGCGCCGGACGCACCGTACCAGCGAATGGTGAACATGCTGCTGTTGCACGGCGTGCGCTCGTGCCTCGAGTTCGCGAAGAGCGGCGACTACGAACGCGCAGTGAAGTTGTCGAACCGCGAAATGTCACCGCACCTGCAGTTCCTCGATCTCGGCGGACACGGCTACGCTGCCGTGAGCGCCGGCGCCGAGGCGATCGAAGTGGAGTTCGTGTGCCTGCCGCGGCCGATCGAGCGCAGCACGACCCCGGACGGCGGCCCCCTCGCCTACCGCGTCGTGCATCGGGCGAAGCTGTGGAAAGGCGGCGAGACTCCCCAGCTCGAACGCACGCTGCTCGAAGGCAAGACGCCGCTGTCGATCTGAATCCGGAATACTGAAGTTTCGGAATTCTGAGATTTCGAATTCTCATTCTTCCCTTGGCGGTCTTGGCGGTCTTGGCGAGAGATATTCTTATTTCCCGCAGGGCTCGCAAGAAGGCGGCGTCGCCAAGTACCCAGCCACCGATAGTTCAGGCCGCTCCGCAACGGAGCGGCAGTCCAACACGTAGTTTGCGGCGGCGGAAGTAAGAGACCGGAATGTCTCTCGCCAAGATCGCCAAGACCGCCGAGGAAAAAGTCGGAATTTTGAAATTCGGAGTTCTGAGATTCCAATCTTCGGAACCTTCCTTGGCGATCTTGGCGAGAGTCATTCCGGTCGCCGCCTCCTCCCGCTCACGATCGGGATGTGCCACACCACGTACTGCTCCGGATCCGCGATCGCGTCGACGACTTGATCGAACAGCGCGCGCACTTCTTGAACGCCGAGCTTCGTGTGTCGCGCGATCGCGTCGGTATATCCGTCGCGCCATGCCGCGATGATCGCGCCGAACACCGCGCGCGGTACGCGGATCGTATCGACCACGATGTAATCGACGTGCAGATCCTCGAAGCCGGCGTGCTTCATCAGCGCCCAGGTGCGCCGTCCGACCTTCGCATCCGTCCCGGTCGCATGCGCAAAAGCAATCACGCCTTCGTGCCACAGCCGGTCGGGATCGAGAGGGGTCGCCGCGCCATGGATCATGCCGTAGTCCTCGCTGAGCACGTGGACCCAGCCGCCCGGCCGGCAGATCCGGTGCAGCTCCGCCAGCACCCTCTGCGGCTCCGGCACCGACTGCGTCATGTGCCGGCACAGGACGAGATCGAACTGCGCAGCAGCGAACGCGAGCTCGAAGGCATCGCCCTGCTGGAACTGCACGCGCGGCGCCAGGCTCGCGTAGCGACGGCGGGCATACGCGACCGAGCCTTCCAGGATGTCCACGCCGACCAGCTCGGCGTCGGGATACCGCGCCGCGAGCCGGGAAGTGATCTCCCCGCTCCCGCAGCCTATGTCGGCGATGTGCGCCTTCGCGGGCAGCCGGTAGCGATCGAACAGCGCCTGCTCCTGCGGCCAGATCGCCTCGGCCTGGGCCGCGAGGTTGCGCAGCATCGACTCGTCGGCCATCTGCTCGGCCTGGGGATTGCGCTCTTTCATATCGACCGGACGGAATTGTGTCCGCTTGCAACCTTTCGGAGCGTGCTAGCGTCCCAAAACACACAACATCTCGCCAGAGGGGAATCTCCATGCCCTTTCGTTTCGCCACAGTGATCGGCGTCTGCCTCCTTGCCAGCTCGTTCGCCGCCCAGGCCGCAGAGAAGCGGCTCGACCGGACCTTCACGGTGGCGCCCGGCGGCCGGCTGACGATCGAGTCGGACGGCTCCGACCTGCGGGTCGAGGGCACCTCGGGCAACCAGGTCGAAGTGCACATCCTGCTCAAAGGCTCGCAGAGCACGCTGGAGCGCATGACGCTGACCGCGGAACAGAGCGGCGACGACGTTGCGGTCAGCGCGAAGCACGGCTCGGGCAAGTGGACCGACTTCTTCGGCGGCTGGAGCATCGACGGCAAAGTCGAAGTGAAAGTGCCGCACAACTACAACATCGATATCCGCACGGCCGGCGGCGACATCGTCGTCGGACAATTGCAGGGCGATGCGCGCGGCAAGACTTCGGGCGGCGACATCAAGGTCACCGAAATGCACGGACCCGTGGAAATGCAGACTTCCGGCGGCGACGTCCGCGCGGAGCAGATCGAAGGCAACACGCGGCTCGGCACCTCGGGCGGCGACGTCGACGTGACGCGCCTCACCGGCGATCTCGATGCGAAGACCTCCGGCGGTTACATCCATCTGAGCGACATCTCCGGACGCGTCGTGGCGCGCACCTCCAGCGGCAACGTCATCGCCAGCGGCATCCGTGGCGATTCGGACCTGAAGACCTCCGGCGGCGACATCCGCGCCACGATCGACGGCAAGATCGCGGCCCACACCTCCGGCGGCAACGTCACGGCCGAGCTGGTCGGCGCGAATCGAGGCATCTCGGTGTCGAGCTCCGGCGGCGACCTGCTGGTGCGCGTGCCGAAGAACACGACCGGCGAGCTCAACGCCGCGACCAGCGGCGGAAGTGTCCGCACCGAGCTGCCGGTCACGACGACCGAGATGGGCGAGCACAAGCTGACGGGCACCATCAACGGCGGCGGCAACGAGATCTACGCGCGCACCTCGGGTGGCAGCATCAAGGTCGTCGCCAGCACCGGCGCCAGCACTGACGTGGAGAAATAGCACAACAGGGGCTTTCTTTTGCCCGGCGCGTTGCCGAAACTGCCGCCCTCTTTCGTCGCATAAGGGTCTACGGCAGTGCTGCGAAACTACTTCGTGCTGGCAACCGCTGTTGCCGCGATCGGTCTGACGTCGGGCCCCTCCTTCGCGGCGCAATCGACGCCTGCGGCAAGCGCCGATTCGGCTGCGCTGAACAAGCTGTTCGAGGACTACTTCGAGCGGCAGCTGCAGCTGAATCCGCTGCTCGCCACTTTCATCGGCGACCATCGCTACGACGATCAGCTCACCAACAACATCTCGCCCGAGTTCATCGCGATGGCGCTGGAGGTGGATCGCAAGGCGCTCGCGGACGCGCAGAAGCTGGCCGCGAAGCAGCTCTCGGACGCCGAGCGGCTCAGCGTCGAGATCTTCATGTACGACCTGCACGCCTCGATCGACGGCGCGAAGTTCCGCGGTGAGCTCGCGCCGATCAATCAATTCCAGAGCCTGCCGACGCTGATGCCCGTGCTCGGCTCGGGCACGAGCGCGCAGCCGTTCGCGACGACCGCGGACTACGAGCACTGGCTCGGCCGCATGCGCGACTACATCGTCTGGTCGGACCAGGCGATCACGAACATGCGCAAGGGCATCAAGGAGCACGTGACGTATCCGCGCGTACTCATGGAAAAGGTGCTGCCGCAGCTGAAGGACATGATCGTCGCCGACCCCGAGGCGAGCCTGTTCTACGCGCCGCTGAAGCAGTTTCCCGATGCTGTTCCTGCGGCCGACCGCACGCGACTGCAAGCTGCATATCGCGACGCGATCACCAGGGAGTTCAATCCCGCGTATCAGCGGCTCTACGACTACATTCGCGACGAGTACATCAAGGGTGCGCGCACGCAGGTCGGCATGTCGAGCGTGCCGAACGGGCGCGAGTGGTATGCCTACCTCGCACGGCAATCTACGACCACTGATCTGGCACCCGACACCATCCACGAGCTCGGCCTGAAAGAAGTCGCGCGCATCCGCGGCGAGATGGAACAGGTGAAGCAGCAGGTCGGCTTCAAGGGCGATCTCGCCGCGTTCTTCAAATTCCTGCAGGACGACCCGCAGTTCTACTACGACAACGGCGACGCGCTGATCCAGGGCTTCCGCGACCTGCAGAAGAAGATCGACGCGAAGCTGCCGCAGCTGTTCCGGGACTTCCCGAAGGCGGACTACGAGGTGCGCGCGGTCGAGCCGTTCCGCGCGCAGTCGTCGGCGGGCGGTTTCTATCAGCCGCCGTCAGCCGATGGCTCGCGGCCGGGCATCTTCTACGTCAACACGTTCAACCTGAAGGCGCAGCCGAAGTTCGGCATGGAGACGCTGTCGCTGCACGAAGCATCACCGGGGCATCACTTCCAGGTCAGCATCCAGCAGGAGCTGTCCGAGCTGCCGCGCTTCCGCCGCTTCGGCAACGGCTACGTCGCGTACCAGGAAGGCTGGGCGCTGTACGCGGAGTCGATCGGCAAGGAGCTCGGCATGTTCACCGATCCGTACCAGTACTACGGCCGGCTGAGCGACGAGATGCTGCGCGCGATGCGCCTGGTCGTGGACACGGGCCTGCACACGCGCAACTGGACGCGCGAGCAGTCGATCAAGTACATGCTCGACAACTCATCGATGGCGCCGAGCGACGCGGAGTCGGAAGTCGAGCGCTACATCGCGATCCCGGGGCAGGCGCTCGGCTACAAGATCGGTCAGCTGCGCATCCGCGAGCTGCGCAACAAGGCGCAGGCGGCGCTCGGCGCACGCTTCGACGTGCGCGAGTTCCACAGCGTCGTGCTGCGCGACGGCTCGCTGCCGCTGTCGGTGCTCGAAGCGAAGATCGATCGGTGGATCAAAAGTAAAAAGTAAAGAAATTCTCGCCAAGGCCGCCACGGAAGAATCCGGATTTCTCAAGTTCGAATTTCGAATTCTTCCCTTGGCGGTCTTGGCGATCTTGGCGAGAGTCTTTCCGGTTTCTTCACCACACTTCGCAGCGTTCCTCAGGCCTGCGCACCATTGGCGAGCCGGCTTTGCACTCGAACGCCTGCTGGAATTCCGGCAGGTTCGACACCGGGCCGATGACGCGGTACTTGGCGACTGGGTGCGGGTCGCCCTGCACCATCGTGCGCGCGAACTCCGGGCGCAGCTCGTCGCCGCGGAACTGACCCCACGCGATGAAGAACTGCTGGTCGGGCGTGAAGCCGCCGATCGTCGGCGCCGGCGGCTTGCCCTGCTGCGCGATGTGGAACGCGCGATACGCGATCTTCGCGCCGGCGAGATCGCCGATGCTCTCGCCGAGCACCAGCTTGCCGTTGTGATGCACGCCGGGCTCGATGAAGTAGTTCTCGAACTGCTTCACGACGCACTGGCCGCGCTCCTGGAATTTCTTCAGGTCGGCGTCCGTCCACCAGTTCTTCAGGCGTCCCTGCGCGTCGAACTGCGCGCCCTGGTCGTCGAAGCCGTGGCTGATCTCGTGGCCGATCACCACGCCGATCGCACCGTAGTTGACCGCGTCGACGGCCTGCATGCTGAACGCGGGCGGCTGCAGGATGCCGGCGGGGAACACGATCTCGTTCAGCGTCGGGTTGTAGTACGCATCCGAAGTCGGCGGCGTGATGCGCCAGCGGCCGCGGTCCGTCGGCTGGTTGATCTGCCTGTGATCGTCCTGCACGCCGAAGCGGCGCGCCGCGATCACCGACTGCCAGTACGCATCGCGACGGATGTCGACCTTGCTGTAGTCCTTCCACTTGTCGGGATAGCCGATCTTCGGATTGAAGGTGCTGAGCTTCTCCAGCGCGCGCGCCTTGGTCTGCGGGCTCATCCAGTCGAGCCCCTCGATCGTGTCCTTCATCGCCAGCAGCAGGTTCTTCACCAGCTCCTGCATGCGCGCCTTCGCCTCCGGCGGGAAATACTTCTCGACGTACTTGCGGCCGAGCGCGTCGCCGAGCAGCGCGTCGGTCGCCTCCGCGCAGCGCTTCCAGCGCGGCTTCATCTCGCGCGCGCCGTTGAGGAACGCCTCGCGAAAGTCGAACTCTGCCTTGACGAACTCGGCGGACAGCGACGGCGCCGCGGAATCGAGCACGCGCGAGCGCAGGTACGTCTGCCAGTCCGCGAGCGAGGTCTCGCGCAGCTGGCGATCGAATTCCTGGATGAGCTTCGGCTCGAGGACGTTCAGATCGCCCTGCGTCAGACCGGTCGCGATGTAGAAGGCGGTCCAGTCAAATGTCGGCGCGAGCTTCTGCAGCTGCGCGAACGTCATCTTGTGGTCCGTCTGCTGCGGATCGCGCAGCGCGACGTTGTCGAGCGACGCCTGCGCATAACGCGTCTCGACGCGCATGACGGTCTCGGTCGCGGCCTTCGCCTGCGCCTCGTTGCTGCCTGCGAGCGAGAACAGACGCTGCAGATACGCGCGATACTTCTCGCGCGCTTCCTTGAAGCGTGCATCGTCCTTCAGGTAGTAGTCGCGATCGGGCATCGCCAGCGCGCTCGCGTAGAACTGCGCGATCGTGACCGACGGATTGTGGGCGTCCGAGTCGGCGAGCACGACGAACGGCGCCGAGATCTGCACCTCGTGCAACGCGGCGAGCGTCTTCTGCAAATCGGCGGCGCTGCGGATCGAATCGACCCGCGCGAGGAGCGGCGCGATGGGCTTCGCGCCCAGGCTGTTCGCCTGCTGCTCGTTCATGCAGCCCGCGTAGAAATCGCCGGTCAGCTGCTCGATGCTGCCGCGTTGCGCCTTCGCGGCGGCGGCCTGGTCGAGGATCTCGCGCAGCTGATCTTTGTTCGCCTCGCCCGCGGCCCAGCGCCGGCTCCAGCGCGGCATCGAAGCGGGAATCGGATTCTCGGCGCGCCAGCGGCCGTTGGCGTATTGGAAGAAGTCCGTGCAGGGATCGGCCTTGCGATCGATGTCGCCGGCCTGCACGCCTTGCTGTGCGCCGCTGTCGGCAGCAGTCGCGGCGCCCACAACGAGCAATGTGAGCACCAAGTGTCCGCTGCGCACGATTCGCATGGAAAGCCTCCGCGGCGTCTTCTTATCGGGCGCGTATGGTAAGCACAAAAGAAAGCGGCTGGCGACCCGCGGTTTCTGCACTGACCGCCGCTCGCCAACCGCCAAAGGCTTCGTGAGCTCTTCTTACAACGAGCGCAGGAAGTTCAGAACATCCTGCTTGTTGCCCGCACCGAGCGAGTTATAGATGTTGACCGACGTGTTCGCCTCGGACGGACCGAACTGCGAATTGCCGCTGCTGCGATGAGCCGCGATCGCCGACCTCAGATCGGACGTGCGGCCGTCGTGCAGGAAGAAGATGCGCTGACCCAAGCCCCACAACGGCGCTGTCCGGAACTCATCGCCGCGCGCGCCGCCTTGCTGGACGTTGTCCGCGAGCCCCGGCCCCATCGCGTGCAGCGCGAGGTCGGAGAACAGATTCGCGTCCTTGTTGCTCAGCGCCGCGACTGTGGTGGTGCCGGTGCGCAACGTGGGCGTGTGGCACAAAGCACAGCCGATGGCCGAGAACAGGCTGCGACCGCGACCGATCGATGCGGAACCGCCCGGCGCGCTCGTCGACGCAGTCGGCGGCGCCAGGAAGCGCATGAAGAACGCGAACTTCTCGACGGCGCTGACCGTATCCGTCGGCAGCGGTCCGTCGACGTTCGTCACGTCGTTCGGCAACGACGCGAACTGGCAGCTCGAGTTCTGGTCGCGCTCGACCTGGAACAGCTCGTTCGAGATGCCCATCTCGACGTTGTACGCCTCGCCGGAGAACAGCAGCAACGACTGGTTCTGCGCCTTCCAGCCGAAGCGCGAGACCGTGCCGTCGTTGCCGTTGCGATTGAGCCGCCCGCTGATACCGAACGACGCCTTGGTGTTCGGGCTCGCGTTGACGTTGTTGATCAGCGTCTGGTCCGGAATCATCTCCACCAGGCCCGCGCCGAACGTCGGCGTGGGAATGCGGAAGATGACGTTGTTGCGCGCGACTTGGGTGCCGAAGTCCTCCTGCACCGCCGTGCAGCCGCTCGCATCGCCAGTGCTGTCGACGCGGCCGCGCACCGTGAACAACGCGTGCACTCCGCCGTCGCGGCTGCCGTCCGGGTTCGTCTTGAAGCGCGCTTCACGCACCGGCCCGTTCAGCGTGATGAACGAAGGGACGGTGTTCTGTGCGCCGAATGCCGTCGCCACTGCAACCTGCGGATTCACTGCCGGCGACGTGCCGCCAACAGCGGGCTGCAGGTGACAGCCGGCGCAGCCGTCCAGGTTGAAACGCGGGCCCATGCCCTCGCCGACGCCCTCGGCCTCCTCGAAGTCTTCCAGTCCGACCTCGAAGAACGAGTGCTCGTTGTCCGTGAGATCGGCGAACGGCAGGCCCGCTCCCGGCTCGCCGCCGCGCACGCCAGGATCCACCTGCGCGTGTGCAGTCGTAGCCAGTGCGGCAGTGGCCAGGCCGACCCACACGGCTCTCCTCAACAAGTGATGAGCTTCCATATGCAAACCCCTTTTCGAGTCTCTTCGATGTTGGTTGTGTCGATGACCCGCCCGGAATCGGCATCCCCATCGGGCAACTGCGCGCCGGCGGTGAGAGACGGGAGGTTGCGAAGAGAGGAGGTTCGGCAGATCGCGCGTGCGCTCGTCATTTGCCTGTTGGATCTGCCGGCAACCCCGCTATCCGCAACTGCGTTCGGACCGGAGGCTTTGCGTCCCCATCTTTCGACGGGTTTGCCAAAACGAGCGCGCGCAGTGTGCGCTGGCAGACCGAGTCTACCCACCTATATTTGGGCCGATATTGCCGCTGCTCGTGCTCTTGCCTAACGGCGCAGCAGGGTCTCGATGAGCGTGAGCACGCGCGCCAGCGCGCCGCGGTTCGTCTGCAGAATTGCGTGCGCCTTCGCGATCATTTCATCGCGATGTACTGCACTCGTCAGCAAATCCAGCACGGCGTTGGCAAGCTCCGTTGCGGAATCAACCTGTAACGCAGCGCCGCTGGCGAGAAACATCTGCGCGATGTCCGCCGCGTTGAAGTTGTGCGGGCCGACGATGATCGGCCGGTTCAGCGCTGCGGGCTCGAGCAGATTATGTCCGCCGATCGGCACCAGACTGCCGCCGACGAACGCGACGTTTGCCGCCGCGTAGAAACTCATCAGCTCGCCGAGCGTGTCGACGAGCAGCACCGAGGTGTCTGCAGCGACAGCCTCGCGCGTCGAGCGGGAGACGAACCGGACATTGCGCGCGCGCAGCCACGACTTCACCGCATCGAAGCGATTCGGATGTCGCGGCACGAGCAACAACAAGGCATCGTTGCGCGCAGCGCGCACGCGCTCGTGCGCATCGAGCACGATGTCTTCTTCGCGCTCGTGCGTGCTGCCCGCGATCCACACCGGGCGCGAGCCCAGCTCTGCGCGAATGTGCGTACCCGTGCGCCGCGCCTCTTCCGGAACCTCGAAATCGAATTTGATGTTGCCGGTGACGTGGACCGCCGCGGCGGGCATGCCGATGGCGCGAAACCGCTCCGCGTCCGCCGTGGTCTGCGCCGCGATGGTGACGTCGCACGCGAGCGCCTCGCGAAACAATCCCGCGAATCGCTGGTGACGCTGACCGGAGCGCTCCGAGATGCGCGCACTCGCCAGCAGGAGCGGAATGCGGCGCTCGAAGCAGGCGCGGAACAGGTTCGGCCAGATCTCGCGCTCCATGATGATCGCGACCCGTGGCGTCGTGCGCGCGAGAAAGCGGCGCACGGCTCCGGGCAAGTCGTACGGCAGGTAGGCGTGACGAACCGAATCGCCGAACAGCGCCCGGACGCGCTGCGCACCGGTCGGCGTCGCGGTCGTGAGCAGTATCGGCTCCTGCGGATGGCTCTTCGCCAGCGCACGCACCAGCGCCGCCGCGGCCTGCACTTCGCCGACCGAGACGGCATGGATCCAGATCGGCGGCGTCGCGAAGCGCAGCTGCGTGCAGCCGAGGCGTTCGCCCAGGCGGTCGCGATATGACGGATCGCGCAAGCCGCGCAGGGCAGTTGCAACGAGAGCCAGCGGCGCGACGACGTACAGGAGGGCTGAGTACAGGAGCCTCAGCATGTTGCCATGTTCTTATAGATGTCTAACATGCGCGCCGATGGTACTCGAACACGAGCACGATCCCGAACGTGTCCCGCTCTATCGCTTCCTGGGTCCCCGGTACTGGCTGCTGTGGCTGGGCCTGGGCCTGGTGCGTACGGTCAACACGTTGCCGCTGCGATGGCAGATGGCCGTCGGCCGCGGCCTGGGTCGCATCGCTTACGCCCTCAGCCGCCGCGACCGGCGCATCGCGGACATCAACGTCCGCATGTGCCTGCCGGGGCTGACGGAGCAGGAGCGCGCCGATCTCGTCAAAAGCCACTTCGAGTCGCTCGGCTGCGCGTTGCTGGAAACAGGCCTGGTGTGGTGGGCGAGCCCGGACCGCCTGCAACGGCTGGTCGACTTCGAAGGCGTCGAACACCTGCGCGAGGCGCTGCAGAAAGGCCGCGGCGCCCTGATGCTGAGCGCACACTTCACGACGCTCGAGATGGGCGCGCGCGCGCTCACGCTGCTCGGGCCGACGAGCATCATGTACCTCACGCCCAAGAACCCGCTGATCGCCGAGCTTTCGCGGCGCAACCGCAGCCGGCACACCGTCAGCGCGATCGCCAACGACCGCGTGCGCGACCTGCTGCAGAGCCTGAAGAGCAACCTGCCCGTGTGGTACGCGCCGGATCAGCGCTACACCGGCAAGAACAGCGAGATCGTGCCGTTCTTCGGCCAGCCCGCCGCCTCGAACGTCGCGACCTCGCGCCTCGCGAAAATCTCCGGCGCGCCGGTGCTGCCGTACTTTCCGAAGCGGCGCGCCGACAACAGCGGTTACGTCATCGAGATCCACGCGCCGTTCGACAACTTTCCGTCGGACGATCCGATCGCGGACACGCGGCGCTTTCACGAGTTGATCGAGCGCCACGTGCGCGATCATCCGGAGCAGTACCTCTGGACGTACAAGCGTTTCCGGCGGCCTGGGCCGGACGGGGACCCGTACCGCCGATGAGCGCGCACCCTCGCTACTGGCCGACCTGGCTCGCACTCGGCATCCTGCGCGTGTTCGAGCCGCTGCCGTTTGCATTCCTGCTCTGGCTCGGCCGCCGCCTCGGCGGTCTGCTCGCGCGTCTGCCGCTCGGGTTCGTGCGCATCGCGCGGCGCAATCTGGAATTGTGTTTTCCGGAGCTCGCGGCCGGCGAGCGCGAGCAGATCCTGCGCGAGCATTTCCGCAGCCTCGGCATCGGCCTGTTCGAGACGGCGATCAGCTGGTGGAGCTCCGATGCGCGCATTCTCAGACTGACGCGCCTGGAAGGCGAAGAGCATTTGCGCGTCGCGCTCGCGCGTGGCCGCGGCGCAATCCTGCTGAGCGCGCACTTCACTACGCTGGAGATCGGCGCGCGCGCACTGTGCGCTCGGGTAGCGACCAGCATCATGTACCGCCCGACGCGCAACGCCGTGCTCGAGCGCTTCCTGAGTCGCAACCGCAACGCCCAAGCGAAGCGCGCGATCCCGCGCGACGACGTCCGCACGTTGATCGCCGCGCTGAAGAACAACGAGCCCGTGTGGTATGCGCCGGATCAGAGCTATCGCAAGAAGGGCGCGGAGATGGTGCAGTTCTTCCATCTGCCGGCCGCCACGAACACCGCAACCTCGCGCCTCGCGCGGATGACCGGCGCTGCGGTACTGCCCTACTTTCCCGAGCGCCTGCCCGGCTCGCGCGGCTATCGCATGGTGATCCAGCCGATGCTGGAGAACTTTCCGACCGACGAGCCGGCCGCCGACGCGCGTCGCTGCAACGAGCTGATCGAAGCGCAGGTGCGCCGCGTGCCGGCGCAGTACCTGTGGATCCACCGGCGGTTCAAAGGGCTGACGCCGGATTATCCGAACTACTACTTGCGCAAATCGTAACCCGCCATCAACCACCCCCACTGCTCCTGCGCGAAAGCGACATCGCGACGCTGCGTCCTGATCTTCTCCAGCGACCGACGCAGCCGAGCCAGCACCTCCTGCTCCCACGACCCGCGAGGCTCGATCCGGCCTCGATCGAAATCGAGCAGGTACACGCGCGGCGCGACGGCATGCTCGATCATGATGTTGTGGGCGTTGAGATCGGCGTGATGCACGCCCTCGCGATGGAAGGCCGCGAGGGTCTGCCCGACCGCCGACCACTGCTCGCGCGGCAATTGCGCACCGGTGATCGCAGCGGCCAGCGTCCGCGAGTCGGGCAAGTGCTCCGTGATGAGATCGGCTCGATAGGTCAGCAGGCCACGCACGTAGCGGGCAGCGATCGGCGCGGGAACCGGCAAGCCCCGGCGACGCAACTCCGCCAGCAGCCGCCATTCGGCGAACGAGCGCGTGCGCGCCTCGCCGAGCCACAGATAGCTGTCGTGGGAGATGCGCGCCATGAAGCCGCCGCGCCGATAGTGCCGCAGGACCCAGCGCTCTGCGCCGGCCGTGACGATCGCAACCGAAGCGCGCCCGCCCGCGAGCTCCTGCAAGCCGCCCTGCGCCCGCCAATAAGCGGTGTCGAACAACTCGGCGGCCGGCTTACGCAAGCGCGAAGCGTCGTATAGGATGCCGCCGCCGGTGACGCGTTCGAATCGCTCCACTACACCTCTCTCGAGCCACGTCTGAGCCTACGTCGCAACAATTCTAGCCGCTTCGACACTCCGCCCGGCAGCGTCTGCATCCTGCGCCTGTCCGCCATCGGCGATACCTGCCACGTCCTGGCGGTGGTGCGGACCTTGCAGCGCGCCTGGCCCGCCGCGAAGTTCACCTGGATCATCGGCCGCGTCGAAGCCAAGCTCCTCGGCCACATCCCGGACATCGAGTTCATCGTTCTCGACAAGCAGAGCCTGGCCGGCTCGTACCGCCTGCTGCGCGAGACCCTGCGCGGACGGCATTTCGACGTACTCATGCACATGCAGGTAGCGCTGCGCGCCAGCCTCCTCTCGACCCTCGTCCCGGCGCGGACCAAGCTCGGCTTCGACCGCAAGCGGGCGCGCGAGTTGCAGTGGATGTTCACCACCAATCGCGTCCGCCCGGCGGAGCGGCAGCACGTGCTGGACTCGCTGTTCGGTTTCGCCGAGAAGTTTCACGTCTACGACAAGCTCCTGCGCTGGGACATTCCGATCCCCGAGTCCGCGCGCGTGTACGCGCGGCGCGTGATCCCGGACGACACGAAGACGCTGATCATCAGTCCCTGCTCCAGCCACCTGCTGCGCAACTGGCGGGCGGAGTATTACGCGCAGATCGCCGACTACGCAGTCAGCGCGCTCGGCATGCGCGTCCTGCTGTGCGGCGGCCGCAGCGAGATCGAGCGACGCATGGGCGACGCAATCGTGCGCAACATGACGCAGCCCTGCGAGAACACGATCGGGCAGGACACGCTGCTCGAATTTCTCGCGACGCTGGAGCGGTCGATTGCGATCATCACGCCGGACTCGGGCCCCGCCCACATGGCAACTGCCGTCGGCACACCGGTGATCGGGCTGTACGCCGCGACCAATCCGGCGCGCTCGGGTCCGTACCTCAGCCGGCAGTGGTGCGTCGACAAGTACGATCTCGCGGCCCGGCGGCTGCTCGGCAAGTCCGCGGTCGATCTGCCGTGGACGACGAAGATCGAGCGACCGGGTGTGATGGACCTGATCACACCGGACGACGTGATCAAGAAGCTGCACAGCGTGATGCTGGCGCTGGCGAGGAAGAGGTAAGGAGTAGAATTCGCTCCATGGCCTCGTTGCCCATCACTCTGCTAGTCATCGCCCGCAACGAGGCGCCGATCATCGGCCGCTGCCTCGACAGCGTGCCGTTTGCAGCCGAGAAGCTGGTGATCGATGCGGGCAGCACCGACGGCACGCAGCAGATCGCCGCACGCCACGGCGCGCGTGTCGTGCACCAGGACTGGCTCGGGTTCGGGCCGCAGCGAAATTTCGGCAGCACGCAGGCGAGTCACGACTGGATCCTGGCGCTGGACGCGGACGAAGCCCTGTCGCCCGAGCTCATCGACGAGATGCAGCGAGGTCTGCCGCAGCTCATGCAATCGCAGAGTGCCGGTGCGATCCTGCGCCGCCAGACCTGGTACATGGGCGCACCGATGCGCTGGTATCGACCGATGATGGGCGAGCGGCTCGGCCGCCTCTATCATCGCGGCCGTGCGCGCTGGACCGACGTGCGCGTGCACGAGTCGCTGCGCTTCGACGGCCCGACTGCAACATTCGCGCGGCCGTTCATCCATCTGAACAATCCGACGCTGGTCCACAAGCAGCTGAAGACGCTGCGCTACGCGGAGCTCAAGGCGCGCGACTGGTTCGACCGCGGCAAGCCGGCGCAAATGTGGCTGACGCCGTTCGTGCACGTCTCGGCGTTTCTCAAGGACTACGTGTTGCGGCTCGCATTCCTCGACGGCTGGCGCGGCTATGTCGTCTCGCAGGTCGCGGCGTCATATGCGGTCTACAAACGCATGCGTTACTACGAGATGAAGCGCAACCCGGCCTCGCGCGAAGCAGCGGCCGAACTGCTGCGCGGCTATGGACTGGATCCCTGATGACCGCGAAGCACTATGTTCTCTACGGCTCGGAACGCTACGCGCTCGCAATCCTGCGTCCGCTGCAGGAGGCGATCCGCGCACGCGGTCACGAGGCAGCGTGGTTCTTCGACGGGCCGGGCGGCGAAGAGCTGCAGCCAGGCGAGACGCTGCTGCCTTCGACCGATGCAGTTCGCGACTTCGCGCCGATCGCGGTGCTCACCTCCAGCAACGCCGTGCCGCATTTCTTTCCCGGCGTGAAGACGGAAGTCTTCCATGGCTTCGATGCCGGCAAGCCGCGGCACATCTATATCCGCGGCTTCTTCGACCTGTACTGCACGACCGGCCCGCGCGACACGCGCGCGTTCGAAGCGAAGGCGCGCGAGCTCGGGCACTTCGCCGTGCACGAAACCGGCTGGCCGAAGCTCGATCCGTTCATGCGCGTGCACGGCGGAGGCGGCCCGCCGCCGGTGCGCGAGAAGCCGGCGATCCTCTACCACTCGACGTTCTCGCCGTCGTGGAGCGCCGCGCCCATCCTCTACGAGACGATCCGCGACCTGTCGGCCGGCGGACGCTGGCGCTGGATCGTCACGCTGCATCCGAAGTCGGAGCGCGAGACCGTGGAGCGCTACCGCGCGCTCGAGGGCGAGCATCTGCGGTTCGCCACCGAGGACAACATCCTCGATCTGTTCCCGCAGGTCGACATGATGATCTCGGACACCTCCTCCGCGCTCAACGAATTCCTGCTGACGTACAAGCCGGTCGTGACCTTCAAGAACCGGCGACCCGGCCCGCAGCTGATCGACATCGACAAGCCCGAGCTGCTGCTGCCTTCGATCGAGCGCGCGCTGGCGCGGCCTCAAGACCTGATGAGCTCGATCCGCGAGTACGCGGACTCCATCCATCCGTATCGCGACGGCCGCTCCAGCGAGCGCGTGCTCGACGCCGTCGATCAGTTCATCGCGGCCGGCGCGCGCAACCCGCGGTCGAAGCCCCGCAACTGGTGGCGCAAACTGAAGATCCGGCGGCGCATCCGCTACTGGGGCCGCGCGTGAGGAGATTTGCATGACTGCCGAAATCAAGGTGCCGATCTCGCCCGGCGAGCTGGTCGACAAAATCACCATCCTGGAGATCAAGTCCGCGCGCATGACCGACCCGGCGAAACTCGCCAACGTGCGCACGGAGCTCACGCTGCTGCAGGACACTTGGCGCACGTCCGCCTATGCGTCGCACGACATCTCGTCGCAGTGGGCCGCGCTGCGCAAGATCAACGAGAAGCTGTGGGATATCGAAGACGACATCCGCGACAAGGAGCGCGCCCGCAAATTCGACCAGGAGTTCATCGAGCTGGCGCGCGCGGTTTACGTGACCAACGACGAGCGCGCTGCGGTCAAGCGCGACATCAACACGCGGCTTGGCTCGAAGATCGTCGAAGAGAAGAGCTACGCTAGGTACTGAACAGCGTCACGGCCGTGTAGGCCGTGATTGCGACCGTTACCGCTGCCAGCCCTGCAATGTCGAACACACCGAGCGTGCCCGCAGCGCTCGATGGCTCACGCTGCGCCAGCGCTCGCTCGCGGTTGATCAGAAAGATCGGCACGGTCACGCTGATCGCGACGAGCATGCCGAACAGCAGGTAGAGCCACACACCGCGCATGCCCAGGCGGCGCGCTTCCAGCACCATCCACACGAATACCGCGAGACCGAGGAAGAACAGGTCCACGGTGATCGAGCGGCTCGCGGGATTGACCAGCGTCTCCTGCCAGAACGTCGTATTTGCGCCCACGAAGCCGAGCGACAGATACGCGACGTTGTTGCCCCACGTGCCCACGAGCGCGAGCAGCGCGATCAGACCGTAGAAGGCACACAGTGCCTTGCGAGAGATGGACATCGGTTAGTTCTCCTTTTTCTTTGCCCTGAACCTCTGCAGCTCGTCGCGCAGCCAGTCGGCGCTCGCGACCGGCGCAGCGTCGCCGCATTTCACTGCGTAGGGCTTGCCGCTCTGGCTGCTCTGCGTCGCCGCGCGCTCGATGAAAGTCTCGGCGCTTGCCACCAGCCCCTTCTTCAGCAGGTATTCGTATTTCTGATTCAGATGGTCCGCCGCGCGCTCCGGCGCGTACCACGAGCCGTTGCGCTGAAACTGACAGCCGGACGATTCGAGGTACTTGAGCAAATGCTGGATCTCCGTGCGCGCGGCAGTATCGGGCTCCGCGGACACAGCCGGCAGCGCAAGCAACGCGATCAGCAACGCCAACGGCCCCTTCATGATCGACACCTCTACGACTTCCGCATCCAGCGTATGTCCTCGCCCTCGCGACGATCGACGAAGGCGACGACCTTGCCCTGCGCATCGCGCACGAAGATGCGCCGCGTGCGCGGCTGGCCGGCGACGAAGAAAACGTCCGGCACTTCGGCGCGATACTGCGTCGCCGGTCGGCCGGTGCGCTGCGCCGCAAAGCCATCCTGAGTGCATTCGAGCGTCGTCACGATGTCCGCAGTCATCGAGTACGATCCGTTGTATTCGCAGAGCTGCTGCTGCGTGAGTTTGACCGAAGGCGGATCCTTCAGCACCGCCGCTACCTGCTCGGCGAGCAACTGCCAGCCCTGCCCCGTCTTCAGCCACGTGTCGTTGATGCGATAGCGGCTCTGCAGGATCTGCCCGTGATAATCGAGATGCTCCTGCGCCTCGTAGGCGAGCACCGCGACGTCGCCGTGCGTCTCGACCCGGAACGTGTCGACCTTGAGGTTGCCGACGAGGCCCGGAGGGAGCGGCGAGAACTCCTTGAGCAGTGCCGCTTTGCTGCGCACCGTGCCGTTCTCGTCGACGAGGATCACGCGCTCGTGCAGATAGCGGCGCCACACTGCGGCGTTGCCGGGCGCGATGGCGTCGAGCATGTCCTGTGCGATCTTGCGCAGCTCGGTTTCCGCGGCGGACGGCGCGGCCGCCTGCGCGACACCGCACATCCCGACCAAGGCCACGACCCACAGCAATCCGCGCAACGCAGCCATAGAACCTCCTGAAGTCGCGCGATGATAGCGGCCCGCTCAGGCCTCCGGCGGCTGCAGCCGAAAACGGCTAGTCGACGACTGCCGCGGCGGGTATGGTGAACGGATGGAAGAGATCCTCGGACTCGACCGCAGCGCGCTCGATCGGGCCCGCCTCAGCCGCGATGCGCGCTTCGACGGGCGCTTCTTCATCGCAGTCACCTCGACCGGCATCTATTGCCGGCCGATCTGCCCGTCTCCGACGTCGAAGAACACGAACGTGCGTTACTACGCGACTGCAGCTGCGGCCGCAGAAGCGGGCTTCCGTCCCTGTCTGCGTTGCCGGCCCGAAGCGGCACCCGGTACGCCGGGCTGGCTCGGCACCTCGGCCGTCGTGCGACGCGCGCTGCGGCTGATCCAGGAAGGCGCGCTCGATGAGATCTCCGTCGACGAGCTCGCCGCACGCATCGGCATCGGTCCGCGCCATCTGCATCGACTGTTCACCAAGCACGTCGGCGCATCGCCGATCGCCGTCGCGCAGACGCGCCGCTTGCACTTCGCCAAGCGCCTGCTGGACGAGACCGACTTGCCGATCACGCAGATCGCGCTCGCGTCGGGATTCGGCAGCCTGCGCCGCTTCAACTACACGTTTCAGCAGACTTACAACCGCGCGCCGCGCGACATCCGACGTCAGCGTCGCGGCGGCGTCGCTGCCGCCGATGCGGACGAGGTCGTGCTCAAACTGTCGTTCCGCCCGCCGTATGACTGGCACCAGGTCCGCGAGTTTCTCGCCGCGCGCGCCCTGCCCGGCGTCGAGCGTGTCGATGAGCGCGGCTACGCACGCACGGTGAAGTCGGGCGCCGACCAGGCGATCGTGTGCATCCGAGCGCTGGATCGCGAAGATGCGCTGGAGTTGCGCGTGCGCGGCGCGGCGCCGACGATGCTGTTTCAGATTTCCAGCACTGCACGCCGCATGTTCGATCTTGCGGCCGATCCCGCGCGCATTGCAGTGGCATTCAAGACCGACGATCTGCTGGCGCCGCTCGTCAAACGACGCCCCGGGCTGCGCATTCCCGGCGCGTGGGACGCATTCGAGTGCGCGGTCCGCGCGTTGCTCGGCGAACATGTCGACGTCGCCACGGCGCGCGCGCTGGCGGCACGCATCGTCGAGCGCACGGGCGAGCCGATTTCAGAAGCGGTCGCAGGGCTGACGCATTTCTTCCCGACGCCGGGAGCGCTGGCGACGGCAGATCTCAGCGGGCTCGGCCTCGCAACAGGTCGCGCCGCAAGCATTCGCGCTCTCGCGTGCGCAACGCACGAAAATCAGATCGATTTCACTGCGCCGGTCGAAGAAGTCATCGCCGCGCTCTCAGCGCTGCCGGGCTTCGACGCGGCCGCCGCGCAATACGTCGCCCTCTGCGCACTCGGCGAGCCCGATGCATTTCCGCGCGGCGATCCGATCGCGCGTCGGATGGCGGGGAGCCAGCGCAAACCTCTGACGGCGCGCGAGCTCGATGCGCGCATGGAAGCGTGGCGCCCGTGGTGCGGTTACGCTCTGATTCACCTGTGGCACGCCGCCGCGCACGAGCAAGCAGCGCTCCTGCGTCGCGCGTCTTAAGAAAGGAACTCTCACGAAACCATACGAGAACGCCAAGGCCGGAAAAGAATCCGAAATAGATTGTTTCTCGTTCTTCCTCGGCGGTCTTGGCGAGAGTTCTTCTTCTCTCAATCCACGACCTCATAGTGCCGCGCCTTGCGGTCGTACTCGATCATCATGTCGCGGGCTTCCGGCGGCACGACGGCGCTCTCGACGTCGGTGCCCGCGAAGGCGCGGATCGAGTCGAGCGATTCCCAGATCGTCACCACCAGGAATTCCACGCCCTGTGGCAGATCCCGCCGCAGCACCCGGGCGTCGTGAAAGCCCGCGAGCTGCACGAGCTGCGGCAGCGTCTGCGATTGCAGGTGCTCGACATAGGCGTCGGCGCGCTCGCGCTTGACGAGCCCGCGCCAATGTCGCGCGATCATGAGACGCTCGCCTTGGACCAGACCATCGCCTGCGCGACGATCACCTGTTCGCCGTTGTAGGTCAGCGCCGGCGAGCCGTACAGCTTGTAGCCCAGCGCCAGCGCCTCGCTCACGCGATGACAGAAGGCTGCGTCGTCGGGACCCGTGAGCACTCGATAGATCGGGAGGCCGTCGGGCGGCCGGGAAGTTTCCTCGGGCATGAACCGAGCTTACCAGAGCAGCACCAGCGGCAGGTCGGGACGCAAATCCGCGCGCTGACCGCGTCGCTCGCCGTCGAAACCGAGCTCGAGCAGCGGCTGCGCCGCGGGCTCGAACGAGAACGCGCCGTTGCGCAGCGCTGCGAGCAGCGCAGCGGAAGGTGTCGCCGCACCCGGCGCGAACATGCGGACCGATGTGAGCTCGCGAATTGGCAATGCGTGTTCGTACGGCTGTCGTTGATCCGGCGGCGCCGTGTCCATGCGTCGATGCACCGGGATGTAGAACACCAGCGGCTCGGCATCCACCGTCGAATTGTTCGCGATCGGCATTCCGACCGGCGCGTACGCCGGCCGATACTCCCACGCAGGAAACGGCGCGACGTCGGATTGCCCTGCGCGCGGGCGCAGGCAGACGCCGAACGGACACGCGCCGCCGTCGCGACCCGACCAGCGCTCCCACAGATGCAAGCGGCGTGCGGGCTCGTCGTCGCTGCGCGCTTCCGCCTCGTTCTCGACCCAGATCAGCTCGAGCATCGCGTTCGCGAAAAAGAAGCGCCGGTTCGCCGTCCCCTGCCCCGGGTGGCGATTGGAGCTGCCTTCGACGAGACCGAGATCGATCAGCCGCTGGGCTTGCGGCGCGCCGACGGACGCGCTCACGAAGACGTGATCGACTTCCACTGCGAAGCTGGCCATGCGAGTCCCCCGCCGTCCCTGGCAGGGAAATCTACGGCATGAGCACCAGGCTGAGAACTGCGAGCGCAGCTCCGATGAGGGCGCCGGCGGCGACGTCGCTCGGGTAGTGCAGTCCAAGCACCACTCGCGAAGCCGCGACGAGCACGGCGAATGGCACGAGCAGCCAGGCAAGCTCCGGGAAGCTCGTGACGGCGAGCGTCGTGAAGCTCACCGCGTGCAGGGTATGGCCGGAAGGAAAGCTGTAGCGGTCGAGCGCGCGCGTTCCAGGCGTGATCCCCGCGAGCGAGATGTAGGGCCGCTCGCGCACCAGCCGCGACTTGAGGTACTTGTAGAGGGCGACGCCGATGAAGCCGACCAGCGCCATGCGCACCGCCGGGTAGATCGCAGTCTCGCCGTAGAAGACCGGCAGGAGCAGGATGAGGCCGTACCAGAGGATCCCGTCGCCCAGCTTGCTGATCGCGGCGAAAATGTCCCGGACCACCGGCTGGCTGCAGCCGCGGTTGAGACGCAGGCACCATGCATGCTCGAAGGCATCCACGCGCCGAAACAGCTCTGCGGTTCGTACGCCGTTCATGACGTTTTGCTCCGTGTGCGTACTATTCGGGTGGCAGGCTGCACCCGGGTGACGAACGTGTGACACTTCTGTGATTCAGCGACTTGGAGCAGAATTTGCGAGCCCGATCACACATCCGGTGGATAATTTGAACCTGCTGCTGATCGAAGATCACGCCGACATCGCGGCCAACATCACCGAGTTCTTCGAGGGGCGCGGCGACGCCGTCGAGCACGTCGTCGACGGCGCCACGGGGCTGCAGCGCGCGCTCGCCGACCCGTTCGACGCCATCGTCCTGGACCTGCTGTTGCCGGGCCTCGACGGCCTGACACTGTGCCGGCAATTGCGCCAGGCCGGCCGGACCCAGGTCCCGGTGCTGATGCTGACGGCGAAGGACCTGCTGGCCGACAAGATCGAAGGCTTCGAGGCCGGCGCCGACGACTACCTGGTCAAGCCGTTCTCGCTCGCCGAGCTCGATGCGCGGCTCAAGGCGCTGGTGCGCCGGGCGCGGCTGCCCGAGACGCCGCGCATCCTCAGCGTCGGGGACCTGCGCTTCGATCTCGATACGCTCGAAGCCGAGCGCGGCGGCGAGCGGCTCAAGCTGAATCCCACGACGCGCCGGCTGCTGATCGTGCTGCTGCAGAACTCGCATCGCGTGGTGACGCGCCAGGAGCTCGAGCGCGAGCTGTGGGGCGAAGCGCCGCCGCCAGGCGACTTCCTGCGCGCGCACATGCACGCGCTGCGCACGGCGATCGACAAGAATTTTCCCGTCAAGCTGTTACACACGATCCATGGCACCGGTTATCGACTTTCGGCAGAACCGGTACGTTCGTAGGCTGAACGACTGGTTCTCGCGCCTCAGCCTGCGCGCGCGCATCGCGGGCACGATGATCGCGCTCGTCGCGAGCGCCGGGCTCGTGCTGAGCGCTTGGGCATACCTGGCCGACGAACAGCTCAAGCGCAACATCACGCTCGACCTGCTGTCCGAGGAGCTCACCCATTTCGAGCAGCGCATGCGTGTCGATCGCGGCGCCGAGCCGTTGCGCTCCGCGCGCCTGAGCATTTACCGATCGAGCGATCTCGCCGAGCTGCCGCGGCACATCGCGATGCTGAAGCCCGGCGAGATGCATCGCGTGCGCTCCGGCGGTCGTCTGCTCGACGTGCTGGTGCGCGACGGCGACTTCGGCCGCTTGTACATCACGTACGACGTCACGACCTACGCGACGCAGGATGCGATCGCATTGCTGGTGCTCGCGATCGGCGTGATCGCGATCGTCATCGTCGCTGCGCTCGCCGCGGCGGCAATATCGAGACGGCTCGTGGAACCCGTGACTGCACTGGCTGGGCGTCTCACGGAGATCGATCCAGGAGAGCGCCATGTGCGCATCGGCGCGCAGTTCGCGGGCAACGAGCTCGAGCCGATCGCGCGCTCGGTCGACATGTTCATGGAGCGCCTCGACGGATTCGTCGAGCGCGAGCAGTCGTTCACCGCGACGGCGAGCCACGAGTTGCGCACACCGCTCGCGGTGATGCGTGGCGCAGTCGAGTTGCTGGAAACATCCGCGGCCGATCGACCCGGCGCGGGTAAAGCACTCGCCCGCATTCAGCGCGCCGTGCGCGAGATGACGGAATTCACCGACGCGTTGCTTGCTCTCTCGCGCGAGCAACAGGGCGGCGCGGCTGGCGACGCGACCTGCGACGTGAACGCAGTGCTGGCGCGCGTCGTGGAAGATCAGCGCAGCGTATCGCCGGGCAAGCGCATCGTGCTGGAAATCGAAGGCGATGCGACTCTGCGGATCGCGGCGCCCGAGAGCATGGTCGCGATGACCATCGGCAACCTCGTGCGTAACGCTGTCCAGCACGGGACCGGCGGCGAAGTTTTGTGCCGCTCGCACGGCCACGAGCTGCTCGTGACGAACGCCGGCACATTGCCGACGGCGAGCCTCTCGACGGCCGCGCGCCGCTTTACCACGCACCCCGGCGGCCACGGCATGGGCCTGTACCTGGTGCGGCGGATCTGCGAGCGCTACGGCTGGAATATCAGCCTGGAAAACGGACCTGCAGGAGTCACGGCGCGCGTGGGATTTGCCTAGGAATCTGCTAGGATTCCGCCCCCACCAAATCCCCTCTTCCGTCATCACGGAGCTCCTTGATGTCGACCGCTCTCAAGCTCAACGTCCCCGCGCAGGGACAGAAGATCACGATTGCCAACGGCAAGCTCGTGGTACCCGACCAGCCGATCCTCCCGTTCATCGAGGGCGACGGCACCGGCCCGGATATCTGGCGCGCCTCGGTGCGCGTCATGGACGCGGCGGTGCAGAAGGCCTACGGCGGGCGCCGCAAAATCCACTGGATGGAGGTGTACGCGGGCCAGAAGTCGAACGATCTGTTCAACACGTGGCTGCCGGACGAGACGGTCGCCGCATGCCGCGAGTACCTGGTGTCGATCAAGGGCCCGCTGACCACGCCGATCGGCGGCGGCATCCGCTCGCTGAACGTGGCGCTGCGCCAGATGCTCGACCTGTACGTGTGCCTGCGGCCGGTGCGCTGGTTCAAGGGCGTGCCCTCGCCGGTGAAGGCGCCGGAGAAGGTCGACATGACGATCTTCCGCGAGAACACCGAGGACATCTACGCAGGCATCGAGTTCGAGGCCGGCAGCGCCGACAACAAGAAGTTCCTCGAGCTGTTCCAGCAGGCGTTCCCGAAGCAGTACGCGAAGATCCGCTTCCCGAACACCTCGGGCGTCGGCATCAAGTCCGTGTCGCAGGAAGGCACGCAGCGGCTGTTCCGCGCCGCCATCGAGTACGCGATCGTCAACAAGCGCAAGAGCGTGACGATCGTGCACAAGGGCAACATCATGAAGTTCACGGAAGGCGCGTTCCGGAACTGGTCGTATGCGCTCGCCGAAAAAGAATTCGCACAGCAGACATACACGTGGGATCAATGGGAGCGCACCAAGGCCGCGAAGGGCGAGAAGGCTGCGAACGAAGAGCAGGATGCGGCGAAGAAGGCGGGCAAGATCATCATCAAGGATGCGATCGCCGACATCACGCTGCAGCAAGTGCTGACGCGTCCGGACGAGTTCGACGTGATCGCCACGATGAACCTCAACGGCGACTACCTGTCGGACGCGCTGGCGGCGCAGGTCGGCGGCATCGGCATCGCGCCGGGCGGCAACATCAACTACGTCACCGGCCACGCCGTGTTCGAAGCTACGCACGGCACCGCGCCGAAGTACGCGAACCAGGACAAGGTGAACCCCGGCTCGGTGATCCTCTCCGGCGAGATGATGCTGCGCTACATGGGCTGGGTCGAGGCGGCCGACGCGATCATCACCTCGATGGACAAGACGATCGGCCAGAAGACCGTGACGTACGACTTTGCGCGCTTCATGGAAGGTGCGAAGGAAGTGAAGTGCAGCGAATTCGGCGACGCGCTGATCCGAAACCTGTGACGTGTCCGCTCTCTCCTCCGCCAGCAGCCGCGACACACTCGTAGAAGAGTGCGCCGCGGCGCTCGTGCAGGCGTTCGCCGACTACAACGCCGAGTTCCGTGCCGTTACGCGCCGCGCGCCGCGGCGCTTCGAGGCGCGCGACTGGCGCAACAGCCAGCGCGACGCCGTCGAGCGCATCGAGCTCTATGACAAGTTCGTCAACCGCGCCGTCACGCACATGCGCGACCGGCTCGGCGAGGACGCGACCGAGCGCGCGTTGTGGAGCAGCATCAAGCGCCGCTTCACCGAGCTGATCGACGAGCTGACCGACCTGGAGTTCGACAAGACGTTCTTCAACTCGGTCACGCGCCGCACGTTCGGCACGATCGGCGTCGACGGCGCGGTCGAGTTCATCGCGCTCGACCTCGATCCGATCGGCTCGATCACCGCGCCGATCGAAACCAACGTTTACAGCAACCGCGGCTCGCTCGAGCTGCTGTTCGAGGAAGTGCTCGCGGACTTCCGCTTCCGCACGCCCTACCTGGATTTCGATCGCAGCGTGCGGATCATCACCAACGAAGTGCGCGTGCAGCTCGAAGCCGATTCGGACGCCGCGCGGCCGCCGCTGCAGGTCGCGCAGATCGAGTTCGTGCGCACGCCGTTCTTCCAGATCACGCGCGCCTACCTGGTCGGACGCATTGCGGGCAAGGACTGGGCGCTGCCGTTCGTGCTGGCGCTGAAGAACACCGAGAGCGGCGTGCTGATCGACGCCGTGATGATGGACGAGGCGTCCGTCAGCATCCTGTTCAGCTTCACGCGTTCGTATTTCCACGCGGACCTGCCGCACGTCGGCCAGGCGGTGGTGTTCCTCAAGAGCATCCTGCCGCGCAAGCCGATCAGCGAGCTGTACACCGTGCTCGGCCGCGCCAAGCAGGGCAAGACCGAGCGCTATCGCGAGCTGTTCCGTCACCTGCAGCAGAGCACCGACCGCTTCGTGCACGCGCCCGGAGATCGCGGGCTCGTGATGATCTGTTTCACGCTGCCCTCCTTCGACGTCGTGTTCAAGATCATCCGCGACCGCTTCGCGTACCCGAAGAACGTCCTGCGCGAGGAAGTCCTGAAGAAGTACGAGCTGGTGTTCAAGCACGACCGTGCCGGGCGGCTGGTCGACGCGCAGGAGTTCAAGCGCCTGCAGTTCCCGACCGACCGCTTCGCGGACGAGTTGATCGAGGAGCTGCAGAACGAGGCTGCCGGCACGGTGCGCTTCGAAGACGGCGAGCTGGTCATCGGCCACGCCTACATCGAGCGCCGCATGACGCCGCTCAATCTCTATGTCCGCAACGCGTCGCGCGAAGATGCCGAGCGGGCGGTGGTCGACTACGGCCAGTGCATCCGCGACCTGGCGGTCACGAACATCTTTGCGGGCGATTTGCTGCTGAAGAACTTCGGCGTCACGCGCCACGGCCGCGTGATCTTCTACGACTACGACGAGCTGTGCGCGGTCACCGACTGCCGCTTCCGCGACGTGCCGCAGGCGCAGAACGAAGAGGACGAGATGCGCGCCGAGGCGTGGTTCCACGTCAACGAGAACGACGTGTTCCCCGAGACGTTCATGCAGTTCCTCGGCTTCGACGCGCACCTCAAGGAAGCGTTCCTCAAGGTGCACGGCGATCTGCTGACGGCGGATTGGTGGCGCGGGATCCAGCAGCGGTTGACGGAAGGCGAGTTGCTGGAAGTGCTGCCGTATCACAGGCACCGGGTGCGCGTGTTCGGCAGCCTGTAAAAAAAGGATCGCGAGCTGTCGGCAGTCGTCGATCTGGCTCGTCCTCGGGCCTGGAGCGCAACGAGGAGCAAGCCGTGAGAGACCTGATCCTGAAGATGTCCATGTCCATCGACGGCTTCGTGAGCGACCTGGATGGCCGCAACACCTGGATGTTCGGCGCCGATCAAGAGGCGAAGGCCTGGTCCGTGGAGTACCTCTGGAACGCCGGCCTGCACATCATGGGCAGCCGCAGCTTCCATGACATGGCCGCCTGGTGGCCGACCTCCACCGACCCGTTCGCGCCGCCGATGAACCAGATCCCGAAGGCCGTCTTCTCACGACAGGGGCCGGCGATCCTGAGGAAGGTGAACACGTCGGCGGCGCTCGATGAGGTCCGCGCCAGGGCGGGAGCCACACAGTCTGCGCAGCTGCAGCCCGGTGCAGAGAGTTGGGCGCAAGCCTATGTGGTGAGCGGTGACCTGGCGGAGGAAATCGCGAAGCTGAAGGCCCAGGAGGGCAAGCCGATCATCGCCCACGGCGGAGTCAGCTTCGCCCGCAGTCTCGTCGCCCAGGGACTGGTCGACCAGTTCGTCCTGCGGTGGCGCCCGTGGCGCTGGGCAAAGGCTTGCCGCTGTTCTGCGAACTCGCCGCGCCCGCGCGTCTCGAGCTGATCAGCTCGAAGGCCTTTCCGGGGGGCGCGGTGGCGCAGATCTATCGGGCGGCGTGAACCCGCCGCCCGGTTGCCCTCCCCCGTGCAACGGGGGAGGGTTGCGGTGGGGCGCAGCGCCTAGTCGTGGCGCGTCTCGTCGTCGTGCTTCTCTTCGTAGATTTCCTGGCTCTGCTGATTCAGCTGCTGGTGCAGATCCTGGCGTTCGGCGCCGGTCAGCGTGCCGTCCGACTTGTACGTCTGCTCCAGGTCGCGGATGTCGCGGCGCTCGGTGCGCAGCTCCTGCGCTTCGCCGTGCGTGAGCTCGCCCGACTTCACGCCCTGCACGATGCGGCCGGTCTGGTTCGCCTGGCGCTGGTTCACGCCTGGGTCGCGCACCGCGGCCGGCGGACGATCCTGCTCGTCATGCTTCTGGCGATAGATGTCGCGGCTCGCCTGGTTCTGCTCGTGCTGCAGGTCGCGGCGCTCCGCGCCGGTCAGCGTGCCGTCGGACTTGTAAGCCCGCTCCAGCTGACGAACGTCGCGCTGTTCCTCCACGAGCCTGCCGGTCTCGCGACGCGTCAGCTCGCCCGACCTCACGCCCTGCTGGATCCGCTCACGCTGATTGTGCTGGCGCGCATTGACGCCGGGATCGCGCGGACGGCGCGTGTCGGCCTGACTCGCGCTCACGACGGCCAGCACGCCGGCGAGCGTCAACAAAGTTGCAGAAAGGGTCTTCATCGCAAAGCCTCCTGAACGGCGGTGATTCTGGCGTGTTCAACGCCGCTCGACCGTCGCGGTTGACTTGGCGTGACCGGGAATGTCGGCCCGGCCTCATTCTTGTTAAATTGCCGTCCCGCCCGTTTATGGTGCATTCATGCAACGTGCGCTGTTCGTTCTCGGGATCTGTATTTCGCTGGTGGGACTCGCGTGGCCGTGGATCTCGAAGCTGCCGCTCGGACGGCTTCCCGGCGACTTCCTGATCGAGCGTCCCGGCTTCCGGCTGTTCCTGCCGATCACGACGATGATCGTGATCAGCGTGCTGATCTCGCTTATTTTGATGCTGTTCCGGAAGTGAGGGCCTGTTGCAGGTCCTCGATCAGGTCGTCGGCGTCCTCAATGCCGATCGACAGGCGCGCGGTGCGCTCCGAGATGCCGGCCCACTGACGCTCCTGCGCGCTGAAGTCGCGCGGATTGATGAGCCGCCCCGGCCACACCAGCGATTCCGTCGAGCCGAGGCTCGCGGAAATCGCGAACAGCTGCAGCGCCTCGCTGAAACGCGCCGCATCTTCGTGCAGCTCGATCGTGACCATCGCGCCGAACTCGTGCATCTGCCGCACCGCGAGCGCGTGCTGAGGATGCGACGGCAGACCTGGGTACTTGACCCGCGCGACCTGCGGCTGCGCTTCGAGGAACGTCGCGAGTCGCAGCGCGTTCTCGCACTGCCGCTGATAGCGCAACGCGTAGGTTTTCAATCCCCGCTGAATCATGAACGCGGCGTGCGGATCGAGCGTCGCGCCGAGAATGATCGAATCCGTGCGCATCGCCTCGATCAGCTCGTTGCGCGCGATGACTGCGCCGCCCATCACATCGCCGTGCCCCGACGCGTACTTGGTCAGGCTGTGAGCAAAGATGTCGATGTCGAACTGACCGTGGTTGTGGAAGCCCGCGAAGGTATTGTCGAGCAGCGTCAGCGCACCGTGCGCACGCGCCGCCGCAGTCATGCGCTCGAGCGACGCGACTTTCAGCACCGGATTGGTCGGCGATTCGAATACGATCAGCCGCGTCGGCCGCTCGGCCAGCGTGCGCTCGATGCCTGCCACGTCCTCGATCGACAACATGGTGTGCGCGATGCCGTAGCGCGACAGCACGCGCCGGATCATGTAGCGCGTCGGCTGATACATCTCGGCGAACATCAGCACGTGATCGCCCTGCTTGCAGAGCGAGAGCATCGCGAGATTCGCCGCGGCCACGCCCGATGACGTGAGCAGGCAACCCTCGCGCCCCTGCAGGTCGGCAAGCGTCAGCTCGAGCTGGCGCAACGTCGGATTGGCAACCCGCGAGTACTGAAAGCCTGCGCGCTGACCGCGCGACTCGCGCTCGCTCTCGGCGACGCTGTCGAAAGTGAACTTCACCGATTGATAGACCGGCGCCACGAGCGGCCGGTTGTCGGGCGGCACGTTCACGGCCGGCGGATGATTGACGCGGGTCGAGGGCTTCATGCCGCGAGCATCGGCGCAGCGTTTCCCAGCGTCAAGCCTTCACACGCGGCAGAGGCGTTCGGCAGCTTCTTCGAGCGTCGAGTCGTTCTTGGCGAAGCAGAAGCGCAGCACGCTGAGCTTCGGCGGCGTCGCATAGAACACAGACACCGGGATTGACGCGACGCCCGCCTCGCGCAGCAGCGTGTCGGCAAACTCCACGTCGCTCTGCTGCGAAACGCCGCTGAAATCGAGCAGCTGGAAGTACGTGCCGGCCGCCGGCGTCCAGCTGAAACTGGAATTGCGCAGGCAGTCCAGGAAGCGGTCGCGCTTGTGCTGGTAGTAGGCGCTCAGCTGCGAATTGTGCTCGGGCGAGATCTTGAGGAAGTCAGCGATCGCAAACTGCAGCGGCGTGGCGATGCTGAAGGTGTTGAACTGATGCACGCGACGAATCTCGCGCGAGATCTGCTCGGGCGCAACCGTGTAGCCGACGCGCCAGCCGGTCGCGTGCATCGTCTTGCCGAACGAGAACACTGCGACGCCGCGCTCGTAGAGCTCCGGATGACCGAGGATGCTCGCGTGCCGCTCGCCGTCGAAGATCATGTGCTCGTAGACCTCGTCCGAGAGCACCATCGCAGGCGTCGGCCGCAAGAGATCGGCGAGCACGTCGAGATCGGAAGCGCTGGCGATCGTCGCGCTGGGGTTCTGCGGCGTGTTGAGAATCACCAGCCGCGTGCGCGGGGACATCGACTGACGCACGCGCTGCCAGTCGATCTGGAAGCGCGGCGGATCGAGCGGCACGTGGATCGGCCGTCCGCCCGCGAGCAGCACCGCCGGCGCATACGAATCGTACGAAGGATCGAACAGGATCACTTCGTCGCCGGGATGCACCAGCGCCTGCACGGCGGAGAAAATGCCTTCGGTCGCGCCGAGCGTGATGGTGATCTCGGTCTCGCTGTCGAGCAGTCGACCGTAGCTCGCGCCGAGCTTCATCGCGATCTGCTCGCGCAGCTGGGGAACGCCAATCATCGGCGCGTACTGGTTGTGCCCGGCCGCGACGTGATACGCGACCAGGTCCTTCAATTTTGCCGGTGCGTCGTAGTCCGGAAAGCCCTGGGCGAGATTGATCGCATTGAGCTCGCGCGCACGATTGGTCATGACCGTGAAAATGGTCGTGCCAACGTGCGGCAGTTTTGAACGGATCATTGCAACGTCGCGCCCGCAGCCAGCTGCATGTCGCGCTGGCGGCGCTTCTCCTGCCTGGCCATCATGATTCCGGCGATGATCACCCCGATCGTCACCAGCAGCACCATGATCGTCGCGAGCGCGTTGATGTCGGGGCTCACGCCGAGACGGACTTTCGAGAAGATCACCATCGGCAGCGTGCTCGAGCCCGGGCCGGAGACGAAGCTGGTGATCACCAGGTCGTCGAGCGAGATCGTGAACGACAGCAGCCAGCCCGAGATCAGCGCCGGCGCGATGATCGGCAGCGTGATCACGAAGAACACTTTGCCCGGGCGCGCGCCGAGATCCATCGCCGCTTCTTCGAGCGAATCATCCAGCGTCGCCAGCCGCGACTGCACGATGACCGTGACGTAGGCCAGCGTCAGCGTGATGTGCGCGATGGTGATCGTCGTCATGCCGCGCCCTCGCGGCCAGCCGAACACCTGCTCCATCGCGACGAACAGCAGCAGCAATGACAGGCCCGTGATCACTTCGGGCATCACGAGCGGCGCAGTCGTCATGCTCGACAGCAGCGCGCGTCCCTTGAACTTGCCGAAGCGCGCCAGCGCCGTGCCCGCAAGCGTGCCGAGGATCACTGCGCCGGTTGCGTTGATCGCCGCGACCTTGAGCGACAACCACGCAGCGTCGAGGATCTGCTGGTTCTGGAACAGCCGGCCGTACCACTGCGTCGAGAAGCCGCCCCACACCGTGACGAGGCGCGACTTGTTGAACGAGTAGACGATCAGCGACAGGATCGGCCCGTACAGAAAGATGAAGCCGAGAAGCAGCGTACTGAGCCGGAACGTGTTGAGATTCTTGTTCATCGCTACGCGCGCGCCTCGGCGGCCTGCGCCCGCTGCAGCCACGCGATCGGCAACAGCAGCAGTATCAGGAGCGCGATCGCCACCGCACTGGCGACCGGCCAGTCGCGGTTGCTGAAGAACTCGGTCCACAGCACCTTGCCGATCATCAGCTGCTCGGGCCCGCCGAGCAGCGCGGGAATCACGAATTCGCCGACCGCCGGGATGAACACCAGCAGCGAGCCGGCGATGATGCCCTGAACTGACAGCGGCAACGTGATCTGCATGAACGCCTTCCACGGCCGCGAGCCGAGGTCTGCGGCGGCTTCCAGCAAGGTCAGGTCCAGCTTCTCCAGGCTGGTGTACAGCGGCAGGATCATGAACGGCAGGTAGGAGTAGACGATGCCGACATAGATCGCGAAGTCGGTCTGCAGCATGACGAGCGGTTCATCGATCACGCCGAGCCACATCAGGAAATTGTTGATCAGGCCGTTGTTCTTCAGGATGCCGATCCACGCATACACGCGCAGCAGGAACGAGGTCCAGAACGGCAGGATCACCATCATCAGCAAAATGTTGCGCCACATGGTGTTGGCGCGCGCGATCGAATAGGCGATCGGGTAGCCGACCAGCAGGCACAGGAGGGTCGAGACCGCGGCGATCTTCAGCGAGTTGAGATACGCGCGCCAGTACAGGCTGTCCTCGACCAGGTACAGGAAGTTGCCGATGTTGAGCTTGATCTGCAGGATCTTGTCCTGCGTGTACTCGAACAGCGGCTGATACGGCGGCAGCGCGATCTGCGTCTCCGAGAAACCGATCTTCAGCACGATCACGAACGGGATCAGGAAGAACAGCAGCAGCCACAGGTACGGAATCGCGATGACGGTGGTGCGACCCGTGACGCCCCAGCGTAGCAGGCGCGAGCGCGTCCAGCGATACGGCGGCAGCCTCTCGAGGAAGCGCAACAACAACTGCGCGCCGACGCTGCGGCGCTGCGGATGCGGCACCTCGGCGCGTGCGCTCATTCGATCAGCACCACCGGGCTGGATGCGTGCCAGTGCAGATAGACCGGCTGATCCCAGGTGATGTCGTCGGCGTGCCGGTACGCGTTCGGCTGCGTCACGCGCATCATCTTGCCGGTGCTGAGCTGCACCAGGTAGATGCTCATGTCGCCCATGTAGGCGATCTCCTTGACGACGCCGCGCGTGACGTTGTCCGTCTGCTGCGGCGATTCGACGGAGAGCTGGATCTTCTCGGGCCGGACCGCAGCCCACACGACCGCATCCGACGCAGCGCTGACGCCGTGATTGACGTAGATCGTGCCTTCCAGCTCCGGCGACGCGATGCGCACGTGGTCCGGCTCGTCCTCGACCATCTGGCCCTGGAACACGTTGATGTTGCCGATGAACTCGGCGACGTACTTGCAGTTCGGGTACTCGTAGATGTCCTTCGGCGTGCCGATCTGCACGATGCGGCCGGCTTCCATGACGCCGATGCGCGTCGCGAGCGTCATCGCCTCTTCCTGGTCGTGCGTCACGACGATGAACGTCACGCCCAGCTGCTCCTGCAGATTGACCAGCTCGAACTGCGTGTGCTCGCGCAGCTTCTTGTCGAGGGCGCCGAGCGGCTCATCGAGCAGCAGCAGCTTCGGACGCTTCACGAGGGAGCGTGCCAGCGCGACGCGCTGGCGCTGGCCGCCGGACAGCTGGTGCGGCCTGCGCTTCGCGAACTGCGTCAGCTTCACGAGATTGAGCATGTCCGAGACGCGCGTTGCGATCTCGGCGTTCGGCACGCCGTCCTGCTTCAGGCCGAATGCGACGTTCTGTTCCACGGTCATGTGCGGGAACAGCGCGTACGACTGGAACATCATGTTGACCGGCCGCTCGTACGGCGGGATGCCGGTCATGTCGACGCCGTCGATGGAGATGCGCCCGGAGGTCGGGTCCTCGAACCCGGCCAGCATGCGCAGCAGCGTCGTCTTGCCGCAGCCGGAGCCGCCGAGCAGGCAGAACAGCTCGCCGCGATAGACCTTCAGCGAGACGTCGTTGACGGCGACGAACTCGCCGAACTTCTTCGTGACGCTTTCGATGTCGATGTAGGGCACCGCCCGGGGGTCGTTCCAGACGGCGACCTTCTGCTGCGGCCGGTTGATCGAGGTGGCGACCATAGGTTGCAGGACGTGGTAGGTGCCGGGAGAGAAAAAGAGGGGAAACTAAGCGGTGCAGCATCACGAGAGAGTCGGGGAAGCAAGCAGACGTCCAGCCAATGCTGCACTGCTTAGTTTCCCCTCTTTTTCTCTCCCGGCACCTACTGAACGCCCTCCCTTCTTATTGTCCAGTCTGGAACTTGGTCCACATCCTGTTCATGAGGCGCTGGAAGTCTTCCCCATAGGCGAGCGACGGGAACAGCTTCGCCTTCACTTCCGGCGTCGGGTAGACGCCGGGGTCGTTCTTCACGTCGTCCTTCACCAGGGCGAGCGACTGACCGTTGCCGTTCGCGTAGTTGACGAAGTTCGAGTTGTTGGCTGCGACCTGCGGCTCCATCAGATAGTTGATGAAGGCGTGCGCGTTCTTCGGATGCTTGGCGTCCGTCGGGATCGCCAGCATGTCGAACCACACGATCGTGCCTTCCTTCGGAATCGCGTACTTGATCTTCACGCCCTGCCCGGCTTCGTCGGCGCGGTCGCGCGCCTGCAGGATGTCGCCGCTCCAGCCGACCGCGATGCACAGGTCGCCGTTCGCGAGATCGTCGATGTACTGCGAGGAGTGGATCTTGCGGACGAACGGGCGGATCGGCATCAGCTTGGCTTCCGCGGCCTTCAGGTCTTCTTCCTTCTGGCTGTTCGGATCGCGACCCATCCACGCGAGCACGGTCTTGAGGATCTCGTCCGGCGCGTCGAGCAGCGACAGGCCGCAGTCCTTGAACTTGGCGACCAGCTTCGGATCGTAGATGTAGTTCCAGCTGTCCGGCTTCGCGTCGCCGAGGATCTTCTTGATCTTGTCCTCGTTGTAGCCGATGCCGGTCGTGCCCCACAGGTAGGGGATCGCGTACTCGTTGTTCGGATCGTGCAGGCCGACCCGGTTCATGATGTCCGGGTCCATGTTCTTCAGGTTCGGCAGCTGGCTCTTGTCCAGCTTCTGGAACACGCCTGCCTTGATCTGCCGCTCGAGGAACGAGGCCGACGGCACCACCACGTCGAAGCCGGAGTTACCCGCCAGCAGGCGCGTCTCCAGCACGTCGTTCGAATCGAAGACGTCGTAGGTGACCTTGATGCCGGACTGCTTCTCGAAGTTCGGGACCGTGTCCTCGGCGATGTAGTCGGACCAGTTGAAGACGTGCAGGACCTTCTCTTCCTGCGCAGCTGCACCGGGCTGCTGCGCCTGCTGCGCACCTTCCTTCTTGCCGCAGGCGGCAACGGCCAGCGCGATGGCGACGGCCGTCAATACAGTGCGAACCGGGCTGTTCATTGAGCTGTATCTCCCCGTTAGTGGATTTTGGTGGCGCCAGCGGGCACCGGAGGCTCGCGGCGCAGCGTAACGCACAAACGGGAGTCAGCGGAAGCGTCTGAAATAGTCCATGGCGGGGTCCGGGTGGCGGGGTTCCCCGCGAAATCGTCCCACTGAGATCGAGAGCTCAGGCGACATTGATACGATTTCGTGGGGTGCCTCAGACGTTCAACAGCAGGTGCTCGCGCTCCCACGAGCTGATGACCTGCAGGAACGTCTCGTATTCATTCTCCTTGACCGCGGCATAGGCGATCACGAAGCGCTCGCCCAGGATGTCGATCAGCGGCCGCGCGTCGCGCAGCAAGCGCAAGGAGTCCTCGATGTTCCGTGGCAGCGAGAACGGCAGATCGTAGGCGCTGCCGGAGATCGGCTCGGACGGCTTCAGTCCCTCGACCATGCCGAGGTAGCCGCAGGCGAGCGACGCAGCAATGGCGAGGTACGGGTTCGCGTCCGCGCCGGCGATGCGGTTCTCGACGCGCCGCGACGCCGGGGTCGACACCGGCACGCGCAGGCCGGCGGTGCGGTTGTCGTAGCCCCACTGGCTGTTGATCGGCGCCGAGTAGTGCCGCGTGATGCGTCGATACGAATTGACATTCGGCGCGAACAACGACATCGCAGCCGGCAGATACTTCTGCAGACCGGCGATGTGCGAGAAGAACAGCGGCGATGGCCGTCCCTCGGCGTCGCTGAAGACGTTGTTGCCGGTGCGGCGGTCGACGATGCTCTGGTGCACGTGCATGGCGCTGCCCGGCTCGCGCGCCATCGGCTTCGCCATGAACGTGGCGTACATCTTGTGGCGCAGCGCCGCCTCGCGCGCCGTACGCTTGAACAGGAACACCTGGTCGGCGAGCGACAGCGCGTTCCCATGCAGCAGGTTGATCTCCATCTGCGCGGCGCCGTCCTCGTGGATCAGCGTGTCGATCTCGATGTCCTGCGCCTCGCAGAACGCGTACACGTCGTCGAACAGCGGGTCGAACTCGTTGACCGCCGCGATCGAATACGCCTGCCGTCCGGCCTCCGGGCGCCCCGAGCGGCCGACTGGCGGCTTCAGCGGATAGTCCGAATCGACGTTCGGCTCGACCAGGAAGAATTCGAGCTCGGGCGCGACCACCGGCTCCCAGCCGTGCTGCGCGTACAGCGCCAGCACGTGCTGCAGGACGTAGCGAGGCGCCATGGTCACGGGCCGCCCGTCCGAATAGAAACTGTCGTGGATCACCTGCGCGGTCGGCTCCGCCGCCCACGGCACGACGCGGATCGTATTCGGATCCGCCTTGAGCACGATGTCGATCTCGGACGGACTGATGGCGCGCTCTTCGTCCGGGTACTCGCCGGTCACGGTCTGCAGGAAGATGCTCTCGGGCAGGCGCATGCCCTCCTCTTCCGCGAACTTTGCGGCGGGCATGATCTTGCCGCGCGGCACGCCGGCCATGTCGGGGAGGATCGCCTCGACTTCCGAGATGCCGTGTTCCTTGAAGAACTGCTGGATGACGCTCATACGCGGTGCCCCGATCTGTTTTTGTGCGCGCGTTCGCGCGCGGCCTCGCCGAAAGCCGCGAACAGCGCGACGGAAAACGGGTCCTGGCTGAACTGCCACTCGGGGTGCCACTGCACCGCCAGCGCAAACGATTGCGCATTGCGCACGCGGAACGCTTCGACGACGCCGTCCGGCGCGCGCGCCTCGATGTCCAGATCGCTCCCCAGCGTCTGCACACCCTGCGAGTGCAGCGAGTTCACCGTGATACGGTCTGAGCCTGCCAGCCTCTGCAGCACGCCGCCCCGCGTCAGCTCGACTTCGTGCGACGGTCCGTATTGCTCTTCGAGCGGCGCCTGCAGGTCCTCGCGATGGTCGCGCAGGCCCTCGACCTCGTGCAGCTTCTGCCAGAGCGTGCCGCCGAACGCGACATTCATCTCCTGGAAGCCGCGGCAGATGGCCAGCAGCGGCATGCCGCCCTCGACGACGTGCGGAATGAGCGGCAACGTCGTCGCGTCCCGATACGAGTCGTGCAGCGTGCCGGGGTCACTCGGCGGGCCGCTGTAATGGTGCGGCTCCACGTTCGACGGGCTGCCGGTCAGCAGGATGCCGTCGAAGTCCGCCAGCACGTCGCGCAGGCTCATCCCTTCGCCGAGCGACGGGATCAGCACAGGGACGGCGTGCGCACCTTCCGCCACGGCGCGGATGTACTTCTCCCCGACGCAGTGGAAGTAGTGGCGGCCGAGCAGACGGCGATCGGCCGGAATTCCTATGACCGGTTTGCGAGTAGACACGTTTAATATCTTTAACAGCTGGCGAGGGAGCCAGCGGGAGGACGCGGCGGCATTTAACCACAGATCCGGCCTGCCTGCCCGCCCGGCAAAGCCCCTATGTGGCCATTTTTAGGCCGTACAAGGGCTTGCGCCGGCCTTCACGGCGCGCCGCCCCTTGCCCGGCGCGAGCGCCAATCGCTATCCTGCGGGGCCTCCGCGGTCTTCAGATCGCTATCAAATTTTAAACAGGGTTTCCCCGATGGCGGTCGCCGAGTCTTCGTACTACGCCCATTCGGCGCTGCCGGCGCTCGACCGGCCCGCGTTCGCCGGCCACGTCGAGGCGGATGTCTGCGTGATCGGTGGCGGGATCGCCGGTTGCTCCACCGCGCTGCACCTTGCCGAGCGCGGTTACCGGGTCGTGCTCCTGGAAGCGCAGCTGATTGGCTACGGCGCCTCCGGCCGCAGCGGCGGACAGGCGATCGCCGGCTATGCCTGCGGCCAGCACAAGCTCGAGCAGCAGGTCGGTTTCGAGAACGCCCGCCGGATGTGGGACATCTCCGTCGAGGGTTTACGGCTGATCCGCGATCGCGTCGAGCGGCATGCGATCGACTGCGACCTGCACTGGGGCCAGATGCACGTCGCCATCAAGGACCGGCAACGTGCGGACCTGCTCGCGGAGCAGCGGGAACTCGAGGGTCGCTACGGGTATGGCGAGCTGCGGTTCCTCGAGCGCGCGCAAGTGGAGTCGCTGCTGGCGACGAAGCGGTACTGCGCCGGGCTCTACGACGCGGGCAGCGGACATCTTCATCCGCTGAACTACACGCGCGGCCTGGCCGCCGCGGCGGCAGCCGCGGGTGTGCAGATCTTCGAGAACTCTGCGGTCACCGCGCTGCACATCGCCGATCCTGCAGTCATCAGAACGGAGCGCGGCAGCGTGCAGGCGCGATTTGTCGCGGTGTGCTGCAATGCTTACGGCGATCCGCTCATCCCCGCGCTGCGCTCGAGGATCATGCCGGTGGGAACGTACATCGTCGCGACGGAGCCGCTCGGACAGACGCGAATCGAGCAGCTGATGCGCGAGAACGTCGGCGTCACCGATTCGAACTTCGTGCTCGATTATTTCCGCCGCTCAGCGGATCACCGGCTGCTATTCGGCGGCCGTGTCAGTTACTCCGGCATGGATGCATTCGACACCGCGCGAGCGACGCGGCGACGCATGGTGAACGTGTTCCCGCAGCTCGCCGACGCGCGCATCGAGTTCGCGTGGGGCGGCTACGTCGACATCACGATCAGCCGCGCGCCGGACTTCAACCGGCTCGCGCCGAACGTTTACTACCTGCAGGGATTCTCGGGTCACGGCATCGCGCTCACCGGCATCGCCGGCAAGCTGGTCGCAGAAGCGATTGCTGGCCAGGCGGAGCGCTTCGACGTGTTCACGAAGCTGCGGCATCGCAAGTTTCCCGGCGGCCGCGCGCTGCGCACGCCCGCGCTCGTGCTCGCGATGCTGTGGTACCGGATGCGCGATCTGCTGTAGGTCGGGCCGCTCCAGCGCATCCTGCGCCCGCGCCACTCGCGCATCCCTGCGCAGCAGCTTCAGCCCGACTCTTCGCCTTCGTAAACGCACCCGCTCGTGCAGGTCTCGTGGATCACGACCTTCGCTAGCAGCGGCAGACGCGGCTTCGTCTCGCGCCAGATCCAGCGCGCGAGGTTCTCGCTGGTGGGATTTTCGAGGCCGGGAAGCTCGTTGAGCAGCTGATGATCGAGCCGGTCGTAAACCGGCTGAAATGCCGCGCGCACATCGGCGAAGTCCATCACCCAGCCTGCATGCGGATCGACCGGCCCGGCGACGTGCAACTCGATGCGAAACGAGTGACCGTGCAGCCGCGCGCACTTGTGCCCGGCCGGCACGTGCGGCAACCGATGCGCAGCTTCGATGGTGAACGCGCGGAAGATCTGCATTGGTGCCGGGAGAGAAAAAGAGGGGAAACTGAGCGGCGCAGCATCAGGGAGAGGCGAGGAAGTAGCCAGCCGGCAGCTAGTGCTGCACTGCTGAGTTTCCCCTCCTTTTCTCTCCCGGCACCTACGCGGCTTTGCGCCGGCGCGAGCTCGAGGCGCAGCTGCACGTTCCGCACGTGCAACGAATAGCGCTGCAATCGCCGCAGACCGTGAAATCGACCGAGCCGAAGTGACGACGGCAATGTTCGCAATACGGCTTGCGACGGCCGCTGCGCGCCGTGCGATAGGTCGCGACGGCAGCAGCATTCTGCCGCGACTGCTCGTCGCCGCAGACGCCGAGATCTTTGCTCACGATGTCGCGAACGAACGTGCTGGTGCCCATGGCGCCGACTTTGAACAGACGCATCTGCTCACGGGCGAGGCCCATCTGCGCGACGGGGTCGTAGATCACCACGCCGAGCTTGGGATGAAAAAAAAGCTGAAACGCATCGCCGCTCATAACGCACTTCGCGGTAAGAAAAATGGATCCGGGGGGAGGTCTGAAACGCGCTCGCAATTGTGCTGCAACGCATCTGTCATGGCAATGAGGACCACCCCTATTTTGACGAAATCGGCCGCTTTTCCGCGCTGCAGCGCCCTGTCTCAGCTACGCGCGCGCAGCAGGAAACAGGTGTGGATGCGCGGATTGCGAGCGAAGTCCCCGGGCACTGATTTGCGGCCGACATCGTCGATTTCAAATGCCGCGAGCGCTGCAGCGTCGAGCTTGAAGCGCGTGTAGTTGCTGGAGAAGACGATCGTGCCACGCGGGGTCAGCAATTCACGCGCGAGCATGAGCAGCTTCACGTGGTCGCGCTGCACGTCGAAGTCTTCGGTCATGCGCTTCGAGCGCGAGTGTGTCGGCGGATCGATGAACATCAGGTCCCAGCGGCGCTGCGTCGCGCGCTGCTCGGCAAGCCACGTGAGGCAGTTCGCCTGCACGAAGCCGTGCTCGGGCCGTGCGAGCTCGTTCAACGCGAGATTCCGCTTCGCCCAATCGAGATACGTCCGTGACATGTCGACCGTCGTCGATGCAGTCGCACCGCCGCCAGCTGCGTAAACCGTGGCCGTGCCCGTGTACGCGAACAGATTGAGAAAGCGCTTGCCGCTCGCGAGCTCGCCGAGCATGCGGCGCGTGAGCCGGTGATCGAGAAACAGGCCGGTGTCCAGGTAGTCCGTGAAGTTCACGAAGAAGCGATACGGCTGCTCGCGCACGATCTCGAACTCGCGCTCGCGTGCGAGCTTCTCGTACTGCGCGCCCTGCTTCTGCTGGCGTCGTTCGCGCACGAACATCCGCTCGGGCGCGATGCCGAGCTCGTGCGGAATCACGGCCAGCGCCTCGTCGCGTCGCTGGCGTGCAGCCTTGAAGTCGACCGTGCGCGGCGCCGCGTACTCCTGCACGACGAGCCAGCGGTTATCGGCTCCGTCGCCGTACTGATCGATGGCGAACGCGTACTCAGGCATGTCCGCATCGTAGATGCGGAAGCAATCGATCGACTCGCGCTGCGCCCAGTCGAGCGCCGCCTTGGCATTCTTGCGCAGCCGATTCGCGAACATCTGCGCGCCCGGCCGTGCGCGCGTTTCGGCTGGATCGACGCTCTGGCGCGGCTGCTGGAAATCTTCGGGCGTGATGTCGAAGCGCAGCAGGCGGCATTCGATGCGACCGTTGAACAGCGTGTGACTGCGACGTGCGTGAATACCGATGGCCTTTGCCAGCGGCGGATTGCCGGTCAGCACCGCAGCCTTCCATCCCTGGAAGTTCTCGCGCAGCTTTGCGCCGAGCAGCTGGTAGAGCGCCTGCAGCCGTTCCTGGTCGCCGATGCGCTCACCGTATGGCGGATTCGTCGCGACCAGGCCGCTCGCCGCAGCGCTCTGCTGCACGAATTGATCGAGCTCGCGGCGCTCGAAGTGCACGAAGCCGCGCAACTTCGCGCGCTCGGAATTCTCGATCGCTGCGCGCACGGCGGCGGCATCGTTGTCGTAGCCGCGCAGGACGATGCGCTTGGTCGCTGTCGCCTCGCGACGCGCACGAGCCTCATCGACCAGACGCTGCCACAGTTCGCGATCGTGACCGCGCCAGCCGATGAAGCCGAAATAGCTGCGCAGCAGGCCCGGCGCGATGTCGAGCGCCAGCAACGCAGCTTCGATCACGAGCGTGCCGGAGCCGCACATCGGATCGACGAACTCGCCGGTCGCGGCGATCGCGGGCCAGCCGCTGCGCAATAGCACCGCAGCCGCGAGATTCTCCTTCAACGGCGCCGCGACGCCGCGCGCGCGATACGCGCGACGATGCAGACTGTCGCCGGAGAGATCGAGACTGAGCGTCGCGCGCTCTCGGTCGAGACGCACATCCAGGCGCACATCCGGCCGCTCGAGCTCGACCGAAGGCCGCTGCCCGCTGCGCTCACGCAGCTGATCGACGATCGCATCCTTCGTCTTCAGCGCGCCGAAGTGCGTGTGCTTGATGCCGGCTGACGAGCCGCCGAAATCGATCGCGAGCGTGCCGCTGGCCGCGATGTGCTGCGTCCAATCGATCGACGCGACGCCGTCGTACAGGGCTTCAGGCGTGCCCGCGGGAAAATTCCCGAGCGGCATGAGAATGCGGCTCGCCGTGCGCGACCACAGGCAGGCGCGATACGCCGTCTCGAGCGTTCCCTCGAACAGCACGCCGAGCTTGAGCTCGCGGGTGTGCGTCGCGCCGCAGCCGCGCAACTCGGCGGCCGTCAGGTCCGCAACGCCCGGCGGACAGGAAGCGAAAAAATTCACGAGTCAACTATGCTTGGGGAGTCTTGCCATCCAGCGTCAGGAGCGGCGCGTACATCTCGGGCCGGCGATCGCGGAACACGCCCCACGCGGTGCGATAGGCGCGGACCTGCTCGAGATCGAACGTCGCAGTGACGATTGCCTCGCCGGTGCGCGGCGCCTGCGCGGCGATCGCGCCCGAATGATCGGTGATGAACGACGAGCCGTAGTACGTCACTTCCCAGCGCTCGCCGCGCTCGGTGCCGATCCGGTTCGAAGCGACGACCGGCATGATGTTCGAGGCCGAATGGCCCTGCATCGCGCGCTGCCAGTGATCGCGCGAGTCGATGCTGAGATCCTGCGGCTCCGAGCCGATCGCCGTCGGATACAGCAGGATCTCCGCGCCGAGCAGCGCCATCGCGCGCGCCGACTCCGGGAACCACTGGTCCCAGCAGATTGCGACGCCGATCGTGCCGAAGCGCGTGCGCCAGACGCGGAAGCCCGTGTCGCCCGGCGAGAAGTAGAACTTCTCGTGATAGCCCGGACTCTCCGGGATGTGCGTCTTGCGATACGTCCCGAGCAACTCGCCGCCGGCATCGATCATCGCGACCGAGTTGTAGAAAACGTTGCCGGCGCGCTCGAACACGCTCGCGGGCAGCACGACGCTCAACTCGCGCGCCAGCTCCTGGAAGCGCCGCACGGCCGGATTCTCGGCGAGCGGCATCGCGACGTCGAAGTACTTCGGGTTGTGCTCGATGCAGAAGTACGGCGTCTCGAACAGCTCCTGGATCAGGATGACGTTCGCGCCCTGCTTCGCCGCGGCGCGGATCGTGCGCTCGGCGGTGGCAAGGTTGGCGGCGCGATCGCCGGAGCAGGCGAACTGAGTGGCAGCAACAGTGACTTTCATGGCTTCAGAAGGTCGGCGGAGTGGAAGCGGAGATGATCTCACACGGCTCGTCGCCGAAGTTACGGAACCGGTGCGGCACGGCGCTGGTGAAGTAGTACGCATCGCCCGGCCCGAGCACCCGGCTCTGCGCGCCCACGGTCAGCTCGATGCGGCCCGCGACGACGACGCCGCCTTCCTCGCCTTTGTGGCTCAGCATGTCCGAGCCCGTGTCCGCTTTCGGACGATAGCGCTCGTGCATGATCGTCATGGCGCGGTTCGGGCGCTGCGCCGCGACCAGCCGCAGCGACACTTCGCGATCGCCGATGTCGGTGAGCTCGTCGCGCGCGTAGAACACCTGCGGGTTCAGCTGCAGGTCGAGCGTGAAGAACTCCGAGAGCGACATCGGCACGCCGTCCAGCACTTTCTTCAGCGAACTGACCGAGGGGCTGACGCGATTCTGCTCGATCAGCGAAATCGTCCCGTTCGTGACTCCGGCGCGCTTCGCCAGTTCCCGTTGCGACAGTCCGTACATCGTGCGCACCGCCTTGAGATGCGCCCCCACATCGATCGTCATCGCCGCACCCCCCTCGCCCTGGCTCGTTCGAGGGTGTTTAGGATAATCGACACGGCGACCCGAATGCTATGAATAACTTACGGAGAATTTGAGGGGACTGTCGAATTTTCTTATCATCCGGCCTCTTTCACCCTCTCCAACTCCCAGCGGATTTCAGCCCATGACAACGACGCCGCGCGCCGATCTCGAAGCCTTCTGGATGCCCTTCACGGCCAATCGTCAGTTCAAGTCGCACCCGCGTCTGCTGGCGCGAGCCGAGGGCATGCACTACTGGACCGACGATGGCCGCAAGGTGCTCGACGGCGTCGCGGGGCTGTGGTGCGTGAACGCGGGCCACGGCCGCAAGGAAATCACCGAGGCGGTCAGCAAGCAGCTCGCCACGATGGAATACGCGCCGCCGTTCCAGATGGGCCATCCGCCCGGCTTCGAGCTCGCGAGCCGCCTCGTCAAGCTGACGCCCGGCGATCTCGACCACGTGTTCTTCACGAACTCCGGCTCCGAGGCCGTCGACACGGCGCTGAAGATCGCGATCGCGTATCACCGCATCCGCGGCGAAGCCTCGCGCCAGCGGCTCATCGGGCGCGAGAAGGGCTATCACGGCGTCGGCTTCGGCGGCACGTCGGTCGGCGGCATGGTCAACAACCGCAAGTTCTTCGGCACGATGCTGCCGGGCGTCGATCATCTGCGGCACACGCACGATCTCGAGCACAACGCGTTCTCGCGCGGCGTGCCCGAGTGGGGCGCGCATCTCGCCGACGATCTCGAGCGCCTCGTGGCGCTGCACGACGCGTCCACGATCGCAGCCGTGATCGTCGAACCGGTGGCCGGCTCAGCGGGCGTGATCCTGCCGCCGAAGGGCTACCTGCAGCGGCTGCGCTCGATCTGCGACCAGCACGGCATCCTGCTGATCTTCGACGAAGTGATCACGGGCTTCGGCCGCCTCGGTACGCCGTTCGGCGCAGAGTACTTCGACGTGTTGCCCGACATGATCACCTCGGCGAAAGCGCTGACCAACGGCGCGATCCCGATGGGCGCCGTGTTCGTGCGCAAGCACATCTACGACGCGTTCATGAAGGGACCGGAGAACGCGATCGAGCTGTTCCACGGCTACACGTACTCCGCACACCCGGCGGCCTGCGCGGCCGGTCTGGCGGTTCAGGACATTTACGAGCGGGAAGGTCTGCTGACGCGCGCCGCAAAGATGGCGAAGCAGTTCGAGGAAGCCGTGCATTCGCTGCGCACGCAGCCAAACGTCATCGACATTCGCAACATCGGACTCGTCGCCGGCATCGAGCTGGCGCCGCGAGCCGGCGCGCCCGGCGCGCGCGCCTACGAGATCTTCGTGAAGGCGTTCGAGAAGGGAATTCTGATCCGCACGACCGGCGACACGATCGCGCTGTCGCCGCCGCTGATCGTCGAGCCGGCGCACCTCGACCAGCTCGTCACGACGCTCGGGCAGTTGATCAAAGAGTCGGGCTAAAGCCCGACCTACAAGCTCGGTGTAGGTCGGGCTTCAGCCCCGACATCCTCATTCGTTGCTCCACGGGAAGGTCGTTGCGACCGTGAAGATCACGCGGCCTTCGTTGTTGAAGACATCGTCCTTGACGACGACGTCGGTCTCCGTGTCGACCCACTTCAAACCCAGGCTGAAGTGACCGACCTCGTAGCCGACGCCCACCGAGTAGTCGATGACGTCGTCGCCGTTGACATCATCCCAGTAGTCGCCCGTGCTGAGGCCGGCGTGCAGCAGCAGCGAGAAGTTCTGCGGCAGGGGGATCGTGGCATTGGCTTCGATGTAGATCGCGGAGGTGTCGCCGTCCGTGAGATCGCCGCCGAAGTCGTTCGAGTACCAGAGCTTGCCCTTGAACCAATCGTAGGTGACGCTGCCGTACGCCTCGAGGTAGTTGACGTCCGACTCGTCGGGGTATGTGTAGTAGATGACGCCGACATCCCAGCCCAAGCCGTCCTCGGCGCCGCCGGAGAAGCCGGTGTAGAGGTCCACTTCGTAGTCGACGTCGAGATCGCCGAAGTCGACGTTACTGGCCCAGGCGCCGACATACCAGCCCGAGTCGTGCGAGTAGTCGAGGCTCGCCTGCAGGGCCGGATCCGTCGCCGACTGACTGAAGCCGCGGAAGTCGTAGTCGTTCGTGAGAGTCACAGTGGATGACACTTCTGCGTTCGCCGCTGCGGCCGCAACGAGCAGCCCGAGCGCAGCCAGAATCCTCACTTGTCTCATGATGAATCCCCTTGTTTATTGCCGAGAAAAGCACGCCCGGTCGGCGGCTCGCTGCGGAAATGCAGCAAGCATGCCAGCCGCCCGCGGTGCGCGCCCGGGGCGGCGCTGACCAAAACGCGTGCAGTGTACGCCCCACATCAGGGCGAACGCGACTTGGGACGCACCAAGAAGCAGCGAACGCTATGAAGCAGCGGGCTCGTAGATGACGTAGAGCTTGGCGGTCGGCTCGATCACTTCCCACGTCCCCGCGAAACCGGCGGGAATCACGAAGGAATCGCCCGCTTTGAACGTCCACTGCTGTCCGCGCGCATCTGCGATGCGGATGCGGCCGCGCGTGAGGTGGCAGAACTCGTTCTCGGTGTAGCGCACGCGCCAGCGGCCCGGCGTGCTTTCCCAGACGCCGGCGAAAAAGCGCCCGCCGCTGTCGCTGAAGTAGTTGCGCGTCGTGGTTTGCGGATCGCCTGCAAGCAGAAGATCGGCGGCAGGGCGCCCGACGCTCGTTTCGGCAGCCCCGGTGGCGAAATCAACGATGCGGGGGACGATGGCTTCGGTCATGACGATGCTCGCAAGACACATGACATGGCCCTCACTGTAGCAGCATGAAAGGGAAGCCGGGCCTTCCATGGGCGGCGCCGTGAACCGCCGGAAAAGCAGCGGTCCGGTGCGACCTCCAGCCGTCAACGCGATTGCGCGACGGCCGCAGGCGAGGTCGGGCGGATCGAAATGCTGACCCGCCGTTCCCACGCGTACGCCTCCAGATCGTCCTTGGGCGCGGTCGTGAGATCTTCGCCGTGTGCCGAGATGCGGATCTGCTCCGGCGCAGCGCCACCGCTCATCAGCGCATCACGCACTGCGCTGGCACGCGCCATCGAGAGCTCCAGGTTCTTCTCGGACTTGCCGCGCGGATCCGCGAAGCCGTGCAGCTGGATCTCGAGCTGCGGATGCGAGCCGAGCAGCTGACCGAGCTCCGTGATCTTCTGCTGCACGTCGCCTTCGAGCTCCGCCGTGCCGGTGCGGAACATCACGTCCGCATGCAGGCGCGCCGCGAGCGCATCGAGCATTTCGTCGCCGCCCGTACGCTCGCTCGCTTTCGCGAGTGCGATGCGAGTATCGACGAGCTCCTGTTGCAACCCGTCGGCGCGCGCGATGGCTTCCTTCTCGCCACGCTTGTGCGTGCCGATGCTGTCGCCGACCGTGCCGCCGATCATCAGCCCGATCATGGCGCCGACCGGCCCACCGACGATCGCACCGGCCACCGCACCCGTCGCCAGGCCCGTGCCCTCTTCCTTCGTGAACTTGTTTTCGCCCGCGTAGGCGGCGCCCGAGCTCAACGCCACGGCCACCGCGCCAACCAGTACTTTCCTGAACATGATCCGCCCCTCCTCACCGGTCCTCGTCGTTGCAGCGGGTGACGATTTGCCCGTGGGAGCTATTCAAGGCCCGAATGCGGACGCGATCTGCTGCGCGCGATGGCGGCGCGAAGGAGGAAAGTGACGAATTGTGGCGTTCCCTCCCCCGCGCGCGGGGGAGGGTTAGGGAGGGGGCGAAGCAGCGCTGTTACTTCATCTTGCGATCATCGAGCCCGACGCCCCGGGCAATGATCTCTTTCATCACTTCCGACGCACCGGCGTAGATCCGCGAGACGCGCGCATCCGTGAACATGCGCGAGATCCGGTACTCCTCCATGTAGCCCGCGCCGCCGTGCATCTGCAGGCAGTCGTCGACGCAGCGGCCTTCCAGTTCGCTCGCGAGCAGCTTCGCCTCGGCCGCCATTTGCGGCGTGAGTTTGCCGACGTTGTGCTGCGTGACGCAATGATCGATGAACGTCTGCAGCACGTCGATCTGCGCTCGCATCTCGGCCATCTTGAAGCGCGCGTTCTGCAGCGCGCCGAGCGGACGGCCGAACACGCGGCGATTGGTGATGAAGTCGTAGGTGATATCAAAGGCGATCTGCGCATTGGTGATGGACTGGCACGCCGTGATCAGCCGCTCCTCCGCGAGAAACTGCGTGAGGTAGTAGAAGCCGCGCGTCGCATCGCCGAGCACGTTGGCCTTCGGCACTTTGACGTTGTCGAAGAACAGTTCGGAAGTGTCCTGCGCCTTGAGGCCGATCTTCTTGAGATTCCGGCCGCGCTTGAAGCCCGCCATGTTGCTCTCGACGAGGAACAGTCCGAGCCCGTGCGTCTTGTCCGGTACGGTACGCGCCGCGACGATGACCAGGTCGGCGATCTGGCCGTTCGAGATGTAAGTCTTCGAGCCGCTGATCACCCAATGATCGCCGCGATCTTCGGCGCGCGTCTTCATACCCGCGAGATCGCTGCCCGCACCCGGCTCCGTCATCGCGATCGCCAGAATGCATTCGCCTTTGACGGCGCGCGGCAGGAAGCGCTGCTTCTGCTCCTCGTTGCCGATCTCGCCGATGTACGGACCGACGAGCCGCGAGTGCAGCGTGTTGAAGAAGCCGATGTCGCCGTAGCGCAGGTTCTCCTCGATCATCACCTGCTCGTAACGGAAGTCGCGAATGCCGGCGCCGCCGTATTTCTCGTCGGCCCACATCAGCAGGAAACCGTGCTCGCCGCTCTTGAGGAACGCATCGCGATCGACGTAACCCTGCTCGCGCCAGCGCTCGGTGTGCGGCGCGATCTCCTTCTGCACGAAGCGGCGATAGCTGTCGCGGAAGATGTCGTGGTCGTGTTCGAACAGCGTGCGCGGGGTGATCGCAGGACTCGTTTGCATTCCATCTGCTCCGGCAAGGATGCCGGAGTCTAACCCACCAGATTGGCATCGCGCGTGATGACCCAGCGCCCGTCGGGCTGACGGTTGAGGAGGGTCAAGGTGTAACCGGCGCGCTGCGTCGGCTGACCGCCTTTTGGAGTCATCGTGACGGTGAGGTGATTGCGGAGGTACGCCCAGTCGCCGAGCACCTTGATCTCGACCGGCTTCGCGACGCCGTCGATCGTGACGTCCTCGAGGCCCGCGGATTGCGCGGCGCACTCCTTCTTGCCGAACGGCTCGCGGCCCGCCGTCATGAATACGACGTCGTCCGACATCATCGACAGCACCTTCGCGAGGTCGCCCTTGGCCGTCGCCTGCATCCAGGCGTCGATCAGCTCGCGGATCGCCTGTTCGTCTGCGGACATCGTCGTCTCCCGTTGCGAATGGACGGGAGCATGACTGCAGAACCCAGGGGCTTGTTCCCTCGTAGGTCGGGCTTCAGCCCGACTCTGCGGATTCGGCCCCAATTCTTTGTGGGTCAGGCTTTAGCCTGACAATCCGCCCTCTTCTTGACACATCCCGGGCCCGCCGCGAGAATCGCCGCCCTCTTTCCGGGACGGCCCTGCGGCCGCCCTCCCCCAGCAAAAGGCCCCGGAAAGCGCGTTGGAGAGGTAGCTCAGCTGGTTAGAGCGTGGCACTCATAATGCCGAGGTCGAGGGTTCGAGTCCCTCCCTCTCCACCACACAGTCCCAAGATGCTCGCCCAATACATCGACTCGATCATCATGCTGTTCGTCGGCGCCTACGCCTGCGCCGTCGGCTTTGGCGCGATGCCGCCGCCGCCGTCGAAAGATCCGGTCGCGGGCCAGCAATGGCTGGCCCGCTACGGCAAGCTCTTCCGGATCATCGGTCCGCTGCTCGTCGTGCTCGCGTTGGTGCTGGCGGCCGGGAAATATTTCCGGGTCGGTTGACCCAAGCGGAGCTACCGGACGTTCCGCGGAACGTCGGCTATTCCTGCTTCGGCGGCGTTTCGCTCGCCCGCTGCAAGTAGGCCGCGTATTCCGACTTCGAGATGTAACCGTCCAGATTGATGTCAGCGGTGTCGAAGACCGCAGCGATCGTGCGGTCCGCCTTCGCCTCGACCTTGCTGATCGACTGGTCGCCGTTGCGATCGAGCGATTTGAACGTCTCGGTGGTCGGCGTCGACTGCTTGTCCGAGACCGGTCGCTCGGCACTTGCGGCCGTGGCGAGAGGCAGCATAACGGCCACGAGAATGATGAGTGCTTTCATGGTACCTCCTGCTCAATGCAGCATCGCTGTAGCGTCGCAGAATCTGCGCCAGCGGGTCGGCAGTTCGCGTACGCGTCTGCATCGTCTCTACTGAATTGCAATGACCCGGCCGTGGCGAAGTTCCGGCGCGCCGGAACCCTGGATTCGTCAGGCCGGTTCTTGTTCGATATTCGGAGGAACGGATATGACCAAGCGCACAGCAGCACCGACCCACCCGAACAAGTCAGCGGCGTCCACGCACATGGGCCCCGACCTTGCTCTGGCCTTTCACGGTGTTCGCTATCAAGTCAGCGACGTCGCTCGTTCCTTGGCGTTCTACACGAGACAACTCGGCTTCAAACTGGAGCATCAGCACCTGCCGGATTTCGCGGCGGTCTCTCTCGGTGAGCTCAAGATTCTTTTGAGCGGCCACACCGCGTCAGGCTCCCGTCCGCTGCCCGATGGGCAGCGGCAGCAGCCCGGCGGCTGGAACAGGGTCGTGCTGCGAGTGACTGATCTTGCGGCCTGCATCGCGTCGCTCAAAGCGACAGACGTTCGTTTCCGCAATGAAATGGAGGTCGGTCCGGGCGGCAAGCAGATCCAGATCGAGGACCCCGACGGCAATCCCATCGAGTTGTTCGAGCCGGCGCAGCGTGCTCACTAGTGATCAGATCCAGTATCTGAACAAGCTGACCCAGAACTCCTTGAACCGCTGCCACGTCGATCGCTGCTGCCACCGCTCGAGCGCGACCGGTCGCGCTGCCTTCTGGTCCTTCTCGAACACCTGCTCCATCCTCTGACCGACATCCCGATCGATCACGATCGCGTTCACTTCCTCGTTGTGCAGGAAGCTGCGCATGTCGAGATTCGCGGAGCCGACAATCGACACAGTGCCGTCGATCACGACGCTCTTCGCGTGCAGCAGCGCGTCCTTGAGCTCATAGATCTTCACGCCCGACTCCAGCAGCCGCGTGTAGGTCGCCTGCGTTGCATTCAGGACGATGCTCGAATCGGTGAACGACGGAACGATCAGCCTCACATCGACTCCGCGTTGCGCAGCTTCCGTCATCGCGGTCAGCAGATCCTCATTCGGCGCGAAGTAAGCATGCGTGATCCACAGCCGACGGCTCGCGCAATTGAACGCTGCAAGATACGTCCCATACAACGAGCGATCGTCTGACTCGCTGCTGTTGCCGACGATCGTCACCAGCGTATTGCCGGCCGGCTGGATCGCTGCGTTGGTCTCGGGGCCCACAGCTCCGCCCGCCACCTTCCATGATTCGAGGAACAGCTGCTGCAGCTGGGCGACCGCCGGGCCATCGATGCGCACGTGCGTGTCGCGCCAACCATCCTTCAACCCGCGCTTCGGCCCCGGCCGACTCGTGGATGCACTCAGATAGGTGCTGTCGATATTGATGCCGCCGGTGAAGCCGGTCTTGCCGTCGACGACGACGATCTTGCGGTGATCGCGATTGTGAATGTTCCAGATGAGCGGATTCTTCACCGGATTCATCGGCCGGAACTCGCGCACATCGATGCCTTGACTGCGCAGCTCGTCGAAAAAGCTGCGAGGCGTGTCCATGCTGCCGAGGCTGTCATACAGCACGCGCACCTCGATGCCTTCGCGCTTCTTCTCGGCCAGCAGCGCGGCGAAGCGACGTCCAATGTCGTCGTCGCCATAGATGAATGTTTCCAGATCGATGGAGCGGCGCGCCGCGCGCATCGAGGCTTCGATAGCCGCGTACGTTTCCGGGCCGTCGACGAGGACTTTGACCTGGTTGCCGGTCGTCAGCGGCTCGGACGAGTAGCGACGTACGGCATCGACGAGCTCGCGTACGGCGCCATCATTCTTGTACTCAGCGAGCGCGGCACGCAGCAGCGGATCGGTGGCTTGCTCCGGGAGCACCCGTTGCCGGGCGACGATCGGAGGCGTCTGCGCGGACGGATTGACGCGCGGATTCTGCGTCGCGCACGAGGCGCACAGACCCAAGGCTGCCAGGACCAACAATCTTGCGAGCACGAAGCCACAACGATTGCTTGTAGGCAAAGTTCCGAATCAGGAGAACCCGTGATCCCGTGCAAAAACGATCGCCTGCGCGCGCGACCAGACGCCGAGCTTGTCGAACAGATTCGACGTGTGATTGCGCACGGTCTTTTCGCTGATCTTCAGACGCGCAGCGATGTCCGAATTGCTGAGACCGTCCGAGATGAGCGCCAGCACTTCGCGCTCACGCTCCGACAGGCCCGCAAAGACCGAGGCGCCAGTCGCGTGCTCGGGTCGCGCAAACTCGAGCACGGCTTCCTGAAATCGGCGCCACGCCGGCTGGTCCTCCAGCAGGATGTGGTTGCGCGAATCGAGCTCGATGAACTCGGCGTCCGGAATGCCGGCCGCGAGCAATCGGCCTTCCGCCACCGGTATCACCTGATCCTCCCTGGAGTGCAGCACGAGCGTGCGCGTGCGCACTGCCGCGAGAGTTGACTCGATGTCGACGGCCGCTCGGGCGCCGTAGAGGCTCGCAAAAATTTCGCCGGTCGTCGTCTTCTGGCACAAGTCCGTGAACCACTGCAGCTGCTCCGGCGTGCCGCCGGGAATGAAGCGCGATGTGAAGACCTGTCTGAAGGTCGGGTTGTCGCTGCCCCAGCCGAAGCGCGCGAGATCGACCATGGCGCGGAATGCATCGGCAGCCATCGCGGTGTTGCGCTTGTTTGCGCCGCGCGCATAGCCGCCATAAAGAATCATGGCCGCAACGCGCTCCGGGTGCTGAAGTGCGTAGTGCACGCACGCTGCGGCACCTTGCGAGATCCCGAGCAGGATCACTGGCCCTTCGGGCTGCGCGACATCGATCACCGCGCCGAGATCAGCGGCCCACTGATCGAGCGTCAGGCCTTGCGGCTGCCATCCGCTCATGCCGCAGCCGCGCTCGTCGTAGCGCACCAGGCGGAAGTGCGACGAAAGGAATTCGAGCCAGTGCTTCCACACCGGGCTGCGTAGCTCGTACTCGAGATGGGTGAGCCAGTTGGCGGCCTTGACGAGCACCGGTCCCTGCCCCGACTGCGCCCACGCCAGCTGAGTGCCATCCGTCGCCTTCACGTACCGGATCTGCTGCCGCAGGGTCTTGCTGTCGGGCTTGGTCGTCATCGGGACATTCGTCTCAGCCCAGGCGCGGCGATTGTAGCCCAACCGGGACAAAGCTCCCATGGCGCGCGCAGCGCTCGCACGCGCATCTTGCCCACAACGCAAGAGGAGCGCGCACATGCTGAAACGACTGCTCTACTTCGCATACTCCGCGACGGCGTATCTCGTTTTCCTGGTGACGTTCCTCTACGCGATCGCATTCGTCGGTGGCTTCCTCGTGCCGCGCCGGCTCGACGGTCCGCTCGATGGATCGCTGCTCAGTGCGCTGGCGATCGACTGCGCGCTGTTGACGGTGTTCGCTGTTCAACACAGCGTAATGGCCCGCCGCTGGTTCAAGGAACGTTGGACTCGGATCGTGCCGTGGGCGATCGAGCGCTCGACATATGTCCTGTGCGCCAGCCTCGCGCTGCTGCTGCTGTTCTGGCAGTGGCACCCGCTCGGGATGCCGATCTGGACGATCGAGAACGACATCGCGCGCTTCGTGCTGTGGACGGTGTTCGCAGCGGGCTGGAGCACGGTGCTGATCGTGACGTTCCTCATCAATCACTTCGACCTGTTCGGCTTGCGTCAGGCGTGGTTGCCGCTGCTCGGCCGACCGTACACGCCTGTGTCCTTCCGCACGCCGCTGCCGTACAGGTTCGTGCGGCATCCGCTGTATTGCGGCTTCCTGCTCGCTTTCTGGATGACGCCGACGATGACACTTGCGCATCTAGTGTTCGCGGTCGCAACGACCGCGTACATCGTCCTCGCCATCCAGTTCGAAGAACGGGATCTGTTGGCGGAGCACGGCGCCGCCTATGCAGAGTACCGCCGCAAAGTTCCCATGCTGCTGCCGGCACTGCGTGCCCTGAGAAGATTGTCATGAGGAGATCGTCATGAAGATGAGAATTGCTTCGTGTGCACTGGGTGTGTTGCTCGCATCGAGCGCTGTGTCGCACGACGACAGAAACGGCGACAGGAACAGCGCCGGCGAGCTGATCAAGCTCGTGCGCCAGGCGACCGCGCAATTTGGGGATCCGGCTGTCGCGGAGGCAGAAGGCTACCACCTGCTGTTCGGCTGCGTGTCCGGCCCCGACATCGGCGCGATGGGACTGCACTACGTGAACATGTCGCTCGTCGGGGACGGCGAGCTCGATGCGACCCGGCCCGAGATCGTCATCTACGAGCCGCTGCCGAATGGACGCTTGCGCCTCATCGGCGCCGACTTCCTCGTGCTCGCCGCGGACTGGCATGCCAAGCACGCGGAAACACCGCAGCTCAACGGGCAGCTGCTGCACCTGTTCGAGAGCCCGAATCGTTTCGGGTTACCGCCGTTCTACACGCTGCACGTGTGGGCATGGAAGGACAATCCGACCGGCATGTTCGTCAACTGGCACGCCAAGGTGTC
>DASYRK010000070.1:0-59775 GCA_036004505.1 Steroidobacteraceae bacterium
TCGCGCCGCGACCGCGGGCAAATACACCGTGCAGCTGAGCTATCTCGCGCTCGGCATCGATTGGTCCGCCGACTACGTCGCGCGCATCGATCCCGACGATCGCACGTTGACACTCACAGGCTGGCTCACGCTGGTCAATCGCGCGGGGACGACGTTTGCGAACACGCCTGCCGAGGTCGTTGCCGGCAATCTCGCGCGCGACGAACAAGAGACGCAGCCGCCGGGGCCTACGACTGTGAGCGAGAGCACGCGCTGCTGGCCGATCGGTACGTTCGGAATGAGACGCGAAATACTGACTCGGGCGTTCAAGCGCGCCGAAGTTGACTCCATTTTTGCCCCCGGCCTGGTCGCCAACAGGTCGGTGCAGGAAGTGATCGTCACCGGCTCGCGAGTCCCGCTGGCGCAGATACGCGAACTCGGCGACTACAAGCTCTACGCCGTGCCCGAGCCCACGACGATCGCCGCGCGCCAGTCGAAGCAGGTGCAGTTCCTGAGCGAGCACAGCGTCCCGTTCGCGCGCGTGTACCAGTTCAAAGTCAACGAAGACTCGATCATGGAGGCCGACGACGATTTCGCGCCCCGCCGCCCCACGGTCCTGCTCCGGCTGCAGAACAAGAAGAGCGACGGGCTCGGCCAGCCGCTGCCGGCCGGCGTCGTCTCGGTGATGGAACCCGGCGGCCGTGGCACGATGCTCGCCGGCCAGGACAGGATCGACGACACGCCGGTCGGCCTGCCCGTCGACCTGGTGCTCGGAACGGCGATGGACGTCTGGATCGAGCCGCGCGTGACCGCCGAGCGGACGATCGAGCACGCCGACTATGACGAGGAGCGTGTCACGATCGAAGTGCGGCTCGGCAACGACAAGCCGGTGCCGATCACGCTCGAATACCGCCAGCCGCAAGCGGGCGACAACTTCCGCATCGTGCGCGAATCCCGCCCGCACACACTGAAGGACGGCGACATCCAGTGGACTTTCCGCCTGCGGCCGGGCGAACGCGCCGTGCTGCGCTACTCCATGCAGGTCACCGACTGAGCGCGTAGGTGCAAGTACGGACGCTGTTGACGGAGCAATGGATCAGTGGCGATGTCTACGCCTGAGGCGCGCCTGAAAAGCCGGCAACCAGCCGCCGCACCGTCCTGCGTTATTCTATGCAGCATGCGAACACTCATATTGCTGACGGCGATCGCGACTACTGCTGCCATGGCCGCCGAACCCGCTGCCGAGACGGCGATCGTGCTGCGCCCTGCCCGCGTATTCGATGGCGCGACCATGCACGTCGGCTGGCGTGTGCTAGTCAAAGGCGAACGCATCGTCGCTGCTGGCACTGACGTCGCAGCGGCCGGCGCGCGCGAGATCGACCTTGCGGATGCGACGCTCGTGCCCGGCCTGATCGAAGGCCACAGCCACCTGTTTCTGCATCCGTATAACGAGACCAGCTGGGACGACCAGGTGCTGCACGAGTCCATCGCGCTGCGCACGGCGCGTGCCGTCACGGCAGCGCGAGCAACGTTGATGGCGGGATTCACCACCGCGCGCGATCTCGGCACCGAGGGAGCCGGCTACGCCGATGTCGGCCTGAAGCAGGCGATCGACGAAGGCATCGTCCCCGGCCCGCGACTGCTCGTCGCCACTCGCGCGATCGTCGCGAGCGGCGCGTACGGGCCGAAGGGATTCGAACCCGGCGTCGAAGTGCCGCAAGGCGCCGAAGAAGCGACCGGCGAAGACATCGTGCGCGCCGTACGCCGTCAGATCGCGGCGGGCGCCGACGTCGTCAAACTCTACGCTGACTATCGCTGGCGGCCCGGCGAGGATCGGCGCCCGACGATGTCGGAGGCCGAGTTGCGTGCCGCCACCGCGGCCGCGCATGACGCCGGTCGCACCGTCGCCGCGCACTCGACCACCGAAGAAGGCATGCGCCGCTCGATCGCAGCCGGCGTCGACACCATCGAGCACGGTTACGGCGGCACGAGGGAAATCTTCCGCGCGATGAAGGACCACGGCATCGTGCTGTGCCCGACGCTCGCGGCCAACGATTCAGTCGCGCGCTATCAGGGATGGGATGGCCGCGAGCCCGCACCGCCGGTCGTCGAAGTCGGACGCGCGAGCTTCAAAGCGGCGCGCGCGGCAGGCGTGACGATCTGCGCCGGCGGCGACGTCGGCGTGTTCGCGCACGGCGAGAACGTCCGCGAGCTCGAGCTCATGCAGGATGCCGGGATGCCCGCGCGCGAAGTCCTGATGGCAGTCACGTCCGTGAACGCGCGCGCCTTCCACGTCGACGACCGCGTCGGCGCGGTCCGCGCCGGGCTGCTCGCCGACCTCGTTGCCGTCGCGGGCGATCCGACCAGCGATATCCGCGCGCTCCGCCACATCCGTCTCGTCATGAAGGGCGGCAAGGTCGTGCGCGAATGAGCGGCGCGAACGGTTTCGATTTGCCGTCACCGCACATCATCGACCTCGAAGTCGGCGCCGCCGACATCGACGCTTACAACCACGTCAACAACGCCGTCTACGTGACCTGGTGCGATCGCATCGCGTGGGATCACTCCGCGGCGCTCGGGTTGCCGATCGAGCGTTGCCTCGAGATCGACCGCGGCATGGCGGTCGTGCGCACCGTCATCCAGTACCTGCGCCCTGCTCTCCTCGGCGACGTCGTACACGTAGCGACCTGGATCGTGCCGGTGGACAGCCGGCTGCGGGTGCGCCGCCGCTTTCAGATCAAGCGCCTGTCGGACGACAGCACGCTGTCGCGCGCCGAGATCGAGTACGCCTGCATCGAGCTGTCGAGCGGCAAGCCGATGCGCTGGCCGCCGGAGTTCCGCGAGCGCTACGTGAGCATTCCCGAAGTCGCGGCGGCGAGCGCGACGCTGCGGCCGCTCTGAAGCGCGCCGCCGTTCTGTAAAATCCTGGGCGACGCGCAGCCGCGCGTGGGCGTACGCTTGCACGGCATCGATAACAACAATTCAGCGGTCGGGAAACCATCATGAAGGGACGGGTGACGATCGGCCTCATCGGCGATCGCAACGATTCGGTGCCGGCGCACGTCGCGATTCCGCTGGCGCTGGAGAACGCCGCCGCCGTGCTCGGCATCGAGGCGGCTTACGAGTGGGTGCCCACGGAGCGGATCAAATCCGCCAGCCGCGTCGCCGCCTTCGATGGTCTCTGGTGCGTTCCCGCCAGCCCCTATCGAAGCATGGACGGAGCGTTGCTCGCGATTCGCTGCGCGCGCGAAGGACGCATCCCGTTCCTCGGCACGTGCGGCGGGTTCCAGCACGCGATCATCGAGTACGCACGCAACGTGCTCGGCTGGCAGGATGCGACCCACGGCGAGACCGATTCGAACGCAGCGCTCGCTGTCATTTCGCCGTTGTCGTGCGGAATACTGGACGGCAGCGGCTCCATTCAACTGCTTCCCGGAACACGGATCGCGGCCGCCTACGGCACGGACGAAGCGACTGAAGAATATCGATGCAGCTACGGCGTGAATCCGGATTTCCGCGCATCGCTCGTTGCGGGGCCGCTGCGGGAAACGGCCCGCGACGATACCGGCGACCTGCGCGCCGTCGAGCTCGACGACCATCCGTTCTTCGTCGCGACGCTGTTCCAGCCCGAGCGCGCCGCGCTGCGCGGCCAGCCGGCGCCGCTCGTGACGGCGTTTCTGATGGCGTGCTTCACTGAGTGAAGCACGCCATCGACACCCTCAGGCCGCGAGCGCTCTGCCCGTCTCCAGCAGCGTCTTGAGATCGCTGAGGACGTAGCTCCAGCCACCGCCTGCGTTCTCGACCTCGCCCGACACGAGCTTCGCGAGCAACGGCGCGCCGGAAACGTCGTGCGTAACAGTCAGCCGGCACAAGCCGCCCGGCTGCTCTGCAATCTCATACGTCAGACGCGTGTGCTGTTCCGCGGCGGTGCCCGGGTCCCAGACCGGATGCCAGGTCTGCACCAGCTTGCGCGGCGGATCCGCTTCGATGACTTCGCCGACGATCATCACGTCGGGGGCGCCGTGCGCCTTCATCTCGGCGGTCGCAAATGCGCGATAGCCGCCGCCCGGGCGCAGGTCGAGCTCCGAGCGGCAACCGTAGCCGTACTTCTGCACCCATTCCGGCCGCGTGATCGCATCCCAGATCACCTGCGGCTGCGCCCTGATGAACACCCTGTACACCTGAGTGTTCGCGCTCTTCTGCCCTGCATCGCTCATGACTTCTCCTCCAACTCTTTTTTCAGTGCTGCGAGCGCCGACACACGGCGCTCCCGGTATTTGCCGATCCAACGGTCGTGGATCAGCCGGATCGGCACAGGGTTCAGGAAGTGCAACTTCTCGCGGCCGGACCACTGCGTCACGACCAGGCCCGCCTCTTCGAGGATCCGCAGATGCTTCATGACGCCGAAGCGCGTCATGTCGACTTTCGATTCGAGCTCAGTCAGCGTGAGGCCGTCGCGCGCGAACAGCTGGTCGAGCAGAAAGCGGCGAGTCGAATCTGCGAGTGCCTTGAATACCAGACCGTGGTCGTCATCGATCACGGGCCGGGACGATACGTGACCATTTGGTCACATGTCAAGCGTGAGGTTGAGGCTCGCGGTGTCCAACGGTGTTGCGGCGAAGAAGGAAGAGGAAGGATGTCTCTCGCCAAGACTGCCAAGATCGCCAAGGAGAACCAGAGATTCAGATTCCGGGATCAAAAATTCTGAGTTCAGATTCCGACACTGAAATTCTGCCCTTCCGACCTTGGCGATCTTGGCGATCTTGGCGAGAGACTTTTCCGGTTCAGTACGCCCGCCTACCGACTGGCACCTCCGCAAACCACCTCTCTCCCCAACAAGGCAACGCCCGCCTCCTCGCCGAGGCGGGCGCGTCCCCCAACAACGTCTCGCCGATCAGTTCGGTAGGCGCTGTTTCTCGCAGGTCACGTCGGGATTCCAGTCGGTCAGGGCACCCTTGCGGTTGTCCTCGAACGCCCAGACGTGGATCTCGTAGAACCCAGGCAGGCCGTAGCGGTTCGGCTCGCCGACGAAGTTCAACAGGTGGCCCTCCAGCGCGGGCCGGTCCAGCGGATCCGGATGCAGCGCGTCCCAGGCCGGCTTCGGCACAATGAATTCGACGCCGACCAGGCGCATGCGGCCGTTCGACTGCGGCTCGTAGATCAGCGCTTCGGGCTTGTTCACGTCCAGGATGCCGTCCATGTTGTCCGTGTTGATGAAGTGCACGCCCATCGCGCCGAACTCGGGTCCGGTCACGCACGGCGTCTTGGCCTTGTTGTAGGCCTCGATCTCCTTCCTGGAGAAGCCGAGCACGACATCACGCACCTTGTTCACGATCGGCGTGAAGTTGCTGGAGAAGTGCTTGTCGGTGTTGCCCTGGTCGGTCGCGCCTGCCACCAGCGGCAACGCGCACGAAATCGCGGTGGCCAGCAATGTCAGGACCGGTCTGTTGAGATTCGCTTTCATATCGCTTCCTTCCCCGGTTATGGGTAAAAACATGTGTGTGGCGCAGGCCCCTCGACGCCAACCTCCGCGAATGCTCCCGGCCATCCCCGGCCCTATCCCCGGCACAAAAAACCCCGGCTTGCGTCTGTAGTCACTGCAGCGTCAGGATAAAATTGCGACCGCGGGCGCAAATCGGGCGGGCTACCCAAGTTGCGCGCGCGGCACCCCCAAATTGCGATCGACCCGATACCCAGAACAGGCGCCGATTGCGCAATAGGAGCGCCATGGACGCCTCGGCCTGGTTCGTCTACCTCTTTGCCCTCGCCGACTGCTCGGCGTTCAAGGTCGGGTTCTCGTGCAACCCGCTGCAGCGGATCCATTGCTTCAGCCGCCGCTACTACGAGCGGTTCGATCTCGACCAGTCGCGGCTGCTGCGCGTCGCGACCGAAGCCGCAGCGCGCGCGATCGAAGCTGCCCTGAAGTACGAGCTCGCGGATTTTCGGACCGACTCGCCGGTCTGGGTGCCGCCGCAAGCGGGCGGTCAGACCGAATGGTTCGCGGCCGTCCAGTTTGGCTGCGCGGAAGATCGGTTGCGCTCGTTCGCCACCGGGTCCATCGCCGTGGTGGAGGCGGCCGGATACTTCCGCACCGAGCTGCAGCGTATGCGCGGATCGTTCGAGCCGCTGGCGATGAGCCAGGCGCAGCAGGTCTGCGCGGCGACGGCGTCTCCCTATACGTTGAAGTCTGCGCTCATGATCGCCGACTCGCTGCGCGACTGGCTCGACGCGTTCCGGTTCTTCGACGTGCCGCTGTTCAGTGATGATCCGCAGGCAGGGCACTTCGTGTCGAGTACAGCGCGACAGCTTCCCAACACGCTACTACTGCAAAGATGACGGTCGTGGCCGCGCCGCAGACGAGCGGCGTGACCGCGTGAGTCAGCGCTGGCCACGCGAGCATCGCGACCAACACCAGGCCGGCCGTGTGCGAGAGCGGTGGCGTGCGGCGATCGTTCGTCAGCCACTTGAACCACGCAGCGCCGAGCAGGTAGCACGCCGGCCCGCCAAGGATTGCGAGGTATGCACCATTGCTGCCGTGATTCGGATGCATCAGCACGACTTCGTCCGCCACTGCGCAGACGATGATTCCGGCAACGATCACGACGTGCACGTAGCTGTACGCAGAGCGTGCGGTTCGACCGGGATCGCCAGCGTGCACGATGCGATGGTGTGCGCGCTCCGCGCCGGTGTCGAAGTAGATCCACCACATCAGAATGCTGCCGAGGACCGCGCTGAAGAACGCCACGAGCGTCGACGTGTCCCAAGTCAATTCGGCGAAGGTTGCGCCGGTCACGAGCAACGACTCGCCGAGCGCGATGATGACGAACAGCGCGCACCGCTCGGACATGTGACTGCCGTCGACATCCCAATCCGCGATCGACGAGCGGCCCAGCCCCGGCAGCCAGAACTGCGCCCACGGGCCGGCGACCTCGATGCCGAGCGCCAGCATCCACCACGCGAGACGCGTGTGCGGGTCCGCGAGCGCGCCGACGATCCAGATGACAGCGGAGACCACCAGCCAGGCGCCAATGCGCTGAAAGTTCCTGACGCGTCGCTCCGACTCGCCGCGCATGGCCCACAACACGAACAGCGTGCGCCCGACCTGCATCGACACGTAGGCGCCCGCGAACACGATGCCGCGCTCCGCGAACGAGTTCGGAAGCGATACGGACAGGAACAATCCCGCGACGGTGAGCAGGAAGAGGCAGATGCGCACGGGGATCCGTTCGGGGTCGAGCCAGTTCGTGGTCCAGGCCGTGTACATCCACACCCACCACACCGCCAGGAACAGCAGCGAGACCTGCACTAGGTTGTCGAGCGTGAGGTGCGCCAGCAACTTGTGCGACAGCTGCGTGACCGCGAACACGAACACCAGGTCGAAGAACAACTCGACCATGCCGACGCGGCCGCTGCCCTCGACAGTTCGATCGCGCAACAATGCACTGCCCGCCATGGGAATGAATTATCCTCTGCCGCCAATGAAACTGTCGAACCTCCTTGCGGCCCTCGCGCTCGTCCTCGCGACGCCCGCAGTCGCGCAGGTCTGCCCGTACGCGAACCTGATGCCGGAATTCACGCAGTTCGTGACGGCGACCCGGGACCTCGCGCCGCAGCCGCGCGCCGAGGCTTTCGTCGAGCGCTTCGCCGCGAAGCACCCGGATTTCTACAGCGAGTCGATGTTCGGCTCGCGCGAGAAAATGACCGCGCGCGCCGTGCGCCTGTTCGATCCGCAGTGGAAGCCGAAGTTTCCGGGTGCGCGACCGATCACGCTCGACGACGTGATCGCGACCGGCCGCACGATCACTGCCGACTACGGACGGATCGAGGCGACGTTCCGCAAAGCGTTTCCCGACTACCGCTGCGAGACGCCGATCAGCTTCGGCATCTCGATCTACATGTTCGACGGCAACCAGTCCTCCGAGACGCCCGGTCAATCGCGGATGCGCTTCGGCGTCGAGATGATCTCGCTGCTGCATCCGCAGCGCGAGCTGCCGGCGTTCTTTCATCACGAGCTGATGCACATCTACCAGGCGCAACAGATCGGCGCCGCCGTGCCGACGGACTCGGAGCAACCGGTCTCGTGGGCGCTGTGGAACGAAGGGCTCGCGACCTACGTCAGCTGGAAGCTCAATCCCACGCTGACTGCGCCGGAGATTTTCTGGATCCCGCGCGACCTGGAAGCGCAGATGAAACCGAAGATCGCGGCAGCGGCGCGGCTCATGCTCGCCGATCTCGACGGTCACGAGGGCTACGGGCGCTGGTTCATGGCCGACTCGAGCCCGCCCGGGCTCCCGGTTCGCAGCGGCTACTATCTCGGATACCTGATGGCGAAGCACCTCGACCACGGTGATCTGGCGGCGCTGGCGCGGATGTCGCCGCAGCAGGTGAAGGTTGAGGCACGCAAATTTCTAATGTTGCTGGCGGAGAAGAAATAAGAGATCGGAATGTCTCTTGCCAAGATCGCCAAGGAAGATAAGAGAAAGTTATTCGAAGAGGTGGTTGGCGATGCGGGTGATGCCGTTCTTCATGAGGAAGCCGCTGAAATTGAGGGTCTCCAGCAGCCCGGGCCCGATCTTCCTGTGAACCTGCACCGCAATCTCAACGACCACTCTCCCAATCTCATCCTCTTCCATTCCTGCCCTTCCTTGGCTTCCTTATTCCGTCTTGGCGATCCTGGCGATCTTGGCGAGAGATATTCCGGTTTAGTACGCAGCCCTAGCGACTGGCACCTCCGCAAAACACGTCTATCAGCGTCCGCGTCAGGTCCCGGCCGCTGGCACCGCTCGTGTCGAGCGCGGGATTGTAGATCGTGATCTCGATGCCGACCGCGCGTCCTGAACCGAGCGCGACTTCGAGCACGGTGCGCAACTCGTCCCAGCTCAGGCCGTCGGGGATGCGGTAGTCGACTGCAGACATCAGATCGTCGCTGACGACATCTGCGTCGAGGTGGATGAAGAAACCGCGAGTCTGCCGCTCGGACGCAGTGAGATGTTCGACTGCCCGCTGCGCAGCGCGCTCGATGCCGAGGCGGCGAACTTCGCTCAGATCCAGAGCCAGCACCTGCGGCGGCAGCGGCTGACTGCCGAATTGACGCTGCTCGTCCCCATCGCGAAAGCCGAACGCGACGACGTCTTCGTCGCGCACCAGCGGCCGCAGGCCCTCCAGGTTCGTCAGCAATTCCGGGCCGTGTCCGGTCGCGAATGCGAGATCCATCGATGCTGCTTCGCCGTTCGTCGCTTCGGGTTGATAGAAATCGGCGTGTCCGTCGAGGAACAACAACCCATAGCGGCCGCGTCGACGCAGCGCGAGCGAGCTGCCGAGGAGAATCGAGCAGTCGCCGCCGAGCAGGATCGGGAATTCGCCGCGACCGACGACGTCTGCCACCGTGTTGGCGAGTTGCACGGAGTAGTCGGCGATCCCGCGCGCGTTGAGCGTCAGGGTTGCTGGATCGCGCTCTGCGGCCTTGGGCTCGACTCGTCCGGCGCGGCGGGCGTGCAACGCGTCCGCAAGGCCGTGCTGGAGCAACACCGCAGGCAGGCGATCGACACCGGTCGGCTTGAGGCCGAGGATCGAGGGGGCTTCGATGATGACGTAACGAGTCATGCAGGAGTGTCAGGCTGAAGCCTGACCCACAGGGAACAGATTCAGCGCTGCGTATTGCAGCAGCATGATCGTCTTGCCGTCGCGGATCTCGCCCGAGGCGATGCCGCGCAGCGCGTCGTCAAAAGACAGCTCCATCACTTCGATGTCCTCTTCCTCCACGCCGCCGCCGTCGGTGCGGCGCTGGCCGCGCGAACATTCCGCGACGAAGAAATGCAGGATCTCGGTGACCGAGCCGGGCGACATGTACGCCTGCATCACTTTGCGCGCGTTGCGGATCTCGTAGCCCGTCTCCTCGAACGCTTCGCGCGCGATGGCGGTTTCCGGATCGTCGTTGTCGAGCAAGCCCGCGCAGGCCTCGATCAGCATGCCCGAAGCGTTGCCGTTGACGTACGTCGGCAAACGAAACTGCCGCGTCAGCACGACAGTGCGGCGTGCGCGATCGTACAAGAGGATCGTCGCGCCGTTGCCGCGATCGTAGGCCTCGCGGCTCTGGGTTTCCCAGGTGCCGTCGCGCTTGCGCAGGCGGAACGTGACCTTGCGCAGCACGTACCAGTTGTCGGACAGGACTTCGGTCTTCAGCACTTCGACAGGCTCGCTCATGCCGGTCACGCTATCGTGCAGAAACGTGCAGAGTCAAGAAAATTCGTGCATAGTAGTTCCATGCTCACCCGCCAGCGCAAGGACTACCTGCTCAGGGTCCTGCAGACGCAGGGCCAGATCGTCGCGCGCGATGTCAGCCAGGAGCTGAAGCTGTCGGAGGACACGATCCGGCGGGATCTGCGCGAACTGGCGGCGGCCGGACGGCTGCAGCGCGTGCACGGCGGCGCGCTCCCCTCCTCGCCCGCGGTCGTCGATTTCGCGGGCCGCCAGCAGATCGCGTCGGATGCGAAAGTCGCGATCGGCCGCGCGGCCGCGAAGATGATCCAGCGCGGACAAGTCGCGATTCTCGACGGCGGCACGACCACACTACAGATCGCGCGACATCTGCCGCACGATTTGCAGGCAACAGTGGTCACGCACAGCCCGACGATCGCCGTCGCACTCGTCGAGCATCCCTCGGTCGAAGTCATCCTGCTCGGCGGACGCCTGTTCAAGCATTCCGTCGTCACTGTCGGTGCCGCTGCAGTCGAAGCCGTCGCGCGCATTCACGCGGATCTCTACTTCATGGGCGCGACCGGCATCCACGCGAAGGCCGGCCTGAGCACCGGCGATCTCGAGGAATCGCACATGAAGCGGGCGCTGCTGGCGAGCGCCGCCGAAACCTACGTGCTCGCGAGCGCCGAAAAAATCGGCGCGGCCTCGCCGTACGTGATCTGTCCGCTCACGGACGTCGACGGCATCGTCGCGGCGCCCGGAATCCCGAAAAAAACGCTCGCGGACTACAGAAAGCTCGGTCTTTCGGTCATCCAGGCCTGAGTCCGGACGCGCAGCGGACACTCGCAGGCGGACGGCGGACGCGTCCGGACATGTCCTCAGCACTGAGCGGCTCCGGCCGGGCGACGCGCCGGGCCCGCGCTAAGTCCTCGATTCCTGAGGAAAACGCAATCTCTTCGCGCGCGCGCCCGAAGTTGGCACGCCCTCTGCAATAAGGAAACCAAGTGTCCACATAGCGTGGCCATAGCAGAGAAAAGAGGAGTTACCGCCATGTTCGCCACCACCACCACGAAGCTGGATCGCAGCCCCGCCGAGCGCGCCGTTTGCATGGTGCTCGCCGCGTTCATCGTCACCGTCGGTCTCGCCACCGGCGCGTTCGGCATGCACATCGCGGAGCGCGACGCCGTCGCCACGTGGGTGAAGCAGGCCTGAGGTAGCCGGCAAAAGTCGCGCCTTTTGACGGCGCTTGTCGAAAGGGCCTCGGCCACTTTCGACCAGAAGACTAGCGCCGTCACAGCAGGTCGCCCCTCCGGACAATATCGCCAGCAGCGCAACGTCAGTACCGTTGCGCACGACTTCCGCTGGCCCGGAGGGCACGCGCAAATGAGCGTTGGCGACCTGTACGACGTCGAGCGCACCGGCGAATTCGCCGTTGCACCGACACGAATCCGTCGACGGCACCGCGCAGCACCAACGCGCGTCGGCCAGCCGAATACCAGCGAGAGCGGCGGCGTTCCGATCACGGTCCTGACCAGCGACGCGGCGCTCTCGGACGCAATCCATGACGCCGCAGGCAGCGCCCACCCGGTCGCGACAGCGACCACGCTCGATGAAGCAGTCGAGCTCGCAGCGCACGGCCGCTGCGGCATCCTCATCACCGACCAGGTTTCGACTCAACCCGTTCTGCGGCGCATGACTCAACGCCTGCGCGAGGCTGAGCCCGCGCTCGTCGTAGTCGCCGTCGGCGGCGCCGGCGAGCAGAGCGGCCTCATCAGTCTCCTTTCGGCGGGCGTTGCGGACCGTCTCATGCTCAAGCCGGTCGCGCCATCCCTCGCCCAGACCGTTCTCAAATCAGCGGCGCAGCAGCATCGAACGCTGCGCGGCCCGGGAACTGCGGTCGCGCTCGTCGATCAGCGCGAGCCCGCGGTCGTTCTGGTCGAGCTGCAGCGTCACGCCGCCAACGACCTCACCGAAGCAAAGCTCGATCTGCAGCCCTCGCCGGCCGAGGTCGTGGTGCCCGCGTCCATGGTCACGACCGCGAAGAGGTCGCGCCGCATCGACGTTCCTCGTCCGCCCTGGATCGCGGTGATCGCCGCCCTGCTCGCAGTCGTGGGCCTGATGGCGTGGATGGTCGCCGCACGCAAGCCGGCGATCGATGCGCAGGCCGTGATCGCCAGCAACCTGACCGCTGGACAGCAGGCCCTGCGCGAAGGTCATGCACTCGAGCCGCGCGGCCGCAGCGCCTTCGACTACTACAACACCGTGCTCGCGCTCGATCCGGCGAATCCGGCGGCGCGGCAGGGCATCGACCAGATCGCCGATCGCTTCGCGGCGCAGGCCGAGATCGCGATCGCCCGCGGACAGGTTGCGGCCGCGATCGTCGCGGTCGACAGCGTCCGCCGCGTGCAGCCCGATTATCGGCAGCTCGCAGCGCTGCAGGCGCAGCTCGACGCTGCGCAGGAAAAATACGTCGCGTCAGTGCCGGAGCGCGTAGCTGCAGCCCCGGCAACGAAGCCCGCGCCGCCGCAGGCGAGCCTCCTGAGCGCGAGCCTGGAGCGAAACGTGATCGAGGCGCGAGCCCGCGCGGTCGCGCAGGCGGCGGAAGCGCTCAAGCGCGATCACCTGGAGCTGGCGAGCGGCCTGCTCAGCGAGGCGCGCACGCTCGGCGTGCCGGCTTCCGAGCTCGCAGCCATGAATCAGACGCTGGCGAGCGCGCAGCAGCAGCGCGCGAAGGACGAAATCCTGCAGCGCGTGCTGCAGCGGACGGCCCAGAACAAGCTGCTCGAGCCCGCTGACGACAGCGCCAAATTCCACCTGCAGCGTCTGGTGCAACTCGACGCGAAATTCGCCGGCATCCCGCAGGCGGTCACGGCGCTGGGCGGCCGTCTGACGCTGGATGCGCAGCTCGCCACGGCCGAAAAGAACTTCGGTCTCGCCGGCCAGCTGTTGGCGCAGGCGCGCGAGATCGGCTTCAGCGGCGCGGCCATCGAGTCCGCGGAAGCGAAGCTCGCAGCCGCGCTCAAGCCGGCCGAACCGCCGCCCGCAGCTGTGCCGGCGCCGCGGATTTCGCGGATGGTGCGGCCCGACTATCCGCAGAGCGCCCTGGCGACCGGCGCGGAAGGCTGGGTGAACGTGAGTATGTCGGTGACGCCCGCCGGCAACGTGCTCGACCCGCGAGTCGTCGAGAGCAGCAACGGCGCGACGTTCGACCGCGCTGCGCTCTCGGCGGTGAGCAAGTGGAAGTACGAGCCGTTCGCCGCCGCGGACCCGCGGCCCGTGACAGTGCGCGTCGAATTCAAGATGAAAGGTCGTCGCTGACAAGACACCGGAACAAGCTGCATCTGTTACAGTCTCAACCCGTGAAATCGAACACGGGGGCATTGCAAACGATGCACGCTCAGTTCTTCTCGAAGCGTCTTGTTTCGCGGGTCGCAGTCGGCCTGCTCACCTGCGTGTTCAGCCTCGCGTCCGTCGCAGACACGCGACAGGAGGCGCGCCTCGATACGTCCACGCGCGTTCTGACCGAGCTCATGATGATGCCGGAGCAGAACATCCCCACCTGGCTGCTCGAGCGGGCCCACGCCGTCGCGGTGATTCCGTCGGTGATCAAGGTCGGTCTCGGCATCGGCGGCCGGCGCGGTAAAGGCGTTCTCGTCGTGCGCAAGGAGAACGGCGAGTGGAGCAACCCAGTCTTCGTCAACCTCACCGGCGGCAGCTTCGGCTTCCAGGTCGGCGTGCAGTCGACGGATGTGGTTCTGGTGTTCACGTCCCGAAAGAGCATCGAGGGCATCGTCGGTGGCAAGGTGACGCTCGGCGCGGATGCGTCGGTGGCGGCGGGCCCCGTCGGCCGGCAGAGCTCCGCGGCGACGGACGTAGGACTCACCGCACAGGTGTACTCATATTCGCGGGCCATGGGCCTGTTCGCCGGCGTGGCGCTCGACGGCTCGGCGATGACGATCGATAACAAGTCGAACGAGTCGTTCTACAGCCGGCCCGGCGTGCTCGCGAGCGAGATCATTCGCGCCGATGCGCCCGCGGCGCCGGAGCCTGCCGTCAATTTCATCGCGGCGCTGAACAAGTCGGTGCACGGCCAGGTGGCGAACACTGCGCCGCGGAGCACCAGCGGGCACGTAGCGACGGCGCCCGCTTCTTCGCCGTCGTCGACCGCGCAGGATTCGCAGCAGCACTCCGAGAACAAGACGTACCCGCTCGAAGATCAGCACCCCGGAGAAGAGCCGCCGGAATGATGGCATGGCGACCTGGGTCGCCTTGCTGCGCGGTGTTGGCGGCGGCATCCGGCCGCTGCCGATGCGCGAGCTCACGATTGCGCTCGAAGGCATCGGGCTGAAGGACGTCCGCACCTATATCCAGAGCGGCAACGTAGTCTTCAGTAGTCCGAAGGCGGCGGCCCGGCTCGCGAGTGAGATCGAGCGCTGCATCGAGAAGAAGTTCGGCTTCCACTCCAACACCTTCGTCCTGAGCGTGCCCGAGCTGCAACGCGCGGCGAAAGCCAATCCGTTTCCGCAGGCGGACGAGAAGCCTCAGACACTGCACCTGTTCTTTCTCGCGAAGCCGGCCAAGGCGGCACAGCTCGACGCGATGAACGAGATCAAAGCGAAGTCGGAGCAGTTCGTACTGAAAGGCAAGGTCTTCTACTTCTACACACCGGACGGCTTCGGCATCTCGAAGCTGGCGGCGAAGGCCGAGAGGCTACTCGGTGTGGACACGACGGCGCGAAACTGGCGAACGGTCGGCAAGCTGCTGGAGCTCGCCAAAGGCTGACCGGGTCTGACTGAGCGTCCTTTATGAAATCGAGCATCGTCTTCTTTGCAATCCTTGCAGCCCTCAGCCTGAGCGCGAACGCGCAGCAATGTCCCGACATCGCGCCGTATCAGCAGGCGCGCGTGGCGATTCAGGATCTCGGGCGCATCGTCGCGCCGTCGGGGATTCAGGAGTCGTACAAGGCGAAAATTGGCGGGATCGAGCAGTGGCTCAGCGTGCGCGGCCAGGACAAGGCGAACCCGATCATCCTGTTCATCCACGGCGGCCCGGCGTCGCCGCTGATTCCGACGATGTGGCAGTTCCAGCGGCCGCTGGAGGAGTACTTCACGATCGTGAACTACGACCAGCGCGGCGCGGGCAAGACCTACGTCGAAGACCACTCCGATGCCACTGGCGAAACCTTGCACATTCCGCGCTACGTCGACGATGCGATCGAGATCGCCGAGTACGTGCGCAAGCGCTACGGCAAGAGCAAGGTGATCCTGATGGCGCACAGCTGGGGCACCGTGATCGGGATGAACGCCGTGCTGAAGCGGCCCGACTTGTTCTACGCGTACGTCGGCATCGGCCAGTTCATCAACACGCGCGACAACGAGAAGATCAGCTTCGACTACGGCATGCAGCAGGCGCAGGCGCACGGCAACACTGCCGCCGTCAAAGAGATGGAGGCCATCGCGCCCTACCCCGGCGATCAGCCGATCACGCGCGAGCGCATCATCATCGCGCGCAAGTGGGCGCAGTTTTACGGCGGCCTGACGGCGTACCGCGAAGACTCCAACTACTTCTACAGCGCCTCACTCCTGTCGCCGGAGTACTCGGCGGTGGACGTGTGCGCAGTCGACCAGGGCAACATGTTCTCGCTCGGGCGGCTGCTGCCGGAGTTCGTGAACATCGACTTCAAGGGCGTTCACTCGATCCCGGTTCCGATCTTCATGTTCCTGGGACGGCATGACTACACGACGCCGGCTCAGCCGACGGCCGACTGGCTGGCCAAGGTCACCGCGCCGAGCAAGCAGGCCGTGTGGTTCGAGCGTTCCTCGCATATGATTCCATGGGAAGAGCCCGGCAAAATGCTGATGAGCCTGGTCCAGAACGTGCGCCCATTTGCCGAGCCGGGCGCCAAAGACCGATAGGCACCGCCCTGTGAGCGAGAATCCGTACGCCGCACCGAAGTCATTCGTCGAGGACGCGCTCCAATCGCAGACACCTACGGCGCGTCCAGCGCAGGTTGTGACTGCGATCTGGCTGGCCCTGATTGGCTATGGCTTGGGTTTGATCGTGATTTTCTTGTCATGGGACTACTACTCGAAGCTGCAGGGCGTCAGCGTATTCATAGGCAGTCAGCTCATCTCGTTGCTCCTCCTGTTCTGGATCTATTACAAGATCTATGTGGGGAGGAACTGGGCGCGGATAACCCTGCTCGTGTTCTCAGTGCTGGGTGCAGTCATGACTGTGAATCCCGCCGTGTTGAACTTGCTGGCGGCCGCTCCGACAATTGCGAAGATACAAACGTTCGTCGCACTGGGTTTCAATGTCGCCATCATCTGGCTGCTCTTTTTCTCGCCGGGTCGACACTGGTTTCGGCGCTCTTAGGACAGGCCTGTCGCCCAACACGAATGAACTTCTCCCGCTTTGCATGCTGCCTCGTGATCGTGCTGTACGCCGGCGCTTCCGGGGCATTCAGCTTCGAAGATGTCGCCGTGCTCGCGCAGATCCAGGCGCGCCAACCGTACCGCGACTCCAGCCGCAAGGCGCCGGCGCAGTTGCAGGCGCTGAGTTACGACCAGTATCGCGACATCCGCTTCCGTCCCGACCGTGCGCTGTGGCGGAACGACAAGCTGCCGTTCGAGGTGATGTTCTTCCACCTCGGCAAGTTCCAGAAGAACGCTGTGCGCATCGACGAGGTCACGCGGCAAGGCGCGCAGCACATCCCGTATCGCGCCGGCGATTTCGACTTCGGCAAGAACAAGCTGTCGCCGCAGAGCTGGGGCGACCTCGGCTTCGGCGGCTTCCGCGCGCACTACCCGCTGAATTCGAGCGAGTACAAGGACGAGGTCGTCGTGTTCCTCGGCGCGAGCTACTTTCGCGCGCTCGGCGCGGGCCAGCGCTACGGTTTGTCCGCGCGCGGTCTCGCGATCGACACTGTCGGCGGCCAGGGCGAAGAGTTCCCGGCATTCGTCCGCTTCTGGCTCGCGAAGCCGGAAGCGAATGCGACCACGCTGACTCTCTACGCGCTGCTCGACTCGCAACGCGCGACGGGCGCATATCAGTTCGACATTCGTCCCGGCGGCGAGACAGTGATGGACGTGCGCGTGCGCCTGTTCCTGCGCGAGAAAGTCGCGACGCTCGGCATTGCGCCGCTGACCAGCATGTTCTTCTTCGGCGAGAACCAGCCGCATCGCACGGACTTCCGCCCGGAAGTGCATGACTCCGACGGCCTGATGGTCGCGACCGGCGACGGCGAATGGATCTGGCGCCCGCTGCTGAATCCGAAGCAGACGCTCACGACCTCGTTTTCGATGCAGCAGCTGCGCGGCTTCGGCCTCATGCAGCGCGACCGCGAGTTCCGCAACTACGAGGACGGCGAGGCGCGCTACGAGCTGCGGCCGAGCGCGTGGCTCGAGCCGACCGGGTCCTGGGCGCCGGGGCGCGTCGAGCTCGTGCAGTTGAGTACGCCTGACGAGACCAACGACAACATCGTCGCGTACTGGGTGCCGCAGGAGCTGCCCGCGCCGGGCCAGCCGCTCGACTTCACGTATCGATTGCACTGGCAGGGAATGCAGCAGGATCAGCGCCCACCGGGCGCGTGGGTGCTGCAGACTCGCGCGGGCCGCGGCTTCGCCGAGCTCGCCGAAGACGAGCAGCAATACATCGTCGACTTCACCGGCCCCGCGCTCGCTGCGCTGCCGCCCGATGCAAACGTCAAAGCCGTCGTGAGCGCGCCGGCGAACGGGCAGATCATGGAGAGCAACGCGTACCGGATGGAAGCCACCGGCGTGTGGCGCATGACGGTGCGCGTGAAGCAGCTGGACCGCAATCAGCCGACCGAGCTGCGAGGCTTCCTGCAAAGCGGCAACGACGTGCTCAGCGAAACCTGGAGCAACATCCTGCCGCCGCTGCTGCAGCGATGAGCTGGCTGCTCGCCGCTTTTTCTTCTCTGAGTTCCTGACCTCTTTTCTTCCTTGGCGTTCTTGGCGATCTTGGCGAGAGATCTTCCGGCTCCCGTTCCGCTCCGCTGCTACGTCGTGGACTGGGTACCACTGCGTTGAAATGTGGTCTGCGGCGAAGAAGAGGGCAAGAAATTCTCTCGCCAAGACCGAGAACGCCAAGGAAGAAGGAGAGAGAAATAAAATCTTGGCGAGAGACTTTCAGGTCTCCGTCTGTCGACGCTAGGTGCCTTGCCGGAGCAGTACGAGGACTTCCTCGCGCACGGCGCGATCGTGCACCGGCAACACCAGCACATCGCCGGGTCGCGCCCAACCGAGCGCGCGTTTGACCGCACCCAGTTCGCCGAGCTGCACTTCGAGCGACGTGTCCAGCATGCCCGCACGCAGCAGGCCCGCACGCAGGAGCGCCGGGACTTCACCGGGCGCGCGGCCGCGCATGTACGACTCGGTTTCCTTGACCACGACGAAGTCCGGACGGAAGCGCGCCGCAGTCGCGGCGAGATCCTCGATGTCCGCGTTCGTGCGATTGCCGGCCTGTCCGAGCAGCAACGCGATCCGCCCGGTGCGTCGCAGGCGAGCGGCGACGTTCATCAGTGCGCGCAGTCCATCGGGATTGTGTGCGTAATCGATGAGCACCTGCGCGCCGCGATATTCATAGCGCATCAGCCGGCCGGGATTGTCGGCCGGGTCGGCGCCGAATCGCGCGAGCACCGCTGCAACAGTTGCCGGCGGAATGCCGAGGCCGAGCGCAGCCAACGCGACACCCGCGACGTTCTGCACGTTGTAATCGGCGGTGCCGTCGACGGTCAGCGGCATGTCCACGATCGCGCCGAGGTCGAACTCTTCGCCTGAGCTGCCGCGCGTCCAGTTGACGATGAGCCGGCCGTTGCGCACGCCGCTCGTCGAGCCGCCTCTCATGCGATGCGAGAGCAGCGCCGCGTCGTCGTAGTTGCGCGAGAACCAGCCGATCGGGCAGCGAAACTGATCGGCACGGGCGCGCAACATCGCGTCGTCGGCGTTCAACACCAGCAGCCCGCTATCGTCGATGGTGCTCGCGACCACGAGCTTCGTGTCCGCGAGTCCGGCCAGGTCATCGATGCCGTACTCGCCGAAGTGATCGGCCGTCACGTTCGTCACTACGGCGACGCGTGCGCGCTGCGCGGCCAGCCCGCGTCTCAATATCCCGCCACGCGCGGTTTCGAGAATCGCGGCTTCGACGCGCGAGTCGCGCAGCACGGTGCGCGTGCCGACCGGGCCGGAGTAGTCGCCGCGCTCGATCTGCTCGCCGGCGATGAACAGACCGTCGGTGCAGTTGTAGCCGTCGCGCCAGCCGTTCGCCCGTGCACAAGCCGCGAGCAATCGAACCGTCGTCGTCTTGCCGTTCGAGCCCGTGACGATCGCGGTCGGCACGTTGCGCAGCTCACCCCACGACACCTGGGCGGTGTCCGGCAACGCGTCGAGCGGCCAGGTCCGGCCGCTGCTACCCGAACCGAGCGTCAGCAGCGAATCGTCGACGAGATAGGACAGGCCGCGCGAATCGGCCGCCGCGAGCAGCGCGCGCAACTGCGTTGCTGCTTCGAGCTTCGACAGCTTCTCGAACCGCGCGAGCGCTGCCTGCTCAGCGATGACCGGAGGAAGCTCCGGAAATCCTCCGGGCATGGGCGCATGCTCGGCAGCCTCGAGTGCTGCTTCGATGAGCGCGCGTTCGAGATGGCCCGAGCCCGCGGGATTCGCGGCGAACAGCGCCGCGCAGAATGCCCATTCGTTGATCTCGGTCGCGGTGAACAGCTGATCCAGCGGCGCCGCGACTGCGAGCGACGTTCCCTTCACGTGCCGCCGGGCGACGATCGAGCGCTGCGGGTCCGGCCAACCCAATGCCGCGCGCGCACGCGCGACGCGACTGCGCCAACCGTCCAGCAATGCCTCGTCGACTTCGATGCCGACCGTTTCGAGGACCGCGCCGGTCGACGCGAAGAACAGGTTGCTGCCGGTGAGGCGCCGCGAGCTGTCGAACGGCAGTGCGGCCGATTCGCTCAGTCGTCGACCTCCGGCGCGAGGCGAATGCCACGTTCGTCGCGCAGCAGACCTTCGAGGCTCGTCAGCGGTGGCGGTTCGACGCTCGTCTCGGAGATCGCAGGAGTGGGCGGCGGCGCCGGCGCGCGCACCTGCGGCTCTGGCGCACCGGCGGGACGGAACTTCGTGACCTGTTTCCAGGAGCGCACCAGCGCGTCGGCGAAGATCAGCACCAGATCGCCGGCCTGGCCCATGTTGAGCGCGGCATCGATCGCTTCCTGCTCGTCGGGAATGATCGAGATCTGCTTGTTCAACACGCCTTCCGCGACGAGCGCGGTCGCGATGATGCGCGGCACTTCGTCCGGCGCACGGTCGCGCAGGTTGTCGTCGCGGCGGCAGATGTAGTGATCGAACCTGCCGGCCACGGCCTTCGCAATCGCGTTCAGGTCTTCGTCGCGGCGGTCGCCTGGGCCGGCAATGACGACGATGCGCCGCCCGGTGACGTCGAGACGCTGCGCGAGCTCGGCCATCGCGCCGACAGCGTGCGCGTTGTGGCCGTAGTCGAACACGACCTTGAACGGATGCTCGTTGAACACGTTCATGCGGCCCGGCGCCTGGAAGAACGTCGTGTCGAACGTGCGCAGGCCCTGGCGGATCGCATCGAGCTTGATGCCGAGCGAGAAGCCCATCGCGGCGGCGAACATCGCGTTCTGCACGTTGTGGGTCGCGCGGCCTTCGAGCGTCGCGGGGATCAGATGGGTCCACAGCAACGGAATGTGGCTGCCGCGATCGTACAAAGTGATCATCTGGCCATTGACGCCCGCCTCCAGCGCGCACGCGCGGCCGCCGGCGCGGATGTGCTCGCGCACCAGCATGTGCTGCGGGTTCATCGTCACGTAGCAGATGTTCTTCGCTTCCGTGTAGCCGGACATCTTGAGCACGAGCGGATCGTCGGCGTTCAGCACCGCGCAATCGGTCGCGACCTCGATCACGACGCGCTTCACCTCGGCGAGCTGCTCCAGCGTGTCGATGCCTTTCAGGCCGAGATGGTCCGATTGCACGTTGAGCACGGCGCCGACGTTCACTTGCTTCACGCCCATGCCGGCGCGCAGCAAGCCGCCGCGGGCGGTTTCGAGCACGGCGATGTCGATTTGCGGATCGGCGAGCACCATCTGCGCCGACAGCGGTCCGGTCATGTCGCCCTGCACGGTGCGTTGGCCGTCGATGTACACGCCATCGGTCGTCGTCAGGCCCGGCGTGTAGCCGCCCATCTTCGTGATGTGCGCAAGCATGCGCGCGGTCGTGGTCTTGCCGTTCGTGCCCGTGACGGCAGCGATCGGCACGCGCGAGGGCGCGCCCGGCGGAAACAGCATGTCGATGACCGGGCCGGCGACGTCGCGCGGCGTTCCTTCGCTCGGCGCCACGTGCATGCGGAACCCCGGCGCTGCGTTGACCTCGCAGATGCCGCCGCCGATCGTGCGATAGCTCTCGGCAATGTTCGACGACAGGAAATCCACGCCGCCGACGTCGAGACCGATCGCGCGAATCGCGCGCACCGCCATGTCGCGATTGTCGGGATGGATGACGTCCGTGACGTCAGTGGCCGTGCCGCCGGTCGAAAGATTCGCGGTCGACCGCAGGTAGACGATGCGTCCGCGCTCCGGCACGGACTGCGCGTTGAGGCCCGCGCGTTCCAGCATCTTCTCCGCCTGCGCGTCGAGCTCGAGGCGCGTCAGCACTTTCTCGTGGCCGACGCCGCGCCGCGGATCCTGGTTCACCTCCTCGATCAGCTGCACGATGTTGCGCTCGCCGTCGCCGACGACGTGTCCCGGCGTGCGCCGTGTCGCCGCGACCAGCTCGCCGTTGACGACGAGCAGGCGATGATCGTCGCCTTCGAGGAACGATTCGACGATCACCGAGCGCGACTGCTCGCGCGCGACGTTGAAGCCGTGCGCGACTTCGGCGTCGGTGGTCAGCCGGATGGAAATACCGCGGCCGTGATTGCCGTTGTACGGCTTGGTGACGACCGGGAAGCCGATGCGATTCGCCGCGCGCACTGCCTGCGTTTCGTTCTGCACCAGCTCCTGACGCGGCACCGGCAGTCCGAGCGAAGCGAGAATCTTGTTGGTCTCTTCCTTGTCGCTCGCCAGCTCCACCGCGATGTGCGGCGTGCGACCGGAAACCGTCGCCTGGATGCGCTGCTGATACTTGCCGTGGCCCAGCTGCACCAGCGAGTGGTCGTTGAGCCGCAGCCACGGAATGCTGCGCGACTCGGCGGAGCGCACCAGCGATGCGGTCGAAGGCCCGAGCGCCCGCTTCTGCGCAAACCGGATGAAGTTGTCGCGCGCCTCGGGCCAGTTCCAGCCGTCGGGCACCGAGCCGGCCGGACGCAGCGACTCGGGCAACAGCGAGCACAACAGCCGCAGCGCAAGATCGCCGGCGGCTACGCCTTCGTCACGCTGTGCGTACTCGTAAACGACCGTGTAGACGCCGGGTTTGCCCGCGCTGCGCGTCTTGCCGAACGTGACTTCTTCGCCGGCGACGTTCTGCAGCTCGATGGCGACGTGCTCGAGCACGTGACCGAGCCACGTGCCTTCCTCTTCGCGCATGCGCCGCAGAAATCCGCCGGGCTCGCGGTACGAGCAGCCGTGATCGGCCAGGCCTGGCAAGGCGTCGGCCAGCGCTTGAACATATTCCGGCCCGAGCTTGGCCGTGGGCCACGCCTCGAGGGCGCCGAGGTCCAGCTCCAGCCGGATGACGGGAAAATGCGCGTGCAGCGACGGGCCGACGTAGACCGAACGATCGAGAATTTGCATGGGCGGGCGACGCTCCCCAGGAGTCGTGGCCCGATCATGTCACACCTACTCTTTGGTAGGCATCAACCTGGCTGCAGAGGCTGTGCGGGTTTTCAGGTCGAAGGTCGTCCCGGCGATCAGCACGTTGACCTTGAGACCGAGCACGGCCACGGGCTGGCCATCGGAGACGATATCCGCCGAGGAAAAGCTGACTTCCGAGGCATCGACGACCGTAACGCCGCCGCTGCCCTCGACTTCCAGGACTTCGTCCGGGCCGATGAAGACGGCGGTGTCCTCGTCCAGGCCGATCCCGATCGCGAACGGGTTGTATGCAAGCGCGGTGATCAGGCGGCCGAGCCGGTCCCGCTCGCGGAAGTGCTGGTCGATCACGAACCGGTTCGTCAGGCCGAGGCCCGGCGCGAGCCGCACGCTGCCGGCGATCACCGACGAGCCTTCGTCGCCGAACGCGATCATGTGCTCGCTCAGAATGCTCGCGCCGGCGCTGGTGCCGCCGACCGTCACGCCCGAAGCATTGCGCCTGCGGATCAGCTGCGCGACGGGCGTACCGCCGAGCAGCGCGGTGAGACGCAGCTGGTTGCCGCCGGTGAAGAAGATGCCGGTCGCCTCCTCGATCCGCTGCAGGCGATTGGACTCCTGGCAGTCGCGGCGGGTGTCGAAGTCCATGACGTCGACGCGCTTGGCGCCGAGATCGCGGAACAGCGCTTCGTAGCGCGGTCCGGTCTCGTGAATCTTGCTGGCGGTGGGGATGACGACGATGTCGGCTTCATCGCCGCCGGAAACTTCGACGAAGCGGCGCAGGATGCGGCGGTCGTTCTCCTTGTTCTCGGCTCCGCCGATCGGAACGATCCAGCCGCGGGCTTCGCCTTCGGCAACTTTGCTGGGGCACATCGAGTGGGTTTGCTCCTCGCGTGTAATTCTAACCTTATTCAAACGTGCCGCGGCGGATGCAAGTTCGATCCTTGACGTGAATCTCACCGCGCACCACCACGGTGTCGGCCCGGAGTTGCTCGTCCAACACGACCAGGTCCGCGTCGTTGCCGGCGGCGAGCACGCCCTTGCGGGCAAGCCTGAGCAGTTTGGCGGGATTTACCGTAAGCGCGGGCAGTACGGCTTCGAGCGCGAGGCCGCGGGCCAGCGCGGCTCGCAAGGTTTCGAGCAGCGCGCCCGACGAGCCGACGTCCATGTGCGTGACGCGACCTTCGGCGTCGAAGCACGGCAGGCAGCCGCCTGCGTCGGAGCTGATCGTCACGCGATCGGCCGGCGCGCCGGCGGCGAGGTAACGCTCCAGCGCTTCGTCGGCGCAATACGCGTCTTCGCCCTCCTCGACCGGAAACGCTGTGATGTCGACAGTTGCGCCCTGACGCGCCAGTTCCAGCGCTTCAGCGAACAGCGCGCGGCGCCGGTTCACGTGCGTCGGATTGAAGACTCGCGGCGGCAGCTCGCTCGTGCGCAGAGCCTCGCGCACCAGCTCCAGGCCGCGTGCGCCATCGCCGAGATGCAGGTGCAGGACGCCGGCCTTGCCGGTCATCACGCCTGCGACGTGACATTCGGAGGCGATGCGCAGCAGCTCATCCAGCGTCGGCTGGCTCGAACGATGATCGCTGATCGCGACCTCGCCGATGCCGATCAGCGCTTCGACGAACACGAGATCGCCCCGCACGCTGCCGCTCAGCGTCGCGGGCGGCACGTGATAGCCGCCCGCATAACCGTAGGCATTGAGCCCTTCCTCGCGCAGCGCGTACAGGGTCGCGAGCAACTCGCCCGGGCCGCGCGCGACGTCGTCGGTGCCGAGCAAGCCGACGACAGTCGTGACGCCGCCCGACGTGAAGCGCGACAGCGGCACCGCCGGCACGCGAGTGCGAAAGCCGGCTTCACCACCGCCGCCCGTCACGTGAACGTGCCCGTCGATGAGCCCGGGAATCGTCACGCTTCCCGCGGCATCGACGACGCGGGACACAGTGCGCAGCGGCACTGGCAGCTCCAGTGCTTCCTCGCCGATCCACAGGATCCGGCCGCCGCCGAGGAGCAGATGTCGGATCCCGAGGGGCTGCGGCGCGTAGAGCTTCGCGTTGCGAATCAGGGTGAGCGTCACGGGCGCGTAGCCTAGCAGGCTTACGCCGTCACATTCACGACTCCTGTCATTTGCGGATGAAGTGAACAGAAGTACTTGTACGCGCCGGGCTGCGTCAGCTTCGCCGAATATTTGTCGCCCGTGTCGAGCGCCGGAGACTTGAGCGGCGAGCCCGGATCCGTGCCGACCACGGTGTGCGGCGCGTCGTCCTCGTTCACCCACGTCACATCCTGCCCTGCGCGCACCGTGATCGCAGTGGGCGCGAACGTGAAATTGCTGATCGAGATCGCTCGCGCCGAATTCGTCGTCGTTGCTGCTGCGGCGGGCGCCGCAGCGGCGGCCATTGCCGCGGACGTAGCAGGTCCCGCATTCAGCGTCTGCTCCGCGATCGAAAGCCCTGCCATGTTCGGATGGTGCGTCACGCTGCTGAGGCCGAGCATCGAACGCAGCATCTCGGCCGGCACGCGCAGCGGACCGGGGCTGGCGCCGGGAGTGCCGGGCGCTGCCTGCGGAAACGCCGTGGACCGCGCCGTATGGAACTGCACGTGTCCCTCGACCTTCTGCATCACCTGGTGGATGTGGCCGTTGAGCACGGTCACGGAGCCGAAGCGCTTCAGGTAGGCGAGCGCCTGTGTCGCATCGTCCGTGCCCCATCCCCATTCCGGATAGAGCGCCCACAGCGGCATGTGCGCGAGCACCACGATCGGCGTGCTCGCCGTGCGTCCCTTGAGATCGCTTTCGAGCCACTCCAGCTGGTCCGGGCCGAGCCGGCCGAGGCCGCCCGCCTGCAGATTGAGCACGTTCGTGAGGGCGACGAAATGCGTGCCGTCGTAGTCGAAGCTGTGCCACCTGCGATCGGCGCGGCCGTTGAACTTCTGGAAAAACACGGTGCCGTCGTCGCCGATTACGTCGTGCTCTCCCGGCACGTAGTGCACCGGGCGGCCGACGCCGTCGATGATTCGCGCCGCGTCGTCGAACTGCTCCGGCTTCGACAGGTGCGACACGTCGCCGGTGTGTACGACAAATGCGGGGCTCGGCTGCAGCGCCTTGATCTGGTCGATCGCGGACTGCAGCGTCGCTTGCGGCGATGGATTCGGCTCCTGCTTGAAGCCGATGTGGCTGTCGCTGATCTGCACGAAGCTCAAGGCCCGCGCCGGCGTGGCCGCCTCGGCAGCGCTCATCAGGTCCATCGACTTGAGCACGCCGCCCTGCATCACCCACACCACGCCCGCGCCCGACCAGGCGGCGCACTTCAGCAGGCCACGGCGGCTCATCACGATGCCATTGCGATCTCGATCTGTTCCGGACATTGAAGGGTCTCCTCGTCGTTACGTGACGGGGAGACCCGCGGCGGAATCGGTTTATTCGGCCGGGACGGTAAAGGGAATAAACTGGCGGTGCGTCGAGTCTACTTCCGATGCCGATGTCCTCACCCCTCGTGCCCGACTTCCAGGAGCTGGCCGCGACTCACCTCGAGTCGGCCTACAACCTGGCGCGCTGGCTGGTGCGCGATCCGGCGCTCGCCGACGACGTCGTCCAGGACGCGATGCTGCGGGCGCTGCGCTATTACCACGGGTTTCGCGGCGAGAACGCGCGCGCCTGGCTGCTGCAAATCGTGCGCAACGTCGCCCTGACGCGTCTCAAGCGCACGGGGACCGAGGCGCCGGCATCGCAAGCGGATGCCGAATCGGCACCGCAGGCTGCGGAGGGTGGACACGATGGACCGGAGACGGCGCTGATGCGCCAGGACGACCAACGGCTCTTGCACGAGCTGCTCGCCGGGCTGCCGGTGGATCTGCGCGAATGCCTGATCCTCAGAGAGATCGAGGAGCTCAGCTACAAGGAGATCGCGCGCATCGTCGATGCGCCGATCGGCACGGTGATGTCCCGTCTGTGGCGCGGCCGAAAACTACTGGTGCAGGCGGCGCGCGCGCTGGAGGCCGTATGAGCGACTTCGAGTGCGAACAGACATTGCTGGTGCAGGCGGATTTCGACGGCGAGCTGGACGCCGGGCGCGCCGCCGCGCTCGTCGAGCACGTCGCCCAGTGCGAGCATTGCCGGGCCGTGAGCGACCAGCTTGCGCGCTCGCGTGCGCTGTTGCGCGGAGTTCCGCGCTATCCGGTTCCCAAGGGCCTGCGCGAGTCAGTCGAACGAGCGGTGCGCAAGCAGACGCGCTCGGAAAGTCCGGTCAAAGAATCGCCCGGCCCGGGCCGCCGCACGGCGTGGCTCGGTTGGGCAACTGCACTGGCCGCGAGCGTAGTTCTGGCGATCATGGTGGTCACGCCCCGATCGCCTGACCTCGATGCGCAGCTGGTCGCGAGCCACGTGCGATCGCTGCAGCTCGAGTCGCATCTCATCGACGTGCCGTCGAGCGACCATCACACGGTGCGGCCGTGGTTTGCGGGCAAGGTCGACTTCGCGCCGCTGGTGAAGGAAATCGGCTCGGACGGTTACGTGCTGAAAGGCGGCCGCGTCGATATCGTCGGCGGCCGGCCGGTCGCCGTGCTCGTCTATCAGGCGGGGCGTCACCTCGTCGCGGTTTACATGTGGCCGGAGCGCGCCGGCGCAGGCGAGATCCCGCGATCGGAACAGGTCGACGGCTTCAACGTGCGGCGCTGGACGGAGGGCGGGCTCGTCGTGTCGTGCATTTCCGATCTGGCGTCGGACGAGCTGCAACGCTTCGAGCAGCGCTGGCGCGCGCGCTGATCAATCAGTTCGCCGGGTTGTTCACGCGGAGAAACTCGTCGACGCGCTCGAGAAACGCCGTGGCGTTCTCCGGTTTGTCGAAGCCGTGGCCCTCGCCTTCGTACACGATGTACGAGTGCGGCTTGTTCGCTTTCGTGAGCGCCTCGTGCAGCTTCTTCGATTGCGAGATCGGCACTCGCTCGTCGTCGGTGCCGTGGGCAATCAGCAGCGGAATGTTGATGCGGTCCACCGCGTACAACGGCGAAACCGTCTTCAGGTCGAAGTCCTTGTCCCCCTGCATGCGCTCGCGCCATGCCACGAAGTAGCGCGATGCAGCGAACGAGCCACGGTCGTAGCGCAGCTGCGCCGGAAGATCCGACAGACCCGCAAGGCTGATCGCGCAACGATAAATCTCGGGATTGCGCGCCGCCGCCCATAGCGCCGCGTAGCCGCCATACGACGCACCCATGATGCACACGCGCTTGCGATCGGCCTTACCCTGCTCCACCAGCCACTTCACGCCGTCGTCGAGATCGTCCTGCATGGTCCGGCCGAATTGGCCGTTGCCCTTGGCGACGAACTCCTTGCCGTAGCCGGTGGAGCCGCGAAAGTTCGGCTGCAGCACGAGGTAGCCGCGGTTGGCGAGGAACTGCGCCCAGGTGTCGTACTCCCACTCGTCCCGCGTGAAGGGCCCACCGTGCGGCATGATGATCAAGGGCAGCTGCTTTGCCTCGACGCCGTACGGCAGCGTGAGATACGCGGGAATCGTCAGGCCGTCGCGCGCCGCATAGCTGGTGCTCTCGACGGCCGCCAGCTGCTTACCTTTGATCTTGTCGTACGGCCGCACGAGCAGATTCATCACGCCGGTCGTAGCGTCGAAGTAGTAGTAGACGCCGGGATCCGAGGCGCTGCCGGTCCACACCAGCATCTTCATTCCGTCCCGACTCATCGAAGTGACGCGGTTGATGCGATCGGGCAGGGCCTTATCGATGGTGGCCTGCAGCTCCTTCATGCGCGGTGCGAGCCATTCGACGCGCGCACGGTCATCTGTGTAGTAGACCGCCGTGATCTCGCCTTCGTCGGACTGGCGGAAGGTTTCGATATCGACCTGCGGGTGCTCGAAGACCGCCTCGCCCAGCGCGTCCGATGCGAAGTCATAGCGATACAAGGCGTAACGTCCCGTGCGCGCGTTGCTGATGGCGTAGCCGTCGTCGCTGCCGTTGATCGGAATGAAGCGCTCGATCGTCCGTTCTTCCTCTTCCTTGGTGAACTTGCGCTTTGCGACCTTCTCGAACTTGTCTTTCGCGCTCTTGCGGTAATACAACCACCAGCGGTTGGAGTCGGCGCCGAGCCCCGCGCGGACCGTGCCGCTGGGATCGGCGAACCAGTTCCACACGTGCGGGTATTCGCTCACGACCTTTTTCTGCTCGAGCGTATCGAGGTCGACGCGCCACACGGACGGATAGTCGAATACGGTCCGCTGCACGCTGAGCAGCAGCCAGTGGCCATCGGGATCGGTGTGGATCACCGTATCGCCGTCGAGCCCTTCGCCCTTCCTGCCGATGAACTGCGCCTTCCCGGTCTGGAGGTCGTACATCAGCAGGCGCGACATATAAACTTCCTCGCCCCACAGGATGTCCGAGATGCCGAGGCTGACGAGCAGGCGATCGTTGCCGGCCCAGCGATACCACAGCAGGTCCGATTTCTTGGGGATGTTGAAGGAATGTGTAGCGGTGGTCTTCGCGCCGCCCAGCTGCAGAATCGTGAGGACTTTGCTGCCCTTGAAATAAGCCTCGGTGACGATGTGCCGCGCGTCGGGCGACAGCTTGGGCCCGATCATGAAGGGCAGCGCGCCGAAATCGGCGGCGCTGATCAGCTGCCGTGCCTTCTCGGCCGCTGCGGCAACCGACGGTTGCGCCTGGGTCGTGGGTTCTGCGCCAGTGGCTCGTGCAGCGCACAGCAGCGCTGCGAGCGCGATCGTTATTGCGTTCTTCATTGAACCTGTCCCTCGCACCGGGGACATATGCTGCATCAAGCGTGTAGGCTGTCAAATGATGCAAGTCTCTATTCAACGCACTGCTCAATGCTCCTGCGGCTCGGTCAAGGTCGTCGCCGCAGGCGAGCCGGCCAGCGTCGTCGCATGTCACTGCGTGGACTGCCAGCGGCGCACGGGATCGGTGCTCGGCGTGGGCGCGTACTACCCCGACGATCGCATTACGATCACGGGTGCGACGCGCGAGTTCGTGCGGCCCACCGACGCCGGCAACCGGTTCTTCACGCACTTCTGTGCGACGTGCGGCACGTCAATGTTCTGGCGCTCTGACCGCAATCCGGGAATGACGGGCATCGCCGTCGGCGCCTTCGCGGATCCGTCGTTTCCGGCGCCGGTCAGGTCAGTGTGGGAGCGCTCGCGGCACGCCTGGATGGCGGTGCCGGTCGAGCATCACTTCGACAAGGGACGCTTGCCGAAGTAGGCGCCGAGCAGCGCGGCGGGCAGGGTCAGGCCGATGCCCACGACTCTGACCCAGGTCGGCAGGTCGCCCGACAGCAGCACGCTGAGCACGACGCTCAGCAGTCCGTACGCCAGCGCATTGAAGTATGGAATCTGGCGCGCGATGCGAGCGACCAGGAACCCGCCCACGATCGTCGACACCGTGCCGAAGATGAGCACGGCCCGCAGGTACCCGGGATCGCGGGTCATCGCCTCCACCGCGCTCTTCACCTCCGCGTCGGAGCCGCCCATCGGACCGCCGAACGCAGCGAACAGCATCCAGCTGGTGAAGAAGTCGATACCGAAGACCGCCAGCGTTGCGAGGAGGATGGCCCGGATGTCGATGCTGCTGATCATGCGCGCACAGCGTACAGGAATCGCGCGTAGCCGATCTCGGCTGCGTTCTTGGTCAACTCGACGTTGAGCCACGCGACGACGTCGCCGAAAGGTCGATCGCGGAACGGCCAGCGAGTGCGTTCCCTGGATGCGTAGTCGGCCTCCGTGAGCGGGTCGAGTACGGCGAGCCAGTCGCCGCGCAATCGGCCGAGCCACTCACGCACGCGTTCCGCAGTGCCGGGCCAAGTTACGGATTCGCGCGTCAGTGTGCCGGCGCCGAAAGTGTGGTCGAGCACCATCGACCACCAGAATCCCATGTGCCACGTGATCCACGCGATGCTCGGCGGACCGAGGTCGTAGCGCTCGTGCCCGGGCCAGTCGGCGCGCCACGTTCCATCCGCTGACAAATGCACGTGCATGCCTTGCGGCGCCGGGCGCCACAGGCACTCAGCAGTATCGAGGCCGGTGAGGTGCAGATCGGCGAGCAGCCACGCTGTGTCGAACTGTCGACGCAGATGGCCGCTGCCGCCGCTCATCAGCCTAGAAGCTTGCCGAGCGATGCGAGTGCGCCGCCGAGGTCGTTCTGCGCCGGCACGCTGCCACCCGGCGAGACTTTATCGATCACCTGCGGCAGCAGGCTCGCCAGCGCGCTGGTCGTTTCCGACTCGCCGATGCCGGCTTTCTTTGCCAGGTCCGCGACCGTGCCCGAGCCGAGCACTTTTTGAACCTGACCCGCGGAGATCGGTAAGTTCTGCCCAGTGCCGATCCACGACTGCAGGATGTTACCGAGGCCGGCGCTCTGGAATGCGTTGGTGAGATTGGCCAGCGCGCCGGGTTTGCTGAGCATCGCGATGAGTTGCTGCAACAGCACCGCGCTGACGCCCGCATTCTTGCCCTGGCCCAGAACGCTGCCGACAGCGCCGCCGAACTGATCTAGCACGCCCATGGTCGTACCCTCCGAAGCCGCTTTGGGGGCGCGAGAGTGTACGCCTCTTCAATGACTGCCCGCTTCACACGGTTTTATCCGTACGTCACGCCGCAGCCGCCGAGCCCGCAGTAACCGTCCGGGTTCTTGTGCAGATACTGCTGGTGATAGTCCTCGGCGTAATAGAACTCGGGCGCGTCGCGAATCTCGGTCGTGATCACACCGTGACCGGCACTCTTCAATCGCTCTGCGTAGCTCCTCAGGCTCGCCTCCGCAGCGGCGCGCTGCTCGGCGTCGTAGACATAGATGCCCGAGCGGTATTGCGTACCGACGTCGCCGCCCTGACGCATGCCCTGCGTCGGATTGTGCGATTCCCAGAACGTCTTGAGCAGCGTCTCGTAGCTGACCGTCTTCGGGTCGTACACGACGCGCACGACTTCGTTGTGCCCGGTGTAGCCGGAGCACACTTCTTCGTACGTCGGATTCGGCGTGGCGCCGGACGCGTAGCCGACCGACGTGCTGTACACGCCAGGCAGCTGCCAGAACTTGCGCTCCGCGCCCCAGAAGCAGCCGAGGCCGAACAGCGCGAGCTTCATGCCCTCGGGGAACGGCGGCACAATGCGATTGCCGTTCACGGCGTGACGTTCGGTCACACGCAGCGGCGTGGCGCGGCCAGGGAGCACATCCGAGGGATCGGGCATGACGGCTCGCTTGCGAAATGCGTTCATCGCGAAAGTCCTTGGGCTCAGCGGGGGAAGCACTACGTGGGGTCGCGGCAAGAGTAAGCAAGGGCGTGCACCCGGAGCAAATGGCGGCGCTGGACCGACGCTAGATCCTTGAAAAATCTGCTGGAATTCTCGTCGTGACGAGAGTCCTTGCACCGCCCGCCGCGAGTGGTATTAATGGCTGCGAGGTTTCGCCATGAACGCGCTTTGGAAGCTGACCCTCGCAGCCGCGCTCCTCACCGCGCTGCCATCCATTGCATGCGCCGAAACTCCAGCTGCAACCTCGAACACCGTCATCGGGCCGAACGTGATGCTGTCAGACGGCGCCGAGGCGCTGATGCACGGCGAATGGCAACGCGGCATCCAGCTCACCCAGATGGGAATGACGTTCGCGATCTCGCAGCAGGATCGCGCGTCGGCGCTCGCCAACCTGTGCGCCGGTTTCGCCGCGCTCAAACAGTACCAGCGCGCGCTCGAGTACTGCGATCAGTCGATCGCGCTCGTCGAGGACAACTGGCGCACGTGGCAAAACCGCGCGGCTGCGCACCTGGGCCTCGGCAAGATCGAAGAGTCGCTGCAGGACATTCAGCGCGGCTTGCAGCTCAACCCGGATTCGGACTCGCTGCAGAAGTCGCTCGCGATTGCGCGCGGCCATGAAAAACTCCAGCAGGAGCGCATGCGCCACCTGCTGGAGTCGTAGAGGAAGGTCGATCGGACTTTAGCCCGACTCCGACAGCGACGGAGTCAATCCCGCCATTCCGATGCCGCCCATGAACGCGAGGCCGTCCGGTGCACGGCGGCACTCGCGCGGCGTGACGCCGTGGAACCGGCGCAGCGCACGGAACAACGTCGAGCGCGAATCGAACCCGACCTGCTTCACGATGTCCTCGACCGCGAGATCCGTGCCTCGCAGCAGGCGCGCCGCAACCGTCGTGCGCTTGCGCTGCAGGTACTCGTGCGGCGTGACGTCGTGAATGCGCTTGAACAGCCGCAGAAAGTGATGTCGTGACAGGAACGCAGCACGCGCCATGTCGCCGAGCATCAGCGGCTTGTCGTAGTTCGAGTGAATGAAGTCCGTCGCCAGCGACACGCGCCGCAGGATCTCGCGCCGCGTCGCCGCGCGACGCACCGGGACCGAGTGGGCGCGTTGCACGACCTGGCGATGGCGCATCAGCAGCCGCTCGAGCAGGAAGGCGAATTGCTCTTCGTACCAGAGCGCATCGTCGAGTCCCATCTCGCAGTGACGGCGAATGAACAGCAGCACCGGCGTGACGCTGCGATCATGCGTATAGAGGTGCGGCATGAACGGCAGCGCTGCGTGCTGCGCGACTTCGCCGCTCTCGAGCAGCCGGTCCTCTGGCGTGATCAGCGCGCCGAGCGTTTCTTCCGGCATGCCGCGCCGGAACAGAATCGTCAGTGCGTGCACTTCGCGCGAGCCGCGGATGCGGACGTTCGCGGGACAGGCCGGCACTGTCATCCAGGTGTCGTCGTCGACGAACACGCGACGCCCGTCGAGCGCGACCTCCTGTCGGCCATTCCACGCGCACAGCACGGCCAACCGCTCGGCATCGAGCGCGTAGTCCGCGACTTGCGTCTTGACGTTGAGAATCGCGTTGCCGGTATCGAGCTGCCGGACGACGCCTGGATTGAGATCGCCGCCACCTGTCATCTCATGGGTCCTGCGAAGAATCATCCGCACACCCCTCCCCGTTCTTCGAACACCCGCCGGAAACGGTGCCGGCGTCACCCGAGAAGCACACTCGCGTCTCGATCCGTTGCCTTGTGACTGATCGTCATTACGCGGTTGCGTTCCCATGTGTACAAGGGAATTACGATGATCAGATCGCGGCATGCGACGAAAGGTTTCAGCGCTTCGGGCCGTTCGGCGCGCGCCACACACAATTGCGCAATGGATGCCACCGGTCTCGCGATTGAAAAACACCGGACATCGAAACCTGAGATGCGGCAACAACATGAACGGTTGAAAGCCTGTGGCGCACGCGCGTCGCTCACCGGCGTTATGCGTAGTTTCACCGGTTGCGGCGGACACATCGGACACTTTATGGCGTAGCTGCCGCGTCTCTCTTAGAATCGCGTCCCCGTCCAGGTTCCCCAGTGGCCGTTTATGCCCATCGTTCACGAACACAACCTCGCCCGCCCGCTGCCGAAGCACTGTCAGTTCGGCATTCGCGTGCGCTTGCGCACCACCGACCCGTTCAAGAACCTGGTCGGCGTGGATTGGACCAAGGAGCACTGGTTCGCCACGCGCGAGGAGCGCGATCGCGCCCTCAAAGAGATGAGCGGCCGCTACGTCTATTTCCGACCGGGCGACCAGCCGAGCCTGGAATTCGAAAAGATCGATAAGGATAAGTAAGAGTCAGAAGGTCCTGCCGAGGAACAGGTAGAACGCCTTGCTGCCGCCCTCGTCGTAGCCGGTCGCCAGGTACACCGGGCCGAGCGGCGTATCGAGCCCGAAGAAGAGGCTCCCGTTCACCCGCGGGTTGCTGAACATGTCCTTGCGCTCGAGCCACGTGTTGCCCGCCTCCAGCGAAACGCCCGCGTACGCCGGCAGATCTAGCACGCCTTCGCCGCCGCGCCCGATGCGCCGGTAGTAGATGAGTCGGCCGATGCCGTAGTGCGGCCCGGACAGGAAGCCGGGCGTCAGGCCGGACAGATTGAGGAAGCCGCCGAGCGAGAACGAGTTCTCGGGCGTTTCCAGCGCGTCGACGGTCGTCCCCGCGTCGGTCCAGAAGACGAACGTATGCCGGTCGAACGAGCGCGCGATCAGCCAGCTGGTGCGCAGGATGTCGAAGTTGCGGTCGGCGCCGACGCTCTCGCGCTGCGCCTGCCACTCGAGATCGAACTGCTGGCCGTGCCGCGGGAAGAAAATGCTGTCGAGCTTGTCGTAGGAGAACCGCGTGAAATAACCGCCGCGCTCGAACTCGGTGGCCGGGAGCGACGGATCGCCGATCAGCACGCGCCGCCGTCCCGTACCGCGATGCACGCCGAAGCGCAGCTCGCCCCAGTTGGAAATCTCGCGGCCGAAGTCGAGCCCGCCCGAGATCTCGCGCACGCGATACTCGGCGACCCGGTCGCGATCGCGCAGCTCGAACACGCTGCGCTCCTCGAAATCGAACTGCGGCGCGACGAAGTAGCGGCTCGCCAGCGACAGCGGCTGGTAGAACTCGGTGAACAGCTTCGGGTTCTCGCCGATCTGGATGTCCGTGAGCCACTCGCCGCCGAGCGGATTCAGCTCGGTGGCGATGAAGCGCAGCGCCGCGTTGTAGCGGCTGTTGCCCTCGAAGTCGTCTTCGAGGTTCAGGCCCATGCGCACGTAGTTCGGGCCCCAGCTCTTGCGGCGCAGGTCGAGCTGCAGGCCTGCGCGGCCCTCGTCCTCGATCAGCTGGTAGTCGATCGTCTCGAAGCGGTCGAGCGCGTACAGCGAGGACAGCTTGCTGCGCACCAGCTCCTTGTCGAGCGGCTTGCCGACCACGTCCTTCATCGTCTGCTGGACCAGCGGGTCGTATTGCGACGAGCTGGAGTCCGCGCGCACGAACTGGATCACCGGCAACTCGGTCGAGCGCGTGTTGCGCTTCGCGAGGTACTGGCGATAGTCGGCGTCGCTGAGCGACAGCTGCGCGAGCGACGCTGCTGCGCCGCGCGCCGCTTCTTCGCCCGCACGCAACGCCTGCGGCACGCGGCTGAAATCGGTGGACGGAAATCGCCCCAGCGCCGGATCGAGCACAATGTCGGTCGGCGCCAGCTTCTGGCGCTGCTCCAGCGTGCGGCCGCGGATCAGGATCGCGAACGCCTGGTTGGTCACTTCCAGCGGTGAGGTCAGCTCGTCGCGCGAGTACAGCGGGAAGCTCACGTCGACGACGATGAGCACATCGACGCCCATCGCGCGCGCCGTGTCGATCGGCAGGTTCTCGACCAGTCCGCCGTCGACCAGCAACCGTCCTTCGCGCTGCGCCGGCGAGAACACGCCGGGCGCCGACATGCTCGCGCGCATGGCAGTGACCAGGTCGCCGGAATCCATCACGACCGGCTGGCCGGTCTCGAGGTCGGTGGCGATCGCACGGAACGGAATCGGCAGGCGATCGAAGCGCTGGATCTCCGCGACGGGCAGCGCCGCGTTGCGCAGCACCTGCTCGAGCTTCTGCCCCTGCACCAGGCCGGGCGGCAGCACGAAGCCCTTGTCCTTCTTGAGCCCGAGCGCGAAGCGCACCAGGAAATTGCGCTCGTCCTGCTTGCGGCGGAAGCCGAGCTCCTCGCGCGGCGGGCGATCGCGGAACGAGTCCTGCCAGTTCAGCGAGCGGATCAGGTTCTCGATCTCGACGCCCGACATGCCGGAGGCGTACAGCCCGCCGACGACCGCTCCCATGCTGGTGCCGGCGATTGCGTCCACCGGCACGTGCATCTCGTCCAGCACTTTCAGCACGCCGACGTGCGCCGCGCCGCGTGCGCCGCCGCCACTCAATACCAACCCGACGCGCGGCCGCTCGCCTTCAGCGGCATGCGCAACCTGGGCGAGCAGGAGCACGCAGACGGCCAATACCTGAAGCGGTCTCATCGGCGTCGGATAGTAGCAGCAGTTGTGACCGCCGAACGGCGGCTGATAGGCTGACTTCATGACAAGACGAGGCTTGCAGCCGGGCACCTGGGCTGTCGCGATGCTCGGGCTCGCGACGTGCGCCGTTTTTGCCGCGCCGCCGGGGCGTCAGTCCGACGACGACGAGCCGCAATGGGCAGCTTACGGCGGCGACCCGGGCGGCAACCGGCATTCGCCGCTGGCGCAGATCGACCGCGAGAACGTCTGGCGCCTGAAGAAGGCCTGGACCTATCGCACCGGCGAGCTCGGGGCCGGCTTCGCGCGCGCCGACTCGCTCACGTTCGAAGCGACGCCGATCCTCGTGCGCGATTCCTTGTACCTCAGCACGGCGACGAACATCGTGATCGCGCTCGATCCGGCGACCGGCGCCCAGCGCTGGCGCTACGACCCGCGGATCGATCGCACGCGTCGCTACTCCGAAGCGACGTCACGCGGCGTGTCGTCATGGATCGACGAGAAAGCGGACCCGGCGGCGCCGTGCAGCCATCGCATCATCCTGGGCACGCTCGACGCCCGGCTGATTGCACTCGACGGCAAGACGGGACGGCCCTGCCGCGACTTCGGCAACGGCGGCAAGATCGATCTCGCCGCCGCGGTCGGCGCCGCGGCGAACGGCAATTACCTGGTGACGTCGCCGCCGGCGATCTATCGCGACATCGTCATCGTCGGCTCCGCGGTCGGCGACAACGGCGGCGTCGAGATGCCGCGCGGGATCGTGCGCGCGTTCGACGTGCGCAGCGGCAAGCAGCTGTGGTCGTGGGATCCGATCGCGACTTTGCGACCCACCGGCGCCGCGAACGCCTGGTCGGTGCTGTCGATCGATGCCGGCCGCGGACTGGTGTTCGTGCCGACGGGCTCGGCGAGTCCGGATTTCTTCGGCGGCGAGCGCCTCGGCGACGACAAGTACGCGAACTCGCTGGTCGCGCTGCACGCAGCTACGGGCGCGCTCGCCTGGGCGCAACAGCTCGTTCATCACGACCTGTGGGACTACGACGTGCCGGCGCAGCCGATGCTGATCGACATCGAGCGCGACGGAAAATCGATTCCCGCCGTCGTGCAGGCAACCAAGACCGGGATGCTGTTCGTCTTCGACCGCGAGACCGGCGAGCCGGTGTTCGAGGTCGTCGAACGGCCGGTGCCGCAGTCCGACGTCGCGGGCGAAGCGATCTCGCCGACGCAGCCATTTCCCGCGACGCCCGCGCTCGTCTCGCAAGCGGCAGTGACACCGCACGATGCCTGGGGCCTCACCTTTTACGATCGCGGCAAGTGCCGCGACCTGATCGCGCGCTATCGCTCCGAAGGAATCTTCACGCCGCCGAGCCTGCGCGGCACGATTCTGTCGCCGGGGTATGCGGGCGGCGTCAACTGGGGCAGCACGGCATTCGACAGCGAACGCCAGCTGGTGATCGCCGCGGTCAACCACGTGCCGATGGTCGTGACGCTCGTGCCGCGCGACCAGCTCGATGCGATGAAGCGCTCCGACGCCTGGCCGGATTCGGACTTCGGGGCGCAGACCGGCACACCGTACGGCGTGCGCCGCGAAATGCTGGCCTCGCCGTTCGGGCTGCCCTGCACAGCTCCGCCGTGGGGAACGCTCGCGGCGGTCGATCTGCGACGCAACGCGATCCTCTGGCAGGTGATGCTCGGCTCGACCCGTGACATGACGCCGTGGTTCGTGCCCTCCCCGACGCTCGGCATGCCGAACATGGGCGGACCGATCGTGACGGACGGCGGCGTCGTCTTCATCGGTGCGTCGATGGACAACTACCTGCGCGCATTCGATGTCGAGACCGGGCGCGAGCTGTGGAAGGGCCGGCTGCCCGCCGGCGGCCAAGCGACGCCGATGAGCTACGAAGCGAAAGGCCGGCAGTTCGTGGTCATCGCCGCAGGCGGCCACGGCAAGCTCGGCACGAAGCGCGGCGACTATGTCGTTGCCTTTGCACTGCCAGAGTGAAGATTTCTCCACGGGGCGAGACCGCGCGCGCCGACAGTGACACACTTGCAGCCGCCATGAAGTACGCCAGCCGCATATTCATGTTCGCCGCGACGTCGGTCGCTGCGACGTGCGCTCACGCTGCGGAACGCGTCGAGGAAATCATAGTCACCGCGACGCGCACCGAGCAGCAGTTGCGCGATTTCCCCGGCAGCATTTCGGTCGTGTCCGGCAGCGACGTTGCGCTGGTCGGCGCCACGCATCACGCCGAGATCATGAATCGCGCGCCGGGCGCGATGATCCAGCGCAACAGCGGCGAAGAAAGTCTCACGGCGATCCGCTCGCCGGTGCTGAGCGGTCCGGGATCGTGCGGCACGTTCCTGTTCCTGGAGAACAGCATCCCGATCCGCCCGGTCGGCTTCTGCAACGTCAACGAGCTGTTCGAGGTGAACAGCGAGCAGGCGCGCTCGATCGAAGTGCTGCGCGGACCCGCGGGCGTCGTGTACGGCTCGGGCGCGATGCACGGCGCGGTCAACGTCATCCAGGCGCCGCCGGCGGAAATCCAGCCGAGCCTGTCGCTCGAAGGCGGACCGGACGAGTTCTATCGCGGCCGGCTGGCGCTCTCGCACCGGGGCGAAACCACGGACGTCGGCGGCACGGTGATCGCCACGCACGACGGCGGCTGGCGCGACCACTCCGGACTGGAAGAGCAGAAGCTCAGCCTTGCAGTGTCGCGCCCCCAGGGCCAAGGCACGCTCGGCGTGCAGTTCGCAGCGACGAATCTCGATCAGGAGACGGCGGGATTCATTCAGGGCTTCGACTCGTACAGGAACGAGAGCATCGTGAAGTCCAACGCGAATCCCGAGGCGTATCGCGACGCCCAAGCGATGCGACTCACCGGCGAGTATTCGCGGTCGTTCGACGGCGCGGTCCTGTCCGTGCGTCCGTACGTGCGCCACTCGCGCATGGATTTCCTGCAGCACTTCCTGATCGGCAAGCCGCTCGAAGAGAACGGCCAGGATTCGCTGGGCGTGCTGACTTCGTGGCAGGCCACGGCGTTCGCCAACATGCAATTGCTGGCGGGTCTCGATCTCGAGCTGGCCGACGGCTTCCTCAAGGAAACGCAGGCCGGTCCTGCGACCGATGGCACACCCGCGGCGAACGCGATTCGTCCGGCCGGCAAACACTACGACTACGACGTGCAGAGCCAGGTGGCTGCGGTGTACGCGCAGATCGAGCAGCCCTTCGCGGAGCACTGGAGGGTGACGGGCGGCGCGCGCCTCGAGTACGTCGACTACGACTACGACAACAAGATGATCGCCGGCAACACGCGCGACGACGGTACGCCGTGCGGCGCTAACGGCTGCCTGTTCAACCGACCGGCGGACGGCAGCGACAACTTCACGAACGTGACTTCGAAGCTCGGCCTGACCTACGACCTCACGAGCAACCACACCTTGTATGTGACCGGGGCGCGCGGCTATCGGGCGCCGGACACCAGCGAGCTCTACCGCCTGCAGCGTCAGCAATCGGGCGCCGACCTCGACGCCGAGCGGCTCGACAGCATCGAAGCAGGCGCGCGCGGTCTGTTCGGCCCGCTGCACTACTCGCTCGCGGCGTTCAAGATGAAGAAGGACAACGTCATCTTCCGCGACTCGAACGGCTTCAACGTGAGCGACGGCAAAACCGACCACGAGGGGATCGAGTACGAGTTCAACTGGCTGCCGATCGAAACGCTGTCGCTGGCGGTGGCCGGCACGTACGCGAAGCACACCTACGCGTTCAACCGCGTGATCGAGCAGGGCGAGACCATCGTCTCCGGCAGAGACGTGGACACCGCGCCCCGGCACGTGAACACGGCGCGCCTCGACTGGCAGTTCCTGCCGACCGCAAGCGCGGAGCTGGAGTGGGTTTCGGTCGGCAGGTATTTCGTCGATGCGGCGAACGCCAACGAGTATCCCGGCCACGACCTGCTGAACCTGCGTGTCGGCTGGAACGTCACCCGCAACTGGAGCACGACGCTGCGGCTGAACAACGTCACCGACCGCGCGTACGCCGATCGGGCCGACTTCGCGTTCGGCAACTACCGGTATTTCCCCGGGCGCGGCCGAACGCTGTTCGTGGAAGTCAGATACGGAGAATAAGAAGTCAGGCTAAAGCCTGACACGCCGTGCTTCGAGTTACCTCAGATCGTGCCGGTGACGATCGGCTCGAAGGCGATGAGGCCATCGAGCGCGCTGCCCGCGCCGAGAGCGCTGCCGAACAGCGTGTTGTAGTTGCCCGCCTCGCCGTGCAGCGCCATGTAATTCAACAGCACCGTCTGCACCAGCAGGTTCACGTTGTTCGCCGCCGGGCTGCTGCTGTTCACCACATCGCCGCCCGCGCTGAAGTAGCCGAGCTGCTGGTGGCGCGCCGCGCCTGCTGCACCGGAAGTCAGCAGCACCGGGCGGCCGCCGCTCGTTGGCGGGTTGTAGACCAGGAAGAACGCAGCAGCGGTCTGCTGGTTGTCGCCCGTCCACTCGCCCTTGCCGCGGCCGCCGGCTGTATCGTCGACGCGGCCGTTCGAGGACAACGAGCCGTCGCTGAACACATAAACCATCAGCGGCTTGCCGCGACGCGCCGCGAATTCGAGCGCCGCGCCGATGCAGCGACCGGCCCGCAGGTCGCGGTCTTCGCCGGTCGAGCGGTCGCCGGTGTGATAGTCGAAGCCGCCCATGCTGATCGTGCCCGCGCCCGCGTAGCCTTCCACGACGAGCTTCATCACGGCCGCGGTCTTCTCGAACTCGCGGTCGTTGCCGAAGTCCGCGCCGAACACGCCGGCGCCGCCGGTGATGTCCTGATCCTGCGCCGGATCGATCGCGGCCGGATCGCTGAAGCGATCCACCGTGTCCGCCGTCTTCACGTAGCCGCACTTCACCTGGGTCTCCAGGCGCGCGCTGTCGGCGATGCCCGGGTCGACCTTGAGGAGCTTCTGCTCGCTGATGCGCGCCATCTGCTCCATCACCGCCAGGGTCGAGGCCGTGTCGGGCGTGCCGTTCGGATTCGTGAACAGCGTGCCGAGCGCGCCGGTGTCGACCAGGCCGCTCGCATCCGAGGCGCGATCGATCTTGGTAGGCCGGTTCGCCGGATCCATCAGCATCGCGGGCGCCATCGAGTTGCCGCCCGAGTCGGAGTTCTGCGAGCCGATCAGTGTCAGCAGCTCGCCGCGCGAGCCAGCCTTGGCGATACCGTACATCGGGTTGTGCGGGTTGTTGCCGGTGTCGTTCTCGGAGCGCGCGGCGATGATCGCGCCGTTCACGCCCGCGCGCGTGGTGGTCGTGGTCTTCTCGAGCATGCCGCGCAGGAACGCGCTGTCCGAGTGGAACGCCAGGCCGAACTCCACGTTGATGAAGTTCGTGGTGGCGTTGTTCGGCAGCATGTCGCCCGGCAGGCCGAGCTTCGAGTAGCCCGCCGTCGACAGGAAGTCGAGCTGGCCGCCCTCCTTGCCCATCAGCACGTTCGAGCCGGCGATGTTCGCGCCGCCCGCGAGGTCGAAGCAGATGAACGGGATCTTGCCCGCGCCCTGCTGGATGTTGCAGATGGCGGCGCTGTCCGCGAGGAAGCGCATGTCCGGCTGCAGGTCGGCCCGCGCCTGGCGCGGGTTGAGCAGCGCACCCAGGATCGCCGGCGCCACCACCGTGGCCGAGCCGGTCAGGAAGCCCTGCGCCAGGAAGTCGCGGCGCGTCACCGGCCGCTTGTGCGACTCGTGCTTCAGCGGCTCGTCCAGACCGAGCGGGCGTTTCTTGCGCGATTTGATAATCAGCATGGCTGTGTCATCCCGGATCTTGGAGTCGGATCAGTCGATCAGCGTGGCGCCGCTGCCCAGCACCGCGCCGCAGGTCGCCTTGGCGATCAGTTTCGTGCGACTCGCCGGACACTGGCTGCCGCCGCAGTTGTTCAGCGTGTCGATCAGCGCGTACAGGCCGGGGCGCGTCGGACCGTCCGCCGCCGTATTCGCCGGCGTGTACGGGCTCTTGAGCTCCGCGGTGCTTGGCTGCGAGGTGACGTTCGAGCCGATCATGTGATCGACCAGCGGATCGATCAGCAGGTCCTTGCCCGCATCGTTGCCGAACACCGTGGACGGCGCACCGTTCAGGTTCAGGCCCGGGAAGTACGTGGCCGCCTGCGGCGACTCGACCAGCGCATCGCAGTACTGGATCGCGAGCTGCGCGATCGCCGTCTGGTGCGAGGACAGGAACGCCTCGATGCTGTCGACCGCCGGCAGCGACTGCCGGATGTTCGTGAAGGTCGTCTTCACCGCCGCCGTGTTCGGGCTCACGCCCGTCACGGAGGCCATCGTCGCGTTGATCTTGTCAAAGGTGCGGAAGCCGATGTCCGACGGCCGCGGCACGTTGACGAAGGTCGGCGGCACTGCCGCAGCGTAGTCGGAGCAGACGTCGCTGCGCGTGCCGAGCGTGTCGAAGCAGAGATAGAACTCGTCGGACGACGGACCCTGCTCGAGGCCGATGATCGTGCCGACCGTCGACAGCGTCTGACCGGTCGCCGCCGAGTAATTCGCGTCCTGGATCACCGTGTCCATCAGGCGATACGCCTGGCCGACGTGCGGCTCCGCGCCGTTCACGCCGATGCGCATGCCCTTGAGCGGGATGCTGCCGGGCATCGCAGTCGCATCGAGGCTGATGTACTTCGGGTTGTTGAACAGGTAGCCCGAGCTGTCGTACTGCGAGGCCTCGAACATGATGTACGACTTCGGCACGTTCACCAGGTGCGAGATGCCGAACAGCATGAAGAACTTCTCGCCGACGCCGGCCTGGAAGTTCTGCTGGATCTGCTCGAGCGTCAGCGCGCGGTTGTGGATCGCGACCAGGCGCAGCACGCCCTGCCACTGGCGGTTGTTGCTGACTTCGTTGCCGAGCACGAACGCGTAGCTGTTGTCCCAGTCGCCGAGCGTGCCGCCGCCGGCGCCGTCGACGTCGCCGGTGAACTCGCCGTTCACGTAGATGCGGCGGCCGTTGACCGGGTCATAGGTCATCACGACGTGCTGGAGCGAAGCCTGCAGGCGCTCGTCGGCGTCGGCCGTCGACAACTGCGGCGAGCCGTTCGCATCGGACGTGGAGCTGCGGCCGAAGAAGTCGTAGTTGTACAGCGTCTGGCCCATCGTGAAGTTGCGGGTCGCCGTGCTGCCGGAGTAGCTGACGATGCGCGCGTCTTCCTGGGTCACGTTGCCCGGAACGACCCACGCTTCGATCGAGTATTCGCCGGTCGCAGTGATGAGCTGCTGGAACTTGCGGCTCGCGGTCGTCGAGGCCTGCGCCTTGCCGGTACGGATGTTGATGCCCCAGCCGCCGACCCACGTCACGTCGCCGCTCATGGTGAGATCCGCCGCCGGATCGACGCCGCTGGTGTCGAACGCGGTCGTGCCCTGGCCGCTCTTGAACTCATAGAGCGCGATCAGGCTGTTCTCGTAGCGGTTGCCGCCGCTGGCGACGGTGCCGTCGAACAGCGTCAGCGCCTTGCTGGTGATCAGGTTCGGATCGACCTGCGTCGGCTGAATCGAGTCGGCCAGCATCTGGATCGCGGCCTGCATCTCCGCGGCGTTCGCGGTGCAGTCGCTCCAGCAGTTGTGCGACTCGCGGCCGAGACGAATCACGAAGCGCGAGTTCACCGCGTCGTCGAGGTTCATCTTCGGAATCGCGTTCTGGTACGACTCCTGGACGTCGGCCGCCGCGAAGAACGGCGACTGCTTGGTGGCCGCCGTCGAGCGGTGGCAGTCCGAGCAGTACGTCGTCACGAGCGTGAACACGCTGCGCGACGAGCCGTCGGTGAAGTAGGCGCTGGGCGCGTTCGCCGGCAGACGACGCGTCGCGCCAGGATCTTTCGACGGCGGCTCGACCAGCTCGATCTGGCGACCGCCGGTGCCGGAGGCGCCGACCCAGTCCTGAATCCAGCGCGTCATGATGCTTGCGCACGCGCCGGCGTCGGCGAGCCAGCAGTTGTGGCCGCCGCCGACCTTCGCAACGATGATCGACTGCGAGGGGTTCTCGCGATTCACGACGCCGCCGGCCTGCTGATACGCGGCGTTCACGTCGTCTGAGCGCGCGAACTGCGGCGACTGGCCGCCGACCGTGTGGCAGCTGCCGCAGCGGTTCGTGCCGCGGACGTTTTCCCAGAAGTTGATGCGGAACGCCTGGATGTCCGCGGTCGCGGGCGGCGGACCCGAATACGTCGGGCCCGACGTCGGAGGCGTCGTGACCGGATTCTCCGTCGTCGCGGCGCCGCCGCCGCAACCCGACAGGACGGCGACTGCGAGCAGGGCAAGCCCGGCAAGTCGTGCAACGCTGTGATTGAAAACGCGCTTCATGGCTTACCGTCTCCTCAATTCCCGGCGCAGTACGCGGCGGCCTCGGCGAACACGCGCTTCAGGTTGCCGCCGGTCTTGAAACCGTTGGCGCTGGCGGTGACCTGGTCGCGATCGGCCTGATCGCTCGGCGAGCGGAAGCAGACCGTGCGGAACACTTTCGTCGCCTGGCACTCGGCGAACGCATCGCTGTTCGCGAGCTCCTCGCCAAGCGTCTTCGCACCGTTGCCGCTGCGGATCTTGCCGTCCTGGCCGGCCCAGCCCAGCAGCGTGTTCTTGCCCGGCAGACGCCAGCGGTTCTCCCAGTGGTCGTCGCTCGTGACGTAACCCGGCTTGAAGTTGTCGGAGTTGATCAGGTACTTCGGCTGCACCTGGCCCTGCGTGTAGACCAGCCGGCCCTGCGTCTCGTCGAAGTCGTAGTACGCGAAGGCCTGCGCCATCGGGTCCATGCCGCTGTGGCAACCGATGCAGTTATTGAGGAACAGCGAGCTGTCGCCGCCCGGGCTGCGCGTCACGTCCTGGCGGATGCGATCCGGCGGACGCGACGTGTCGTGCACCTGCTCCATGTCGTGACACAGATGATTGAGCAGAGTAAAGCGGAACATCGCGCGGTTCGTGCCGTCGATGAAGAACGCTTCGGACGCGGCGCGCGAAGTGATGATGCCGGCGGTCGCCGCGGGCGGCAGACCGTTCAGCGAGGACTGTGTCGTTCCCTGGAGCACCACGCGCAGGTCGGCGTTGTTGTCCTCCAACGCAACGTAGTGATCGTTGTTCGACGGCGAGTAGGCCGGCGAGACGCCCTGGCCGACGTAGACGAGGTCGGCGGACAGCGAGGTGCGGAAGTCGACGTCGTCGCGCACGATGCCGATCACCGTCGCGGTGTAATCGTTGAGCGGCGCGAACACCGTCTGATCGCGGTTGGTCCACGGCGTCGCGAAGTTCTTCAGCGTCGTGCTGTAGAACGAGCTCGAGTGCGCCTGATTCTTGTCGAGCATGTACATCGCAGCAGCGACCTTGTCGCTCGCGACGCGCGTTTCCAGATCGTTGAGCAACGCCGGGCTCGGCGGCGTGCCGGTGAGCCGGTCGTACATCCGCTTCGCCTGCCGGCGCGACAGCGGATCCGCCGACGCGTCGTGTTGCACGCACGCAAAGGTGGCGATCGCCAGCGTCAGCGCGGTGATCTTCACCAGCACGCTGTGCCGCGCTCTAGCTCCAGTCTTTTGATACGAGCTGTTCATGTTGCTCATGCCGCCCTGAGTTGTCGGTCCCGGTGTCGAAAATTCGCTCGGTGGACGCGCCGTTGTTATCACCGCAAAGTCGGCCGTCCCCCGACAGTGCGCGGCGACTATAAGTCGGCGTTTCCATTTGGGTAGCTGTCTCAAGCGCCGTACGTCGCCTGCGGGAGACAGTACCGGGGGTTTCACGCGCGCGTGTAGGCTCGCCGCCACGATCCGGCCTCCCGGTCGTCATCTGCGCGGTGAGGAATAAACCGGGTGCAGCGCGCGCAGTGTGATCCGAGTCACGCGATACAGGGATACACGGCCCCGTCTTATGAAATTTCAGGGTCGGTCGCAGCCAGCCGTGTGACCGGTTTAACGGCCCGCGGAATATGTCGAGTCGATCATCCAAGTTCGTTCGGAGTACGCAATGAGTGATCAGCCGGAACGTGACACGCTGAAATTCGCAGCCGCGCGCGCGGTTCGCGGCGCCGTCGCGCTCATGATCGCAACGGCATGCAGCGTGCTTGCGGCGTGCAGCAGCGGCAGCGGCGGGACCGACGTGACGATCGGCAGCGGGCAGAACCAGGATCCGGTGACGCTCGACTTCCCGGTGTTCTACGTCAAGCGTCCGGTGCCCGATCCGGAGGACGACATGGCGGAAGACGACGCGCGCGTCCTGCGTCGCTTCGAAATCGGCGCCGACCTGTACATGCGCGATCGCGCCTCGCCGTCCGCGCCGGAGATCAATCTCACTGCGGCGCAGACCGAAGGCCTCGGCGACGTCCGCGACCTCGACGTGAACTTCGACGGCAGCAAGGTCGTGTTCGCGATGCGCGCCAAGTTCATCGAAGGCGCCGACGAGCAAGACCAGCCGTCCTGGAACATCTGGGAGTACGACGCGAAGGCGAATGTCCTGCGTCGTATCATCAGCTCCGACACGGTCGAGGACGAAGGCCACGACATCATGCCGCACTACCTGCCGGACGGCAGGATCGTGTTCAGCTCGACCCGCCAGCGCCAGGCGCGCGCGATCCAGCTGGACGAGAACAAGCCGCAGTACGCCGGCCAGGACGAGGACGACAACGAGCCCGCGTTCGTGCTGCACGTGATGGACGCGGACGGCACCAACATCCACCAGATCTCGTTCAACCAGAGTCACGACCTCGACCCGGCGGTGCTGCCGAACGGCCGTATCGTGTTCACGCGCTGGGAGCACGAGATCGATGACAACCAGTTCGATCTCTACAGCATCAATCCGGACGGCTCCGACCTGCAGCTGCTGTACGGCGCGAACAGCCACGCGACCGGCACGGTCGATCCGACCACGAGCCAGCCGAGCATCATCGAGTTCACGAGCCCGCGTCCGATGCAGGACGGCCGCACGCTGGCGCTGGTGCGCCCGTTCACCGGCACTGCCGGCAGCGGCGACCTGGTGCTGATCGATACGCAGAACTTCGTCGACAACACCGCGCCCATCATGGCGAGCGCGGGCATGCCCGGTCCGGCGCAGACGCGTGCGCTGCCGACCGACGTCCGCACGATCGAAGGTCCGTCCCCGGGCGGCCGCTATCGTTCCGCCGCGCCGTTGTTCGACGGCAGCGATCGGCTGCTGGTGAGCTGGTCGCAGTGCCGCCTGCTCGAGGATCAGACGCGCATCGTGCCGTGCACGAGCGACCGCCTCGCCAATCCTGATGCGGTGGAAGCGCCGCCGCTGTTCGGCATCTACATCTACGACGTGCACCAGAACACGCAGCAGCCCGTCGTCGCTCCGCAAGAAGGCTTCATGTACACCGAAGTCGTCGCGGGCTCGTCGCGCGTGCTGCCGCCGGTCATTCTCGACCGCGCCGCCGGCGTCGACTTCCCGCAGGACCTGCTCACCGAGGCGGTGGGCATCCTGCACATCAAGAGCGTGTATGACATCGACGGCGTCGACCAGGCGCCGGGCGGCATCGGCGCCGTGCGCGATCCGGCCAACGCCGCGTATGCGACGCGCCCTGCCCGCTTCCTGCGCATCGAAAAGGCGGTCGCGCAGCCGGACGACGACACGCGCGACATCGACGACACCGCGTTCGGCCCGGACCGCGCGCTCGGCATGCGCGACATCCTCGGCTATGCGCCGATCGAGCCGGACGGCTCGGTGAAGGTCAAAGTGCCGGCCAACGTGGCATTCAACATCAGCGTGCTCGACGCTCGCGGCCGCCGCCTCGGCGGCGTGCTCGGCAGCCGCCACACCAACTGGCTGCAGCTCGTGCCGGGCGAGACGCTCACCTGCAACGGCTGCCACAACGGGAACGCCACCCCGCCGATCGCGCACGGGCGCGCCGGACTGACGAATTCCGTAAACGCCGGCGCGCCGACGAACGGCAGCCCGTTCCCTAACACGAACGCCGCTCTGTTCGCCGATACCGGCGAGACGATGGCCGAAGTCCGCAACCGCATCATGTGCGGCGGCGCCTGCGCGCCGAGCGTCGACGTGGCGTTCCAGGATTACTGGCCGGCGACGCCGGCCACGACGCCTTCAGTCGACGCCTGCTATTCGGCGGGTCCGTCGACCGTGCTGTCCGATGCAGCCGATCCGACCCAACATGTCACTTGTGTGAACGGCCTGCGCGGCACCACGCCGCCGGTCGCGGCGAGCTGCACCTCGAAGTGGACCAGCCTGTGCCGCATCACCATCCACTACGAGATGCACATCCACCCGATGTGGGGCATCGGCCGCTTCGTCGACGCCAACAACGACGGCATGGCGGATCTCGACCCGGTGACGATGCAGCCGATCAATCACAAGTGCACCAGCTGTCATGCGCCGGTCAACGCAGCTGCCATGACGGCCGTGCCGGCAGGCGATCTAGACCTCACCGACGGCCCGTCCGATGACGAGCCCGACCAGTTCCGCTCGTATCGCGAGCTGCTGTTCGGCGACGTCGGCCAGATCGTGAACGCCATGGGTCAGCTCGAGGACGAGTGCCTGCAGTTCCAGACCGACCCCGTCACCAACGTGACGACGTGCGTGGCGTTCCGCCAGGTGCCGGCTTCGATGAGCGCCAACGGCGCGGCTGCTTCCGGTCGCTTCTTCGGCAAGATGGAAGGCGCACCGGGCGCCGGGCAGACGGATCACCGCGACTTTATGTCACCAAGTGAGTTACGCTTGCTCTCCGAATGGCTCGACATCGGCGCGCAGTACTACAACGACCCGTTCGTGGCCCCGGCGAATTGATGCGGCGGTCGTTCACGCTATTCGCTTTGTTGCTGACGCTGCTCCTCTCCCAGGTCCAGACTGCCGCCGCCAAAGAACATCCGCACAAGATCCTGATCGCGGACCCGTACATCGAGCTGCACACGGGTCCGGGGCGCGGCTATCCCGTCTTTCACGTCATCGAGCGCGGCCGCGAGGTCGAGATCGTCAAGCGCCGCACCGACTGGTTCCAGATCCGCACCGAGCGCGGCGTCGAAGGCTGGGTGCCGCGCGAGCAGATGATCGCGACGCTCGAGCCGACCGGCGAGCCGCTCGACCTGCAGGAGCCCGCGCGCGAGAACTATATGAGTCGGCGCTGGCAGGCCGGCGTGGCGGGCGGCGACTTCGCCGGCGCCAGCATGGTCTCGGCGTTCGGCGGCTACGCGTTCAGCGACAACCTGTCGATCGAGCTCACGTTCAATCACATCGTCGGCGAGTTTTCCAACGGCTACAGCGCGACGCTCGGCCTGGTGCACGTGTTCGTGCCCGAGTGGCGCATCTCGCCCTACTTCACGCTCGGCACCGGCGTCATCTATACCGACCCGAAGTCGACGCTGGTGCAATCCATCGACCGCACCGACCAGATCGGCTATGTCGGCGGCGGCCTGCAGTTCTATCTCACGCGCCGTTTCATGCTGCGCACGGAATATCGCAACAACGTGATATTCACGAGCCGCAACGATAACGAGGAAGTGGACGAATGGAAGTATCTCGGCATCGCCTTCTTTTTCTGATCGCGCTCGCCGCGACCACGTTGCCGGGCTGCGCGCTGTTCCGGCGCGACGAGCCGTTGCCGCCAGCGTCCGAGCCACAGCAGCAGGCGGCAGAGCCGGTGACCGGCGAGCCGTCGAACAAGGCGATCATCGAGCCGGAGGTCGAGCGCCGCAAGATCAGGCAGACGCGCATCGACACCGAGGACTTCGAGGTCGGCGCGTACGTCGGCATCCTCAGCATCGAGGACTTCGAGAGCAACGTCGTGTACGGCGCGCGCCTCGCCTATCACCTCACGGAAGATTTCTTCCTCGAAGCGACCGTGGGCCGCTCGCGCGCGGGACGCACGAGCTACGAGAACCTGTCGGGCTCCGCGGACCTGCTGACCGACAGCGAGCGCGACTACACGTACTACGCACTCTCGGCCGGCTGGAACGCGCTGCCGGGCGAGATCTTCCTCGGCAAGAACCGCGCGTACCCGACGGCGTTCTACCTGGTCGCCGGCATCGGCAGCACCCGCTTCGCAGGCGACGATCGCTTCACGGTGAACGGCGGCTTCGGCTATCGCATCCTGCCGGCAGACTGGATTGCGGTGCACTTCGACGTGCGCGATCACGTCTATGACATCGACCTGCTGGGCGAAAAAAAGATCGTCAATAACCTAGAAGCGGTTCTCGGTTTGTCGATTTTCTTCTGAGCGAGGATACGCATTGGGCGTTTGCGTCCGCACAGAGGTGACGAAGCATGCTGGCTTTCAAAATGAGTGGCAGCCTGAACAAATGGATGCGCGGAGCTGCCGTGGCGGCAGCGCTGGCGGTGACTTCGACAGTCGGTGCGAGTGCTTCGATGGCGCCATCGTTCGCGCTGCCGTCGCGAAGCGGCGACACCGTGTCGCTCGCGCAACTCAAAGGCAAAGTCGTCATGCTGAACTTCTGGGCGAGCTGGTGTGGACCGTGCCGCCAGGAGATGCCGCTGCTCGAGCAGATGCACAAGCGTTACAGTGCGCTCGGCTTCACGCTGGTCGGCGTCAACGTCGACGCCAACAGCAAGGACGCCGAGGAGTGGCTGAGCAAGACGCCGGTGTCGTTCCCGGTGCTGTTCGACCGCGAGAGCAAGGTCAGCAAGATGTACGACGTGAGCGCGATGCCGAGCACCGTGTTCATCGACAGGCAGGGCAACGTGCGTTACCTGCACCGCGGCTACAAGGCCGGCGACGAAGGTGAGTATCTGAATCAGATTCGGGCGCTGCTGAAAGAGTAGGAAACATGAAAGCTGTGAGCGGTTGGCGGTTGGCAGTTGGCGGAGCTCTGGCACTCGTGCTGCTGAGCGGCTGCGGCAACATCGAGCCGTGGGTGAAGCCGTACGAGCGCCAGGCGCTCGCGGATCCCATCATGTCGTTCGACGCCAACCCGGTCTCGACCGCTTACCTCGACCACGTGTTCGACGCGCGCGAAGGCGCGCGCGGCGCGAACGGCAGCGCCGGCGGCGGCTGCGGATGCAATTGATATGAAGCAGGCATGGGGCGTGGAATTGGCGGCACGGGCCAGCAGCGGCTGGCTCGTGCTCGCCCTCGCCCTCGTCTTCATCCTCGCATTTTTCGAACCTGGTGCCTCGTTCGCCGGCGTGCTCGGCGACGATCGCGCCGACGTGCTCTATCACCGCTACGAAGGCGGCGGCGTGACGATTCACGGCCCGTCGGTGCTGGTGCGCAAGAAGTTCGCCGAGAAGTACGCGATCAGCGCCAACTACTACCAGGACTACGTCACCAGCGCCTCGATCGACGTCGAGGTGTCGGGCGCGAGCCAATACAAGGAGGAGCGCGACCAGTACAGCGTCGGCCTCGAGTACCTGCGCGGCAAGACGACGTACAACCTCGGCTACACGAACAGCAAAGAGAACGACTACTCGGCCCAGACGACCTCGTTCGGCATCAGCCAGGACCTGTTCGGCGACCTGACGACGATCACCATGGGCTTCTCGCGCGGCAAGGACGAAGTGCGCCGCCGCGACACGATCACCAACCAGATCGACCCGACGTTCAAGGAGCCGATCGACCGCTGGAGCTACCGGGTCGGCGTCTCGCAGATCCTGACCAAGAGCCTCATCAGCTCGCTGCAGCTGGAAGTGATCACGGACGAGGGATTCCTCAACAATCCGTATCGCTCGTACCGGTTCATCAATCCGAGCGACGACCGGCTGTTCGCGCTGGCCCGCGAGATCTATCCGCGCACGCGCACGAGCAACGCCGTCGCCGTGAATGCGCGCTACTACCTGCCGTATCGGGCAGCCCTGCACGGCGGCTATCGCTTCTTCACGGATACGTGGGGCATCGGCGCCAACACGTTCGAAGTGGGCTACACGCATCCGCTGGGCCCGTGGATTTTCGACGTCGGCTACCGCTACTACGCGCAGAACAACGCCGACTTCTACCGGGATCTGTTCGAGCGCCCGAACCAGCAGAACTTCCTGGCGCGCGATAAAGAGCTGTCGACGTTCAAGAGCCAGGCGCTGAGCCTCGGCGCGACGTACGAGTTCGCACCGAACGGCTGGCGCTTCATCAAGAAGGGCACGCTCAACTTCTATTACGACCGCATCCAGTTCGACTACGACGACTTCCGCGACGCGCGCTACTCGCTGTTGCCGGCCACCGACCCGAACTTCCGTCCGGCCGGCAGCGAGCCGCTCTACAGCTTCGGCGCCAACGTCTTCCAGCTGTTCGTCTCGGTCTGGTTTTGAAACGGATCGCGATCGCACTGCTGCTGATCGCTCCGCTCGCTGCAGCCGGTCCCTTCCCCACCCGCGATCTCAATCCGCTGCTCGGCGGCTTCGGTCTGCCGTCTGCGCTGCCTGCGCGCGTCGACGGCGAGTCGTGGAGGGTCGCGACCGATCTCAACTGGGCGAGCACCGCGCTGATCCAGCGCGCGGACGGCGAGCTCCTGGTCGTCGACGCCGAAACACGTGAGGCGCGCGTGACGATCGGTCGCTCGTGGTCCGGCGGCTTCGCGGCGCAGCTCGAGCTGCCCTATCGCTACACCGGCGGCGGCGTGCTCGACGAGGCCATCCACAGCTGGCACGACTTCTTCAATCTGCCGGAGGGCGCACGCTCGTCGATGCCCACGGACCGCGTGCGGATCGTGTACCAGCGCGCAGGGGCGACGCTGATCGATATCGATTCCTCCGTCTCCGGTCTCGGCGATGCGTCGCTCGACTTCGGCTATTCGTTGCGCTCCACGCGCGCGACGGCGGTTGCGGCATGGTTGAGCGTCAAGGCGCCGACCGGCGATGCCGATCGCCTGACAGGCTCGGGAGCGACCGATGTGTCGCTGGCAATCGCCGGCGAACATGCGTTGAGCGACAACTGGTCGGTGTTTGGTCAGGCCGGCGTCACGAGGCTCGGCGACGGCGAACGCCTTTCGGCACAGCAGCGCGATGTTGTGTGGAGCGGCTTCGCCGGTGTTGGCTGGCGCGCGTGGCGGGGATTGCAGCTGAAGGCGCAGGTGGATGCGCACAGCGCAGTGTTCAAAGACACCGATCTGGACTTCCTCGGCGAAGCGGTCGTGCTCACCGTCGGCGGCGACTATCGGTTCGAGTCCGGCTGGCGATTCGATGTCGCCGTGAGCGAAGACATCGCGGTCGAGAGCGCGTCCGACGTCGTGTTCGTGTTCGGGCTGCGCCGCGAGTGGGAATAGCGCAAGTCCGACTGCACCTGACGGCTTAGCTGAGCGCCAGCAAAGTGTCAGGCGGCAACCTCAACGTACTCCACTCTGCTTGAGGCAGCCGGGATGGGTGCGCCGTCTTGACGCAACCCGTCCAAGTGAAATGCGAGTCGGGTGCAACGAAGGGTTAGACCGCCCCGGCTCTCGGAGGAGCAAGCCGCAGAGCAAGGCAGCCTGGGTCTGGAAGCAGTGGGTCACGGCGCTCGCTCCAATGTGATGGCCTTCTCTGGGCAAGCGCTCACGCATTGGCCACACGCCTCGCAGGCGGCTTCATTCACAAGTAAAGCCTGCTGCCAGCGATGCGCAAACCCCTTGAGCTTTCCTTTGATACTCAGGCCGGCGCGCAATTCTTTGGGCAAGGTTCCCACTAGAAAGACACCAACTGGGCATACGCGGACGCAGTCTGCCTTGCCCTCGCAACTACCGCGGTCGATGACCGGGCGAAAAGTGCCGGGCTCTTGCTTGCATTCAGTGGATTTAGGCAACGCGCTCACTTTCGAGGTTGGTGCGGTCTAACGACAACAATGAGCCTCGCGACGACCAGAGGCTTGAACCATGGGCCACAGCTTCATCGCGTCGGCTCCATTGTCTTGTTGGGCAGCGCCATCGCCTTCCAGGACGCAAGGATTCCTTCAGAAGGCTTTGGGCCCCATGAATCTCCGCAGTTGTCAGGCGACAGTCTGAACGCAGCGAGATCCGGTGCCGACACGCCATGCTTGCCGAGCAACTCAAGGACCATCAGAAGCGCATCGCGCGTTCCGTCCGTATTGCTGCAATACCATGTGGCCTCGCTGGTTTCGAAGACAGCCCTTGCCAGAGCAGAGAAATCGCTGATCACAGCTGCGGGTATGGCTCTGGCAAGCTCGACGGAGTATTCGTGTGGCGGTTTGAGTATCTCCATATGATCGAACGCGTCAGCCCACGACACCCACGTCTCCGGCGTAACATCAACGACGCCCCAAAGATGGCTGATGAACTTCATCAGTTCTGCATGATCGATCCTGAAATGAGCCGCAAACCGCGCAAGGGCGACAAGGGCAACGGCTGGCCGCTCAATTGCGCTCAGTCCATCAATCACGCGTCGAACGGAATCCATGCAATTCACAGTGGTGCCCAACGCTTGCCGCTCAGGCGCGCGCGTTTCGCGCGTCGCCTGCAACGGCTCGTTGGGCAGCGAATGACCACGCTTCCAATGCCGGCCTCAACACGCATGCTAAGGCCACAACTATCTTGCCAAGCCCAGGCCTCCGGCATCGAGGCCGGCGCCAAGCGTAAATGACGAACCAACTGCTGCGACAATGGCAGTCCGCCGCGTCAGCCCTGTCATCCTACGCAGTTCGTAGACAGCCTCGATGCCAGTGCAATGCGCGCCGAGCAGGTTTTCAACCCCGAAGGCGCGAAGTTTGGCAGCCGTCCACTTGAGCTGAGCATCGTCTGCGGAGAAGAGATGGAATCCACCGATTAATGCCGTCGTGCGCACCGGTCGAATGATCCGGCGCGCATGCTCAACGGTGTTGATCACACCCGCGTGTCCACACCCAGAAAGCACAACCAGACCCTCGGCCGTGTTGATGACAAGCGCCATATCCTCAGGAACGTTGTCCTCGATCTCTTGTCCGTCTGGCATCCGTACGCTTACGCCCGTCGGCCAATTTCGTTCCGGGAACCGCCGCGGAATGGGACCGCTGAGCCAGACGCCGGGGAAGAGCTCCGACGCCGACTCGTGCACGATGAAGCGGCCACCGGCCGCTTCGTAAGCCTCCTTCGTTTTCGATAGCGACGTCCACTTTGCTCCCTGCTCGAAGCGCGGCCAAAAAATCTGCGGGGCCACGTGTGCACGCATGAGCGCCTTTGCATTGGTTCGCGCAAGCTCCGTGCGCAAGCGAGCAAGACCACCGGTGTGATCGCCGTGGTTATGGCTTATGACGACGTCTTCAATGTCGGATAGGTCAAGCCCGAGTGACGCGGCGTTCTGCAGAACCGTATCGGGGCGCGCACCAGTGTCGAATAACAAGCGATGATCATCGACCTCGATGAGTGCCGCGAAGCCCCATTCTCCCAATTCGTCACGCTCAGCGAGCATGGTTGAAAGGATCGTTACCTTCAACGTTCGGACGTGCGCCGGCTCCGACGCCATTACACCCGTGGTCCCAAGCAGCAGAAGCGCTACAAACGTCCAGCGAACTAGCATGGTCGTACCTCTCGCCTTGACTATGAACGTGAGTGGTCGGAAGAGTCCCTCGTGGCCCAACGTCAGCGCTCAGCGGCGCGAGTCTTCGAGCGTCCGCTGGAGCGCTTTGTTAGCCGCGCAGATCCAGGCAGTTCTTCACGGATGACACGGCGAAGCACTGACTCTGTGAGTGGACGATCGTCGGTCTCGGCGAGATATGCTTTCAGAGCGTCATTCATCATGGTTTGATAACCGCCGCCGGCCTTCTCTGCTCTGGATCGAAATTCCTCCAGCACACCGTCATCGATATAGATCGTGATGCGGGTCTTGCCCTTTGTCGGCAGGAGCGCGCGACGCTTTGCCTTCGAGAAGTCGTATTCAGCTCTCATATGTGCGATTTTCAGCAGGGGTGGCGCGACGAGCCGAAATCAGTCGGATAGCCTCGCCGCGCAGCGTATAGACAACAACGAGCAAGTGGCCGGCGCTTCCTCTGCCCACAGCCACCAGCCGCTCCTCACCCTCTGCGTCCGGATCAATGCGATGCATTGCAAGAGGGTCCATAAACACGCCTTCCGCATCAGCAAACGACACGCCGTGCTTACGTACATTCCCCGCCGCCTTGGCAGGATCGAACTCAAAGTCCATTTGCGCCGACAGTATGCACGTTATGCATACGTGTCAAGGACCGGGTTCTCTGATGGCTAACGCCGCCCTTCACGCGCGTGCGTTTCGCACGTCGCGTGCAAGGGCTGGTTAGGTGCTGACTGAATCCTTCTTCTCAAAGCGCACACCAACAGATGAATAGAAGCTCACGCATACCAACCAGAAGAATGATGCACCGGGAACGCCAGCCATCGATGCTTCGAACGGTGAGTACACGGCCAAGCCTAGCAGCGGCTGAACCAGGAGGCTCGAAATCAGGGCCATGGCCAGCATCCAACGAGCAGGTGGCCAGAAGCGCAACATGCCAACCAGCCCACCTGCTGTCAGAACACCGGATACTACCCACCAGACTTGAATCGCCCAGAATGGGATCGCCGACCCAAAGTAGTTCCACGTTCGAGCTGTCGCCACATCCTCACTGAAGGAGATGGCCCCAATGTTTGGCAACACAGCCACCGCAAGCCAAGACAGAAGCGCAATGGCTATGACGGTTCGAAACTGCGCGATAGTCGGTGTAACCACAGAATCTCTCCGCACCTAACGCCGCGAATGAGCCGCGAACAAACTGCATCGCACTTCGTGAGTCGGGCAAGCAACGCTTGCGGACTCGATTCGCTTGTTAGGCTCTACCAGTAGTGAATCGATCATGAGTGACATCAATGGTTCACTTGGCGTCCATGATGCTTCGCAATGTCTGCTTCGCTGAGCCGTAGAAAACGGCTCGCGTTGTTGTACAGGATGTCTCGCTTCTGAATGGCGCTCAGGAATGGAGCCGACTCGATCGATTCAATCGACCGTTCGATCACGCCGGGCCACACCATCTGATCGGATCCGAACATGACTCTTTTCCCGAAACCCGCTTCAACGATGCGCTGAAGGTATCGATAGAATTCTGCCCGAGGAAGACCGAATACGATCCCGCCTACGTCGACATACACTTGGGGGTGCGCCCATAGGACCGCCAGCAAGTCGTCGAGCATGGGCCATCCCGCATGCATGATGTAGACGCGCAGTTTGGGATGGCGAACGAGCGCCCCTTCCAGCGTCAGGGCGCTGTGCAGAGCCGCCCGATACCGGTCAAATCCGAGATAAGGAGCGCCCGGAGGGCCGGTCCCGATGTGAATGCCAACCGGTATGTCGAGATCCTCTACTACTGCCAGATAGGGCTCGAAGCGTGGATCGTCTGGCGCGATCCCGACGTATTGATTCGTCACTTCCGCGAACACGGCGAAGCGTCCTTGCTGATACAAGCGGCGCAGCGACTCAGGGGAAAGATCGTCACGATTAAATTGGAACTGCAATCCGGCGATAAACCGATCCGGCGCCGCCTTCAGCCACTCTTCCACCCGTTCAGGAGTGCCACTGAGAACCGCGATTACATTCATGCGCTTGAGCGCCGCGATCGTTTCCTCCTTCAGCGCCTCGTCGGTCCGGGGCGACCACACCGGGTCGGGGCAAGGGGGCCTCTTCTGCCATTCGATAAAAATGTCGCCCCAAGTTTGCCGGGTATCGCGCGCAGGGTACGCGGGAACCGGTACACAGAGAGCCAGCGGTGGTGGCCCGTTCGCGTCCGCCGCCAGCGCGTGCAGATGCATGTCGATGATGGGCAGCCGTTCTTGTGCGACAGCGGGCGCCGCAACCAGCAGCATGACTACGACGGTTCTGGCTTTCACTTCGCACCTCCCGGCTGATTTTCGCTGGCGGGGGCCTAACGTTTGAGTTCACCCGCGTGCGGAAGTGGGCGCAGCCCGCTGTGGCACATCGGGGTGCAACGAACGGTTAGGCAGAAGCTTCACTGACGGGCTTCCCGCCAAACCATAGCCGCGAGCACTGCCGCGACCAAGCATGCGACTGCACTTGCCCAGAGAGGGATAGCGAGACCGTCGACGACAACTGACCACCCTAGGATCACGCGTAGCAACTGCAGCAGTGCGACCAATCCGAGCACTCTAGGGCAGCAATGAGACTGAACGGCTTCATGTTGCTCCTCCTGCACCTTGCGGCCTAACGTCCGCCGTCACGCGCGTGCGTCTTCGCACGTCGCGTGCATGGCATTGTTGGGCTCCTCCGTGATGGCTCAACCATTAAGCCACTGTGCTAGCTGGTAGGCGCGATGCCAGACTAGACGTCTGAATAGATCGCTCCGGAATCGAGCTCATGTAGCCGCTATACGTCTTGCTGGTTTCGATCCGCCGTGCAGCTAGCCACTTATTTACTTATTTAGAGACGGTGCCGGGCCGTACGAACGAACGGCCAGGCACCGCAGTGACGCGAGATCGGACTCACGGTCGCTGAGCTACTGCTGCTTCTTCCTGGGGTCGTCCGCCGCATTGACGTAGTTGATACCCCACGGCCCGACGCCATGTATCTGAATGACGGTCTCCTGCTCCGTCCAGCCGAAATGATTAGTCTTCGGCGGCATGAAGGTGAAGCTTCCGGCGGATAGCGGTTTGGTCCTGGTCTTGTCCAGCTTGTCGCCCAATCCCAGATTGAACGTACCGGAGATCACCGTGACGTGCTCTATGGCCGGATGCCAGTGGGCGGGGAGCTGATAGTTGGCGGGCAATTTCGCGCGGAACGTAAACGGCGCGGCATCCTCGAGCTTGCCTTCGAGCATGGCCATCTTCGCGCCGGCCGGCAACGCCGCTACGTCCGTCCACTTGAGGTCGCCTGGCGTGAACATCTTATGGGCGCTCGTCTGCGCCCAAGCGATCGAGCTTACCCCAACTGCAGCGAGGACCATGAGAACGAAAGCGGATCTGCTCTTCATAGGTCTCTCCTCAGCATTCGTTCGGGACCCGGGAAAGACGCTGCGGGCGCCGGGCCCCAACGCGCCCGCTCGATATCTGGAGAGCACTCGCCTCAACGCGTGCCGCGGAAGAAACGGACGAGCGACCCCATTGTTTCCGGCGCGCCCGGCAAATTGGATTGGCTCGGCTCGCGCCGCAGCGGCGCGCTGCAGCAAGGGCT
>DASYRK010000071.1:0-9878 GCA_036004505.1 Steroidobacteraceae bacterium
TCGGGTCGCTTCCAGCCGTCGATGGTGACCTGGCGGGCGCGGGCCACGGTCAGCTTGCCCTCGGGCGCGTCCTTGGTGAGCGTCGAGCCCGCGCCGGTATTGGCCCCGGCGCCGACCTTGATCGGCGCCACCAGCATCGAGCCCGAGCCGATGAACGCGTTGTCGCCGATCTCGGTGCGCCACTTGTTCGCGCCGTCGTAGTTCACGGTGACGCTGCCCGCGCCGACGTTGACCTTGCGTCCCACCGTCGCGTCGCCGAGATACGTCAGGTGATTGGCCTTGCTGCCGTCGCCGATGATGCTGTTCTTCACTTCGACGAAATTGCCGATGTGCACTTCGTCGTGCAGCTCCGCGCCCGGACGCATGCGCGCGAACGGACCGATCGAGCAGCGCGCGCCGATCGAAGTGCGATCGATCACGCAGTTCGGATGCAGCTCGGTGTCGGTGCCGATGCTGCAATCCTTGAGGTAGCAGTTCGGGCCGATGCGCGCGCGGTCGGCGAGATGGACCTTGCCGACCAGCACGACGTTGACGTCGATGAAGACGTCGCGCCCGACGGTGACTTCGCCGCGGATGTCGACGCGGGCGGGATCCGCGAGCGTGACGCCTGCGAGCATCAGCGCGTTGGCGCGCTCGGCGCGCAACTCCGCTTCGAGACGAGCCAGCTGCACCTTGTCGTTCACGCCCAGTACCTCCGCCTCGGTCGGGGAAATCACACCGTTCACTTTCATGCCGGCGCGCGCCGCCATCACGATCACGTCAGTCAGGTAATACTCGCCCTGCGCGTTGTCGTTGCTGAGCGCGGCGAGCCAGCCGCGCAGCGCGCCAGCCGGCGCGATCATCAGGCCGGTGTTGATCTCGCGGATCGCGCGCTCCTTGGTGTTTGCGTCCTTCTCTTCGACGATGCGCACGACGTTGCCGGCGTTGTCGCGCACGATGCGGCCGTAGCCGGCGGGATTGTCGAGCACGACCGTCAGCACGCCGATGGCGCGCGGGCCGGCCTGCGCGACCAGCTTCTCGAGCGTGGACACCCGCACCAGCGGCACATCCCCGAACAGGATGAGCACTTGGGTGTCGTCGGGAATCGCCGGCATCGCCTGCGACAGCGCGTGACCGGTGCCGAGCTGCTCGGCCTGGAGCACCCAGTTCACCGGCTCGCCCGCAAGCGCCTGTTTGACCTGCTCGCCGCCGTGGCCGTGCACGACGTGAATCGCGTCGGCCTGCAGCGCCTTCGCGGTGGCAACGACGTGGGAGAGCAGCGGCCTGCCGGCCAAGGGCTGCAGCACCTTGGGCAGGTCCGACTTCATACGCTTGCCCTGGCCAGCCGCCAGGATAACGATGGAGAGAGGCATGAACGCAGTGTAGGTCGGGCTTCAGCCCGACACCAACTACTGCTTTAGTTTGCGAAGTCTCTCGATCGCGCGGATCTGCGCGGCGGCCTGCGCCAGCTCCGCCTGCAGTTTGGCCGTGTCCATCTTGTCATCGCGGTTGCGCAGCGCTTCTTCCGCGCGCTGCTTCGCCTGCAGCGCCGCGGCCTCGTCCAGGTCGTGGGCGCGCAGCGCGGTGTCCGCGAGCACGGTCACGAGGTGCGGCTGGATCTCGATGGCGCCGCCGGAAACGTAGAAGAATTGCTCGCCACCTTCCGGCGTCTGCACGCGGACTTCGCCCGGCTTGAGCGTCGTCAGGAGCGGCGCGTGCCGGGGCGCGATGCCGATGTCGCCCATGATCGCCGGCACGAACACCATCGAAGCTTCGCCCGAGAAGATCTCGCCTTCGGCGCTCACGATATCGACGTGGATGGTAGCCATGAGGGTTACTGCAGCGTCTTCGCCTTCGCGACCGCTTCCTCGATGTTGCCGACCATGTAGAACGCCTGCTCCGGCAGGTGATCGTAGTCGCCGGCGAGAATGCCCTTGAAGCCCGCGATCGTCTCCTTGAGCGGCACGATCTTGCCGTCCTGGCCGGTGAACACCTTCGCGACGTTGAACGGCTGCGACAGGAAGCGCTGGATCTTGCGCGCGCGCGACACGGTGCGCTTGTCCTCTTCCGACAACTCGTCCATGCCGAGGATCGCGATGATGTCCTGCAGCTCCTTGTAACGCTGCAGCACGGCCTGCACGCCGCGCGCGGTGTTGTAGTGCTCTTCGCCGATCACCAGCGGATCGAGCTGGCGGCTGGTCGAGTCGAGCGGGTTCACCGCCGGGTAGATGCCGAGCGAGGCGATCTGACGATCGAGCACGACGGTCGCGTCGAGGTGGGCGAAGGTCGTCGCCGGCGACGGGTCGGTGAGGTCGTCCGCGGGCACGTACACGGCCTGGATCGAGGTGATCGAGCCGGTCTTCGTCGAGGTGATGCGCTCCTGCAGCACGCCCATTTCTTCGGCGAGCGTCGGCTGGTAACCCACCGCCGACGGCATACGGCCGAGCAGCGCGGACACTTCGGTGCCGGCGAGCGTGTAACGGTAGATGTTGTCGATGAACAGCAGCACGTCGCGGCCCTTGCCTGACTCGGTCTTCTCGTCGCGGAAGTACTCCGCCATCGTCAGTCCGGTGAGCGCGACGCGCAGGCGGTTGCCTGGCGGCTCGTTCATCTGGCCGTACACCATCGCGACCTTCGACTTCGAGAGGTCCTTCGCGTCGATGACGCCCGCGTCCATCATCTCGTGATAGAAGTCGTTGCCTTCGCGCGTGCGCTCGCCGACACCGGCGAACACGGACAGACCCGAGTGCTGTTTCGCGATGTTGTTGATCAGCTCCAGCATGTTGACGGTCTTGCCGACGCCGGCGCCGCCGAACAGGCCGATCTTGCCGCCCTTCGCGAACGGCATGAGCAGATCGATGACCTTGATGCCCGTGACCAGCAGCTCCTGCCCGCCGGCCTGCTCTTCGTACGAAGGCGCCGGGCGGTGGATCGGCCAATGCTCTTTGGCAGCGACCGGGCCCTTCTCGTCCTGCGGCGCGCCGAGCACGTCCATGATGCGGCCGAGCGTCGCATTGCCGACCGGCACGGAGATCGGGCCGCCGGTGGCCTTCACCGTCAGGCCGCGCTTGAGGCCTTCGGAGACGCCCATGGCGATCGTGCGCACGACGCCGTCGCCGAGCTGCTGCTGCACTTCGAGCGTGAGGTCCACGTCCTCGAGCTTGAGCGCCTCGTAGACGTTCGGGATGTGCTCGCGCGGAAACTGCACGTCGATGACCGCGCCGATGATCTGCACGATTTTGCCGGTAGACACTTGCGTAGACATGTTGCTCGTTTCCTATCTCAAACCGCTGCGGCGCCGCCCACGATCTCGCTGATCTCCTTGGTGATCGCGGCCTGGCGTGCCTTGTTGTAGATCAGCTGCAATTCTTCGATGAGCTTGCCGGCGTTGTCGGTGGCGCTCTTCATCGCGACCATGCGCGCAGCCATCTCGCAGCCGACGTTCTCGACCGCGCCCTGGTAGACCTGCGACTCGACGTAGCGCATCAGCACGCCATCGAGCAGTTCCGCCGCAGACGGCTCGTAGATGTAGTCCCACAGCTTCTGCAGCTTGTCTTCGTCCTCGGTGACGACCGGCAGCAGCTGGTGAACGGCGGGCTTCTGACTCATCGTGTTGATGAACTCGTTGTGCACGAGGAACACGCGGTCGAGCTTGCCCTCCTTGTACAGGTCGAGCATCACCTTGATGGTGCCGATCAGGTCCGCGACATGCGGCCGGTCGCCCAGGTGCGTGACGGTGGCAAGCGTCGTGACGTTACCGAGCCGGCGGAAGAACTGCACGCCCTTCGAGCCGATCAGGCACAGCGAAACCTGCGCGCCGCGGCCCTGCCAGTCGCGGATCGCCGCGAGCGTCGCCTTGAACAGGTTGACGTTCAGGCCGCCGCACAGGCCGCGGTCGGTCGTGATGACGATGAAGCCGACGTTCTTCGCCTCGCGCTCCACCAGGTACGGATGGCGGAAGTCCGGGTTCGCCTTGCGCAGGTGGCCAATCACGCGGCGGATGCGCTGCGCGTACGGACGCGTGGCGCGCATGCGCTCCTGCGCCTTGCGCATCTTGCTGGCGGCGACCATCTGCATCGCCTTGGTGATCTTCTGCGTGCTCTTGAAGCTCGCGATCTTCACCCGGATTTCTTTTACGCCCGCCATGGCTTCAGTACGTCCCGGTGGCGGCGAACTCTTCCGAGATTTTCTTCAAGGTCGCTTCGTTCTCAGGCGACAGCACCGGGTTCGCCTGCATCGCGTCCAGCTGTTGCTTGTAGTTCGTCTTGGCGAAGGCCTGCAGGCCCGCCTCGAACGCGCCGATCTTCTTCAGCTCCACCTTGTCCATGTAGCCGTTGTTGACGGCGTAGATCGACAGCGCCATTTCCGCGACCGACATCGGCGCGTACTGCTTCTGCTTCATCATCTCGGTGACGCGCTGGCCACGCTCGAGCTGCTTGCGGGTGGACTCGTCGAGGTCGGAGGCGAACTGCGAGAACGCCGCGAGCTCGCGGTACTGCGCGAGCGACAGCTTGATGCCGCCCGACAGCTTCGAGATCAGCTTGGTCTGCGCCGCGCCGCCGACGCGCGACACGGAGATGCCGGCGTTCATGGCCGGGCGAATGCCGGCGTTGAACAGATCGCCTTCGAGGAAGATCTGGCCGTCGGTGATCGAGATGACGTTGGTCGGCACGAACGCCGTGACGTCGCCCGCCTGCGTCTCGATGATCGGCAGGCCGGTCAGCGAGCCGGTCTTGCCCTTCACCTTGCCGCCGGTCTTCTTCTCGACGTACTCCTCGTTGACGCGCGCCGAGCGCTCCAGCAGGCGCGAGTGCAGGTAGAACACGTCGCCCGGATACGCTTCGCGGCCCGGCGGACGGCGCAGCAGCAGCGAGATCTGGCGGTACGCCCAGGCCTGCTTGGTCAGATCGTCATAGATGATCAGCGCGTCTTCGCCGCGGTCCATGAAGAACTCGCCCATCGCGCAGCCGGAATACGGCGCGAGGTACTGCATCGAGGCGGGCACCGAGGCCGAGGCGGCGACGATGATCGTGTGCTTCATCGCGTCGTGCTCTTCGAGCTTGCGCACGACGTTGGCGATCGAGCTCTGCTTCTGCCCGACCGCCACGTAGATGCACTTAATGCCGCTGTTCTTCTGGTTGATGATCGTGTCGACGGCGAGCGCCGTCTTGCCGGTCTGGCGGTCGCCGATGATCAGCTCGCGCTGGCCGCGGCCGATCGGCACCATCGAGTCGACGGCCTTGTAGCCGGTCTGCACCGGCTGGCTCACCGACTTGCGGAACACCACGCCGGGCGCGACGCGCTCGATCGGCGAGTTGTGGTCGGCCTTGATCGGGCCCTTGCCGTCGATCGGCTTGCCGAGCGAGTCGACCACGCGGCCGAGCAGGCCCTCGCCCACCGGCACTTCGAGAATGCGGCTGGTGGTCTTGACCGTGTCGCCTTCCGTGATGTGCTTGTACTCGCCGAGCACCACCGCGCCGACCGAGTCCTGCTCCAGGTTCAGCGCCAGGCCGAAGCTGCCGCCCGGAAATTCCAGCATTTCGCCGTACTTCGCGTCGGCGAGGCCGTGGATGCGCACGATGCCGTCGGTGACGGTCACGACCGTGCCGATGTTGCGCTCCTCGGCGGCGCTCGCGAACTTCTCGATGCGCGCCTTGATCAGATCACTGATTTCGGAGGCTTTGATTGCCATGGTTCCACTACCCTCTAATGCATGATCTGCGAGGCGAGCCGCTCGAGCCGTGCTTTGAGCGAGCCGTCGATGACGAAGTCGCCCGCGCGCACGATCGCGCCGCCGATGAGGCTGGCGTCGACTGCGCAGTGCAGGCGCACTTCACGCTTCAATCTCTTCTTGAGCGCCGCGGTCAGCCGCGCGCGCTGTGCTGCGTCGAGCTGCACCGCCGAGGTGACATGCACGTCGGTGATGTTCTCGACTTCCGCGCGCAGCTCTTCGTACATCGCGGCGACTTCGGGCAACACGGCGAGGCGGCGGTTCACCGCCAGCGTGTTGAGGAAATTGCGGCCGTGCTCGTCCGCGCTGCTCGCCTCCGCGATGAGCTCGACCAGGTCGGTCGGCTGCACGCGCGGGCTGGACAGGAGCTTGATCACGCGCGCGTCCGCAACCGTCGCGGCGGCGGCGGCGAGCATCTGCGACCAGCGCTCGAAGTCCTTGTGCTCCTGCGCCGCTGCGAACGCGGCCCGGGCATACGGTCTTGCGAGTGTGACTTTTTCGACCATGGCTTGAGCCTTCAGCCCCGCTCGATCTCGAGCGCGAGCTTCTCCAGCAGGTCGGCGTGCGCCTTGGGGTCGATCTCGCGGCCGAGGAGCTTGCCGGCGCCCGCGACGGCGATCAGCGCCACTTCGCGGCGCAGCTGCTCGCGCGCCCGGTTCGACTCGAGCGTCACCTCGCTGCGCGCGTCGGCCAGCAGCCGCTGACCTTCGGCGATCGCGGTGCCGCGGGCCTCGTCGACCACTTCGTTCGAGCGACGGTTCGCCTGCTCGACGATCTTGTTCGCCTGCACGCGCGCTTCCCTGATGATGTCGGTCGCGCTCGCCTTCGCTTCCGCGAGGCTCTTCTCAGCCTTCTCCGAGGACGCGAGCCCCTCGGCAATCTTGCGCTGCCGCTCTTCGATCGCCTTGATCAGCGGCGGCCAGATGAACTTCATCGTGATCAAGCCGAGGATCAGGAACACCAGCGACTGGATGATCAGCGTTGCGTTGAGATTCATGGACGACGAGCCTCGTTCGAACCGGCCGGACCGCGTGTCAGGTCTTGATGAACGGATTCGCCGTCGCGAACCACAGCGCGATGCCGACGCCGATGATGAACGACGCGTCGATCAGACCGAGCAGCAGGAAGACCTTCGTCTGCAGCACGTTCATCAGCTCGGGCTGCCGCGCCGAGGCTTCGATGTACTTGCCCGACATGAGACCCACGCCGATGCAGGCGCCCAACGCGCCGATACCGATGATCAAACCGCAAGCAAGAGCAACAAGGCCGACGTCCGTCATGAGAGTTCTCCGGGGATGAACTGGATCGAATCTGTGTTTTCAGTGGTGCGCATGGGCCTGGCCGATGTACGCCAGCGTCAGCATCATGAAGATGAACGCCTGCAGCAGCACGATCAGGATGTGGAAGATGGCCCACGCGGTGCCGGTGACCAGGTGCAGCCCGATGCCCACGAGGGTCATGCTGCCGCCGAGGCCCGCGATCAGGAAGAAGATCAGCTCGCCCGCGTACATGTTGCCGAACAGTCGCATGCCATGTGAGAAAGTGCGGCCGAGGTATTCGATGAGATTCATCGCCAGGTTGGCGAACGCGAGCAGCAGCGCTGCAATCCAGCTGAGCGGATTGGCCGAGATCTTTGCCATGCCGAACGGCGCGGTCACCAGCTCGTGCAGGAAGCCGCCGAGCCCTTTGATCTTGATGCTGTAGTAGAACGCGAGCAGCAGCACGCCGAGCGCGAGGCCGAAGGTCAGATTGAGGTCCGCGGTCGGCAACGGTCGCAGGTACTCGACGCCCACCTCGCGTCCGGCCGCCGGCAGCCAGTCGACCGGCAGCAGGTCGATGGCATTCATGACCGCGACCCAGCAGAACACCGTGAGCGCCAGCGGCGCGATGTACTTGAGCGAGCCGTGGACCATCCCCTTGGCCTGCTCCTCGACCATTTCCACCAGCATTTCCACTGCTGCCTGGAATTTGCCGGGAACGCCGGCGGTGGCCCGCGACGCCGCGATGCGCAGCAGCAGCAGGACGACAGCAGCACACAGCAGGGAGAAGAACAGCGTGTCCCAGTGGACGATGCTCAGGTCGAAGATCGAATGCTGCTCTTTGTTCGACAGGTGATGCAGATGATGAGCGATGTAGCCGGACAGTCCTTCGCCGCCGTGCTCTCCGCCACTTTCACTTGCCATCAGCATCACTTGCATACTTCTTCCCGAACACGAACCACGCCCAGTACGCCACCATCGCACCGAACAAGCCGGCCAGCACCGGCAGCGGCGCCAGCGCTTTGGAGCGCAACGCGACCACCAGCAGGCTGACCGTCACGACGATCTTGAACAGCCATCCTGCGAAAAAACTGAGCGCACTCAGGCGCACGCCGTGCGTCAGGCTGTGCTTGAACAGCACCAACGCCATGTACAAGGTCCAGACCAGCCCGATGCCGCCGCCCACCAGTGCCGACAACGCCGCACGAGCGCCGAGCGTCACCGCAAATATTATGGCCAGCACTCCGATCCACAACGTCTGCCAGAGCAGAATTCGCAGCGACTGGCGCGCGCCCGCCGCAAGAGCGTTGGTACTCACGGACAACAAAAATGCCACCGTGCTGGCAGCCGAGCGATCGGCACGTGTGGCATCTCAGTTACGAAGAAAATGCCAGCCGGAGATCCCCGCCGGCCGGAAAGGGCGGCGCATTATACGCAGCGATTTGCGCTGCTTCAACAAAGAGATACGACTTGAGCGGCGTGACGTAATCCTACAGGCGGTAGCGCATCTTGATCATGAATTGGTCGGCGTCCCGCACGTCGGACATGTGGCCGAACAGGTCCCCGACGCTACGCTCGTCCTCGCGCAGCAGATCGAAGCCGCCGCGCGCATACACCAGAAACAGCTCGGACAGCGGGCCAATCTCGTAGCGGTAACGGATTTGCAGCCCGAGATTGTTCACCGTGAACGGCTCGATCGGCTCCGCTACGACCAGCAGATTGCCGGCCGCGTCGGTCCGATAGGCGGTGCGCGGTTCTGCATCGATGCCGATCCACTGCCATTTCACCCGCAGCTCGTGGCGCGGGGCCGGAATCCAGTCCACGCGCAGGTCGTAGTCCATCCGTTTGCCGCGATAGGAGCCGAACAGGTTGTCGCGCTCCCACAGCAGCCAGTCGTCGAAGTAATACGGCAGCAGGTCGAGCCTCAGCGTCAGCTTCTCGGTCGGAAACCAGGAGGTCGTCAACTGCAGGCGCGTGCTGTAGTCCCGCACGCCCTGCTGGTACACGTAGCCGCCGAACGTCAGCTGCCAATCGCCGAAACGTCGCGAAGTAGCGTCGAAATACGCGCTGGCGCGGTTATCCAGCTGCACCCGCCCGTTGCCGCGCGAGATCAGGTCGTCTATTCCGCTGGTGAGATAGCGCAGCTCCTCGTACGCGCTCCAGTTGCTGGCGTACTGCACGGTCCGCGACAGCTGCAGACGCGACGGCAGCCGCTGGCCTTGCTCGTTCTCCCGATAGTAGGCATACAGGCGCTGGCTCTCGCCGTTGATGCGGCCTTCGCGGGCGCCGGGCACGCGGCGGTTGGTCTCCCACTCGACCTGACGCAACGAGTTGCGCTCCATGTAGCCGAGGTCGTTCAGGTCGAAGCGGTCGTCGATGTACAGGAGCTTCAGCGTGTGGGTCAGGGGCGCGGAGCGGTTGAAGTCCGTCTGCAGCCAGGCCTCGTAGCCGCTGGTATTCGGCGGGCTCTGCGGCGCCGCGAACGGTGAGACGTCGACGCCGGCGTGGCCGATGTCGGAACGGATGACCTGTCCCGAGACCCGCCACCAGTCGTTCGGCGTCACTTCGTAGTCGATCGAGTTGATCAGCGCGTCGCGGTCGAGAAACGGGTGATCGGTCCACGTGCCGAGGTAGCCGACGCGAACGTGCTCCAGCGGCAGAGCGACGCGTGTCGCAGCGAACAGGCGCCCGACGTCGTCGTGGTAGTCGGCTTCCTGCGCCAGGAAGGCGCCGTAGACCAGCGAGTGCGCGGTGCCCGTGAGTTTCAGCGCGACATCGATGTCGGACGAGCCGGCGCTGAAGTCGTCCGGCGCGGCGCCGATGCGGCGCGTATAGATGAGCTGGCCGTTGGCCGGCGTGCGCAGGTCGAAGATGCCCTGGTTCTCGGTGAAGAACGGCCGCTTGTCCGT
>DASYRK010000072.1:0-37219 GCA_036004505.1 Steroidobacteraceae bacterium
GTGTGGTGCCCTCGGGGTACGATCCCGTTGGCGATTTCGACGAAAAACCGTCACCTCGGCGCGGCGAAGCAAAGTGGCTGGAGATTCACGACGCCTCTCTCTTGCTCGAAGCCGCCAGGACGCACCGGCCGGATACAGAAAAGGGCGGGTGGCGGCCCGTGCCATTCGCGTACGAGCTGATCGCCACGTTCTTGCTTACAGGAGGGCGCGAGACTGAGGTACTTGGCCTTGAAGTGGACGACGTCTCGCTCGATCGCGGCGTGATAACCTTCCGGCCCAACCAGTGGCGCAGGCTCAAGACCGCGTCGAGTCATCGCTCGGTGCCTCTCTGGCCGCAGCTCCGCGAAGCGCTCCAGCAGTACCTGGCCGAGCGGCCCCCAAACAGACTCCTATTTCCGAGCTATCGGACGGGTCAGGAAGCAATGCTCACCGATTTTCGGAAACTGCTCGATGCTGTGGCCATGCGAGCTGGCTGGAATGAAGGCGACATCCGCTCGAAGATGTTTCGGCACACCTACTGTGCGGTCCGGCTTCAGACGCTAGATGCTGGCGCTCCAGTCAGCGTCTACACGGTTGCCCGCGAAATGGGGCACGGCGGCGAGTCGATGGTGCGCAGGGTCTACGGGCACCTGGGCCATGTCCGTCACAGGGCTGAGGTTGTGGAGTACCGTGTCGAACAACACGTTGCTAAGTTAGGGACTCGGTTGGAGGGGCTCTGTGCACTCGGATTTGGCACCACCATTGGCACCACGGCGTAGACCTCTCGACCGAATCGGTAACTCGTTGTCGCAACACTTCGCCACCGTAGCTCAGTGGTAGAGCTCTCGATTCGTAATCGAGCGGTCGTCGGTTCAAATCCGACCGGTGGCTCTGGAAAATCCGTTGTCGAGGTTTAGTGGAGGTTGGTGGAGGTTGTGAAGGTGCGGCGCCGAAAAGGATCCTCCGATCGGTAATTTGGTACTGCTTTAGGTAATCGTCCTAGCAGTTTCAGGTTATGGCTCCCCCGTATGAACGGTTGCACGCATGGCGCGAGTGTCACGAACTCGCGCTGGCGGTCCATCGCGTAACGAAGACCTTCCCAGCCGATCAGCGCTACGGGCTCACATCACAGATCCGACGCGCCGCATTTTCGGCGCCGGTCAACATCGTCGAAGGCTCGTCGCGGAAGAGCCGCAAGGAATTCCGCCGCTTCCTGGATATCTCCTTGTCGTCGCTTACGGAAGTGGGCTACGCATTGCGATTTGCTCATGAGACAGGCTTGCTCGATGACGCGGCTTGGAAGGAATTGGACGATCGTCAGAATCGTGCTCGGTTTCTAACATGGCGATTGTACTTGGTGCTCGGACGCGAATAACCTCGACCATCCTCCACCAACCTTCTCGATCCTCCACCATCCTCCAGCTGATTCTCCTGCTCGCCAAGACCCCGCGCCCGGGCTAGTTTCGCGGCGGAGGGGATTCCATGCGAAACCGTGACCCTTGGGCTCTCGGGTCTCTCGCCGTCGTGCTGGGACTCGTCGCGTGCCATGAGGCCATCGCGCCGAACGCATCGCGCGGTCCCGCTGCGCCCCTGTACTCGTCCGTCGCCGATCCTGATCCGGAAGCTCCGCCCATGGGCATCGGCGGCTCCGTCACGATCACGGCGTCGGGGAGCTTTTTGCCTGACGTCCCGTTGCAAGCTTCGGGTCTCACACTCCCACCCGGCATTCCTGTGAAGGTGACGGTTACCGGGAATGTCACGCGCACCCAAACGGATGGTCTGAAGTTCTTCTGCCTGTTTTTCGTGGATTTGTGCACGGAGTTCGCGTTCTACCTGGGGGAAGATCCCGTCCCTCCATCGGGCGTGCCGGTGATCGACGCCGCCGTCGCGTTCGCGTCGTGGGATGGTGGCGAGGGTCAGCGTGCGCCCGAGTCGGGAGCGATCCTCACCGGTCCGAGTGGGTCGGAGCTGTGGGTGGGCCGCTCGCAGTTCTTCTGCGAGTTCAGCTGGGATTTTGGGAGTGGTCCCTGCCTCACGTTCGGCGGCAGCTATACCTACACGGTGCATGCGGACAGCGGCGACGAGTCCGCACACCTCGTCCTGAATGTAACGGCGCAGTCGATCGGATCCGGCGGTGGTACGGCAGACCTGGAGGTCGAAACGACGGACGGCTCGCCCGCGGAGGACGTGCGCTGGTATTTCGTGCCGGACGGCGGCGGCGTGATCGATGGTGGTGAGCCGCCGATCAGCGTGGCCGCGCGTGTCGAGGGAGAATCGTCCGGCACCGAGCCGCGGCTGAGCATCGTCGGTGGAGGTGGCGAGCGGATGGCTGGTCCAGCCGCCGCCCGCGCCGCGTCAGGCGCCGAGGCGGCCGCCAGCTGGACATCGCTCTCCTCGTGCGATGGTGAGATCACGTGCCACGCGACGATCGAGGTATCCGCCGGCACCTTCGTTGCCACGGCGCTCGTGCACGACACGCCCCGGGCGGCCGAACGTCGCGTGTCGGGTTCGGGCGGCGGCGGTGGCGCGACGATGCAACTGGAATGCACGCCGGCCGAGGTTCAGCGCGCGCAGTCCGTGACGTGCACCGCCTCGGCCGATCCCGCCAACGCTACGCTGGTCGTGCAAGGGTGGCGCTTCAGTCCCGACGATGGGCGTCTCCGGCCGTTCTCTCGGAGCTCGGGCGAAAATCAGGTGACATGGGCCGGCAAGATGGTGACCAGCGGCACGGTGACGGTGCATGGCACGGTCAACGGCCAACCCGGGGAAGCCACGGCGCACATTGGCGTGACGAATCGCCCACCGTTGACGGTGAATTTCGAGGCTCCGCCGGTGACTGACGATGCGGACATGTCCGAACGCCCCTACCAGGTACCTGACCAGCGCGGACTCCACCACATCGGCCATATTCACGCGGGGGATCACTTCCTGCGCTTCGAGGGTCGGTTGGACGGTGTCAACGAAGGCCCGAACGGCGGACTCTTCTACTTCACCGCCAACCCATACGATCCCGACTGGGCCATTCACATTAACCTCTCCCAGCTGCAGTCGAACAGTGAGTTGGCGCGCCTGCAGATGGACAATCCGAATGTGATCTCAACCACGGTGAAGTGTCGGGCGTCACAGTTACCTAGTCTGGTCGGGACGATCGAGGTGCACGAGGGTAAGACGATGCATCCGAGATCGCACGCCGGCCGCTACTCGGCCAAGTTCAACGAGGTGGCGGGTCCCGTGATCGAGCAGCTGGTGATTCAGGACGATCTCCTTGAGGTAACGAGGGCCGCGCTCGCGCCGGCGATCAGTGCGGCAAGCAAGGAAGCCGACAAGGCGGACGACGAACGCTTCAGTGCGATACCGTGCACGCTCGTCCTGTTCCCGGCTCCGGCTGTGAGGTAACGCATGCGCATGATCGGAAGACTGGTATGCCTGACTGGCCTGGCGCTCAGCGCCGCGCCGCTGTCCGCTCAGACACACGCGGACAGCATTAAAGTGCGCAACGATTGCCGGCTCGCGGTGCAGGTGCTGACCAAGGGCGTGCCGGGGCCGCAGCGCACGGACGCGTTGAACACGATCGGTCTGTGTGGCAGCGAAGGGGTTCCCGCGCTGGTGGCGGTGTGGTCGGCGGCGGCAGACGATCGTGCCGAGCTCGGCCCGCTCGTGACGGGCACGCGAGCGTTCGTGACGCCCGAGCTGGTGTCGACGCTCTTCTCGACGCTGGAGCAGCCGGGCCGCAGCCTCAACGCGCGTGTCGCCGCGCTGCTGGTCCTCCTCACGTACGCCGATTCGTCCGTGGTTCCCGGCTTCGAGAACTTCGTGGGGGATCCTGCCGAGCTGCTGGTGCACCACTACGGTGCGATCGATCACCCCGCTCCCGTCGTCGGCCGGGAACGCCTGCCCGAGCCCGTCACCGAACGGCTGCGGTCCACCCTTCAGGCGATCGCGGCTGGTGATGCCGACCCGCGCATGCAGGTGGCGGCGCGCGTCGCGCTGAACAACCCGCCGCTCGCGCCCTGAAACCCGGTCGGGTCAGCTCCGACCGCTCCCTCTCTGAATTTTCGCCAGCAGCGCGCGTAAGGCGTCGGGGTCGACCGGCTTGAGCAGCCGATGGTCGATGCCCGCCGCTTCCCCCTGACGGTCCCCCTCGAGTCCCCATCCGGTGATCGCGACGATGACGGCATCGCGCGCGCACGCCTGCTGCCGCAGCCGCCGCGCGACCGCATAGCCGTGCAGCCGCGGTAGGCCGACGTCGAGCAGCACGACCTGGGGCTTGAACTCGTTCGCCACCTCGAGCGCCGTCGTGCCGTCGTGCACCACGCGGGTTTGTTGGCCCCATTCCCTGAGCATGATGTCCATCATCGCCGCGGTGTCTCGATTGTCTTCGACGATCAGCACGCGCTGGCTGGCGAGCTGCGTTGGGTCGGGGCGTGTCTCGGTGCTCCCAGCCGGCTGGTCGAGGGACAGTAGCGGCAAGTGCACGATGAACTCGGAGCCGCGTCCGGGGCCGGCGCTGTAGGCCGTGAGCGTGCCACCATGCATTTCCGTGAGGCGGCGCGCGAGTGGCAATCCGATACCTAGCCCTCCCTCGCCGGGCATCTTGTTGCCCTGCACGAAGACGTCGAAGATGCGGCGCAACAGATCTCGCTCGATCCCGGCACCATTGTCCGCCACCTTGATCAGCACCTGCGGACCCGAAACCTCCGCCGTCACCGCGATCCGTCCGCCTGGGGGCGTATAGCGCGCGGCATTATCGAGCAGATTCGCGACGACTTGTGACAAGCGTGCGAGATCGCCGTCGAGGTATACCGCCGGGCGGGGCACGTCTGTCGTGATGGATTGGTTGCGCTGCTGCAAGAGCGGCCGCACGGTTTCCACCGCACTGTCGATGATCTCGGACAGCGCGATCCGCCCGCGTTGCAGCGTGAGCTTGTCCCTCGTGAGGCGGCTGATGTCCAGGAGATCGTTCGTCAACCGCGTCAATTGCTGGAGCTGGCGGTGAAAGACGCCCTGCAGCATTTGGATGTCCGCGTTGTCCGGCGCCTTGAGACGCAGCGCCTCGCTTGCGGTGCGCAGGGCGGACAACGGATTGCGCAGCTCGTGCGCCAGCATCGCCAGAAACTCGTCTTTGCGGCGATTGGACTCCACGAGGGCAGCGGTGCGCTCCGTGACTCGCGTCTCGAGGTCCTCGTTCGCGCGGCGCAGCGCCTCGCCCATCCGCTGGCGCTCGGCGATTTCGCGCTGCAGCTCCACGTTCATGCGCGTCAGCGCGCGACGCTTGCGAAAGAGGTCCACGAAGACGGCGATCTTGGTCCGGAGAATCTGGGGATCGATCGGCTTGGTGAGATAATCCACCGCGCCGGTGCCGTAGCCGCGGATCTCGTCCTGCTGGTCGAGCATGCGGGCCGTCAGGAACAGGATCGGGACCTGTCGCGTGCGCTCGCGGCGCTTGATCATGGCCGCCAGCTCGAACCCACTCATCCCCGGCATCATGACATCGAGCACGATGGCGGCGAAATCCTGGTCGAGCAGCGCCAGCAGGGCCTCGTCGGCCGAGCGGGCGAGGACGAAGCGGCACCCCGCTGTCGCGAGCGTCGCCTCGAGCGCGTCGAGGTTGGCGGGCTGGTCATCCACCAGCAGGATGGGCACCGCGTCGTCGCCCCCCCCGTCCCCCGGGAGGGGCGGGGGCGGCACCGGGCCCACCCCGGGTGCCGCGGGAGCGCCGGAGGCGCCGGGGGCGCGGGGGGCGCGGGGAGCGAACGAGGGGGCCATCAGCGGTGCAACCAGACGCGGAGCAGCGACAGCAGCTGCTGTGCGTCCACCGGTTTCGCGATGTAGTCGGATGCGCCGGCGTGCAGACACCGCTCGCGATCCCCCTTCATCGCCTTCGCGGTCAAGGCGATGATCGGCAGCTGCTCGAACCGCGGGTCATTGCGGATCTCGCGGATCGTGGTGTAGCCGTCCATGCCCGGCATCATGATGTCCATGAGCACGGCGCTCAAGTCCGGCGTCTGCTCGATGATTTCGACCGCGTGACGGCCGTTCGTGGCGCTCAGGACGGACATCCCCTCGTTCTCCAGCAGCGTCGTCAGCGCGAAGATGTTGCGCGCGTCGTCGTCCACGACCAGCACGCGGCGGTCCCGCAGCATCGCGGTCGAGCTATAGAGGCGTTCGAGCAGCTGCTGTTTCGCCTCCGGCAAGTCACCGATCACGCGATGCAGGAACAGCGCAGTTTCGTCGAACAGCCGCTCCGGCGACTTGACGTCCTTCAGCACGACGCTGGTGGATAGGGTTTTGAGCCGGCCCTCCTCCTCCGGGGTCAGCTGTTTGCCGGTGAAGACCACCATGGGCACGTCCCGGAGCTTCTGCTCCCCTTGGACCCGCTCCAGGAGATCCAGCCCGCTCATGTCCGGCAGCTTCAGATCGACCACACAGCAGTCGAAGTGAGACTCAAACAGCATGTGCAGTGCTTCCCCCCCGGTACCGACGGCGGTGATCTCGATATCGTCATGCGCCAACAGCTCGACGATGCCCGCGCGCTCCATCTCGTTGTCCTCGACCACCAGCAACCGTTTGGCGTGGGGCTGGGCGAATGTCTTCAGCCGGTCGAGTGCGTTCTCCAGGTCGCCGGTTGTCGCGGGCTTCACGAGGTATGAGAACGCCCCGTGCGCCAGGCCGTGCTGCCGGTCCTCCACGACGGAGATCATCTGCACCGGGATGTGCCGCGTGGCCGGATCGAGCTTCAGGTTGCTGAGCACCGACCACCCGAGGGTGTCGGGCAAGAAGAGATCGAGCGTGATCGCGGTGGGGTGGTACTCGCGGGCTAGCGACAACGCCGTTTGCCCACGGTTGGCCACGATCCCCTTGAAGCCCTTGTCGCGGGCGAGTCCCAGCAGCACGCGCGCGTAATGGGGATCATCGTCCACGATGAGCAGCACGTTGTCGTCGCCGCCCGGCGTCACGACGGCGCGGTCGTCCACGACGACTTCGTCGGCGCGGGCAACGCTCAACACTGGCGCCGACAGGAACACTTCGCTCTCCGCGGGATCGCGGGCCGTGCTCGCCGTCGGGCGTGTCGGGCCGGCGTACTCGAGCGGCAGGTAGAGCGTAAACGTGCTGCCCGCCCCGGGCGTGCTGGCGAGGCGGATGTCGCCGCCCAGGAGCCCCGCCAGCTCGCGGCTGATCGCGAGGCCGAGGCCGGTGCCGCCGTACTTGCGGCTGGTGCCGGCGTCGGCCTGGTGGAACGCTTCGAAAATCAGCTTTTGCTTTTCGGGAGCGATGCCGACCCCGGTATCGGTCACGGCGAATGCCACGACGCCCATGGGAGCGGCGCTGCCCAGGACCGGATGGTTGGGAGACCACCCCTCGGACACGCGACGCACCGCCATCGCCACCTCGCCGTGCTCCGTGAACTTGAATGCATTCGAGAGCAGGTTCTTGAGGATCTGCTGGAGCCGCTTGGCGTCGGTGCTGAGCGACGCCGGCAGGCCCGTATCCATTTCGACGCGCAGCATCACGCCCTTGGACTCGGCGACGTGATGGAAGGTGCGCTGCACGCTGTCGCGCAGCGACGCGAACGTCACGTCGTCCACCTCGACGGTCACGGTTCCGGACTCGATCTTCGACAGGTCGAGGATGTCCGTAATCAGCGTCAAGAGATCGGTGCCGGCGGAATGAATGTTCCGGGCAAACTCGACCTGTTTGGGACTGAGCGAGCCCTCGGGATTGTCGGCGAGCTGCTGGCCCAGCAGTAGGATCGCGTTCAACGGCGTCCGCAGCTCGTGCGACATGTTCGCCAGGAACTCGGACTTGTACTTCGACGTGAGGGCGAGCTCCGCCGCCTTCTCTTCGACCGCCCGGCGCGCCTGCTCGACCTCTTGGTTCTTGCGCTCCACTTCCACGTTCTGCTCCGCCAGCTGCTTCGCTTTCGTGGCCAGCTCCTGGTTGGTGCGCTGGAGCTGTCCCTGGCGGGTCTGCAGCTCGGTGGTGAGCTGCTGCGATTGCTCCAGCAGGCTCTCGGTGCGCATCGTCGCTTCGATGGTGTTGAGCACGACGCCGATGGACTGCGTGAGCTGCTCGAGGAAGCTCAGGTGCGTGGGCGTGAACGGATAGAGCGACGCCAGCTCGATCACCGCTTTCGTCTCGCCCTCGAAAAGGACGGGTAGTACGACGACGTTCGTGGGCACGGCATTGCCGAGCCCCGAGCTGATGCGGGCATACGACTTGGGGACGTCCCGCAGCAGAATGCGCTGCTTCTCGACGGCGCACTGGCCCACCAGCCCTTCGCCAATAGCGATGTGGCGGAGGCGGTTCATCGCCCGGGCGTAGGTCGCGAGCGGCGCCAGCAGGTACTGCCCCTCCTCCCCGGATTCGGCGCGCTGCATCTGATAGATCGCGCCCTGCTGCGCTTTCACGAGCGGTGCGAGCTCGGACAGCAGCATGTTGCCCACGGTGACCAGATCGCGCTGGCCCTGCAGCATACGGGTGAACTTCGCGACGTTCGTCTTGAGCCAATCCTGCTCCTGGTTGCTCTCCGTGGTCGCGCGCAGGTTGCCGATCATCGTGTTGATGTTGTCCTTCAGATCCGCCACCTCGCCGCGGGTCTCGACTTGAATCGAGCGCGAGAGGTCACCCTTCGTCACGGCCGTGGCGACTTCCGCGATCGCGCGCACCTGCGTGGTCAGGTTCGCCGCCAGCAGGTTCACGTTGCCCGTGAGGTCTTTCCATGTGCCTGCGGCGCCCGGCACGTTGGCCTGGCCGCCCAGCCGGCCTTCCACGCCGACCTCGCGCGCGACGTTCGTCACCTGCTCGGCGAACGTCGCCAGCGTGTCGGTCATGCTGTTGATCGTTTCGGCGAGCGCGGCGACTTCGCCCTTCGCCTCCACCGTCAGCTTCTGGCGCAGGTTCCCGTCGGCGACCGCCGTCACGACCTTCACGATGCCGCGCACCTGATCGGTGAGGTTCGCGGCCATGACGTTCACCGAATCGGTGAGGTCCTTCCACGTCCCGGCGACGCCGGCCACCTCGGCCTGGCCGCCGAGCTTGCCGTCCGTGCCGACCTCGCGCGCCACGCGCGTCACCTCGGCGGCGAAGGCGCGGAGCTGGTCCACCATCGTGTTGATCGTGTCTTTGAGCTCGAGGATTTCGCCCTTTACGTCCACCGTGATCTTGCGCGACAGGTCGCCGCGGGCGATGGCGGTCGCGATGTCCGCGATGTTGCGGACCTGACCCGTCAGGTTCGACGCCATCGAGTTCACGTTGTCCGTGAGCGCTTTCCACGTGCCGGCGACGCCCGGCACTTCCGCCTGGCCGCCGAGCTTTCCTTCTGTACCGACTTCGCGCGCGACGCGCGTCACTTCCGAGGCGAAGGCGTTGAGCTGGTCCACCATCGTGTTGATGGTGTTCTTGAGCTCCAAGATCTCGCCCTTCACGTCGACGGTGATCTTCTTCGACAAGTCGCCGGTGGCGACCGCGGTGGTCACGTCGGCGATGTTGCGCACCTGGTCGGTGAGATTCGCCGCCATGAGGTTGACGTTGTCGGTCAAGTCCTTCCACGTGCCGGCCACACCGGGCACCACGGCTTGCCCGCCGAGCCGCCCGTCGGTGCCGACTTCGCGGGCAACACGCGTGACTTCCGATGCGAACGAGCGCAGCTGGTCGACCATCGTGTTGATGGCTTCCTTGAGCTGCAGGATTTCGCCGCGCACGTCGACCGTGATCTTGCGCGACAGGTCGCCGCCGGCGATAGCGGTGGCGACGTCCGCGATGTTGCGGACCTGGCCGGTGAGGTTCGAGCCCATGGAGTTGACGTTGTCGGTGAGGTCCTTCCACACGCCGCTGACACCTTTCACTTCGGCCTGGCCGCCGAGCTTGCCTTCGGTGCCGACCTCGCGCGCCACACGGCTGACTTCAGAGGCGAAGCTGTTGAGCTGATCGACCATCGTGTTGATGGTGTTCTTCAGCTCGAGAATTTCGCCCTTTACGTCGACTGTGATCTTGCGCGACAAGTCGCCGCGCGCGATGGCTGTCGACACTTCGGCGATGTTGCGCACCTGGCCGGTGAGGTTCGAGGCCATCGAGTTGACGTTGTCGGTGAGGTCTTTCCAGGTGCCGGCCACGCCGGGCACGATGGCCTGGCCGCCGAGCTTGCCTTCGGTGCCGACTTCGCGCGCCACACGCGTCACTTCGGACGCGAACGAACGCAGCTGATCGACCATCGTGTTCATGGCTTCCTTCAGCTGCAGGATTTCGCCGCGCACGTCGACCGTGATCTTGCGCGACAGGTCGCCGTTCGCGACCGCGATCGTCACCTCGGAGATGTTGCGCACCTGGCCCGTGAGGTTCGAGGCCATCGAGTTGACGTTGTCGGTGAGGTCTTTCCAGATGCCGCTGACGTTCTTCAGATCCGCCTGGCCGCCGAGCTTGCCTTCGGTGCCGACCTCGCGCGCCACGCGCGTCACTTCGGAGGTGAACGCGCCCATCTGTTCGATCATCGCATTGACGATCGTCGCCGAGCGCAGGAACTCGCCGCGCAGCGGCTTGCCTTCGACTTCGAGCGGTACGTTCTGCGACAGGTCGCCCTTCGCCACGGCGCTGATCGCGCGCGTCACTTCGGTGGTCGGCCACAGCAGATCGTCGATGAGCGTGTTCATCGAGCTTTCCATCGCGCCCCACGCGCCGGAGCGGCGATCGACAGTGATGCGATGGCGGGTCTTGCCTTCCTTGCCGACCATCTGGCCGGCGCGATCGAGCTCGCGCGCGACGCGCTGGTTGGAGGCGATGATCTCGTTGAACGTATCGGCGATCTTGCCGCCGATACCCGTGCGGTCGCTCGGCAGGCGCACTGAGAAGTCGCCGTCGCGCACGGCCTGTAGCGCGCGGAGCAGCTTCTTCAGATCGATTTCGGCGTCGGATTTCGCAACGGGACGGCGGCTGCCGTTCTTGCGACCGAGTGCCCGTGACGTACGGCTACGCACTCGTTCTTGGGTTTCCATCGAGAGGACTCCGCAACTTCTAGTCGGTGAGCGCGCGAGTGCGCGATCTGAGGGTCGGCAGGCAGCCGGCCGAACATAAACAGGCGTTTACGGCGACGCAATAGAGCATGTACTGGCGTAAACCCGCGTTATTTCACTGACCGCGGCGCTGTATTGCAGCGCGCCGGCGGCGTGGTAATTTTTTCAAGCTGACCGGGAACTCCCGAGCCTGGGCGATAGTTCCCGCCCCTGGTGCCATCGAAAGGAGAAGGCGTCTGGAAGTGAGTTTCTCGACCCCCGGACCGCCTCCGCCCGACGCGGCCGTGCTGAACCGGGTCCAGCAGGACAATCAACGACAGCTCGCTGGCAAGCTGCTGCACGACCTGCGCAACCCCGTCCATTCGATCCGCATCAGCATGGAGCTGTTCGGCCGGCTCGCCCGGCGCAATGGCGACGTCGACAAGCTGATGGAGCGGGCGGCCCAGTACATCGACCCGGCGGAAGCCGCGGTCGCGAGCCTGGTCGCGAACAGCGAGCGCCTGTCGCGGTACCTGGCCGCGGCCGCTGCGCCGGAAACGCAGACGCTGCCAGTCGACGAGCTGCTGTCAGAGGTTGCGTCGCTGCTGCGCGCGGCGAAGCGCCGGTTGCAGGTGACGCCGACGTTGCCCGAGCCGCCAATGCCTGCGGTTCGCGCGGATCGCATGCGCTTATGTCATGTCCTGCTTCACAGCTGCCTCAACAACGCGGCGTCCGCAGTCACGATCGCGGTTCGGCCGGCGAACGGCATGGTCACCTTCGATCTGGCATTTCAGGTAGCAGCAACGGACGCCGCCGCTCGCGCGACTCCGCTGTCTGCCGAGGAATTGCGCTTGATCGTCGAGACTGCAGGTGGCGCGCTGCTCACGGCGAGCGACGCTGCCCTGTCCATGGAATTCAGGCGAGCGAACGATCCGCCGCCCGGCTGATCACGCCTTTCACTTCCTCGATCAGCCGCCGCGGGTCGAACGGCTTCGTCCAGAACTGATCGAACAGCGCTTGCTCCTGCGGCGACGGTCCATCGCGGCCGGTCAGCGCGATCAGCGTCGCGCCGTTCAATTGCGGCAGCCGGCGCAGCCGATACGCCAGCTCGTAGCCGTTCATTCCCGGCAATCCGATGTCGATGAGCAGCAGCAGCGGGACCGTGCGTTCGACCAACTGCAGCGCAGCCTCGGCGTCGCCGACGCTTTGCGCGGCAATGTCTTCCAGCTCCAGCAGCATGGTGAGGCTGGCCGCGGCGTCTGCGCTGTCGTCGACGATCAGGACTTGCACGCTGCGAATTATTCGCCGCGGCCGGCGCGGATTACAACTGCCGGGGAACTTGTGTCCGGCCGTTCCGATTTCACTGGCATGGCGACCACCGAAATGGATCTGGCCGACGTCAACGCATCGATCGACGTGAGCAGCGCGGCGTTCGGCGACGAGCAGCGGATTCCGGCGCGCTACACCAGCGACGGTGAGGGACTGTCGCCGCCGCTCGAGTGGAGCGGGGTGCCCATGAACGCCGAAGCGGTCGTGGTGTTGATCGAAGATGTCGCAAGCTCGGCGGTGCACGCCATCGCGTGGGACTTGCCCGGCAGCGACACGTCATTGCCGGAGGGCGCATTGCCGTGCACGTGCGATTCCGGCAAAGCGCCCACTGCCACGTACGTCCCGCTGTGTCCGCCGGCCGGACCCGGCCCGCACCGCTACGCATTTCAGGTGTTCGCGCTCGACACCGTGCCGCGCTTCGACTCACGCCCGGGCCGCGCCGAGCTGCTCGACAAGATCAAGGGACACGTGCTCGCGAAGGGCGTCCTGATCGGGACCTGCGAGCGACGATAATTCCGAGGCCCACGACGCCTGCAAGCAGACAAAACCCGTGCAGCGCGCGCAGCGAGATCGCGCCGAGCAACGGGTTGGCGTCGCTGAACGGCGCGAACGGCCGCATGTCTGCGTGCATCACGCTGTCGAGCAGGACGTGCGAGTACGTTCCCGCAAACGCGCCGAGCGCAACGGCGCGCACGCTGAGATCCTCGAGCCGCAGGATTCTCAGCAGCGGCATCGCGAAGCGCTGCACCAGCGCGAACAGCAGGACGAAGATCAGGCCCGCGATCGTCGCGCCGACATACGAATGAAAGAACCGATGGATCGGGTACTGATGCGTGAGCATGTAGTAGAGGGGTTCGACATCGACCAGCACGTTGGCGCCGCAGAACGCGAGAAAGCTGATGTGCTTCGGCGCCGCGCAGTGCGCGAGGGCGCCGGGTCCGAAATGAAACGGCGTGAACGGCACGACGCTATCGAGCCATGAAGTCGTTCACCATCGCTCGCGCAATTTCGGTGCGTTGGTGGCGATCCACCTGCGACGTCGAGTACAGCGCTTTGAGAAACGCACGATCCCAGATGCTCATGTTCTGCGTTGGCGCATCGCCCGACGCAGCGAACAAACGCAGGATCGTCGGCTCGTCGCCCCATTCGCCATCCAGGTCCACATCCGTCAGTCCGACCATCGAGATGTAGTCCGTCAGCGGGCCGAGCTTGATCTGTTTCGTGTCGTCGAGATCGACGAGCACGATCACCGACGAGATGACCTGGACGGTACTGAATGCGAGGCGCGAGTCGAAGAGACAGCCGCCTCCGTACGGCGTCGCCATCTGCAATCCGAAGTTCGTTTCGGCGCCGACGATCTTCGCGGCGGCCACGCCTTTGCCGCATGAGTCCCAGACGTTGTACCAGACGCGAATCGGCCGTGGCTTGCCCAGGATCCGCCGCACTCTCTGCGGCGGTTCGCGACCGAACAGGTTGCGCGCGCGTTTGCGCCACAGGTCGAGCAGCTGGTCAGGATCCGGTGTCATGACGACGTGGAAGTTAGGCTTGCAATGCTCGGGAGCGAGTTGTGCTCCCGCGTCGCTCACCGCCTGCGAGATGCCGCGCAGAATGAATTCGCCCTGGTCGGCGGGGATGCCGGCGACGAGCGGACAGATCGGCTTGTTCCAGCGAACGAGGGACTCGACCGCATAGCCGCGGTGGGTCACGCCCTTCACGAATGTATTGACCCGCTTCTCGACCTCGGGCCGCGTGCCCTGGACGATGACCTCTTCCGTGACTTTGTCCGGCGTGGCGGACTGCACGAGAGCCGCGACGAACGACAGCGCTGCCGCTACCGCGATTTGTCGGAGCACGCTGATTCCCCCATGCTGACCGCGGCCACCATCGCAGAATCAGTGCGCAAAAAAAAGCGCCGGACGAAGTCCGGCGCGCGTCCGCCGCAAATTCTGCGGCCGATACCTACTCGCCCGTGCGCGAGACGGTCTGCGTCGGTGCGGCAGCCTCGTCGACGTAACGGAAGCGCACCACGCCGTACAGCATCTCGTCCCACGTCTGCTGGCCCCACGGCACTTCGCGGTTCGGATCCGGGTTCGCCTTGTTCTGCGACGAGTTGTCCCACGTCGTGCTGTGCGTGACCTTCGTGCCGGCCGGCAGGCGCTTCGGTGTCGCCAGCTCGTACGTCGTCTGCCAGTTGAAGTCGTAGTTCGGCACCGAGAGCAGCGTTTCCTGCGTGCCGTCCGGATACGTCGCGACGAAGTTCGACGCCTTGCCGCGGAAATGCGAGTGCGGCAGCAGGCTGTAGACGATGATGTCGCGATCGAACGTGCGCGAGGCGGACTCCGTGTGCGCCTTGGTGTTCGCCGGAATCTTCAGGCTCGGCTTCGCCATGACGGCGCTGCGGAACTGGTACTGCGGCGCGTCCTTGCGGAAGTAGATGCCCATGCGGCTCACGTCGCGCGCCGGCTTGCCGGTCGCGGTGTAGTGCATCTGGAAGAAAAACTTCGCGTCCTTCTTCATCAGGATGCCGGTCTCGGTCGGCAGCACCATCGGGCCGGCGCCGGGCACGTAGCCGCCCAGGCTGCCGCCTTCGCGAATGCCTGCGGCGTCCGAGCCCATCGTCGCGATGATGTGATGGAGCACGGTGCGATCGCCCGGCAGGAAGTCGACCGCGCGGACCCACACGTCATGATCGAGCGGGTTCGCGACGCTCGGCATCTGGTACGGGATCGTGCCGGTCGCCGGCACCTCGAACGCCGGGATCTCGACGATCAGGTCGGGCTCGCCGAGCTGCCACTGCGGCCACGTGCGCTGCAACTCCGCGAGCGGGTCGCCGCCTGCGCCGCGCGGCGCGCCGGCCTCGATCCAGTGCACGAGCGTCCTGACCTCGTCCTTCGACATCGAGCGATCGTTCGAGAACGCCTGGTAGTGCGGATCGGCATGCCACGGCGGCATGCGCTGCGTGCGCACGACTTCGCGGATCATCGGCGCGAAGCCTTTGATCATGTCGTAGCTCGTCATCTGCCACGGGCCGATGCCGCCGGCGCGATGACAGGTCACGCAGTTGTCGATCAGCAGCGGTGCGATCGTCTTCGAATACGAGATCTTCGCGTGCGCTGCCTTCTTGTCGCGCTCGGGCATCGCGATCGCGCAGCTCTTGCCGGAGGTCGGAGTCTCGACCTTCGCAGTCTTGACCGGCTGTCCGTTCACCAGCGCCGCGACTGCATCGCCCGCGCTCGACATCGGTCCGCGATATGCCAGCTTCCAGCCCTGCGGATTGATCACGAGCACTTCGCCGCTGCGTCGCAGGTCGAGCGTTTCGCCGATCAGCTGCGTATCGTCGAGCAGAATCGGGATGTCGATGCCCTGATCGGTCGCTTGCTTGACGATGGCCGCACTCGTGTCCGCGAGATTGGAATCGATCATCAGGACTTCGACCCCCTGCGAGCGGTACTGATCGCGCAGCGCCTTCAGGCCGGGCACGGCCGCCCGCGAGGTGTCGCAACCATTGCCCTCGGCCATCAGCACGACGGCCTTCATGTCCGAGAGGTAGTAGAGCTCGCGCGAGCCGCCCTGGTGGTCGAGCAGCCGGAAGTTGTCGACGGTCTCGCCGGGGTTGAGCGCGAAGGCGAATCTCGCTGCGCAGAACGCGGCGAGGGCTACAACGATTTTCGAATGCGGGTTCATAGGGTTGCAGTCTCGCTGCTTTGCTGCGGGGAGTCTGCAAAGAATCGTGTCGATCCGTGTCGATTCCTCAAACCCTCGCGCGTCGTAGGCCGTCACTTTCCATAGTCACGAGGACTTCAGTCATGAGCGACCTGCAGATCATCGGCGCGCCGGCCAGCAACTTCGTCTGGACGACGCGCATCGCGTGCACCGAAAAAGGCGTGCCGTACACGCTCGTTCCGACCCCGCCGCACACGCCCGAGGTCAATGCGATCCACCCGTTCGGGAAGATTCCGGTGATGCGTCACGGCGCAGTCACGCTGTGCGAGTCGCGGGCAATCTGCGCGTACATCGATCGCGCGTTTCCCGGCCCGGCGCTGATTCCGGCCGATCCCGCGGCCGCGGCGCACGTCGAGCAGTGGATCTCGATTATCAACACGAACATCGATCTGCTGCTGGTGCGGCGCTATCTTGGCGCGTACTTCTTCCCGGCGACGGCCGACGGCAGCCCGGACCGCACCCTGATCGACGCTGCGCTTCCCAACATGCAAGCGCACTTCGCCGTGCTCGACGAGGCGGTGCGCGCGACCGGCTACCTCGCGGGCAACTCGTTCACGCTCGCCGACATCGACCTGTTGCCGATTCTCTTCTATATGAACAAGATGCCGGAGAGCCGCGTCATGCTCGCGGGCGCGCAGCATCTCAAGGGGTACTTCGAGCGTCACATCGAGCGGCCGAGCGTCAAGCGCACGTATCCGGAGACGTTGCCGGAGCGGTTCGTGCACGTGTTGGCGCAGGTTGCCTAGGTTGCGGCGGAGAGCAAGAGCAATGCGTTACATCTTTCTGATCTACACGCGCGAAGCCGACCGCAACGGCGAGAGCGTCCGCGAGCGGCATTACGCTGTGATGGATGCGGCGAGCGCTCGCGGAGTTCTCGTCGCGGCTCAACCGCTGCAGGAGACGAGTACGGCGACGACGGTGCGCATGACGGAGGGCAAGCCGCTGATCACCGACGGGCCGTTCGCGGAGACCAAGGAGCAGCTGGCCGGCTACTACATCATCGATTGCAAGGACCTCGACGAGGCGATCGAGTGGGCGAAGAAGATTCCAACGACGTGCCAGGGCGGGGCGGGGTGCATCGAGATCCGGCCGCTCCACGAGCTGCCGCCTCGTTGACGCCCGCTGCAGCGGCGCGGGCCGCTGTCGAGGCGACCTTCCGGCGCGAGCACGGGCGGATCATCGCTGCGCTGATCCGCCTGTGCGGCTCGTTCGATCGCGCCGAAGAAGTGATGCAGGAGGCGTTCGCTGCGGCGCTCGCGAATTGGACGGAGCAGGGCATTCCCGACAACCCGGGCGCGTGGATCACGACTGCCGCGCATCGCAAGCTCATCGATGGCGCTCGCCGCGAACGAACGCGGCGTGAAAAGCGCGAGCTGCTGCACGAAGGCGATGACCAGCCCGCCGCCGCCGAAGAGGAGATGGTTTTGCCCGACGATCGGCTGCGCCTGATCTTCACCTGCTGCCATCCGGCGTTGAATCGCGAAGCGCAGGTCGCGCTCACGCTGCGCACGCTAGGCGGCCTGACGACTGAAGAAATCGCGCGTGCATTCCTGTCGTCCGAGCCCACGCTCGCGCAGCGGCTGGTGCGCGCCAAGCGCAAGATCCAGGAAGCGCGCATTCCGTACGAAGTGCCGCCCGAGCATGCGTTGCCGGAGCGGCGCGCCTCGGTGCAGGCCGTCATCTATCTCATATTCAATGAGGGCTACCTGGCCACCAGCGGCGACAGCCTGGTGCGGCGCGAGTTGTGCGCGGAAGCGATCCGACTCGCGCGCCTGCTGCGGGAGCTGTATCCGCAGGATGCCGAGACGGCCGGGTTGCTCGCGCTGGTGCTCCTGCACGACTCGCGTCGCCACACTCGTGTCGATGCCGGCGGCGCGCTCGTCACCCTCGAGGAACAGGATCGCAGTGCATGGGATCGCGAGCAGATCGACGAAGGCCTCGCGCTCGTCGAGTTCGCGCTGCAGCTCGGCAATCCGGGCGCGTATCAGATCCAGGCGGCGATTGCAGCGTTGCATGCGCAGGCGGCGGAAGCTTCGCAGACGGACTGGTCGCAGATCGCCGCGCTGTATGCGGAGCTGGCGAAGCTGAACCCGTCGCCGATCATTCTGCTCAATCGGGCCGTGGCGATCGGCATGAGTGAAGGACCGGAGCGCGGCCTGACGATGATCGATAGTCTCGGCATCTCGGGTGCGCTATCGGAGTACTACCTGCTGCATGCGGCGCGCGCGGATCTGCTGCGAAGGTTGCAGCGGAAGGAAGCGGCAGCTGAGGCGTATCGGCGAGCACTCGCGTTGACGACGAACGAAACCGAGCGCCGCTTCCTGCAACGACGTCTCAACGAGTTGTAGGTCGGGGCTAGCCAGACTCCGCAATCTCCACCAGCCTGGCATCCAGCTCGTCGCTGCGCTCGATCGAAATCCCGAACATCTCGCGCAACGCTTCCCGCAACGCATCTGCGCTCTTCAGCGATCCACGCGTCGTCTCGCCATTCAGCTCGTGAACCGCCAGCTCGTTGTTACGCAGCGCGTACCGCCGCTGCGGCTGCGTGCGCGCAGCGATCAACGTGCGAACGAAGTGCGACTCGGGATGATTCGAGAGATACCAGCTCGCCAGCTCATAATCGGGCAGCACCTGTTCCTGCAGATCGAATCGATACAACGTGCGCCACTCGCCACGCACCTCTGCCTGCAGCATGTAGTCGCCGCTCACCCGCATCAGACGAAACGGCTCGTGCGGCGTCGCCTGCGGCACGTGCTCGACCAGTCGCAACGGCGCAGTCAGCGTCATGCCGCCGAAGCCGACGTCGGCGATCCAGAGCTCATCATCGATGTCGACCTGCAGCAGCATGTGCGTGCGTGGCCGGATCGCGCTCTCCGGCGCGTTCATCAGCACGCGCGCGGCAAGTCCGGCGACGCGAAAGCCGATGCGCTCGAGCGCATGCTTCAGCAGCAGATTGTGCTCGTAGCAGTAGCCGCCACGTCGTTGCGTCACGAGCTTCTGCTGCAACGAGCGGATATCGAGCGGCACCGGCCGGCGCAGCAGCGGATTCAGGTTCTCGAACGCAATTTCTTGAGGATGCAGGCGATGGATTTCGCACAGCGTGTCCAGCCGCGGCGTCGCGGGCCCGCGGTAGCCGATGCGCTCGAAGTAGGCGTCGAGATCGAACTCGTCCTGCATGCGATCAGAGTACTACAATCGCGGCGTGCTACCGACCTACCGCGAAACTCGCCGTCGTTTCTTCGACCACCCGGCGGTGCGCATCGAAGGCGCAGCCGCGCGCGCCGGACGAAATTGCCGGACACCGCAGGCGCTGACGCCGGAACTGCAGATCGTGCTGACGCTGCGCGGTGCATTCGTGTACGAGCGCGGCTCGTCGCACTCCTTGCTCACCGCGAACCAGGCTCTGCTCATTGCGCCCGGCGACGTCAGCCGCGACCGCTTCGTCGACGAGAATCCGCTCGACTACATGCTGGTGACGCCGCACCTCGATGCCGTCAGCACAATCGTCGGCGACGCCGCTGCGACGGAGCTGAAGAAATTGGCGCGCGACACGCGCGTGTCCGGCGCGTCAGCTCGACTGCAACACGCTGCGTCGGCGCTCTGGAACTTGTGCCAGCGAACTCTGCGCGACGACATCGAAATCGAGCAATCCGCGATCGTGCTACTGACCCAAATTGTCTCCTCCCCTTCCTTCCCCTCCCCCGCACAGCGGGGGAGGGCAGGGTGGGGGCATCTCCATCTCATCGGCTCCGTCAAAGACCTCATCGGCACCGGCCGCGAGCACTGGTCGCTCACCCGCATCGCCGCGCAGCTCCAGGTATCACCGGCCTATCTCACCGATCTGTTCCGCCGCCACGAAGGCGTATCGATCGCCCGCTATCAGCGCCGCCTGCGCCTGAGTCGCGCGCTCGTCGAGCTGCCGCACACGCAGGACATCGCAGCGCTCGCGCTCGACCTCGGCTTTTCGAGCCACGCGCATTTCTCGACGGCGTTTCGCGCCACCTACGGCGAGACGCCGTCGATGTACCGGCGCCGGCTCGGCGTCCGATGAACGCCGAAAGATTCTGAAAGCGCGCGCCGTGGCGCGCCGGCACAATCGCTCCATGCGCTCATCGATCTCAGTACTCCTCGCTGCGATGCTCGCGGGCTCCGCGACCAGCAGCGCCGCAGCTCCCGCCAATTGGGATGCACTGTTCCCCGCGCCGGACGCCACGCCGAGAGTGCTCGCGCCGGATGTGGTCTCGACCGGCGACGACGAGTCGCACGCCAGCGTGTTTCCTGACGGCCACACGCTGTACTTCCTGAAGAACACGCCGTCTTTCGATTTCTATACGATCGTGTACAGCGAGCTGCGCGACGGCAAATGGAGCCGGCCGCGGACCGCGCCGTTCTCCGGCCAGTATTCCGACGCCGACATCGTGTTCACCGCCGACGGCCGCCGCGCGTATTTCGTTTCCGCGCGGCCGGTAGACGGCAAGCCGCGCGACGACATGGAGATCTGGACCATCGAACGCGACGCGAGCGGCCACTGGGGCGAACCGCGGCACGTCGCGGAACTCTCGAGTCCCACCGACGAATGGTTTCCGAACCTGACGGCGGACGGCACGATCTACTTCGGATCCGATCGCCCCGGCGGCGTCGGCGGCACGGACATCTGGCGCGCGCGCTTCGTCAACGGCAGGTTCCAGCCGCCCGAGAACGTCGGCGCGCCGGTGAATTCCAAAGGCGACGAGATCGAGCCCTTCATCAGCGCTGATGAGCAAACACTGATCGTCGCTGCGCGCAATCGCGGCGATGCCGTCGGCGCCTACGATTTATATGTCTCGAAGCGAACCGGCACCCGGTGGGAGACGCGCCATCCCGGCCCGCCGATCAACTCGACCGGCTGGGACTTCGCCCCGCGCCTGTCGCCCGACGGCAAGATCTTCATCTTCACCAGCAACCGCGGCTTCGGCTCGAAGGGCTCCGATCGCCCGCTCACCTTCGATCAACTCGAACGCCGCCTGCACTCTCCCGGCAACGGCCTTCGCGACATCTACTACGTGAGCGCTGACGCGCTGCTGCGCTAAGAGAAGCTACTTCTTTTCTGCAGCCAACGTCTCCCGCTCGATGACATCGCCGTGCAAGATCACCTTATCTATCTGCGCCCACGCGCGCATCGTCTCCAGCGGATTCGCATCGAGCAGCAGCAAGTTCGCGATCTTGCCAGTCTCGACCGTTCCGTAATCCTTGGCGAGCCCGAACTGCCGCGCATTGTTCAGCGTCGCCGCGCGGAAGATCGCATCGAGCGGCACGCCTGATTGCGCCATGAGCCGCATCTCGCGATACGTGTCGTAGCCCGGCTGACTGCCGTACGTCGGCGCGGACGGCGTGTCGCTGCCGACCAGCAGTGGATGGCCGAGCTCGTACGTGTAGCGCAGCGCGCGCATTCCCTGCTCGTTCTGCTTGAGCCAGCCGTGCGCGATCTTCGCGTCGACGGAGCTGTCCCCGCCCTCGCGCATGATCTTCTTGAACCACTGACCGGGCTCGGTTGCGTACCACGCGAGCACGGAGGCGGGCACGACCTTCGCGTACATCGGATCCTTGAGGGTATCTTCGCGGAACAGATCGGCTGTTCCCGGCAGCACGCGCAACGTCGCCTGATAGCCGATGCCCTGCGCGTGAATCTTGCGCAACTGCTCGGCGATCGGCGCCGGCATGCCGGGCTGGCCGTCGGAGTCGCCCCAGTTCCACAGGCCGTGCGCCAGCACGTCGACGCCGACGTCGAGTGCGATGCGCTGCATGTCGAGCGCGTTCGCGTGCGCGACCAGCAGCATTCCGCGCTTGCGCGTTGCGGCGCGGATGCGCGCCAGCGTTTCCTTGCTCATCAACGGCCAGTCGGAGCGCGGTCCGAAGCCGTCCTCGATGAAGATCTTGATGCAGCGTGCGCCGCCCTTGGCGGCACGTTCGATGACGGCTTCGGGCGTGTGATCGGCCTCGTTCGCGCCGGCCGGCAGCGGATGCTCCTTCGCGTTCGCGGGTTCGTACACGTAGTCCGGGAATGCCACGTAGCGCACCGGCTGCGGAATCATCGCCGTCGGATAACCGTCGAGCGTCACGACCGCGCCGCAGTGGAAGAGATCCGGCTTGACCGGCTGACTCTCGAAAGGCTTCGTGCCGCCACCGAACTGCGCGAGATCGAGCAGCTGCGTGACTCCGAAATACAGATAGCTGCGCGGCTGCTGACGCTGATACGCATCGCGCAGCGCGACGAGCTCGGGTTCGTCGCCCAACGCCGGAATGCCGGCGGAGTCGCTGACGTGCACGTGCGAATCCATCAGCCCCGGCGTGAGGAATTTGCCGCGGCCGTCGATCTTGCGCGCGTCCGGCTTGGCCGTGACGCGTTGCTGGCCGACGGAGACGATGCGCCCGTCGCGAATCAGCACGGTCCGGTCGGCAAGAGCCTGCGCCTGCTCCGGCGAGAGCACCGTGACGTGCTCGATCAGCAGGTCCGCGGCCTGCGCGGGATTAGCAAAGAGTGCGACCAATAACAGAAGGGGGACATTCTTCATTGCCGTTCCTTAGACGAATGCGCGGGCGTTGCGGTCCAGTTGAGACTTCGCGGCCTCGTATTCGGTTGCAAGGCGGTCGACGAGCGCGCTGACCGGCAGGACTTCGTGGATGTCGGCGACGCCCTGGCCGCTGCCCCAGATGTCGCGCCACGCCTTGGCTTTCGTGTTGCCGCCGCTGCCGAAGTTCATCTTGGTCTTGTCGGCGACCGGCAGCGCTTGCGGATCGAGGCCGGCGTTGACGATGCTGGAACGCAGATAGTTGCCGTGCACGCCGGTGAACAGGTTCGTGTAGACGATGTCCTCCGCCTGGCTGTCGCAGAGCGCTTGCTTGTATTCGGCGCTCGCGTTGGCTTCTTCGGTCGCGATGAAGCGCGTGCCCATGTACGCGAAGTCCGCGCCCATCGCCTGCGCGGCGAGAATCGCCGAGCCGTTGGCGATCGCGCCCGAGAGGATGACCGTGCCGTCGTAGAACTCGCGCACTTCCGCGAGCAACGCGAACGGCGACAACGATCCTGCGTGCCCGCCCGCGCCGGTGCAGACGAGGATCAGGCCGTCGACGCCGGCCTGCAGCGCGCGCTTCGCGTGCTTTACGTTGGTCACGTCGTGATACACGAGCCCGCCGTAGGAGTGCGCAGACTGCACGACTTCATCCGGCGCGCGCAGGCTGGTGATCTGAATCGGCACACGATACTTCTCGCACAGCGCGACGTCGCTCGCGAGCCGGTCGTTCGAGGCGTGCACGATCTGGTTGACCGCAAAAGGCGCGACGCGACGCTGCGGGTGCTGTCGCTTGAACGTGGCGAGCTCCTCGGTGATCTGCGCCAGCCACTCGTCGAGCACCGGCGCGGGCCGCGCGTTCAGCGCCGGAAACGAGCCGATCACGCCGGCTTTGCACTGCTCGATGACGAGCCGCGGATTGGAGACGATGAACAAGGGCGAGCCGATGACGGGCAGCCGCAGCTGCCCGCGCAGCGATTCAGGAATAGGCATGAGGATCCCCGCGAACGTTACGCCGGGATCATAACCGACTCGGAACGCCCGACCTCAGCGCCGCATGAACTTGTTGACGTCGATCAGCCGGTCGAGGTACGTGAACGTGCCCTTTTCCTTGACCTCGCGCGCCGCGTCGTGCAGCCCGGTCATCGCTGCGCGGAACAGCGACGTGGCAAGGCTGATGCGTTTCACGCCCGCGTCCGCGAGCTCCGCGACGCTGAAGGATTTGCCCGGCACGCCGACCATGAAGTTCACCGGCTTCGACACCGCCGCGCAGACCGCACGCACCGCCGCCAGATCCGGCAGCAACGGAGCGAACAGTACGTCCGCGCCGGCCTTCTCGAACGCCTGCAGGCGCTTGATCGTGTCGTCGAGGTTCGGGTTGCCGCGCAGGAAGTTCTCGCAACGCGCCGTCAATGCGAACGGGAAGGGCAGGGCACGCGCCGCCTGCACCGCGGCGCTGACGCGCTCGACCGCAAGCGAGAAATCGAACAGCGGCCGATCGCTCTGACCCGTCGCATCCTCGATCGAGCAACCGGCGAGCCCTGCAGCGGCCGCGAGCCGCACCGTCTCGGCGACGATCTCCGGCGTATCGCCGAAACCCTTCTCGAGGTCCGCCGACACGGGCAAATCCGTGGCCCCGACGATGACGCGCACCTGGGCCATTGCCTCGTCGCGCGAGATCTTGCCGTCGAGCCGGCCCAGCACGCCGGCCGCAGCGCCGCTCGATGTCGCGATCGCCTCGAAACCAAGCGCCTGCAGGACGCGCGCGGAGCCGCCATCCCAGGCGTTGGTGATCACGAATGTGCCGGGCTTGTGGTGCAGCGCCTGAAAGGCGGCGGCTTTTTCAGCTTGAGTGGGCATGTGAGTCTCCGAACGCGAACAACGGCGACGATCATTGCACGGGAGCCCTGTCCGAATCTGTCATAAAATTTAGCGGGAGGTGCTCCATGGCAGTCTCGATCGTGCGACTCGGCAGCCCCCGCGCCAGCGGCGAAGGCTTGCGCATCGGCACGGTGCGGCGGCCGCCGCGCGGCGGGCCGAAGACCGATTGGGCGCGTCGCGATTTCTACGATGTGTGGCTGCCGACGCTCGCGCCGAGCGAGGCGCTGCTCAAGCAGGCGCTTGCCGCGGAAACTGCTGCGCAGTGGCAGACTTTCAAGCGCCGCTATCTCGCGGAGATGAAGGATCCCGACAAGTCGCGGCTGCTCGACACGCTCGCTGCGCTGTCGCATCACGGCTCGTTCGCCGTCGGCTGTTACTGCGAGAACGAAGCGCGCTGCCATCGTTTGATACTGCGCGAGCTGCTTGCGCAGCGCGGTGCGCGAATCGAGCGCTGAGACGAGTCGCCGGCGCGACCAGTCGTGGACTTCTTGAGGCATACTGCACGCATGCTCAACACACTCATTCGAACCGCTGCGATCGCGCTGCTCGGCCTGGTCGCAGGCGCGACATTCGCGGCCGAGCAGATTCCCGGCACGGCGCGCAAGATGGTTCTCGAGAAAGCCGAGACCGGCTATCGATGGAAGCTCATCGATGCTCCGGTGCCGCAGCCGGGCGATCGTCAGGTGCTGGTGCACGTGCGAGCGGTCGGCCTGAATCGCGGCGACTGGGAAGTGCTGGGCATGAACAACAGCAGTGGCGCGCTGGTCGGACGCATTCCGAGCTCCGACGCCGCGGGCGACATCGTTGCGGTCGGCAAGAGCGTGCAGCAGTTTCGTCCGGGCGCGCGCGTGACGAGCCTGTATTTCCGCAACTGGACCGACGGTCCCGCGAGCAGGGAGATCCTCGGCGGCGCGCACGGCTTCGACGTCGACGGCGTTCTCGGCGAGTACGTCGTGCTCGAAGAGACTGCTGTCGTGCAGGCCCCGAAAGGGCTGACATACGAAGAAGCGGCGACGCTGCCGACCGCGGGCCTCACGGCTTTCATGGCCACGGTCGGGCAGAACGAGCTGCGCGACAAGTACGTGCTCGTGCAAGGCACCGGCGGCGTGTCGATCTTCGCGCTGCAGTTTGCAGCGGCCGCGAAGGCGCGCGTGCTGGTAACGAGCAGCTCCGACGACAAGCTCGCGCGCGTACGCGAGATGGGTGCTCGCGGCGGCATCAATTACAAGACGTATCCGAAGTGGAGCGAGCAGGTGCTGGCGCAGACGAACGGTCACGGCGCCGACCTGGTCGTAGACGTCGGCGGCAAGGAGACGCTCGATCAATCCGTGAAGAGCCTCGCGTACGGCGGGATGCTATCGATCGTCGGCGGCTTGTCCGGGTACGACGGCTCCCTTTCCGCGCTCGGCCTGCTCAACAAGACCGCGAACGCGCGCGGCATCTACGTCGGCTCGCGCGCCGACTATCAGCGTATGAGCACGTTCATCGCGGCGCATCGGCTCCACCCGGTCATCGACCGGGTGTTTCCGCTCGATCAGTACGAGGCAGCTCTCGAGCATCTGCGCAACGGCAATCCCGTCGGGCGCGTCGTGCTGAAACTGTAAGCGCTACTGCTGGCGCCGGCCGCGGAAGCGCTCCTTCACGGCGCTGCGCGCGGCTTCCTGCTCCTGGGCGTCGAGCGCGCCGTCGTGGTTGGTATCGAACCGATCGAACAGCTTCGCGGCTTGCTCGGCGCGGCTGTCGAGAAATTCCTGCTTCGTGACTTTGCCGTCGTGATCGGCGTCGGCGCCGTCGAGCATGGCGCCATCGCGGCTTTGCGCCAGCGCCATGGAGCTCGCGAACAGGAGCAGGGCAGCGATCGTAAATCTGTTGAACATTGAACGGATCCTCCGGAATGGAGCTTCGTTCAACGCTCCGCTGCCGCGCCCGTTGACGCGGCAGCTGTGAAGAAACGTCGTCTATTGTCGAGAGCTCTCGACGATGCCGGCGCGGCCCGGATAGCGCGCGAACAGCTGCGTCACGACGCGCGAGATGGACTCCTTCGGATGATCCATGTCCTCGTCGCTCACGACGCCCTGCGCCACGCCTTCCCAGATCATCTGCTTCTTGTGCGCATCGACGACGTCGATGTTCGCGGTGCCGACGGGATACGTGACCGTGCGGACGGAGTCGTCATAGAACGGCCACGCCGAGTACAAGCCGTAGCGATAGCCGTAGTAGCCATAGGCTGCCGAGAAGCTCGGGTCCGGACGCACCTCCGTACGTTCGTGCACCTTGGCATAGAAGTTCACGAGCAGGTCCGGGTTCTCGTCGACGTAGTGATAGCCGCGCTGCTCCATCTGCTCGCGCACTGCTGCCTTGAAGTAGCTGGTGACGAGCGTGGAATAGCCGCCGCGGTCGGTGCCGGTCTGGTCCGGAAAACCGAAAGTGCCGTACGAGGCAAAGTTCGCATCCGGCGCGGAGTTGACACGGATGTCCGGTCCGCTGGTGGTCGCGCAACCGGCCAGCGCTGCGAGCGCAACGGCGCACAAGGCCAGCGAATAGCGAGGGTGTTTCATGGGAGTATCCTCATGTTCAGTCCCCACTGCCTTGTTGGAACGCGACGGGGGGAGGTGAGTTCCGGGTGACTGCCATCGAATTCCGGGCGCCCTGGGGCAACTTGGTGCGTGTCAGGACAGTGCTATGGCTTGCCATCCTCGTGACAATGATGTTGTCCGGGATCGCAACGCCGGCGCGGCTGTCGCCGTCGTTGACGGCATTGTTGCTGATCGGGTTCCCGCCGCTGATCTTCGTAGCTGCGCTGGCCACCAGGGTGCGCGGTTACACGCTCACCGAAGATGCGATCACGGTTCACCGAGGCTTCGGCAAAACGCGCCTGCCGCTCGCCGGACTGCGTTCGGTGACCGGTGGAGCGGATGCGCTGCGCGGCTGGCGGCTGCTCTTGGGAAACGAAGGATTCTTGTCGATTACGGGCCGTTTCTGGAACAGCAAACTCGGGTGGTATCGCGCGCTCGTTACAGACCGCAGTCGTGCGGTCGTGCTGCGTTACGCCGATCGCACGATCGTGATATCACCGCACGATCCGCAGCAATTCATCATGCGCGCGGGGACGTTCATCAAGACCGCGGGATTTCCGAAGTAGCGACGAGCGTGCTCTTGCGCGGAGCGAGCGCGAGCACCAGCACGCCAGAACCTGCGACGAACGCCGCGAGCATGCACAACGCAGCGGCGTAGCTGCCCGTCGCTTCCGTGACGTAACCGACCAGCGTCGGTCCGAGAAAACCGCCGGTATTGCCGATCGAGTTCGCGAGTGCTATGCCAGCGGCGGCTGCGCCTGCCGCGAGCATGGAAGTCGGCAGCGTCCAGTACACCGGCAGCGCGGGGTAACAGCCCATCGCGGTCACGCAGAGTGCCGCGAGCGCCAGCGGCGGCTTGTCGCCCCAGTACGCGCTCAATAGGAAACCCACTGCGCCGACGAATGTTGGCAGCGCGACGTGCCAGGTGCGCTCGCCCGTCCGGTCGGAATGACGGCCCCACAGATACATCGACAGCGCGCCGACGGCGTACGGGATCGCAGAGACGAACCCGACTTCGAGGTTCGACAGGTTGCCGAAGCCTTTGACGATCTGCGGCAGCCAGAACCCGAAGCCGTACAGGCTGGTGACCATGCCGAAGTACACCAGGCCGAGGAGCCAGACGCGCGGGTCGCGCAATGCTGTGAGGCTCGTATGCGCACCCGTGCCATGAGCTGCACGCTCGCGTGCGAGCTCACCTTGCAGCCACTCCTTTTCTTCGCTCGTGAGCCACGCTGCCTTCGCTGGACGGTCGCGGAGGAACACGAACACGGCGACACCGCACAACAGCGCCGGTATGCCTTCGAGGATGAACATCCATTGCCAGCCGTGCAGGCCGTGCGCGTTGAGCGACAGGAGCGCGGTCGATACGGGGCTGCCGACGACGTTGGAGAGCGGTAGAGCCACCATGAAGGCGCCCAGGATGCGGCCGCGCCAGGCCTCGGGGAACCAGTACGTCAGGTACAGGATCATGCCGGGGAAGAAGCCGGCCTCCGCGATGCCGAGCAGGAAGCGCAGGACGAACAGCTGCGTCGGCGTGTTGACGAATGCAGTTCCGGCGGAGAGCAGGCCCCACGAGATCATGATGCGTGCGATCCACAGGCGCGCGCCCACGCGCTCCATGATGATGTTGCTCGGCACCTCGAACAGCACGTAGCCGATGAAGAAGATGCCGGACGCCAGTCCGTACATCGATTGCGTCAGGCCGAGATCCGCGTTCATCGTCAGCGCGGCGAAGCCGACGTTGACCCGATCGAGGAAGGCGATGAAGTACAACAGCCCCATGAACGGGATGAGGCGCCACGCGACCTTGCGCAGCGCGCCGTTCACAGGAAGATCTTGCCCGGGTTGAGGATGCCCTGCGGATCCCACGCAGTCTTGATTGCGTGCATCAGGCCGACCACGTCGCCGCCATATTCTTCGACCAGCTTCGTGCGCTTGCCGAGGCCGATGCCGTGCTCGCCGGTGCACGTGCCGCCGACGCGCAGCGCGCGCTCGATCATCGCGTCGTAAACCTTCCCCGCGCGTTGCCACTCATCGGCGGCGCCAGGATCGAGCAGGAACAGCACGTGGAAGTTGCCGTCGCCGACGTGGCCGACGATCGGCGCGAGCAGTTGCGCCGCGTCGATCTCGCGCCGTGCGTCCGCGACCGCGTCGGCGAGCTGCGAGATCGGCACGCAGACGTCCGCGACCAGGCATTCGCAGCCGGGGCGTAATGCCAGCGCAGCGAAGTAGGCTGAGTGTCGCGCCTTCCACAATCGCGCGCGTTCCGTTGCGTCGGCCGCCCACTGGAAAGCGGCGCCGCCATTCGATCGGGCAATTTCCTCTGCGCGCGTGACCTCACCGCCCACGCTCTCGGACGTGCCGCTGAATTCGAGGAACAGCGTCGGCTGCTCCGGCATCGACAACTGCGAGTGGCGATTGCACGCGCGCACCTGCAGCTCGTCGAGGAACTCGATGCGCGACACCGACGCGCCGGACTGGATGATCTCGACCACGGCATCGACAGCGCCGCGCAGCGCGGGGAAGACGCACGTTCCACCGACGGTCGTTTCCGGAATGCCGTACAGGCGCAGCGCGATCTCGGTGATCACGCCGAGCGTGCCTTCGGAGCCGACGAGCAATCGCACGAGGTCATAGCCCGTCGAGGATTTTGCGGCGCGAGTGCCGACGCGCACGGTGCGGCCGTCGGCGAGCACGACCTGCAGCGCGAGAACGTTGCGCGTCATCGCGCCGTAGCGAATCGTGGTCGTGCCGGAGGCGCGTGTCGCAACCATGCCGCCGAGCGTCGCGTTCGCGCCGGGGTCGACGGGGAAGAACAGCCCGGTGTCGCGCAGATATGAATTCAGCTGCTCGCGCGTGACGCCCGGCTGGATGACGCAATCCATGTCGGCAGGATTGACCGACAGCACTTCGTTCATGCGCGAGCAGTCGATGCAGACGCCACCATACGGTGCACTGACATGACCTTCGAGCGAAGTTCCGGCACCGAATGCGATGACCGGAGTCTGATGGCGGGAGCACGTTGCGACGATGCGGCTGACTTCCTCGGCGCTTTCGGGCCAGGCGACGGCGTCGGGCGGCATTACGCGGCCATAGGCTTCGCCACGGCCGTGCTGGGCGCGAGCGGCTTCTGCGGTGCTCAGGCGCGAGCCGAGCCATTCGTGCAACTCGGCAATCGCCTGCTGTGCGCGAGCACGGCCGGCCGGTCCGAGAAAACGTTCGGCCCGTTCGTCGCTCGATGGCGCTGAGGCGATCACCCGACCAGTATAGGGCATACTTCGAGGTACGGATTCTTGAGAGGAGGGCTCCATGCTTTACTCGATACTCATCTATGGCACTGACGCCGACATCGCGAACCTGAGCAAGGCAGAGGAAGAGCGGCTGATCGGTCAGCACATCGTCGTGCAGGGCAAGCTCGCGGCCGAGCGCAAGCTCGGACCGGTGGTGCGCCTGCATCCGAGCACGACGGCGATGACGCTGCGCAAGGGGCCCGAGGCGTACATCATCGATGGGCCGTTCGCCGAGACCAAGGAACAGCTGCTGGGCTTCTACGTCGTCGATTGCGAAACGCAGGAAGCAGCGCTGGAAGCGGCGCGCATGATCGGCACCGCGTGCACGTCGCGCGCGCTCGAAGTGCGGCCGATCTCGTGGTTCCAGCTGACCGACAGCATCGATCACTCGAAGAGTCAGGTTCGGGTCGAACCCAAACCTGCGTGATCTTCAGAAGACGCTGACGACGCGCTGGATCATCCAGAACGCCGCGGCTGCCCCCAGCGAATAGCCCGCGCCGACCTGAATGCGCCGGCGCAGGGTGGCGGTGCGGGTGGCGATCCAGCGCACGATCGGCACCGCGACCACGACGATCATCAGCTGTCCGGTTTCGACGCCCAGATTGAACAGCACCAGCGCGCCCAGTTTCGCGTCCTGCGGCAGGCCGATCTGCGCGAGTGCACCGGCAAAGCCGAAGCCGTGCAGCAGCCCGAAGCCAAACGCGACTGCCCACGGCACGGCGGACGTCAGGCCGGTCTGGCCGCGCGCGGCGCGCACGACCTCGTACCCGACGACGAGAATGCTGAGCGCGATCAGGACTTCGACCGACGCCTGAGGCAACCCCGCGAATCCCAGCGCTGCCGCGCCGAGCGTGATGCTATGCGCGACCGTGAACGCAGTGAGCGCGCCGAGCAGTCGCCACATCGCCGGCACGAGCAGGATCAGGCCGATCACGAAGAACACGTGATCGATGCCGGACAGGATGTGCTCGATGCCGAGCACGAAATACGCCGGCAGCAGCGGCCGCGCGGCAGCGAACTGGAACGAGGGCTCTGACGCCTGCACGACTCCCGCGATGATTCTGCCGTCCGCGAGTTGGGTGCGGACGAACGTGGACGTGAGCGTGCGCTCGAGTCCGGCGATCCGGATCGACTGGCCTTCGAGTCCGCCCGGGCAGCGCACCTGCCAGCGCGCGACGAATGCGCCGGCGGCGACTTCGACGTTGCGCTCGCCGAGCGGTGCGCAGGTCGCAGGCAGCTGCGGATCGATTGCGATGCGCGCTTCGGCGAGCGAGGGTTGTTTCCAGGTGAGCGAGTAGACGCCGGCGGGTTGCTCGACGATTTCGAAGTAGGCGGGGCGGATCTCGTGGGCGTGGGCGGATGTCGTGACGACGGATAGGGCCAGCAAGACCAGGACCGTCCCTTTCATGATCCGCTTCCTTCCGCGGTTTCGACCACGATCCGATATTGCTGGCGCAGCTTCGCGCGCAGCGCGGCGTTCGCATCCTGCTGCTGCTGCGCGAGGCAAGCCTCGCGCACGCGATCGCGCACATCCGCGAAGCGCGCCACGCTGCTCGGCGCATGCGATTCGAGCTTGACCAGATGCACGCCGAAAGGCGAGCGCACGGGCCCGGCCCAAGTGCCCGGTTTCGAGGTCGTCACCGCCTCTGCGAACCCTGAGCCGAAATCGCGCGCGATGTCGTCGCGCGATACGTCTGCGAGCTCGCGCGCCAGCATGAACGGATCGCCGACTTCGTTCGGGTTGGCGCCGCGCGCCAGCCGTTGCAGTGCACGTTGCGCGTCGGCGTCGAGCGCCATGCCGTGGCGATCCGGATTGAAGAAGACATGACGCAACGCGTAGAGATCGGGTGTCGTATACGTCTCTTTGTGCGCCTCGAAGTAGGCGCGCAGATCCGCCTCGGCCGGCTCGCCCACGACCGCGAGGTCGTCGCTGACGAACGCCATCTTCTGTGCGAGGCGCCGGCGCACGATCACGTCGTCGCGGTCGAGACCGAGCCGCACGGCCTCGCGCGCGAGCACTTCCTCATCGATGCGCTCCTCGATCAATCCGCGCAGCTCTGCGGCCGTCGGCTTGCGCTGGGACTGCGTTTCCCAGAATGCAGCGAGCTGTGCGACCTCACCGGAAGTGATGCGAATCTCGCTGTGGTCCTGCTGCTGCTGACGCCACGCAGTCAACGCAAACAGCAGCGCGCCGATCAGCACGAAGTGCAGCAGCGGCTCGCGAATGGCTGCGCGCAGGATGTTCAACGCACGAGCTCCGGTCGATCAGGTTTGCGGAACGTACCAGATCGGCGAGGTCCAGGCGCGCTCCTGGATCGTCTTCGGCAGCTTCGGATTCGGCTCGACGCCGGCGCGCAGCGCATCCCACGTCGACCAGCGGCATGATGGATTCTCGAGCACGCGCACATAGTAGAAGGCGCGTTGTCTGGCATCGAACGTCGGATCCGTCCACAGCGAGCGCAGCTCGACCGCACCCTTGTTCTCGCTCATCGCGCACGTGCGCATGTCGACCGTCGCACCGTTGTCGCCGCAGCGATAGTCCTTGCTGTCCGGCGTGAGTCCGTCCGCGCACGCGATGTCGAAGACGCGCTCCTGCGCTTTGCCGTCCTGAATCCAACCCTTCACGATCTGCACGCGCTGCAGCCAGCCGGCGTGCGGATCGCGCAGCGCCCACACGAGAAAGCGCGGCGCGCGCATGCCCCGTTGCAGCAGGTCGGAGCCCATTGGAACGCCGTGCGCGTAGCTCTGCGCGACCATGTCTTGCCGATTCTCGAGGCCGTCCTTGAAGTCATAGCCGGCGAAGAAGCGCACGCGCATGCGTGGACCGGAAGTGGCGAACGTTTCCTTGCGACGCAGCGCCGCGAAGACCGACTCGCGCGTATTCTCTTCGGCCCATACGCCAGTGAGTCCGGCGGCGCCCCACGTCTGGTAGCGCGCAGCACTGGTCGTCGGTTCGTAGTTGTCCCACGTGCGGCCGGCGGGCGGTACGGAGCCGCGCTGCTCCGGTTTTCCATCGAGCAGGCCGACCTTGCTGAAGTAACGATTCTCTTCGTACGGACCGGCGGCATTGTGCGTGTCGCTGGAGCCGATGAGGCCGAAGCGATAGGGGTTGAAGCCCTGCGATTGCTGGAACTCCAGCCCCGTCTTCAGGGCGTCGCGCACGTAGCTGCCGGCGAACTTCGTCACCTTGGTGTCCGAGCCGATGTACGTCTCCATGATCTCGAACGACGACCACTCGTCGTTCGGCGACAACGAAGGATGCGTCTCCGACGTGCCCTTGACCTGCGTGATCTCGGTCAGCGGCTCGTTGCGCGTGCGCAGCTCCGCGTAGGCGCGATCCATCGGCCGGCCGTCGAACCGAACGCGCTCGAACATGCGGCCGTCGCTGCCGTTCGAGTTGTGCGGGATCGCCAGCAGCTCGATGCCCTGCGCGCGTTGCTGGTCCATCCAGCGCCACAGCGCTTCGGGATTCTGCGATTCGAGTGCAGTGAACGGCAGGTCCGGCGTGCGTGCGCCCGCGAAGATCACGTTGCGATGCAGGTTCTGGCCGTTCGGCGCCGACGTGTACTCGTAGCCGCGGAAGGTCGTGAACTTGCCCGGCAGGTAGTTGCGATCGGCGGATTCGACGAGGGTGCGCCACGCCGAGCGCGAGGTCGCCGGATCCTTGAGCTCGGGCAGGTACTGGCCGGAGCGCAGGCTGTCGCCGATCCGCCGGAACGCAGCGGTGATCTTCTGACGATCGGTGCTGAACAGATCCGGCGCGTACGGGATCTTCGAGAGCGGATGCTGCGGATCGCTCATCGCGGGAATGATGCCGAGATACTCCGAGTGATCCGTGACTGCGAGGAAGTCGAGCGGCGCATCGGTGAGCCGCACGTCGTAGCCTGCCGCGTGATGGATCGATTCACCCTGCGCATACCGGTACGCGTCGTCCGGCGTCGCGCGCACGTTGAAGATGTAAGCGTCGAAGGACAGCTTCGTGTGAACGTGCAGATCGCCGAAGTACGCGTTGCGGTCGGGGTTGGAGGGCGCGCGCGTCTGCGCGAGCGCGCCGTGCGCGCACAGCGTAACGACGACGCCTGCTGCCAGCAGCGACGTTGTTTTCATAGGTTCCTCTGGAACAGGGCGAACAACCGTTCCCAGTGCCGCTCGGCGCCCGCCTTCTGATACATGCCCTCGCGCTTCGGAAAGACGAAGCCGTGGTGAGTCTCGGCATAGGTCTCGATGCGATAGCGAACCGGCGTCGTGCGCAAATGCTGATCGAGCGCTTCGATCATTGCCGTCGGCGCATAGGAGTCCGTCTGCGCGCAGCCGATGTACAGCTCGGCCTTGATCGAATTCGCGTAGCGATGCGGCGATTGCGGATCGTCGGTGCACAAACGCACGCCGTGAAACGACGCCGCAGCTGCAACGCGATCGGAATGCTCAGCGGCAGCCCAGAACACGAATGGCCCGCTCATGCAGTAGCCGACGACACCGACCTTGCCGCGGCGCGCGGTCGCATCGCCGTCGGCGAACTTCAGCATCGCAGCCGTGTCCGTGAGCACCGTCTTGCGGTTCAGCGAGCTCATGTGATCCCACATGATCTGCCGTTCCGCCTCGCTGGCGCCCACGCGGAAATTCCGGTCGCGGCGGTAGTAGAGATTCGCCAGCAGGACGAAGTAGCCGACGCTGCCGAGGCGTCGCGCCATGTCGTGCAGCTCGCCGCACTTGCCGGGAGCATCCATGTAGAAGAGCACTACCGGATGTGGGCCGCCTTCCTCGGGATGCGTGACGAAGGTGTTCATCACGCCGTCGGCAGTCTCAATGTCCAGCTCGCGGTCGATCATTTGTGGCTCCCCGGCAGCGGCTGCTATTGAAACACGGCGGCCGGACGGGTAAACAGCGAGGCCTCATATCACTCTGCAGAAACCCGAGGTCCCGATGCGTCTCGCGCCCACCGTGATGGCTGCGCTCTGCGCGCTGGCCGGCACCGCCGCCGCAGCGAATGAGCAGCCCATGCCCGACGCCGCCCAGCTCAAGTCGATGGAGGCGCGCTTCGCGCCGGTCGACGTGAAGGTCGACGTCTCGTATCTGCCGGCGCAGGAGCGCGCCGCGCTCGTGCGGCTGATCGAGGCGTCGCGGTACATCGATGCGTTGTTCGTGCGCCAGCGCTCGCCAGGCCTCGAATCCACGCTCCTGCAGCTCCTTGCGGACGACACGCCGCTCGGCCGCGCGCGGCTGAGCTACTTCCTGCTGAACAGGGGTCCGTGGTCGGAGCTGGATGAGGACCGGCTGTTTGTGCCGGGTGCAGGCGCGAAGCCGCCGGGCGGCAACTTCTATGCCGCCGGCGCGACGCGCGAGGAAGTGGACGAATGGATGAAGACGCTGCAGGGCGAGCAGCACGCGGCGGCGACCGGATTCTTCACGACGATCCGGCGCACGCCGGAAGGCAAGCTGACGACGGTGCCGTACTCGCTCGAGTACCAGGGCGAGCTGGCCGAAATGGCGCGCCTGTTGCGCGAAGCCGCGGCGCTGACGAAGCAGCCGACGCTGCAATCATTCCTCGAGAAGCGCGCTGACGCGTTCGTGAGCAACGACTACTACGCGAGTGACGTCGCCTGGATGGAGCTCGACGCCTCCATCGAGCCGACGATCGGCCCGTACGAGGTGTACGAGGACGAATGGTTCAACTTCAAGGCGGCGTTCGAGGCGTTCATCGCGCTCGCCGACCGCGACGCCACGACGGAGCTGAAGCGCTTCAGCAGCGAGCTGCAGGAGCTGGAGAATCACCTGCCGATCGATCCGCAGTACCGCCGCCCGAAGCTCGGCGGCTATGCGCCGATCCGTGTCGTCAACGTCGTGTTCGCCGCCGGCGACGGCAATCACGGCGTGCAGACCGCGGCGTTCAATCTGCCGAACGACGAGCGCGTCGTCGCCGAGAAAGGCTCGAAGCGCGTGCTGCTGAAGAACTTTCAGCAGGCGAAGTTCGCGCAGGTGCTGGTGCCGATCTCGAAGCAGGCGCTCGCGCCCGCCGATCAGCCCGCGGTCGAGTTCGAGTCGTTCTTCACGCACATCCTGATGCACGAGCTGATGCACGGCCTGGGTCCGCAGACGATCAAGGTCAACGGGCGCGACACGACCGTGCGGCAGGAGCTGAAGGAGCTGAACGGTCCGCTCGAGGAAGCGAAGGCGGACATCTCGGGCCTGTGGGCATTGCAGTACCTGATGGACAAGGGCGTCATCGACAAGAAGCAGGAGCGCAGCATGTACACCACGTTCCTCGCGTCGACGTTCCGCACGCTGCGCTTCGGCCTGAACGACGCGCACGCGAAGGGCATGACGCTGCAGGTGAACTATCTGCTCGATCACGGCGCGATCCGCATCGGCAAGGACGGCCTGTTCGCGCTCGATCTGGCGAAGACGAAGAAGGCAGTCGCCGGCCTGACACACGACATCATGACCTTGCAGGCGCATGGCGACTACGCGGGCGTGAAGCAACTGTTCGACAAGATGGTCGTGATCCGGCCGGAAGTGCAGAAAGTCATCGACAGGCTCGCGAGCGTGCCGGTCGACATCGCGCCGAAGTTCACGACTGCTGCCGAGCTCACTCAAGGAGTGAGCCGGTGAGCATCGGGCGCCGCGACTTCACCAAGCTGTCCGGCGCCGCGGTTTTCGCAACGCTCGCCGGTTGCGCCGGCGAACCGCAGCAATCGCAGAAGGAAACGAAGATGTACGGACTGATCGGCAAGATGACCTGCGTGCCCGGCCAGCGCGAAGCGTTCATCGCGATCCTGCTCGAAAGCACCGCAGCGATGCCGGGCTGCCTCAGCTACGTCGTTGCGCGCGACCCGAAGGATGGCGATGCGATCTGGATCACCGAGGTCTGGGACAGCAAGGAAAGTCACGCCGCCTCGCTGCAGCTGCCC
>DASYRK010000073.1:0-16164 GCA_036004505.1 Steroidobacteraceae bacterium
CGTCATGCCGGGCATGAACGGTTTCGAGCTCGGCCGCCTCGCGCGCGAGCGCCGCCCGCAGTTGCCGGTGCTGTATGCGACCGGCTACGCGGCGTCGTACACGGCGCAGGAGAAAGGCGCCGACGTGCTCGCCAAGCCCTATCGGGAAGCAGATCTGCTAACGAAGCTGAGAGTGCTGCTGAGCGTCAATCCGCAAAGTGCCGTTGCGCGGGAGACCCGTGTTAACTGAGGCGGGCCTGATATTTTTATAAATCAAAGGCTTATTTCGACATTGACTGGCAGAGTACCGTAGCTATAGCTACATGTGGTCTACACAAACGTGTGGTTATAGCTACACATTTTGTGTATCATCAGGTAGCTATAACTACCTGGACAAAACCATGCGAACGCCAGTAAAGCTCTTGGCCGTCGAGCAGTTCGACAAAGACCTCGCCAATCTGCAGAAATCCGCGCAACTGCTGCTCGCCCAACTTCCGCGCGAGGGTTGGGTGCGAAGTATCCGCAAGACACTCGGGATGTCGATGCGGTCGTTCGGAGCGCGTCTTGGCTTTAAGGATCCTTCGGGCGTCACGCAGCTGGAGCACAACGAACGTGTTGGCTCCATCACATTGCAAACACTGAAGCGTGCCGCTGATGCACTCGATGCAGACTTCGTCTACGCCATTGTTCCGCGCAAGAGCTTGCGGAGTACGCTGGCCACGCGCGCACGTGAGGTGGCCGAATCACGTATCGCTCCTGTTGCCAAGTCGATGGCGCTCGAGCAGCAAGGCCTCACGAAGGCGGAGCTCTCGCGGCAGATAGACGAATTGGCGCGAGAGCTGATGACCAAGCCGGAGTCGCTGTGGCGCTGATCGGCGAAGTCGTCGTGGGCGAAACTCCGCTGACCGCTGAGGACTTGCAAGGCCTCAAGTTGCCCCTTGTCAAAACCCGCGCGCAGCTCAATCTGGTGGAGGGAGCTAACATCGTGGCTGCGAAAGAGTGGGCGATGAAATCCAGAGTGGCGCGGATGCCGAACATGCTGACGATTCAGTTCTTGCAGACCTTGCACCGTCGAATGCTCGGTGATGTCTGGGAGTGGGCAGGTGAGATCCGCACGACAGAGCTGCAGAACGAATTCGCTGCGCCCCTGGCCAACATTCGTCCCGACCTGCTGAACCTCTATAAGGATACGGCAGAGCATTGGTTGAACGATAAGCTCATGAGCGCCGATGAATTCGCGGCCCGAGTTCATCATCGCATCGTGAAAATCCATCCGTTTCGCAACGGAAACGGCCGGCATTCGCGACTGCTGGCGGACCTTATCCTAGAGCGGCACTTTGGCCGGCCGCCCTTCACGTGGGGTGGCAACGCCAATCTGGGAACCGATGATGCGCACAGACCCGCCTATCTGGTCGCGCTCAAGGCAGCAGATCAAGGTAACTATGCAGCGCTGCTGCAGCTATGCCGAGCCGCTTGACCGCGATTCACTCCTGCAGCTTCTTCGACCGCGGCGCCGCCGCCATCGGCACGCCACCCGGGCCACTAGCGAACGTGCGCCACGGCGTGGAGCGCTGCATCGCCACGCCCGGCTTGCTCCAGTCGCATACTCCGTCGGCGAACACTTTGCCCAGGCGCGTCCACTGTGCGTCGCTGAACGGCGTCGAGTAGTCGCTGCGCTTCAGCGGTTTCAGCTGGCACTTCAGCACGTCTTCGGCGAGCGGACCGCCGGCGACCTGGCGCGGCGAGGAGAAGTAGCGCAGCACCGGATCGGCGTCGCACTTGCTCCAGTCGGTCACCTTCGTGGTGTAGTCGTTGCCGATGTAGCAGAAGTCGAACGCCTCGGCCGGCTTGTTCTTCACGACTTTCTGTTCGAGCGGCGTGTCGCTGGTATCCGCCTTGATCGCGGCGACCCACTTGTCGATCGTCACCAGCGAATCGACCATCAATTGCGGCGGCGGCAGCAGGCCCGGGCCGTAGCGCCAGATCACCTGGTTGCCGTGACCGCCGTTGACACGGTCGAGCCGTTCGCGCACCGCGAATGCGCGCCAGTTCATGTGGATGTTGGAGTTGTCGTTGCCGCGCCAGTCGATCATCGGCACTTTCGCCCACTGCTTCGCGTCGCTGACGATGCCGTCCTGGTACGCGATGCGCAGCGCTTGCGGGTCGGCGACCATGCGCTGCGCCGTCATCTTCATATCGTTGTCGCTGCCGCCGATCTTCTCGTTGAGCGCAACGAATTCCTCGGCGCTGATCTGCCCGGCCTGCAGCGCCTTCAGTCCGTACTGGACGCCGGCGTTGTCGTTGGTCCGATTCGCGACGCGGGGATGCGCGGACTGCCCGCCCCAGATCGCCATCGCATATTCGGGAATCGTGCAGCGCACGCCGCCGGGACTCTGCGCGGCGTCGTACACCTGGCTGTCGGGCAGCAAACAATTGTTCATCGGCTTCTTGGTGCGCGGGTTCGTGTAGGCGCCCGGCTCGTTCGAGCTGCCGAACGACGTCGCCCACGCAGGACACGCCTTGTCATCCATGTGACCCGCGATCGCTGCCTTCTTCGCTGCGATCTGCGCCGGTGTCATCTCCTTCGTCAACGCCGCGAACTCCGACGATGCGAAGTAGTTGCCGAGCAGCACGCAATCGCTGACCTCGATGCCCGTCGAGTACGCATCCGGATACGTGCACGCGGGCTGGATGCCGTCGAGCAGTCCCGGATACATCGACGCCAGCTGCAACTGCATGATCGAGCCGCCGGAGCAGCCGACGCCGAGCGTGTACTTGATCTCGCCGTAGCGCTCGATGACGTGCTCCTTGCCCATCATCACGGTCTCGGCCGCCACGACGTGATTCGAGTTGAGCTGCTGGTCGGTGTGCGCGCTTTGCGCGACGAGATAGCCGCGAGCGAGCGCGTAATCGGCCTGTTGCCAGGCGGTGTTCGGCGGGAACTGTCTGTACGGTGTGCCGCTGCCGCCGCCGAACGACCACAGCAGCTTGCGATTCCACGCGGTGAGTCCGGCATCGCCGCCGCCGGCCGGATCGAACAGCACCGCGAGATCGTAGATCGCGCGATTCATCACGCCGCGCTCGACGCGCACGATGTACTTCACCTTCACGCCCTGATCGTTCGTCGTCTCCGCCAGATCGGCCGGCGGTGCTGCGTTCGCGTCGTACGGCTTGAAGCACGGCGGGCCGTTGCTCCGCATGGAGCATTGCTCGGTCGTGCGATAGAACAGGTGATCTTCGCTTGCGATGTTGCACTGAGCGTCAGTCGCAGCAGTGCTCAGTCCGCTCGCGCTCGGTTCCGCGCAGACCCAGGGCTGCACTTGCGCTCCGGAGAAGATCGGTCCGCCAATCGGATGATTGGTGATCGTCAGGCGCGCGCCGCGTCCGCCGAGACGAGCGGTCACGACGTTCGCTCCGTCCTTGAGGCCCGTGACGAGCCCGACGAGGCGCGAGTCCGCGCGCTGCTTGAACGAGCTGCTGACGTCGCGACCGTCCACGTCGACGCGCAGCCCTTCCGACGTCGCGGCCTGCGGCAACACGACTTCGACCAGCGCATCGCCGCCACTCACGAGATCGGCGCGGTTCGACAGCACTTTGATCTCGAGGCCCGTCGCCGAGCCAGCTCCGGGACCGCCGGCGCAGGCGGCCAGCCCTCCCGCCATACAGATCAGGACTCCCCATCGAGCGAGCTGCATGAGCCGTCCCCCCGTCGTTGTTTTCACTGCGGCTACTCTAGCGAGTCCAGCGCAAAGATTTGTGGTTGGCGGCGTTTACCTGTACAGTGCGCCCCGCTTACAAGCTGCCGTCCGGTCAGCTCGTTTACCCCCTCGCGGTTTCCCGGGTCCAAAAAACTGACCCGCTCGCCTCGAAATTAATCTCCGCCTCGACTGGACCAGCGACTTCACGTCGCATGCGGGCTGGTAGAGGACTCTTTTCCAAATGCCATTTACTTCTCTCGGGCTGATGCCCGAACTCACGCGTGCGCTCGCTGACCGCGGCTACGCTGAACCCACGCCCGTGCAGACGCGCGTGATCCCCGAAATTCTCGCGGGCCGGGATATCCTGGCCGGCGCGCAGACCGGCACCGGCAAGACTGCCGGCTTCGCGCTGCCGATCCTGCAGCTCCTGAACGCCAACGCCCATCCGCCGAAGGCTCCGCGCGCGCTGGTGCTCGTGCCGACACGCGAGCTCGCGGCCCAGGTGAACGAAAGCGTTCGCACCTACGGCAAGCACCTGCGGTTGCGCACGCTCGTCGTCTTCGGCGGCGTCGGCATCGGTCCGCAAATCGACAACCTGCGCCGCGGCACCGACATTCTGGTCGCAACGCCGGGCCGCCTGCTCGATCACGCGCAGCAGGGCACGGTCGATCTGTCGCAAGTGCAGATCCTGGTGCTCGACGAAGCGGATCGCATGCTCGACATGGGATTCATCGCCGACATCCGCCGCGTCATCAAGCTGCTGCCGCGGAAGCGGCAGAACCTGATGTTCTCGGCGACCTATTCCGACGACATCCGGCGGCTCGCGCAGAACCTGCTGCATCAGCCGGTCGAGATCGAAGTCGCACGGCGCAACGCCGCGGTCGATTCGGTCGAGCAGTGCGCGTACATGGTGCCGAAGGATCAGAAGCGCGCGCTGTTGTCGCACCTGATCCACGACGGCGACTGGTCGCAGGTGCTCATCTTCACGCGCACCAAGCACGGCGCGAATCGCCTGACGAAGCAGCTGCAGGAAGACGGCATCGAGGCCGCCGCGATTCACGGCAACAAGAGCCAGTCGGCGCGCACGCAGGCGCTCGCCAACTTCAAGCGTTTCGATGTGCGCGCGCTGGTCGCGACCGAAGTCGCGTCGCGCGGACTCGATATCAAGGAGCTGCCGCACGTCGTCAACTACGAGCTGCCGAACGTGCCGGAAGACTACGTGCATCGCATCGGCCGCACCGGCCGCGCGGGTGCGACGGGCATCGCCGTGTCGCTGGTCGCGCAGGATGAGATCGGTCTGCTGAAGGACATCGAGAAGGTGCTGCGCAAGCCGATTCCGCAGCTGCCGGTGCCGCACTTCAAGCGCGCGCAGCCGCAACCGCAGCGTGAGGCCGCGCCTGCGCAACAGCAGCGGCAACCCGAGTCGCGTCCGCACGCTCACAAGCAGTCGCACGGGCACTCGAAGCAGCAGCCTCAAGGGCAGCAGCGGAACAATCGCCGCCGCCGCTGGAATCGCTCGCGGCCTCAGGCCTCCGCGCGCTGAGCTGCGTCGACGGGGCAGCTCACTTCGGCATGTCCGGGCAGGTCCAGGCGTCGGTCATCGCGATGAACGTCTGGTCGCGCCCCGCGACGCGCAGCGTCAGCTCGTTCGGCCCCGGCATGATCACTTCCGCCTCGATCGGCACCGTGTCCTCGAGCCAGCGGATGTTGTTGCCGGCCACGCCCCACTGCGAGACACGAAACGTCTCGAAGCACGAATCCATCAGCAGCAACCGATCGGGCAGGAAGATCATGATCGTGCCGAGCGGATTGCCGGACGTTGACGAGCGCCAGATGCGGCCGATGAAGGCGGGATTGGCGGGCTCATCGTTCCCAGCCGCGGCACCCGTCGGCGATTGAGGCTGCGCGGCCACGGGCGGCGAAGGCGCCTGCGAGCCCCCGCATGCGCACAGCGCGAGCATCGCCAACGTCGGCAGTTGCAGCTTCACGAGATGACTTGCACGCATCGTCTCACTCTCCAGGGTCACTCAGTCGTCGACGGCCGGCTCGACAGTCGCGTTCGGCGCGAAGTAGACGGCGGTGTCGTTCTGCGCGGGATCGCCGGTAACGGCCGTCGCTTGCGCACGCATGAGCTTCGTTTGCACGCGCTGCAACTGCAGCTGAGCATTCTGCTCGTCTTCGATCACTTTGAGCTGCTCCGGCGTGAGCACGCGCGCCAGCTTTTCGCGCTGCCGGCGCTGCATCTCCTCCATGTGCTCTTCGGTATTGGGCGCCAGCCCGGCGGCACTCCGCAGATCGTCGGTAACAAAGCCAATCCTGGCCGTGTTCGCGGAGTCCTGCTTCGCGAAGAACTGCTGCATCCTCTGCTGCTCCAGCTTCTGGTGCTCGAGCAGAACCTTCTGCAGCGGCTTCGCGAGACTCTGGTCCAGCGGCACGCCGGCATCCGCCAGCAGGCTGCGTAGGCGCGCCGCTTCATAGCGCGCAGGCGCCGTCGTCTGGTACTCCATCCATTCGCGGTACTTCGCCTCGCCGAGGACGTTCTTCAGCTCCGCTTCGTTCGCGCTTTGCTGTTCCAGTGACTTGCGCTGCAGCTCCTCGGGCGACGCCTGGTTGCCCTGTTGCTGCCACATGCTCACGGTTTCCATCGAGCGCATCGACTGGTCCGCGAGCGCGGCGAACAGTCGGTCCACCTGTTCGGGCGTGAGATTGAGATCGCGCGCGACGTCCGGATTCTGCTGCTTCAGCATCATCTTCTGCTGGGTCTGCAGCGCCTCGCGATACTCCGGATCGCTCAGCAGGTTGCGCTGGCGCTCCATCGCTGCGTTCATCTGCTCGCGCAGGTCTTGCGGATTGGGCGCGTTCGTGGCGGCAGGCTGCGGCAGCTGCGGCTGCGCGGGTATGTTGCGATTGACGATCGCGAACGACGAAGCCGTGGATTGCGGGACAGCGACGAACGTAGCTCCCGCAGCTCCTTGCGGCGCGCGCCGCTCGAGCTCGGTTACGCGGGCCTGCAACGCCTGAGCGCCCTCACGCTCCTCGTGCAGCTGCCTGACCAGATGGAGCGCAAGCAGTCCTTCGCCGACCGCGGCGATCGCCAGCACCAGCGCGATCTTGTGCATGATGGCCCCTCATTGCTGACCCACCTGCTGCTTCGCGACTTCCTTGCGCAGCGTGCGCAGCTTGTCTTTCACGATCGCGGCATTCTCGGGCCCGAGGCGGATCATGAGCTTCTGGCCCGCGGAGCGCTCCTCCAGCGACGGGTCCGCGAACTGATAGAACACGCTTGGCTGCGTCAGCTTGATCGGACCGGCCACGTCCGGCGTCGCCAGCAGGTGATCGATCACTTCGACCAGGCGGTCGTTGAAATAGCCGTCGGGATATCCCAGATTGACATACGCCTGCTGGAACAGCGGATAGAAGTGCCGATACACGGACACGACCTGTTGCACGTCTGCGTTCTTCACGACGGTCATGAGCGCGGCGTAGCGCTCGGCGTTGTCGGGACTCAGTGTCGGCTCGCCGCCCGGTGCGACGATGAGCTCGCCGCCCGTCGGCTTGAGCGGCCGCATCTGGATCGCGACTTTCTTGCGCGGCAGGTTGTCGATGGTGACGACGACGTTGCGCACGATGTCCTTCGGCACCAGCACCTGCTCGAGCGAGCGTCCGAGGGCGCCGACCAGCGACTCCTGCACACTGCTATCGCTGCTAGCGAGATCGGGCAGCGGCTTCGCCGCGTCCTCCTGCTCGATCGGATGCTGCTGCACCGGCGGCTCGGTGGTCGCCGCCGGCTGCGTTTGCGCCGCTGGCTCGGGCTTGGGCGCGCTGTGGGTGCGGTAGTAGTAGAAGGCGACGCCCGCGCCGATCACTACGATGACCGGGATCGCCCAGTAGATCCAGCGTTTGACGTCTTCATCCATGGCCTGTCCTATTTCGGCTTGCGGAATTTCAGCAGGAAGTTGTCGGCTTCGCCGATGGCGAGATACTTGTCGCGATCCTGCTCGCCGAGCGCGAGCGTCGGCGGCAGCGTCCACACGCCCTTCGGCCAATCTTTCGTGTCCTTCTTGTTCGCCAGCGCCTCGGAGCGGCTGACGAGCTCGAAGCCGGCCTTCTTCGCCAGCTCGATGGTGTGATCCTCGCGCACGTAGCCGTCCGCGGCCTTGGGATCCTGCGGCTTGTCCGCCAGGCCGCGATGCTCCTCGACACTCAGGGTGCCGCCCGGCTTCAGCGCCTTGTAGAACGCGGCGAACGCCTCGTCGGCGAAGCCCGCGCCCATCCAGTTGTGCACGTTGCGGGACGTCATGACGAGGTCGGCGGAGCCGGCGGGTGCGATGTCATAGGCGCCCTTGCCGAACTCCGTGAGCTTCACGTCGCCCCAGTGGGCCTTGTTGTCCGCGAGCTTCTTGTTCCAGTCGTCCACGGCCTTCGCTGCTCGCTCGCTGGCGCCGCGCGGGACCATCGCCGTGTAATACGTGCCCTTGTCCTTCAGGTACGGGCCGAGGATCTCGGTCCAGTAGCCGCCGCCCGGCGAGACCTCGACGACCGTCATCGTCGGCTTGATGCCGGCGAATTCCAGCACTTCCTGCGGATGCCGATACGAGTCGCGCGCGACCAGGGTCGGGGTGCGGTTGGGGTCTGCGACGGCCTTGGCCAGCGCAGCGTCTTTGGCCAGCGCGCCCGACAGCGGCAATGCTGCCAGCAGCGAGGCGGTGAGCAGCGTTCGAATTCTCATTGTGACTCCATGGATGATCCCCGACAGGCGTGCGAATGTATCAAACTGTCGCCGGTGCATTCGACTACAACGTCCGGACAGCCCATGCGGGTACAGGTTCCTTGGTTAGTAGCATGGATATTTTGCAGCGCAATCCGTGCTGCATCCGCCGACTCGACGCTGCGGCTCGACGAATGCCGCCTGGAGAGCGCCGTGGCCGGAGGCAGCGTCGCGGCCCGCTGCGGCTCCTATCACGTGCGGGAAAACCGTGACGATCTCCAGAGCAAAGAACTGCAATTGCACGTCGCGGTGATCCCGGCGCTGCGCCTGAAGCCGGCGGCCGATCCGCTGTTCATCCTGAGCGGCGGGCCCGGACAGGCCGCCAGCGATTTCTATCTGAGCGTAGCTCCGGCATTCGCACGCATCCGGCGTGACCGCGACCTGGTGCTGGTCGATCAGCGCGGCACCGGACGCTCGAACCGGCTCGACTGCACGCTGCCGGACGATGCCGATTTCACGGTGCTCGATCCGCAGAAGTTGCAGGCCCTGGTGCGTGAGTGCCGCGCGGCAATGCCCGGCGACCCGCGCTACTACACCACGAGCATCGCCGTGCGCGACCTCGACGAGGTGCGTGCCGCGCTCGGCTACGTGAAGGTGAACCTCTACGGAATCTCCTACGGCACGCGCGTCGCGCAGCACTATATGCGCCGCTATCCCGGCCGGGTGCGTACGGCGATCCTCGACGGCGTAGTGCCCGCCGAGGTCGCGCTCGGGCCCGACGTTGCGATCGAAGCTCAGCACGCGATCGACAGCGCCTTGCACCGCTGCGCGCGCGATACCGATTGCGCCCGTGTGTTTCCGCAGATTCCCGCGCAGTTCGCGGCTCTGCAGGAGCGCTTGCGCAAGGAGCCGGTGACGGTTTCGATTCCGGATCCGACGACGGGCACGCTGACGAGCACCAAGCTCGATGTTGCGCGCCTGGGCGCCGCGATTCGGCTGCTGAGCTACGCAGATGAAACAGTGTCGACGCTGCCGTTGCTGATTCACGAAGCGCAGTCGCTGCGCGAGCCGCAGGCGCTGGCGGCGCAATATCTGCGCGTCGCGAATGATCTCGAACAGCAGATCGCCGAAGGCATGCACTTCGCAGTCGTATGCAGCGAGGACGCGCCGCGCTGGGGTCAGGAGCACGTGACCGAGGCAGCGCTCGCGAAGACCTACATGGGCACGGCGTTCATGAGCGGTATGCGCGCAGTTTGCGCGGAATGGCCGCGCGGCCCGGTCGACGCGGACTTTGGCAAGCCGCTGCAGAGCGACGTGCAGACGCTGGTGCTGTCCGGCACCGACGATCCGGTAACGCCGCAACGCTACGCGGATCTGATCATGAAGGGGCTGCGTAACGGCAAGCACCTGGTCGCTGCCGGCCAGGGTCACGGGCAGTTCGCGATCGGCTGCATGCCGCGGCTCATGGCCGAGTTCATCGCTGCGGGGACTGCCGCCGACCTGGACGATGCCTGCGTGCGCAGCATCGGCCCGACGCCGTTCATGTTGTCGCGGAGCGCGACGGCGCCATGATTCGCGTCGCAAGCCTGAGCAAGAAATTCGGCGCCGTGCAGGCCTTGAGCGACGTGTCGTTCGAGGCGCAGGACGGTCGCATCACCGGGCTGCTCGGTCACAACGGCGCCGGCAAATCCACCACGCTGCGGATCCTGAGCACTGTGCTGCGGCCGGATACGGGCCGCGCAGTCGTCGACGGTTTCGATTGCCTGGAGCAACCGTTGCAGGTGCGGCGATCGCTCGGCGTGCTGCCGCACGCGAGCGGCTTGTATGCGCATCTCACGGGCCGCGAGAACATTCGCTACTACGGCAAGATGCACGGGCTGACGGGCGCGGACTTGGATCGCCACACCGATGAGCTGATCGAGCGTCTTGCGCTAAGTGCGGTCGCAAGCCGGCGCGCCAAGGGTTACTCGCAGGGCGAGCGTTTGAAGGTTGCACTCGCGCGCTCGCTCGTGCACCAACCGCGCACGATCATTCTCGACGAGCCGACGAACGGCCTCGACGTCAACGCCGTCCGCATGCTGCGCGAACTGATCCGGCAGCTGCGCGCATCGGGCCGCTGCGTGCTGTTCTCCAGTCACGTGATGCAGGAAGTCGCTGCGTTGTGCGACGACATCGTGATCATCTCGCACGGGCGCGTCGTCGTTCGCGGCACGCCGGCGGAGATCCTCGCGGCGACCGGGGCCGCGGATCTCGAGGAGGCGTTCGTACGCGCCGCTGACGGCGGTGTCGCCGCATGACGCGCGCAATCCGCATCGTCTTCGCCAAGGAAATGCTCGAGAACCTGCGCGACCGCCGCGTGATTGTCTCGGCGTTCCTGTTCGGCGTGCTGCTCGCGCCGGTGATCTTCGGCCTGACGACTTCGCTGGCGTCGAAGCGCGTCGTGGAAAGCCAGGACAAGCCGCTGCGGCTGTCCGTGTCGGGCATCGAGCACGCGCCGAATCTCGTGCACTTTCTCGAAGAGAACGGCGTGCAGGTCAAGACCGTCACGATGGCGGCGGACGAAGCGATCAGCGAGGTCCGTGCCGGGCGCGAGGACCTCGTGCTGCTCATCGACGCCGAGTACGGCGACAAGTTGCAGGCAGGCAAGCCGGCGCCGCTCGATCTCGTCGTCGACACCGCGAATCAACAGACGAGCGCGAGCGCAGAGCGCGCGCGGCGCTTGCTGCAAGCCTACGGCGGTCAGCTCGCGTCGCTGCGTCTGCTCGTGCGCGGCATCAGTCCGGAGGTCGTGCAACCCGTCGACGTGCGCACGCTCGACGTCGCGACGCCGGCAGGACGTTCGCTGCTGATCCTCGGGATGATGACGTACTTCTCGTTCATGTCGATGCTGGTCGGCGGTTTCTATCTCGCGATCGACACTACGGCGGGCGAGCGCGAGCGCGGCTCGCTGGAGCCGTTGCTCGGACTGCCGGTGAAACGCGCGGAGCTGATCGTCGGCAAGATGCTCGCGACTTCGGCGTTCATGTCGATCTCGCTGCTGCTCACGCTGACCGCGTTCGGCATCGTGTTGCAGTTCATTCCGCTGGAAGCGCTCGGCATGTCCGCGAACTTCGGCCCGCGCGTCGTGCTCGCGATCTTCGCGGTGATGTTGCCGTTCGTCCCACTCGGCGCCGGCCTGATGACTGCGGTTGCGTCGTTCACGCGCAGCAATCGCGAAGCTCAGTCGTGGCTATCGGTCGTGATGCTGTTGCCGATTGCGCCGATCATGTTCGCCGTCGTGAACGGCACCAAGCCAAGCGCCGCACTGATGACGATCCCGAGCCTCAGTCAGCATCTGCTCGCCACGAGCCTGATGCGCGGCGATGCTATTCCGCCATTGCACGCGCTGATTTCGGCGGGAACGACGCTGCTGCTCGGCGGGCTGTTCGTGTTGCTGGCGATCCGCTTGTATAAGAGAGAAGCGATCCTGGGCTAGTCGCTCCCTACCGCCTCCAGGTACTTCCCCACCTTCAACTCCACATTCTTCCGCAGATTCATGTGGAACAGGTTGTAGTCGTAGATGTGGTAGTTGTCTTTACCCATCGGCCGCGCGGCGTAGTACTTCGAGTGGATTGCCTTCACCAGCAGCATGCCGTCGACGCATTGCGCGTCGGCGACGCCCGGCTCCAGGATCGGCTTGGCGTCGACGAAATCCTGCGGCACGCCTTTCACGTCCGCGAGCGTGCCTTCGAACGTGCCGGCGTATGACACGCCGCCGATGTTCAGCGACGCGTCCGCCGGCGCGCCGTCGGTGCGCCAGGTCAGCGGATTCACGCAGATGCTCTTGCTCGAGTCGGCCCACTTCCTCACCTGCGGACCGATGGCATTCCACGTCACCACGCAGCCGGTCTGCTCGGCCGATTCGCACACCGGCACATCGGGAACGGTCTTCGCCATCGCGTCGCGATCGATGCCGAAGCCGATCAAATACGCGGCAACGAGCCGCTCGCGCAGCGGCGTTGCGGTGATGCGCTTCTCCAGAAGCGTGCGCAGGTGCAGCGATCCCTGGCTGTGCGCGGCGAGGATGAACGGCCGGCCCTGGTTGTAGTGCTCGATGAAGTAATCGAATGCACGCTGCACGTCTTGGTACGCGAGATCCAGCGCCGACGTGCCGCTGCCCGATCTGTCCATGAACGAATAGATCGTCGCCTGGCGATAGCGCGGCGCGTAGATCTTGCAGCAGCTGTTGAACACCGCAGCCTGGCTGCGCAGCACGAACGAGTCGGTCAGCTGGTTCGTCGAGTTGTCGTCGAGCGGCTGATTCCACGAGGCCGTGCCGAAGAACGTCGTGGGATGCACGAAGAAGACGTCGACCTGCGCAGTCGCCTGGCCGTCCCGCACGTCGCCGCCGGGCAGCACGTCGGCGGGGTCTTGCCGATCGGGCAGTGCGGCCCAACTCGTCGCGACCGCGTAGTCGGGCGCGGCCGGCGGCGGCGCTGCGGCGAAGCTGTGCGCGGGCTTGAGCTTGCCGAACGCGATCATCATGAAGATCTGATCGCGGTTCAGATACGCGGCGACGCACGCGATCACGACCAGCACGCCGATGCCGCCGAGAATTTTCTTTTTCATGCTATTTCGGGTGCCGCGCCAGCCAATCCACCATGGTGTTGCTCACGGTCTCGGCCGCGTCCTGCTGCACGAAGTGGCCAGCGCCCGGGATCGTCATGATCGTGAGGTCCTTCTCCACCCACTGCCACGTGCCGTTGAGCGCGCCGGGCAGCAACGCCTGGTCGTCGAGGCCGTGGAACATCAGCACGGGCACCTTGACCTTCGGGAACTGCACTTCTGCGGCGGGCGGCGGCGCATCCGGCTTCGGATAATTCGCCTTGTAGTAGTTGAGCATGCTCTCGAAGTCGGACTTGTTGAACGCTTCGATGTAGCGCGGTTTCGCGGCCGGATCGCGCACCCAGCCCGCCAGCCGTTCGGCCGTCAGCGTCTTGTGCGCGTCGGGCTTCTGGAAGTTGAACGCGTACTCGCTGTTCTTCTTCTGCTGCGGATTGGTGGCGATCTCGCGCGCGATGCCGGCGGGATGCGGCAGGTTGCAGATGATCAGCAGCCGCGTGATCTCCGGCCTGGTCATCGCGACGTTCCACGCGACGGCGCCGCCCCAGTCGTGACCGATGATGATCGCGTCGGTCTGCTGCTCGGCCTTCACGACCGCGGCGATGTCGCCGACCAGCAGCGGGATCGCATAGTTCTCGACTCCCTTCGGCTTGTCCGACAGGTCGTAGCCGCGCAGATCGACGGCGGCGACGCGGTACTTGTGATCCGCGAGTGCGCGCATCTGGTGGCGCCACGTGTACCAGAAGTCGGGAAAGCCGTGGATCATCACGACGAGCGGACCGTCGCCCAATACCGCGTAGTGGATCTTGACGCCGTTGGAGTCGGCGTAGCGATGCTCGACCTGGTCCCAGACGTCCTGGGCGAGCGACGGGCCGGATGCCAGCAACAGGCAGCCGAGCAGCAAAGCTTGGAGCGGTGCGCGCATTGGAATTCCCTGGTTCGACTCTGGGTCGAATCGTTGTTGGAGGGCGTCAATATACCGGTATTCTTCGCACGTGCCCGAATTGTCCGCCGACCTCCTGCTGGTGCTCGTCGCCGCATTCGCCGCCGGTCTCATCGACTCGATGGTCGGCGGCGGCGGGCTCATCCAGATCCCGGCGTTGTTCGCGGTGTATCCGAACGTGGGGCCGGCGACGCTGCTCGGCACGAGCAAGTTCGCCGGTCTGTTCGGCATGCTCAGCGCCGTCGCACGCTACGCGGGCAGAGTTTCGATTCCCTGGCGCGCATTGGCGCCGCTGGCGCTCGTCGCACTCGTGATGTCCGTGGGCGGTGCAAGGCTCGCCAGCGTCGTCGCGCCCGAAGTGTTTCGCCCGCTCGTTCCGATCATGCTGCTCGCCGTCCTCATCTATGTGCTGTGGCGCAAGGATCTCGGCGGCGACCATGCGCCGCGCGCATTCGCCGGCTCGCATCACATCGTCGGCGCGGCGGCGATCGCGGCCGTCGGTTTGTACGACGGGTTCTTCGGGCCCGGCGCCGGGAGCCTGCTGATCTTCGTGTTCGTGCGCTGTTACGGCTACGATTTCCTGCACGCCGGCGCGGCAGCTCGCGCGGTCAACGTCGCGACCAACGCGGCCGCGCTTTCGTACTTCGCGGCGCACGGCTTGGTGCTGTGGTACGTCGGCGCCGGGATGGCGATCTGCAACATCGCCGGTGCGCTCGTCGGAACGCGACTGGCGCTGCGCGGCGGCAGCGTCTTCGTGCGCAAGGCGTTCATCGTCATCGTCGGCGCGTTGATCGCGCGAACGGCGTGGACTGCAATCCACGGCTAGAGTAGCGTTCCGTCTCCGACTGACTTTTCGCGGAGCCGTCATGACGCTCAAAGGCAAAACTCTCTTCATCAGCGGCGCATCGCGCGGCATCGGCCTGGCCATCGGCGTGCGCGCCGCGCGTGACGGCGCCAACGTGGCGATCGCCGCGAAGAGCGATCAGCCCCATCCGAAACTGCCCGGCACGATTCACACTGCGGCACGCGAGATCGAAGAGGCCGGCGGCAAGGCGCTGGCGATGCAGGTCGACATCCGCGACGAGAACGCGGTGGCGGAGGCGGCGAAGCAGTGCGCCGAGCATTTCGGCGGCATCGACATCCTCGTAAACAACGCCAGCGCGATCTCGCTGTCGGGCACGCTCGAAACGCCGATGAAGCGCTTCGACCTGATGTTCGGTGTCAACGTGCGCGGCACGTTCGTGTGCTCGCAGGCCTGCCTGCCGTATCTCAGGCAATCGGCCAAGGCGGGCCGCAATCCGCACATATTGAATCTGTCGCCGCCGTTGAGCATGAAGGCCAAGTGGTTCGCGCCGCACGTGGCGTACACGATGGCGAAGTACGGCATGAGCATGTGCGTGCTCGGCATGGCAGAGGAATTCCGCAACGAAGGCATCGGCGTGAACGCCCTGTGGCCGCGCACGGTGATTGCGACCGCGGCGTTGCAGGTGATCCCGATGGCGAATCCGAAGCGCGGGCGCACGCCCGACATCATGGCGGACGCCGCGCACACGATCCTGACGCGCAACGCGCGCGAGTGCACCGGCAACTTCTTCATCGACGACGAAGTGCTCGCGAGCGCGGGTGTCAAGGATCTGGCTCGTTACGCCGTGACGCCCGGCAACCGCGATTTCCTGCCGGACTTCTTCGTCGACTGAGCGCCATGCGCCGAAGGCACGAACATGCATCGATCCGTCCTGCTGCTCGCGGCGCTCGCGCTCGGCGTTGCCGCGGTTGAGGCTGCGCCGCCCGTGCAGGACTCCGCGACCTGGCGCACGCTCGATGGCAAACCGCCGCTCGTGATCGCGCATCGCGGCGCGTCGGGCTATCGGCCCGAGCACACGCTCGCCTCGTACGCGCTCGCGATCGAGATGGGCGCCGACTACATCGAGCCGGACCTCGTCTCCACGGACGACGGCGTGCTCGTCGCGCGGCACGAGAACGACATCTCGGCGACGACCGACGTCGCCGACCATCCGGAGTTCGCGTCACTCAAGACGACGAAGGTCGTCGACGGCGTCACGATCACGGGCTGGTTCACGGAGGACTTCACCCTCGCCCAGCTGAAGACGCTGCGCGCGAAGGAGCGCCTGCCGGATCTCCGCCCGAGCAACACGGTCTTCGACGGGCAGTACGAGATCCCGACGTTCCAGGAAGTGATCGACCTCGCAAAGCGCGAGGGAGTCGGCATCTAC
>DASYRK010000074.1:0-76903 GCA_036004505.1 Steroidobacteraceae bacterium
CTGCCGCCGGTCGGCAACTACAACCTGTTCTGGACCGACCGGGGCATGGCCGTCGCGAACATCAACGGCGAATACCGCACCTCGATGATCATCGAGCCGTCAAACGGACGCATTCCTGCGCTGACTGCGGACGGCCAGCAACGCACGGCGGCGCGAGCGGCACGCAATCCGAACGACGGTCCCGAAGGACGCGCGCTCGGCGAGCGTTGCCTGCTGTCGTTCGGCTCGGCCTCGGGTCCGCCGATGCTGCCGGTGATGTACAACAGCTACTACCAGATCGTGCAGTCGCCGGGCTACGTGCTGATCCTCGTCGAGATGGTGCACGACGCGCGCATCATCCGGATCCGCGAACGGCACACGCCGGACGACATCAAGAAGTGGATGGGCGACTCGATCGGTCACTGGGAAGGCGACACGCTGGTGGTCGAGACGCGCAACTTCCGTCCGGAGCAGAGCTTCCGCGGCTCCTCCGAGCATGCAGTCGTGACCGAGCGCTTCACGCGCGTCGCGAACGACAAGATCGTCTATCGGTTCACCGTCGACGATCCCGCGACCTTCACGAGCTCGTTCACGGGCGAGCTGCCGTTCGTAACGGTCGACGCCAACATCTACGAGTACGCGTGCCACGAGGGCAACTACGCGCTGCCCGGCATCCTCTCCGGTGCGCGCGAAGCCGAGAAGACGCAACAAGCGAAGGCCGCGGAATGAGGCTGCTATTCGTCGTCCTCGCGCTCGCGCTGTGCCTGCCCGCTACAGCGGGCGTAATCGTCAGCCGCGAATTCGATTCGCCTGCGCTCCAGCGCAAGTGGACGTACGCGGTGTACTTGCCCGACGGCTACGAGACGTCCACGTTGCGCTATCCCGTGCTGTATCTGTTGCACGGTCACGGCCAGAACTTGTACGACTGGGCGAACTCCGGGCACATCCAGCAGACAGCCGATGCGTTGATCGCTCATGGCGACATGCCGCCTGCGATCATCGTCATGCCGGATGCGGGCACGACGTGGTACGTCGACCGCAAGGAGAAGATGGAGACGGCTGTGATCCACGACCTGATCGGCGACGCCGAGCACACGTTCCGCGCGATCGGCGCGCGCGACGGCCGGTTGGTCGGCGGTCTGTCGATGGGCGGCTACGGCGCGCTGCGCTTCGCGCTGAAGTATCCGGAGATGTTCGCGTCAGCAGCGCTGCTGTCGCCGGCGATCTACGATCCCGAGCCACCGCAGGGTTCCGGCGCGCGCAAGGCGGGAGTGTTCGGTGCTCCCGACTTCGATCCGCAGGTCTGGAAGGAGCTGAACTATCCGGCGTTGTGGGATGCGTTCCTCGCGAAGAAGATCGCCGTGCCGATCTACATCGACTCGGGCGACGACGATACGTTTTTCATCGAGGCGGAGGCGACGCGGCTGTACTCGCTGCTGCGCAAGAACGGCCAGCCCGCCGAGCTGCGGATCGTCGACGGCGGCCACGACTGGCAGGTGTGGGAAAGCACCATCGGCGACGCGCTGCGCTACATCTTTCGGTTCTCGGCCCGGCCCGCCGCGGCGGGTCCGGACGCCGCAAAAGATGCGCCGAAGCGTGCCAAAGAGCCCAAATCGCGCTAGCCTCCCTTAAGTAAACACCCGACGCCTCGGATGTTCCCCTGGGAACATGCGCGCTTCGGCGCTGTTTCATGGAGTGTCCCGGCCGGGGGATCCGCCCCGGTCGATCAACTACACGAAGAGCGTGCAATGACCAAGCTGGAAAAAGAGCTCAAGCGCGAGATCAGTATCGACGACAAACCGTACGTCGTAACCATTTCGCCGCAAGGTTTGAAGCTGACGGAAAAGGGCCGGCGCAAGGGCCAGGAGCTCAGCTGGAAGGACCTCGTGAGCGGCGACGCCGCTCTGGCCACGGCGCTGAACGCGTCCGTGGAGCAGCCCAGCTCCTGAGCTGACCAGAGTCAGCTGACGACTGCGTCCGACGGCACGAGACGCGCCTGACCGGCGCGTTTGGTGCCGGGAGAGAAATGGAGGGGAAACTCAGCAGTGCAGCATGCGCGCTGCACGGGGTTTGGCCTGCTCTTGCCTGCTCCATGCTGCGCTGCTGAGTTTCCCCTGCTTTTATGTCCCGGCACCTACTGCGTTGCCGGTTCGAGCAGGCTCTTGCGGCGCGCCCACAGCAGGTAGATCACCAGGCCGACGGCGTTCCAGATCAGCACGTAGATCTTCGTCCGCGTCTGCAGGCTGTAAAACAGGTACAGGCAGCCGAGCACGGCCACGATGCCGATGATCCACGTCGCCGTCTCACCGAACATGCGGGGATGCTGCGGGTGAGTCCTGCGCGTCACCATCATGCAGACGGCAACGGCGATGAACGCGATCAACGTGCCCGCGTTGGCGACCGCCGCAATGTTCTGTAGCGGCACGAACGCAGCGATCAGCGCGACGATGATGCTGGTGATGAACGTCATGAGCACCGGCGTGCCGGTGCGAGGATGGACGGCGCTCAGCCGCTGCGGCAACAGACCGTCGCGCGCCATCACGAAGAAGATGCGCGATTGGCCGTACATGAAAGCCATGATGACCGTCGGCAGCGCGATCACCGCGGCGGTGGCGATCAGCGTTGCGGCGACCGGATGCTGCAGCCCGCGCAGAACCATCGCCAGCGGCTCGGTGCTGCTCGCGAGGTCCTGGTAGTGCGAGCCGCCGAGCGCGGCGGCGGCGACGACCATGTAGAGCAGCGTGCACAGAACCATCGAGCCGATGATGCCGATCTTGAGGTCGCGCTGCGGATTCTTGGTTTCCTCCGCGGCCGTCGACACCGCGTCGAATCCGTAGAACGCGAAGAAGATGATCGCCGCGGCGGCCATGACGCCGCGCTTCGTGCCGTCATCAATCTCCGTCGAGCCGTAGCCGAACGGCGCGAACGGCTCGAAGTGCTCCGCGCTGAATGCCGGCAGCGCCAGCGCGATGAAGATCGCCAGCGCGATCAGCTTGATCGCGACGAGCACCAAGTTGACCGTGGCGCTTTCGCGCGAGCCGATCGCGAGCAACCCGGCGACAGCGAGCGAGATCACGATCGCCGGCAGGTTGACGAGTCCACCCGGATGCGTGAGGTCGTACGGCCCGGTCAGCAAGGCTTCGGGTATCGGCCACCCTGCCGAGCGGATGACACCGGCCGCATAGCCTGACCAACCCACGGCCACGGCGCTGCAGACGACCGTGTATTCGAGAATCAGCGTCCAGCCGACGATCCAGGCGAGCAGCTCGCCGAGTGCAACGTACGAATACGTGTAAGCGCTGCCGGCCATCGGGATCATCGTTGCCATTTCGGCGTAGGCGAGCGCAGCGGCGGCGCAGACGACGCCGGCGATCACGAACGACAGGATCACTGCCGGCCCGGCCATGCCCGCACCGACGCCCGTGAGTGTGTAGATGCCGGTGCCGACGATGCCGCCGACACCGAGGCCGACCAGGTGCACCCAGCTCAATGTCGGCTTCAGTGCGCTGTGCGTCGAGCGCGACGTCGCCGCTGCGAAGCTCTTGGTGCGATTCCAGAAGGCCATGCGCATCCCCCAAAAGAATTATTGATCGCTCAGTCGCGGGGCGAGACCATATCATGCCCGCCGATGAGCAACGCATTCCCGCAGCGGCTGATCGTGATGGCGCTCGAGCTCGAAGGGCAGGGCGTTTTCGAGAGCCGCGGTATACCGGTGCTCTATTGCGGCGTCGGCAAGGTCAACGCGACCTACGCGCTGACGCGGCGGCTCGCCGACTATCGACACGCGGGCCGCGCGCTGCCGCACGTCCTGAACTTCGGCACTGCCGGGAGCCGTCGCCATCCGGCCGGCACAGCGCTCGAATGTCACGCATTCGTTCAGCGCGACATGGATGTGAGCGGCCTGGGCGTGCCGCTCGGCGCGACGCCGTTCGATGCCGACATCCCGATGCGGCTGGAATTTCCACCGGCTTTTCCGCAGCTGGCGCCAGCGATCTGCGGCACCGGCGATTCGTTTGCGACGAGCGAGTGCGCGGTCGAGTGCGACGTGGTGGATATGGAAGGCTACGCGCTAGCCAAGGTATGCTGGCTCGAACGAACCCGCTTCACCGCAGTCAAATGGGTCTCCGACGGCGCCGACGGCACGGCCGGCGCCGACTGGCAAAGCAACCTGCACCACGCGGCCGAGCGGTTTCTGCAACTCTACGAACACCTCGAGGAGAAGGACTCATGAATGCCCGCACCTTCCTGCGTGCGCTCCTGTGCGCCGCTGTTTTCTCGGTTGCCACCTCCGCGTCTGCGGCTGAAGAAGCGCAGGCCGCGCCGTTGAAGATCGGCATCGTCGGCACGGGCAACATCGGCGGCGCGCTCGCGAAGCACTGGGCCAAGGCCGGTCACGAGCTGGTCATTTCCTCGCGCCATCCGGAAGAGCTGCAGAGCCTGGCGAAGTCGCTCGGCCCGAAGGTGCGCGTCGGCACGCCGCTCGAGGCGGCGCAGTTCGGCGATGTGATCCTGCTGTCCGTGCCGTACAAGGCGACGCCGCAGGTCGGACAAGACCTGGCGAGCGCCTGGAAGGGCAAGATCGTGCTCGACACCGGCAATCCCTATCCGATGCGTGACGGCACGATGGCTCTCGATGCGCGCAAGCGCGGCACCGGCGTGACTTCGAAGGAATTCCTGCCGGGCGTGCGCGTGGTGCGCGCGTTCAACGCGATCAACTGGGACGATCTCGCGAACCAGGGCAATCACAAGCCCGAGCGCTGGGCGATCCCGCTGGCGAGCGACGACGCAGAAGGGCTGAAGGTGGCAGAGCGATTGGTGCGTGACGCGGGCTTCGATCCGGTGGTCGTCGGCGGCCTGGCGCGCGCGCACGAGTTCGACGTCGGAACGAAGGTGTATACAGAGCTGCAGACGGCGAAGCAGCTGCGCGAGGCATTGGGATTGAAATGAGAATACCAACAGTCGCGGCCGTTGCCGCAATCTTGTTTGGTGCAACGGCCGCGGCGGCGGATCGACAGGATCCGCACGAGCTGGCGCGCGCGCTCTTCAAGCAGCTCATCGAGATCAAGACGACCGAGTCGGCGTTGGGATCGACGCCCGCCGCCGAGGCGATGGCGCAGCGGCTGCGCGAGGGCGGGTTTGCCGCAGAAGACGTGCAGGTCGTCGGTCCCGGCGGCCGCAAGCAGAACATGGTCGCTCGCCTGAAGGGCACGGGTCGCAAGCGACCGGTGCTGCTGATCGGGCACCTCGACGTCGTGGAAGCGCGGCGCGAGGAATGGACGGTCGATCCCTTCGTGTTCCTGGAAAAGGACGGCTACTTCTACGGCCGCGGCACGCAGGACATGAAGGACGGCGTCGCGGTCATGGTGACGACGCTGCTGCGCTATCGCGCCGAAGGCTATCGTCCGGACCGCGACATCATCCTGGTGCTCACAGCGGACGAGGAGAGCGGCACCGCCAACGGCGTCGACTGGCTGCTGAAGAATCGCCGCGACCTGGTCGACGCCGAGTTCGTGCTGAACCACGACGGCGGCGGCGTGACGCTCGAGAACGGCCGCGCCGTGCAGGTCGATCTCACCGCAAGCGAGAAGGGCTACGCGGATTTCGATCTCACCGTGACGAATCCAGGCGGCCACAGCTCCGCGCCGCCGCGCGAGAACGCGATCTACAGCCTCGCGCGTGCGCTCGACCGGATTGCAGAGCACGACTTCGCGTTCGAGCTGAACAACGTCACGCGCGCCTATTTCGAGCACGTCGCGAAGCGCGCCGAAGCTGCGAACGCCGCCGCGATCCGCGGCATTCTGCAAACGCCGCCGGACGCCGCGGCGCTCAAGCAGCTTTCGGAGGATCCGATCGACAACGCGATCTTCCGCACGACGTGCGTGGCGACGCGTCTGGACGGCGGTCACGCCAATAACGCTCTGCCGCAGACGGCGCGCGCGAACGTGAACTGTCGCATCCTGCCCGGACATTCGGCGGAGGAAGTGCGCCAGGAACTGGTGCAGGTCGTCGCCGATCCGTCGGTGAAGGTCCGCTACTACAACTTCCTCACGGAAAAGCTCGACGCCGTCGCGCCGGACGCGCGCGGTTACGCGCCGCCGCCGCCGCGCCCGGACGTGGTGAAGCCGCTGGAGAAGATCGCGGCGAAGATGTGGCCGGGCGCGCCGGTCGTGCCGAGCATGGCCGTCGGTGCATCGGACAGCGTCTACACGAACGCGGCGGGCTTGCCGACGTACATGGTGAGCGGCTCGGCGCTCGCGCGCGATGACTTCCGCGCACACGGCCAGGACGAGCGGATCGGCGTGCAGTCGTTCTACAGGAGCGTCGACTTCTTCTACGACTACCTGAAGGCAGTCGTGTCGTATCGGTGATGGTTACTTCTTCACCTTGAACGCCAGCAGCACGTTCCCCGCGATCTGCCCGAACATCCCGTAGCCGGAGTTCACGAACAGATAGCCGTTCGCCGCCGTGATCGAAGCGCTGTCGATCGATCCGCCGCGCGCCTCGACGCCATTGATCGCTTCGAACGTGCGTGCGGTGTCGAACGTGAACAGCACTTCGCCTGTCTTCGCGTCGAAGGCGCGCAGGAAGCCATCGAGGCTGCCTTCCACGACTGCGCCATCGATCACTGCCGGCGCAGCCGACAGGCCGATGTTGGTCGCGCAGCTCTTGACGCGCGTTGCGCGATCGCCTTCGCAGTCGGGTTGGGCGACGAAGGTCCAGAGCACTTCGCCGGTATCGACCTTCACGGCGTGCATCCCGGGCTTCTGCGAAGTGACTCCATCCTTGGGCGGCGTGAAGCCGTACGGACGATTGATCGGTGCGAACACGCGCTCGCCGTCGGACGCGATGCCCCAGTGAATGCCGCCGAGCGGTGAGCCTTCGCCGAAGTCCTGCCGCCACACCAGCTTGCCGCCGTTGTCCGGGTCGAGCGCCCAGAGCGTGCCGGCCTTCTGGCCGGCGATCAGGACGTCCTTGCCGTCGGCGCGCTGCGCGATGATCACGGACGCGCCGAAGTCGACGTCGCGGAACACGGTGTCCTTCGGGCAATTGAGCCCTTTGCGGTTGCGCCCGCAGCCGCTCAGGAAGATGTCGTTCTGCGTGGCCTGGAACGTCCAGCGGATCGTGCCGTCCTTGAGATCGATCGCCAGGATCGCATCGGTCGTGGGCGCCGCCGGCTCGGAGGTCGCTTCGCCCGTGCCGACGTAGAGCACGCCGCGCTTCGCGTCGATTGCAGGCGAGCTCCAGATCGGCGCACCGGACGGACCCCACAGCATCTTGCCGTCGCCGCGATCTCGTAGCGGCTTCGCATCTGCCATCGTGTGCGCGGTCCAGATCGTCTTGCCGGTGCGCGCATCGAGCGCTTTCACCGCACCGTGGCTCTTGCAGCACTCGTGATCGTCGTTGCCGCCGAGCGAAATCTCGTACTGCGAGATCGGCACGTACACGCGATCTTCGTGCAGCACCGGCGTGCCGGTCGTCAGCGACAGCGGATGCAGGCCGACGGCCTCGACCCAGATCTGCTTGCCGGTCGTGGCGTCGATCATGTGCACGTTCGCGCCGAGATCGCCGAACACCAGCACCTTGCGCTTCGAGCCCGGCAGCTCGCCGTACCCCGCACTCGTGCGCAGCGGCACTTCGTTCTCATAGACCCAGCGCACGCACGGCGGACCGTCGATGTCGATTGCAAACAGCCGCGAAGAATCCGGCACTGGCAGGAATAGCGTCTTGCCGACGATCGCCGGTTGCGAGCGCATCGCCGTCGCTTTCGGGAAGGCGAACGCCCACGCGAGCTCGAGGTTGCGCATGTCCGCGGTGTGCAGCCCTGCATCCGTCGCGCTCAGGTGACGATGGTTCTTCTCGTCGAACCCGAACCCGGTGACGGTCGGCGCCGCGCTCAGATCGATCTTGCCGCGGCTCGCCGGGCACAGGGTCTTCGTGACCCACTCGTCGCTGGTGGCCTGCCGGCCGACGAGGTAGTCGATGACGTCGGAGCGTTCCTTCGCGCTCAGCGCCGCGGCCTGCGCCTGCATCTTGCCCTTGGTGAGCGCGTAGCTGATGGTCTGGTAGCGCATCGCCTTCAGCGTATCGAGCGAAGGCGAGCGCGTGGCTTCGGGATTGTTGTGGCACGCGGCGCAGACGCGATCGTAGACGGCTTTGCCGGGATGATTCGCGTTGTCCGTACCCTCGACACCCATCGCCGCTTGCGCCGCAGCCATTGCTTGCGGATTGCCTATGGACGGCGTCTTGGCAGGTTGCGGTTGAGCGCATGCGCCGAGCAACAGGGCCGCACCCACCATCGCAATTGAGACAGTTCGATTGGCCATAGTGGCGCTCATTGTAGGCGAAGAGTGCGGTAGAGTCGCCGCATGAGCGCGGCCGCGATCCTCCGCTATCTCGCCATCCCGCTGCGCATGGCGCCGGTGCTGCTGATCGGCACGTTCAGCGTGTTGCTGGTCGTCGCCGTAAAGGCCGGCCTGTTCGGCCTCGCTCTGGGCCTGATCCTGCTGTCCTGGTTCACGAAATATGCGTTCGTGCTGATGGACCAGCTCGCCGAGGGCGTGACCGAGCCGCCGGTGCTGTCCATCGAAATGGTCAACCCGGTCAGCGAGCAGCGCCCGATGGTCATGCTGCTGCTCACGATCGGGCTGTTCTATTCGTCGAACGCTGCGGGTTACTGGATCGGCAAGCCGGGCGCACTGGTGCTGATGATCGCGGTGGCCGCGATCCTGCCGGCGATCGTGGCAGTGCAGGGCGCGACCGGCATGGTCGTGCAATCGCTGAATCCGCGCCGGGTGTTCGGCCTGATCTGGCGGCTGCGCGGCGACTACGTGCTGATCCTCGGCTTCATCGCGCTCGTCGGGCTGTTCTTCGCAGTCGTGCTCGAATCATCGTTCGGCGATGCGTTGCCGCTGGTGCTGCGCATCGCGCTGCTCATGTACGCATGGCTCGCGGTCTTCTCGCTGATCGGCGGCGTGCTGTTCGAGCGTCGGTTCGACATCGGTCTCGACGACGTGCACACGCCGGAGCATCTCGATACCGGCGATGACGACGACGATGCTCCCGACGAGCGTGCGCGTGACAAGGAGATCGATCGCATCTACGCCGAGTGGCGCGGCGGCGCGCATGCCAACGCCTGGAAGACGGTGCTGGCGCTCGTCAGCCAGAGCAAGGACGAGATCGCCGAGCTGCGCTGGTTGTATCAGCGCGCATCGCAATGGCCGGACGGCCGTCTTGCCGAGCGACTCGCCCGCGAATTGCTGCCGCGCCTGCTCGCCAAGCGCAACACCGGCGAAGCGCTGGACGTGGTCCGCGAGCGGCTGAGGAAGAATGGGCAGTTCAGGCCTGCCGGCAGCGCCGATCTGCTGGCGCTCGTGCATCTGTCGAGAGCGGCCGGCGATCGTGCGACGGCGCGGCTGCTGCTGCAGGATTTCAGCAAGCTCTATCCCGGCGATCCTGCCCAGCCCGTGGTGGATCGACTCAACACGCAGCTGCAGTAGAGAAGGTTCCACGCACTGCCGCATCCCTCGAAGTGCGACCTGCGTCGAAGAATCGCGCGGCCGCGCGATTGAACATAGGCTCCCTCGTGCGCACGACGCACACATCCGTGGAATCTCCATGCGCATCCGACTGGCCGCTCGAACCCTGGTTGCGATCGTCGCGGCGACGATCTGCTCGTCCGCACTCGCCGATCCGCCGGACCACGCCAAGGCACACGGCTGGCGCAAGAAGCACGAAGGAGCGTACCGCGGCTACACCGGCAAGGAGTGGGAGCGCGACTACGGCATCGTCGACGGCCGCTGCAATCGCGATGATATCGGTACGGTCGCGGGCGCCGTGATCGGCGGCGCCATCGGCTCGCAAGTCGGCGACGATTCCCACCGCGCCGTCGCGATCGTCGTCGGCTCGGTGCTCGGCGCAGTCGTCGGACGCGAGATTGGCCGCGACCTGGACGAGCGCGATCGCGCATGCGTCGGCCATTCGCTGGAGCTGGTTGAGCCGGGTCAGAGGGTTCGCTGGACCAACGTTCAGTCGGGCGTCGGCTACCTGCTGACTCCGGTCGTTGCGGCCGCGGGCGACGCGGCCAACTGTCGCCGTTTCACGCTGAAGACGACCTACGGCAGCAAGGCGCGCACCTCCGAGCGTCTGGCCTGCCGCAGCGGCGAGGGAACCTGGACGATCCGGTAGTAGACTAAGCTCCAGCCACTCTCCCCGCGGTTTGCTGGAGCTGCACGTGTCCCTCTACGGCCTGTTGATCTTTTCCTCGGTATATTTGCTGGCCGTCGCGATGCCGGGTCCCGGCGTGGCGGCGGTCATCGCCCGTTCGCTGGCTCGCGGCACGCAGGGCGCGATCGCCTTCATCGCGGGATTCCTGATCGGCGATCTGATCTGGTTCGCCGTCGCGGCGACCGGCTTGGCCGCGCTCGCGCAGACGGCGCGGTTGGTGTTCGTCGTGATCAAGTACGCCGGCGCGCTGTACCTGCTGTACCTCGCGTATCGCCTCTGGACCGCGCCGCCTGCGAAGGTGACCGATGAGGCCAATTCCATCGAGACAGGGCCGGTCGACAGCGGACAGAAACCCGTGCAGCTGTTCCTCGGCAGCCTGGCGCTCACGCTCGCGAACCCAAAGACTGCGATCTTCTTCCTGGCGCTGTTGCCGACCGTCGTGCGGCTCGAAGAGCTGACCGTGGCCGGCTTCCTGGAAATCGTCGCGGTGATCTCACTCGGGCTGCCGCTCGTGCTCGGTGGCTACGTGCTGCTGGCGGCTCGTGCGCGCAGGATCTTCAAGAGCGAGCGCGCCGTGCGCAACATCAATCGCAGCACTGGCGCAGCGATGGCGTGCGCTGCGGTTGCGGTCGCTACGCGGTAAAAAAGAAATATTCTTCCGATTCTTCCTGGCGTCTTGGCGAGTATTTCTCCGGGCGACCTAGAACTTGTAAGCCACCCTCCCGTACACGAACCGTCCCGACCGCCCGAACGGCGAGTAGTTCGAGAACGAAGTCGTGCCGGTCGGGTTCGCGTTCGGCGTGTTCGGATCCGGGTACTCGTCGAGCAGGTTCTCGGCGCCGAGCGCGACGCGGATCTTGTCCGTGATGTCGAACCGGCCTTCGAGGTCCAGCAGCGTTTTCGCGCCGAGCTCGATGTCGTTCGGCCGCGTGCCGGCTGCGACACTTGCGAACGTCGCGGCGCTGTCGGGCGACAGCACTTTGCCGTAACGCGTGGCGCGGAACGTCGCGCCCCAGCGATCGAGGTTCCAGTTCACCTGCGCGGCGAACTTGTTGTCCGGCGTGCCTTCCTCGAACGTCAGGATGTTGAAGCGATCGAACAGCACCGGCGGCGGGTTCAGCACCGAGAGTGTCGCGCTCGTCGGCACGCTCTCCACTTCCGTGTCGTTGAAGTTCGCCGTGAAGGTCAGGTCGAAGCGGCCCGCGCCGGTCTCGAGCGGCCAGTTCATGACGACATCGACGCCTTCGGTCTTGGTGTCCACGCCGTTGATGAAGAAGCGGCCGCCGCCGACGCCGATGAAGCCCTGGTCCGTGAGGAACTGGCGCACCGCTGCCGACGTGAGGTTCTCCGACAGCACGATGCGGTCGTCGATGTCGATGCGATACGCGTCGATGGTGATGTCCACCTGCGCGAGCCGGAACACCGCGCCGATCGAGTAGTTGAGCGATTCTTCCGCGTCGAGCTTCTTCGATCCCAGCGCGACCGCGACCGGGTCGGTCGCCGGGAACGTCGTGACGTCGAACGGCAGGCCGCCGATGAAGTTCGTCGACGTCGTCTGGAAGAACTGCTGCTGCAGCGAGGGCGCGCGGAAGCCGTTCTGCACCGAGGCGCGCAGCGCGAAGCTGGGCGTGAAGTCATAGCGCGCCGCGATCTTGCCCGACACGTTTTCGCCGAAGTCGGAGTAGTGCTCGCCGCGCACCGCGACCGACGCGAGTAACTTTTCAGTCACGTTCGCTTCCAGGTCGATGTACGCGCCAACGGCGGTGCGATCTTCGCTGCCCGCGTTCGAAGGCCGAAAGCCCGCGAACACCTGCGAGCCGGACGCAGTCGGCGCGCCGTTGAACGTCACGCCGCCGTTGATGTACGAGTCCGGCTCGCCGGCGAAGATCGAGTATTCCTCGCGCCGCGCCTCGACGCCGACCGCGACGTTGAGCGGCGACGAGAACGCGCCGACCTCGACGCCGCGCACACCGGAGATGTTCAGCACGAGCTGGTCGTAATCGAATCCACCCGCGTCGAACCGCGTCGGGCTCGCCGTGCCGAGCGAGCGGTTGAGCGAGTTCTCGACCGTGAACTCCATCTTGTTCTTGCCGTACACGAGCGAGGAGTCCATGTCCCAGTCGCCGAGCTTCCAGCGCACGCCGTACGCGGCCGAGTAGTCCGTGACCTCCGGCGCGATGAACGGCAGGAAGCCGTCGGGATAGATCTCGATGACGTTGCGGTTGGACGGATCGTCGGCGAGCCGATAGAAGCCGGGCGCCTTCGCGTCGCGGTCCTGGTAGCTCGCCCAGCCGTACATGTGCGCGCCGCTCTCGAAGTCGTAGCCGGCGTTGACGAAGATCGTCTTCTGATCGAGATCGGGCTCGCCGTACCACGAGTTGAAGCGGTCGAACGTCGTTTCGCGCGGATCGTAGACGTTGCCGGGCAGCAGCGGGTACTGGCGGCGCGCGTCCCAGCCGCCGCGCTCGGTGTGCTCCTGGTCCTTGTATTCGGCCGCGACGGTGACGAAGCCTGATTCGCCGAGCGGCAGGCCTTTCCACAGCGAAGCCGTCAGCGTCTCGCCGTCCGAAACGCTGCGCGAGAGCCCGGGCGGCGCGGACCACGTCGGCGTCGGCCGGTCCGCCGGCGGCACCGAGGCCGGAACTCTGCCGTCCGGCGTGCCGGTCGGCGTGTCATAGGTTGAGTCGCGCCAGCCGTAGCTCACGCTCAGGTCGCCGCCATCGCGCGCTTCGCGCAGGCGCAGATTGAGCACGCCGGCGATTGCATCGGAGCCGTACTGCGCCGACGCACCGTCGCGCAGCACTTCGATGGACTGCACGATCGCGTTCGGAATCGTGTTGAGGTCGACAGCGCTGGAGCCGCGGCCGACCGTGCCGTTGACGTTGACGAGCGAGGCTGAGTGACGGCGCTTGCCGTTCACGAGCACCAGTGTCTGATCAGGCGCAAGTCCGCGCAGCGTCGCGGGACGAATCGTGTCGGTGCCATCGGCCAGACCCGGCCGCGGAAAGTTGTACGAAGGCAGCGCCACTGACAACGCCTGGTTCACTTCAGTGATGCCGCCGTTCTGCAGCTGCTCGCCGGAGACGACGTCGACGGGCACCGCCGTGTCCAGCGCCGAGCGATTTGCGACACGCGTGCCGGTCACGACAACCTGTTCGAGCGGTTCGTCCTGCGCTGCCTGCGCCTGCGCGAGCAGCAGAAGAGTGGAAGACGCAGCCGTCATGGCGAATCGACGCTTGGAATTCATGGAGCCTCCCTGGGGCCGGTGCACAGTCGATCGGCCGACTCTAGCAGAGCAGTGCTCCGCCGCGGCACACCCCGGGGTTCGTAAAAGCAGCTTGCGCGATTCAGGCAGGAGCGCAGGCCGCGCGCTAGAGCGCGACTTACAGTCTCCGATCAGCCGAGTCGTCCCGTGGGTGCGTCTCGCGCTGGTTCGCAGCCCCTTCCTCATCGTCGTCGTGCAGCCCGAGCACGTCGAGCAACGTATCGCGGCGCTCCGCCAGCGCGACGCCCAGCGCGGCGAGGTCGATGGTCGAGGTCTGCACTTGCGGGAACAGCTCCTGCTCTTCCTTCGCAACGTGCTCGCCGACCTGGAGAGCGAGCTTCGCCACTACGTCGCGGAATCCCACGTGGTCGGACGTCATCGATTCGATGCGCACGATCGTTTCCTTCGCCTGTACATGCTCGCGTGCCGCGTCCGCCAGCAATGGCGATTCGGAGACGTTGTCCGTCAGCGCTCTGCTGACTGCCGGGTAGAACAATTCCTCTTCGATCTGCGTGTGGACGCGCAGCATCTTGCAGATGCGCCGCGCGAGCGGATCGATCTGCTGAGGCGCGGAGCGTTCGAATTCGGCGAACAGCTCTTCGGCCAGGCGGTGATCGCGACGAAGGACGCTCAGCGCATCCGGCGCAATGTCATCGGAGTCTTCGATGGTGCTCACAGCTGCTTTAAAGCGTCGGGCACCCGCGACAGTTCCATCGCAACGTTGCGTTATCATGCGCGCATGAACGCACCCCGACTCTCGAAGTACCTCAGCGGCATTCGTTGCTTCGCCTGCGAAACGAGTCACGACCCGCGCACCCTGCTCGGCGTCTGCCAGCGCTGCGGCATGCCGCTGCGCGTGGACTACGACCTCGGCGCCATCCGCCTGAAACTTGCCGACGTCGCGGGGCGCACGCCGACGCTGTGGCGCTATCGCGAGCTGCTGCCGCTCGAAGAGGGCGATGAGACGTCGCTCGGCGAAGGCTTCACGCCGCTGCTCGCGGTCGAGCAGAACGTGTGGGTGAAGGACGAGGCGCGCAATCCGACGGGCTCGTTCAAGGCCCGCGGCATGGCGCTGGCCGTTTCGATGGCGAAGCACCTCGGCGCAACGAAGTTCGCGGCGCCGTCCGCGGGTAACGCGGCGGGTGCGCTCGCCGCGTACGGTGCGCGCGCGGGGCTGCCTGTCATCGTCGCGATGCCGGAAGACACACCGAAGCCGTTCTTCGACGAATGCGCGCTGTACGGCGCCAGGATCCATCGCGTCCAGGGCACGATCGCCGACGCCGGCACATTCCTGCGCGAGCACGGTCCGAAAGACGCCTACGACGTTTCGACTTTGCGCGAGCCGTATCGCATCGAAGGCAAGAAGACCATGGCGTACGAGCTCGTCGAGCAGCTCGGCGGCGACGTGCCGGATGTCGTGCTGTATCCGACCGGCGGCGGCACCGGCCTGGTCGGCATGTGGAAGGCGTTCGACGAGATGGCCGCGCTCGGCTGGATTCCGCGCGACCAGCGGCCGCGCTTCGTTTCAGTGCAGGCGGCCGGATGTGCGCCGGTTGCGAAGGCTTTCCACGAGGGCGCGGAGCGCACCGAGCCGTGGCAGAACGCGCAGACGCGCGCTTACGGTTTGCGGGTGCCGTCGCCGCTCGGCGGGTTCATCTGCCTGCGCGCGTTGCGCGAGACGAACGGCACAGCGATTGCGATCGAAGAAGAGGACATGCAGCGCGCGACGCTCGATCTCGCTTCGCGGTCCGGGATCGACGTTTGTCCGGAGGGCGGTGCGGCGTGGGCGGCGCTGGCTCAGCTGCGCCAGAGCGGATTCGTTCGAGCTGCCGACAAGGTGATCGTGTTCAACACCGGCACGGGCCTCAAGTATCGTTGATCAGAGGGCGCTGACCCAGCGCAGCAGACCGTTCAGATCCATGCCGCCGGTCTGCCGCGCGACTTCGCGGCCGTTGCGGAACGCGATCAGCGTCGGGATGCCGCGAATGCCGAAGCGGCTCGCAAGCTGCGGCTCCTCGTCGGAATTCACCTTCGCGAAGCGCGCCTGATGCTGCAAACGGCGCGCCGCTTCAGCGTAATGCGGCGCCATCACGCGGCAGGGTCCGCACCACGGCGCCCAGAAATCGACGATCACCGGCAGATCGCTGCGCGAGATGTGCCGTTCGAAGCTCGCGCCCTTGAGCTCCAGCGGAGGGTCGCCGAAGAGTGGGTTGTGACATTGCGGACAACGCGGCCCGGCGTCGAAGCGCTCGGCAGGCACGCGCACGACCGAGTCGCAGTGACCGCAGACCAGATGGACAGGCTCGCTCATCAGCGCGAGCTTAGCGCACTGACGTTGCTGTTCGAGCCGACGGTGACGTACAGGCGCTTGCCGTCGGCGCTCGCGATCAGGTTCTTGGTCCAGTGATGGTTGATCGACCCCGCCGGCAGATCCGCGACCTTCGTGCCCGCTCCGTCGATGAACGAAGCCGCCACGCGATACCTGTAGCGCATGACCGCATCCGTGTTCGCGACGTAGAAGTCGTTGCCGACCAGCGCCATGTCGAACGGCGAATTGAGATCCTTGAGGGACACGCTGCGGAACTCCGTGCGGCCGTCGCCGTCGGCGTCACGAAGCAGGGTGATGCGATTCGCGCTCGGCACGCCCGCTCCGGCCTTCTTCTGCGCTTTGCCCATGAAGAAGCCCTTGATGCCCTTCTTGTCCTCGGGGCGCTCGGGCGCATTGGTCTCGGCCACGAGCACGTCGCCGTTGGGCAGCACGTAGAGCCAGCGCGGATGATCGAGGTCCGCCGCGTAGCTGGTCACCGTCATGCCGTTGGCGGCCGATGGTTGCTGCCCGCCGCTCCAGCCTTTGGCGGGCGCGACGTTCACGGTGGGAATTGCTTTCGACTCGGGCTGCGGCAGCGCAGGGCTCGGACCGCTCCCGGCGTCGAGCGGTTGCTTGCTGGGCGTGCCGCCGCAGGCTGCGAGGAGCGTGAGCGTTGCGAAGAACGTGAGCGGTCGGGTCAGCATCATCGTCGACCTCCGGCGCGTCCTTCAGTGAGCGCGGCCGCTCACCTCGACGTCGCGATGGGTTTCGAGCCGGCTGCGCAGATTCTGATACTGGCGCTCGCCCACCTTTTTCGCGTGCTCCACGGCGCGGTCGCGGATCTGCCCGACGATCTTGTCTTCGTACTCGGTCGCGGGCAGCAAAGCTCCGAGCAACGCGCCCACTGCAATGGCAAGACCGCCGAGCAGGATCGGTTGTCTTTCGATCGTCGAGACCACTTGATATCGCGTGCGGCGCGTCCGCTCGCGCGTTGCATCGGCCGCGTGCGCGAACCTGTTGCCGACGCCGTCGTAAAACCTGGCGCGCCGCGGCGGCGGATCCGCATACGGCGACTCGTCGCCGAATGTGTCGTCATCGAGGCCATTGCGACTGCGGAAGCTCGAAGCGACGAGCCAGCCGATGCCGGCGACGGCGAGCACGATCGGCACCGGGTTGCGTCGCACCGCCTCGCCGACGTTGCGCGACCACTCGCCGCTGTGATCGCGCAGATACGCCAGCGAGCGATCGAGCCACTCGCTAGGGGACAGCTTGCGCTCGAGCGCATCGAGCGTGCGGTCGAGATCGACGCGGATCTGCTCCGCGGTGCGCTCCAGCTGTTCGGGATCGCGGCCCGCGTCCGGCCGTGGGGGCGTTGCATTCATCAGGTTCTCCTCGCCAGCACGTCCACGTCATTGCGCACGGCGGCGCGAGTGCGGTCGATTTCGATGTGCGGCGGCGCCAGCTTTTTCTTCGCGCGGACCAGCAGCACGCAGCCCACCGCCGTGATCGCCAGGCCGACGATGAGCGCAGCCAGCCAGGGCTCGATGACCTTCGCGAGCACCAGGATGATTGCGGCCACGAGCGCGAGCGATCCTGCGAGCAGCGTCGACACTGCGCCGATCAGCGCTGTGACGCCGGCTTTCGTGCGGGTTGCGGATTGCGACAGCTCCACTTTGGCAAGCGTGACTTCGTTGCGCAGCAGCGCTGCGAAATCGCCGAACAGGCGGCTCAGCAATCCCGCGGTGGATTCACGTTCGAGCGGGCTGTCGGCAGAGCGCGAGGCGAGGGGCTGTGCCATGTCAAGGCCCACCGGGCAGCGGCGCCTCGTCGTCGACTTCATCCGTGAGCGTCGGCGCGCGGTCCGTTGACAGATCAGCGTCGTCCAGCTCCTCTTCGGCCGGGAGCGAGCGCTGCGCCGAGGCTTTGACGAATCTCGCCATGGCGAAGCCGGCCAGCACGCCGGCGGCGATGAACAATCCGGGATTGCGGCGCGCGAAGGCGCGCGTGTCATCGACGAGGTCGTCGACCGTCCCTTCGCGCAGTCGTGTCGCAAGATTGCCGACGGTACCGGACAGGCGACTGACGAGCTCCGCCAGCGTCGGCTCGTCATGCTCGGTGAACTGTGCACGCGTGCGTTCGAGCGCCTGAGCGATGCCGTCGACGCGGTCGGCTGCCGATCGCTTGCGTTCCTCCAGCGTCCGCCGGCCGTCTTCTTTCAGACGTTGAGTGAACCCGCTGGTCGGGCGCGAGGCGGATCGGGGCTGGTTTTCCATCGCGGCGCTCCCTTGAACCACTTGGGTTCAAGAGTCGAGCCCCGGCGAGAGTTCCGGGTAGGCCGGGCTTTAGCCCGACTTCTTCTAGCTGGCGTTCGCGAGCTGCAGCTCCGGCTGCAGGACGCGCTCGAGCGGCCGCGGGCGGCCGATCGCATAGCCCTGGCCGAACTGCACGCCCAGCTCGATGAGCCGCATGCAGATCTCGGGCGTCTCCACGTACTCCGCGACGGTCTCCATCCCCATGCCGTGCGCGAGCTGGGTCACCGCGCGCACCAGCGAGTGGGAGCGCTCGTTGTGCACGATGTCGCGGATGAACGAGCCATCGATCTTCAACACCGAGAATTGCAACGCCTTGAGATGCGCGAGCGAGGAGAGGCCCGTGCCGAAGTCATCGAGCGCGAAGCGGCAGCCGAGCTCGCCGAGCCGCGCCATCAGTCGCTGTGCGTGCTCGAGGTTGCTCACCGCGGCGGTCTCGGTCAGCTCGAACGTCAGCCAGTCGCCGGGCACGCCGCTGCTGTCGATCTGCACGACCAGCCAGTCGAGGAACGTCGGATCGCTGAGCGTCGGGCCCGACAGGTTGATCGACAGGTGCATCGGCTCGAACCCGGGCTCGCGCTTCGCCGCCGCCAGCCGGGTCAGGACGTCGCTGATCACGCAGCGATCGATCTGCGGCAGCAGCTGGTAGCGCGTCGCAGATGACATGAACTGCCCGGGCAACACCAGCCGGCCCTTCTCGTCGATGAGGCGCAGCAACATCTCGTAACGGCGCACCTGCTCGGGTTGCAGGAGCGGCGCGATCGGCTGGCCGAAGATCTGGAAGCTGCCCTTCTCGAGCGCGGCGCGCAGCCGGCCGATGATGGCGATGTCATCGATGCGGCGGTTGATGCTCGAATCGTGCACTTCGTAGGACTCGACGCGATTGCGGCCGCGGTCCTTCGCCGCCTTGCACGCGACTTCGGCGGCCGCCAGCGCATGGTCGAAGCTGCGCTCGCCGCCGCGCACGGTGGCGGCGCCGAACGAGATCGACAGCGGAATCGCGTCGGTGCCGATCGTCAGCGGCATCGCGTTGACCGCGTCGCGCAGCTCGTCGCCGATCGCGCGGGCGCGATCCAGCGGACAATCGGGGAAGAAGATCGTGAAGCGATCGCCGGACAGGCGGCTCAGCACCGCGTCGCGGCTGGCGAGATGCTCCTGCAAGGCGCGCGCGACGGCCGCGATCACCTGGTCGCCGGCTTCGAAGCCGAGCAAGTCGTTGACGACGTGCAGCTGGTCGATGTCGCCGTACAGCACCGACGAAACCGTGCTCGCGCCGCGCGGGCCCAGACGCCATTCGATCAGTTTCTCGACGCCGCTGCGGGTCAGCAGGCCGGTCACCGGATCCGCCGGCAGCGAAATCACCTTGGTCAGCTGGTGCGCGAGCTTGGCGACGGCGCGAGCGTCATCCTTGCCGAACGCCTGCTGCTCCATCGTGCGAAAGATCAGGGCAATGCCGGCGAGCTGGCTCTTGTCGTCCTGGACCGCGGCGGCCATGAAGCGGCCGAGCAGCGGGCCGTTGGCCTCGTAGCGCACGCGGTTGCTGACGATCGGCTCGGCCCGGTTGCGGCATTCGAGCAGGAAAGAGTCGGAGACGCTCTCGAGGATGCGGCGCACCTCGTCGGCGTTGTCGGCGGAGCAGTGGAAGTCGAAGTGGTCGCGCGACGGCGGCGTGAACGCAATGGCGTGACAGGGCACGCGCTGTTGCGCTTCGAACAAAAACTGCCTGATTGCCGCGGACGCTGACATGGTACGGCCGAGCCTAGATCCGGATGCCCGGAACTGCTGCGATACCAGTCGCAAAGGCCTTGACGATTCTTGTGACACGCCGCCGCGGTCTAGGCACTAAGGCCTAGGCGGCGTGAAGTCCGTCACAGGTGCACTGCAGCGATGACAGGTCAACGGTCGATGAAGATCGTCGCCGGCTGCTCCAGCATTTCCTTCAGCGCCTGGACGATTTCCGCCGCGTCGTAGCCGTCGATGAAACGGTGATCGAACGAGGTCGAGAGATTCATCATCAGCCGCACGGCGATCTGGCCGTGCTGCACGACCGGGCGCTCGATGGCCTTGTTGACGCCGATGATCGCGACTTCCGGCGCGTTGATGATCGGCGTCGAGACGATGCCGCCGAGCTTGCCGAGACTCGTGATCGTGATCGTCGAGCCGCTCAGCTCGCTGCGGCTCGCGGTGCCGTCACGCGCCGCCTGCGCGACGCGACGAATCTGCGCCGCGAGCTCGCTCAGCGACAGCGTTTCGGAGTGATGCACGACCGGAACCTTGAGACCATCGCCGGTCTGCGTCGCGACGCCGAGATGCACGCCGCGATGCTGGACCAGCACGTTGCGCTCGGCGTCGTAGCGCGCGTTGCACTTCGGGAAGCGCTCGACGACGCGGATCAGCGCGAGACCGAGGAACGGCAGGTACGTGTAGCTCGGCGCGCCTTTCGGCAGCTTCGAGTTGAGATGCTTGCGCAGGCGCTCCAGCTCGGTGATGTCGACTTCGTCGACATACGAGAAGTGCGGGATGTTGCGCTTCGACTCGGCGACGCGCTGCGCGCTGACGCGGCGCACGCCGAGGATGCGGATCTCTTCCGTCTCGGTGCGCGGCTGACGCGTCGCGCCGGCGACGCGGGCTGCAGCGCCCGGGGACTTCATCTGGTTGCTGATTGCCGCGTCCAGATCCTGGCGCTGGATGCGACCATCGCGGCCGCTGCCGACGACCGTTGCGAGATCGATGCCGGATTCGCGCGCGCGGCGTCGAGTCGCCGGCGATGCGAGCACGCGGCCGGTGCGCGGTTGAGCCGGTTTGGCCGGAGGAGGAACGAGAGACAAATGTGAGCCGGCGGCTTTTTCCTTGGGCGCAGCTGCAGCAGTCTCTTCCTTCTTCGCCGGTTCGCTCTTTTCTGTCGCCGCCGCGCCCTCGGCCGTTTCCAGCACGATCAGCTCTGCGCCGACGGCAATGTGATCGCCCGGCTGGCCGCCCAGCGACACGACACGACCTGCGACTGGCGCCGGCATGTCGACCACCGCCTTGTCGGTCGACATCTCGACCATCGCCTGGTCTTCCGCGACGTGGTCGCCGACCTTCACGTGCCACGCGACGATTTCCGAGGAGACCGTGCCTTCGCCAAGGTCCGGCAGCTTCACCACGTGACGGCTCATGCTGCCTCCATCGTTGCTTTCAGTGCCGCCGCGACGCGCGACTGGCCGGGAAAGTATTCCCACTCGAACGCGTGCGGATACGGCGTGTCCCAGCCCGCGACGCGCGCGATCGGCGCTTCCAGGTGCCAGAAGCACTCTTCCTGGATGATCGAGAGGATCTCCGCGCCGAAGCCCGCGAAGCGCGTCGCCTCGTGCGCGACCACGCAGCGCCCGGTCTTCTTCACCGAGTTCGTGATCGTCTCCTCATCGAGCGGCACGATCGAGCGGATGTCGATCACCTCGGCGTCGATGCCGAGCGATTCGGCAGCGGCGATGCATACGTGCACCATCGTGCCGTAGGTGACGACTGTGATCTGCTTGCCGGGGCGCACGATCTCGGCGCTGCCGATCGCCACGCGGTAGTGGCCGTCGGGCACGTCGCCTTTCGGATGCGAGTTCCAGCCGATCGCGGGCTTGTGCGGATCGCCGTCGAACGGTCCGTTGTAGAGGCGCTTCGGCTCGAAGAAGATCACCGGGTCGTCGTCCTCGATCGACGCGATCAGCAGGCCCTTGGCGTCGTACGGATTCGACGGCATGACGACCTTGAGGCCGCAGACGTGCGCGAACACCGCTTCCGGGCTCTGCGAGTGCGTCTGGCCGCCGCGGATGCCGCCGCCGCAGGGCGTGCGGATCGTGACCGGCGCATTGAATTCGCCGCCGGTGCGATAGCGGATGCGCGCGAGCTCGCTGACGATCTGGTCGTAGGCCGGATAGATGTAGTCGGCGAACTGGATCTCGGCGACCGGGCGCAGGCCGTTGATGCTCATGCCGATCGCGGTCGCGACGATGCCGCCTTCGGAGATCGGCGAGTCGAGCACGCGATGCGGGCCGTACTTGCGCTGCAGGCCGTCGGTCACGCGGAACACGCCGCCGAAATAGCCGACGTCCTCGCCCATCGTCACGACGCTGGCATCCCGCCCCATCATCACGTCCATGGCGGAGTTGAGCGCCTGAATCATGTTCATCTGGGTCATTTGTCTTTCTTCTCCGCGTCCTTCTTCTGCTGCGCCAGCTCCGCTTCGAGCTGCTCGCGCTGGTGCGCGAGGTGCGGCGTCATGTCCTTGAACACGTCTTCGAACATCGTGCCGGGATCGAGCCGCGGGCCGTCGGTCATCGTGCCGTGGGTGACCGATTCGCGCCACGCCGCGGCGACCTGCTCCTCGCACTGCTTCTGCAGCGTCGCTTCGCGTTCCTCGGACCACTCGCCGAGTGCGATCAGGTGCGACTTCAGGCGGTCGATCGGATCGCCGAGCGGCCAGGACTCATGGTCGTCCTTCGGCCGGTAGCGCGACGGATCGTCGCTGGTGGAATGCGGCGCGGCGCGATACGTGACGTGCTCGATCAGCGTCGGACCCGCGCCCATGCGCGCACGCTCGGCGGCCCACTGCGTCACGGCGTACACCGCGAGGAAGTCGTTGCCGTCGACGCGGACGCCCGGAATGCCGTAGCCGGGGCCGCGCGCCGCGAATGATTTCAGCTCGCCGCCGGCGAAGCTCTGGAACGTCGAGATCGCCCACTGGTTGTTCACGACGTTGAGGATCACCGGCGCCCGATAGATCTGCGCGAACAGCAGCGCGTAGTGAAAGTCGGCCTCCGCCGTGCTGCCGTCGCCGAGCCAGGTCGCGCAGATGTTGTCTTCGTTCTTGATCGCGGCGGCCATGGCCCAGCCGACCGCCTGCGGGAATTGCGTCGCCAGGTTGCCGGAGATGGAGAACAGCCGTGCTTCCTTCGAGTGGTACATCACCGGCAGCTGGCGTCCCTTGCACATGTCGCGCGAGTTGGAGAGCAGCTGGCACATCAGGTCGACCAGGTTCTGGCCGCGCACGATCTGCAGGCCCTGATTGCGATAGCCGGGGAAGGTCATATCGGTCGGACGCAGCGCCATGCCGGCTGCCACCGACACCGCTTCTTCGCCCGTCGACTTGATATAGAAAGTGATCTTTCCCTGGCGCTGCGCACGGTGCATGCGGTCATCGAACAGCCGCGTCATCAGCATGTGGCGCAACCCGAGCTCGAGGTCCGGCGGCGTCAGATGCGGATCCCACGGTCCGACCGCGCGATGATCGTCGCCGAGCACTCGCACCATTTCGTCCGCGAGGTACTGCGTCTGCGCCAGCGCCGCGTTCGGATCGGGCCGCGCCACTGCGCCGGCCGGCGAAATGTGCACGTAGCTGAAGTCCGATTTCTCGCCCGGGCGGGCCGGCGCTCGCGGAACGTGCAGTCGGGTTCGGATTGCGCTCATCGTTCGTTCAACCCCGATATCAAGCGTTGGTAATGAGTCGTCGCGCCATCTCGTCGGCGATGTCGCTGGTCGGGCGATTTTCCGCACGCGAGCGGCCGAAGATCTCCGTCAGGCGCTCCGGGATCTTTTTGATCTCGGCTTCGATGGAGGCCGCGCTCGCACCGCCCAGGTATTCGCGCCCGACGCTGATGATACCTCCGGCGTTGATCACATAGTCCGGTGCATACAACACGCCGGCCGTGTGCAGCCGCGCACCGTCCGCGACCGTCGCCAGCTGGTTGTTGGCGGCGCCCGCAATGATAGACGCTTGCACGCGCGGGATGGTGTTGGCGTCGAACACGGCGCCGAGCGCACAGGGCGACAGCACGTCCACGCGCTCGAAGACGATTTCGTTCGGAAGCGAGGCCAGAGCATCGAACTCCTTGCACGCGCGCTGCACGATGTCGGGCCGGATGTCGGCGACGCGCAGGCTGGCGCCGTCCGCGGCGAGCAAGCCGCACAACGCATAGCCGACGCCGCCGAGGCCCTGCACGCCGATCGTGACGCCGCGCAGGCTGCTGCGACCGAGCTGAAACTGCACGGCTGCCTTGATACCGAGATAGACGCCGAGCGCCGTCTTCGGCGCCGGGTTGCCGTCAGCGTCGACGGCGGTGCGCGGCAGGCCGCTCACGTAAGCAGTTTGCGTGGCGACGACTTCCATGTCGGAGACCGTCGCGCCGACGTCCTCCGCAGTGATGTAGCGTCCCTCCAGCGAGTCCACGAGACGGCCGAAAGCCTCGAGCAGCCGCGGCGATTTGGGGTGCCGGGCGTCCATCATCACGACGGCTTTGCCGCCGCCGAGCGGCAGCCCGGCCATCGCATTCTTGTAGCTCATGCCCCGCGACAGCCGCAGAGCGTCGGTCAGCGCCTCGGCGCTCGAACGGTAGTGCCAGAAGCGGCAGCCGCCGGCCCCGGGGCCGCGGCGGGTCGAGTGGACGGCGACGATCGCGCGCAGGCCGGATTCCTTGTCCTCGGCGAACACGACGCGTTCATGGGCATCGAAGGAGGGATTGTCGAACATCGGTGCGGGGACCTGTATCTGGCGCGCGGACTGCGCGGAGCATAACGTGCTACGATACAGGCACTTATCTAGTCGATTCTGCCAAACAAGCCATCTCTGGCAGGGGAAACTGCTATGCCCGCCGAGCCCGCCAACCGCGATTCGAGCCGCGAGCTGGACCGTGTGGATCGCCAGCTCCTCTCCCTCCTGCAGGCGGATGGGCGACTGACCGTCGCCGAGCTCGCCCGCACCGTCAATCTGACGCTGACGCCCTGTATCGAGCGCGTGCGGCGGCTCGAGCGCGAAGGGTTCATCGAGGGCTACTTCGCGCGGCTGAGCCCGCGGCGGCTCGGGCAGCAGCTGATGGCGTTCACCGAGGTGACGCTCGACCACGCGAACCCGGACGTGTTCCAGCGCTTCAAGGACACCGTGCAGGTCGTCGACGAGATCGTCGAGTGCCACATGGTGGCCGGCGGCTTCGACTACCTGCTGAAGACCCGAGTGCAGGACATGGACGAGTATCGCCGCGTGCTCGGCGACAAGATCGCGTCCTTGCGCGGCGTGCGCCACACGCAGACGTACTTCGTGCTCGAAGAAGTGAAGTCGACGCACGCGTTGCGCATCCGGGGCGGCGACACGACGCGCGCACCCGTGAAGCGAAGACGAAAGTCATAGAATACCGCTCCATGCCGCGCTCTCGCGTCCTGCTCCTCACTGCGTTCGCCATGCTGGCGTTCGCCGGCAACTCTCTCTTGTGCCGCCTCGCTCTCGCTGGCTCATCGATCGACGCCGGCACTTTCACGACAGTGCGCATCGTCTCCGGCGCGCTGACGTTGTGGATCATCGTGCAGGTACGCAGCGGTGCCGGCGGGCTCGCGGGCAACTGGGCTTCGGCTGCCGCGCTGTTCGCGTACGCTGCCGGGTTCTCGCTTGCCTACATCAACTTGTCAGCGGCGACAGGCGCGCTGCTGCTCTTCGGCGCGGTGCAGGCAACGATGATCGGCTACGGCTTCTGGAACGGTGATCGACTGCGCGGCTTGCAGCTCGTCGGGTTCGTGTGCGCTGTGCTCGGTCTCGTCGCATTGCTGCTGCCGGGACTTTCAGCGCCGCCGCTGCACAGCGCCGCGCTGATGGTCGCGGCGGGGATTGCATGGGGCATCTACTCGCTGCGCGGTCGCGGCGCAGGCGATCCCACCTCGGCCACCGCGGGCAACTTCGTGCGCGCTGTGCCTTTCACGGCTGCGCTGAGCCTCGTCATGCTGTCGCGGTTTTCGGTTGACGGTGCCGGCGTCAGTTACGCGATTGCATCGGGCGCGCTCACGTCCGGTCTCGGCTATGCGATCTGGTACACGGCCCTGAAGGGATTGAAGGCGACGAGCGCCGCGACCGTGCAACTCAGCGTGCCCGTGATTGCGACGATCGGCGGCGCGCTGCTGCTCGGCGAGCACGTGACGCTGCGGATCGTCATCGCGTCGGTTGCGATTCTGGGCGGCATCGCGCTGGTAATCCTCAATCGCGCCCGTGCCGCGTAAGCGCGCCGGTGCTCACGTCATCGCGCGGTGCGCCGGCCGCTCGCCCATCTCCACCGGCTGGATCGTGTGAAAAATGTCGGCCTGCGCCCCGGCCAGTCGCGCCATGAGCTGCTCCTTGTGGGCCGCAGACATGATCATCACGACCATGATCGGCTCGTCGGCCACCTCGAAGAAATGCGCGGAGTGCAGCCGGCGGTCGTGACCGTAACCCTCGAGTCCCGCAAAGACCGTCGCGCCTGGAATCCCCAGCTCGCGCGCCACGCCGATCAGCCAGTCCTTGACATCGGTGCCCTGAAGCGGACGGCGCAGCGTCGTGTAGAACGTAATTTGATAACCCGTCATGGCGAACCCCCTTCAGCGTTGGACGCAGCTGAGGTCAGTCGCGCTACCGAAAGGTTAGGCGTCAGGGGGCCGCGGCGCCAGCAGATCGCGCTCGACCTCACGAGCACGGGCGACAGTTAGAGTTTGTGCGTCGAGAGCAGCAGGCTCGTCTCGGTGCTCGAGATGCCTTCGATGAGACGAATGCGGCCGAGCACGCGATCGAAAGCTTCGAGACTGTCGGCGCGCAGCTCCGCGACGAGGTCCCAGCGACCGTTCGTGCTGTAGAGCGCACCGACTGCCGGGTCGCCCCGTAACGCCTTCAGCACGGCTTCGGCCTTGTTGCCTTCGACGGCGACGGTCATCAGCGCGCGGATGCGCTGCTCTTCCACCTGCGGCCGCAGGCGCACCGTGTAGCCGGTCACCGTGCCGTCGGCCTCGAGCTTGGCCAGGCGGTTTTGCACCGTGCCGCGGGCAACCCGCAGTTTCTTGGCGAGGGTCGCCAGGGGGGTCCGGGAATTCTCCCGGAGCAGGGCGATGAGCTGGCGATCGATATCGTCCATTGCGGTCCTCTGAACTGCTCAAAGCGCCAGCCACGACTGGCGATCTGCGCAATCTTACCCTCATTTTGATCAGTTCTCTGGCTATTCATTGGGTCTGTGCGCCCGGAACATGGGCCGCTCTTCCGGAGATTCATTTCTATGGTCGACTACATCGGGCTGGAGCGAGTGCAGGAGCTGGTGGCCCGGTTGGGTGCGGCCCGCTTCATCGAAGGACTCGCGAACGAGATCGAGGCGGATTACCGCCGCTGGTGCGACTTCGACAAGTCGCCGCGCCACGCGACGCACTCGCCCGTGGGCGTGATCGAGCTGATGCCGATCAGCGATGGCAACCTGTACTCGTTCAAGTACGTCAACGGCCATCCGCAGAACACCGCGCAGGGTCTGCTGACCGTGACCGCGTTCGGCGTGCTCGCCGACGTCGCGACCGGCTATCCCGTGCTGCTCTCCGAGCTCACTTTCACGACGGCGTTGCGGACGGCCGCGATGTCGGCGCTCGCGGCGCGTCACATGGCGCGTCCTTCGAGCCGCTCGATGGCGCTGATCGGCAACGGCGCGCAGGCCGAGTTCCAGGCGCTCGCGTTCTATCACCTGCTCGGCATTCGCGAGCTGCGCTTGTTCGATACCGATCCGGCCGCGACCGCGAAGCTCGAGCGCAATCTCGCGCTGCTGCAATTGCCGGCGCTGCAAGTCACGCGCAGCGGTTCGACCGCCGCGGCGGTACAGGGAGTCGACATCGTGACCACCGCGACAGCCGACAAGCGCAACGCGACGATCCTGCTGCCGCACATGATCGAGCCGGGCATGCACCTGAATGCGATCGGCGGCGATTGCCCGGGCAAGACCGAATTGGACGGCGACATCCTGCGCCGGCCCGACGCGCGCGTCGTGGTCGAGTTCGAGCCGCAGTCGCGCATCGAAGGCGAGATCCAGCAGCTCGAGCCGACGTTCCCGGTCGTCGAGTTTGCCGACGTGCTGACGGGCAAGGCGCAGGCGCGCACGTCCGACAGCGACGTCACGATTTTCGATTCCGTCGGCTTCGCGCTCGAAGACTTCTCGGCGCTGCGCTATCTGCAGCGCCTGCACCAGGAAGAGCGCGGCACGAAGCGCGAGATCGATCTGCTGCCGGCGCTGGCGGATCCGAAGGATCTGTTCGGCGAGCTCGCGGGCCGGCTGGCCGCGCGCGAGCGGATCAAGGTCGCGCGCTGATGACGAATCGCGCGGCAGTTCTGATCGGCGCGCCCACCGATATCGGCGCGAGCGACCGCGGTGCTTCGATGGGCCCGGAGGCGCTGCGCGTCGCAGGTCTGCAGGACGCGCTGCGCAGTCGCGGTCTGGAAGTCGTGGATCGCGGCAATCTCACCGGCCCGGCGAACCCGTGGCAGGGTCCGACGCAGGGCTATCGCCACCTCGCGCAGGTGACGGACTGGAATCGCCTGATTTACGAAGCGATCCGTGCCGAGCTCGCGCACTCGCGCCTGCCGGTCCTGCTCGGCGGCGATCACTGCCTGGCGATCGGCTCGATCAGCGCCGTCGCGCGCCACTGCCGCGACGCGAAGAAGAAACTGCGCGTGCTGTGGCTGGACGCGCACGCGGACTTCAACACTTCGGAGCTTTCGCCGAGCGGCAACATTCACGGCATGCCGGTCGCGTGCCTGTGCGGCTTCGGCCCGCGCGAGCTGACCGGCCTGAGCGGCGTGACGCCGGCGCTCGCGCCGAAGACGATCCGCCAGGTCGGCATTCGCAGCGTCGACCAGGGCGAGAAGAAGTTCGTGCACGAGCAGGGGCTCGAAGTGTTCGACATGCGCTACATCGACGAGTGGGGCATGCGGCACACGATGCAGCAGGCGCTCGCGGGGCTGGATGCGGAGACGCACCTGCACGTGAGCTTCGACGTCGACTTCCTCGACCCGGGCATCGCGCCGGGCGTCGGCACGACGATCCCGGGCGGCCCGACGTACCGCGAAGCGCAGCTGTGCATGGAGATGATCGCGGACACCGGCCGGCTCGCGTCGCTCGACGTGATGGAGCTGAACCCGGCGCTGGACGTGCGCAACAAGACCGCGCAACTCGCCGTCGACCTGATCGAGTCGCTCTTTGGCAAGAGCACACTGATGCGCAAGGATGAGTCGGGCTAGAGCCCGACTCTTCTTCTCCCTACAATGGCCGCCCTCTCCACGCCGAGGGTCCGCCATGCGCCTGCTGCTCGCCTGCTCCATCGCCGTTTCCCTGTTCGCAGCCGGCGCGCCCGTACAAACCGGACTGGCGCAAACCATTGCGACCCGCCAGGTCGGCACCGCAACGTTGCAAAACGTGCCCGAGGTACCCGCCGAAGTCACCGCGGCCGTGCAGCGCTATCAGAACTATCGCGCCGCGACCTTCCAGGACTGGCTGTCGGACGGCTCGATCCTCATCGCGACGCGCTTCGGCTCGACCCAGCAGATCCATCGCGTGGCGGCGCCGGGCGCCGATCGCACGCAGATCACCTTTCAGAGCGAGCCCGTTGCCGGCGCGATCACGATCCCCGGCACGCAGCGCTTCGTGTTCGTGCGCGACACGGGCGGCGATGAGTGGTTTCAGATTTACGCGGCCGGGCTGACCGGCGATCCGGCGCAGCTCACCGAGTCCGGCACGCGCAATCAGTCGGCCGTGTTCAGCCCGGACGGCAAGACGATCGCGTGGTCGCGTGCGACCAAGGGCTCGGCCGAATACGGGATCTACGTTGCCGATCCTTCCGACCCGCGCAGCGCGAAGAGCGTGTATCGCGAGCAGGGCTCGATCGGTCCCGACGACATCTCCGCGGACCACGCCCAGCTGCTGTTCACGCGCAGCATCTCCAGTCGCGAGTCGAAACTCTTCATGCTCGATCTGGCGAACGCCAAGACGAAGGAGATCGCACCGAAGGCGGGCAAGGTGCTCTACACGAACGCGCGCCTCGCGCGCGACGGCCGCAGCGTGTACGCGATCTCGACGAGGAACAGCGATTTCGGCCGGCTCGTGCAGATCGATATCGCGAGCGGCAAGGACACCTTGCTGACGCCCGACCTGAAGTGGGACGTCGAAACCTTCACGCTCTCCGATGACGATCGTCTGCTCGCCTACGCGGTGAACGAAGATGGATTCTCGAACGTCGTGGTGCGCGACATGGTCACGCGCCGCGCGTTGCCGCAGCCGCAGGTGCCGCGCGGCGTGCTGCAGAACATGGCGTTCTCGCCGGACAAGAGCAAGCTCGCGTTCGATCTGTCGACTGCGACTTCCGCCGGCGACGTGTGGACTTGGGATGTGACCGGCGGCGAGCTCACGCGCTGGACCACTTCCGAGCTCGGCGGTCTCGATCCCGCGAAGCTCGCGGAGCCGCAGCTGGTGCGCTTCAAGTCGTTCGACGGCCAGACGATCTCGGCGCTCGTCTATCGTCCCGCGGGCATCACGGCCGATTTCAAGACGCCGGTGATCATGGACATCCACGGCGGTCCGGAAGGACAGTCGCGTCCGTCGTGGAACGTCGGCGCGCAGTATTTCGCGGGAGTGCTCGGCGCCACCGTCATTCTGCCGAACGTTCGCGGCAGCACTGGCTACGGCAAGCGCTACGCGGACCTCGACAACGCGGACAAGCGCGAGGACAGCGTCAAGGACATCGGCGCGCTGCTCGACTGGATTGCCCAGCAGCCAAACCTGGACACGAAACGCGTCGCCGTTTACGGCCAGTCGTACGGCGGCTACATGTCGCTCGCGGTGAGCACGCACTACGCCGATCGCCTCGTCGGCAGCGTCGAGCGCTACGGCATCAGCGACTTCGCTTCGTTCCTGAAGAACACCGAAGCGTATCGCCGCGACAATCGCCGCGCCGAGTACGGCGACGAGCGCGATCCGAAGATGCAGGCCGTGTTCAAGCGCATCGCGCCGCTCGCGAACGTCGCGAAGATCACCAAGCCGATGCTCGTGATGCAGGGCGCGAACGATCCGCGCGTGCCGAAGTCGGAGTCGGACCAGGTCGTCGCCGGCATCCGCGCGCACGGCGTCGAGACGTGGTACGTCGTGTTCGCGGATGAGGGGCACGGCTTTCTGAAGAAGCCGAATAACGATCTGCGGCGGGAAGTGGAGACGGTGTTTCTAAGGAAGCTGTTCAAGCAACCACGGGCGGTCGGGGAGACAGGCTGAAGCCTGACCCACACCAATAGCCGACCTACAAAGCCTGATTCGCCGGGAGGATCGGGGTGACCTCGCCGCCGGGGAAGAACAGCTTCACGGGGCGGATTTCGAAGATCGTGCGCACGCTCGGCAATGAGCCTGCGACGGCGATCGCTTCTTCGAGCGACTTGCAGTCCACGATGTAGAAGCCGAGCAGCTGCTCCTTCGTCTCGGTGAACGGGCCATCGATCACGTGCGGCGTGCTCGTCGTCCGCAACTGCACTGCAGTCGTCGTCGGCATCAGCCGTACGACCGGACCCAGCCGGCCCTGGGCGCCCAGCTGGTCGTGCACGCGCAAGTGCTTGGCGATGTGCGCGTCCATGTCCTCGGTGGACATCGCGTCGACCAGGTCTTCCGGAACGTAAATCAGGATCGAATAGAGCATGCGGGGTTGACCTCCACCTCCAAGGACGGGCAGCGGGCTGCAGTTCCGACATCCACGAAGCACATCTATTGATTCAGGCGACCGAAATCCCCGCCGCCGCAACGTTTTCCTCGAGGTGCGCGATCGACGAGGTGCCGGGAATCGGCAGCATCGCCGGCGAACGCGCCAGCAGCCAGGCCAGCGCCGCCTGACCCGGCTTCATGGAGTGCTGCTTCGCGATGCGCTCCAGCTCGGGTGAGCCGGAGTCGCGGCCGGCGTGGTCACCCGCCGCGAGCGGCGCGTAAGGAATGAAGGCCATCTTGCGCTGCTCGCAATAGGCGATGACGTCGTCCGAGCGCCGGTTGGTCACGTTGTAGCGGTTCTGCACCGACACGATCTTCGCGATGCCGACGACGCGCTCCAGCTCGGCGACGCTGAAGTTCGAGACGCCGATGTGTCGGATCTTGCCTTCCTGCTGCAGCTTGGCGAGCTCGCCGACGGAGTCCTCGATGCGCACGCGCGGATCCGGCGCGTGGAATTGATACAGATCGATGCGCTCGACGCGCAGCCGCTGCAGACTCGCCTCGCAGGCCTGGCGTAGGTGCGCCGGACTGCCGCGCCGCTCCCACACTTCAGCCGCCGGCCGGATCAGTCCGCCCTTGGTCGCGATCACCAGGCCTCGCGGGTACGGATGCAGCGTTGCGGCGATGAGCCGCTCGTTGACCTCCGGCCCGTAGGAGTCCGCCGTATCGATGAAATCGACGCCGAGCTCCAGCGCCCGCTGCAGCACGCGGCGCGCAGTCTGCGGATCCTTCGGCTCGCCCCAGATGCCTGGGCCCGTGAGCCGCATCGCACCGAAGCCCATGCGGTTGACCTTGAGATCGCCGCCGATCGTGATCGTGCCGGCAGCAGCTGCGCCTGGGGTCGGGTTCATCGCAATGTTCCTTCCGGGAGGTTCGGGAGGTGATTGTAGAATGCCGGGCAGCATGACATCGCGCCGCGAAATCCTCACATTGCTCGGAGCCCTGGGGCTGCCCCTGTCCACCATGACCGACCTGCTCGCCGCCTCGAACGACACGTCCGCCGCCAAGCCGCTGCGCGTCCGCACGATCACCACAGGGCTGGAGCTTTCGCCGCGCGGCGAGTCGCCGCGCCTCGCGGATGCGCTGGAGTTTCTCGCCGCCGCGAAGCGCAGCTTCGTGAATGCGGGCTACGAGGTGCAGACACTGCGGATCGCCACCAATCCGTGGCTCGCGGGCGCGTCGCCCGGGGAGCGGCGCCAGCTGCTGGAGCGCTTGCGTGCGCTCGACAGGATGATGGTCGAGCACGACGTGATTCTCGGCGTGGGCCCGGTGCTGACCGAGGATCGTGCCGACGACAGCCTGGCGCAGTGGGCGAACGACTTGATCGGCACGACGCGGTCGATTCTCTTCTCCGTCGCGATCGCTTCGGCAGAGCGCGCAGTGCATCACGCCGCGGCAACCGTTGCCGCGCAGATCACGCAGGCGCTGGCGCGCACGCTTCCCGGCGGCATCGGCAATTTCAGATTCGCCGCGGCCGCGAACATTCCCGCGGGCACGCCGTTCTTCCCGGTCGGCTGGCATCGGGGACCGGAGTCGATCGCGATCGGCGTGGAGTCGGCGTCGGTCGTCGAGCAGGCGTTCGAGGGGATGCAGCCGGGCGACGACCCGACCGCGCGGCTGAAGCAGCGTCTCGACGCGCAGCTCGCGCCAATCGAAAAGCTCGCGCGAGAGATCGCGAAACAGCACGGCCGCGCGTACCTCGGCATCGACACTTCGCCCGCGCCCGGCAAGGATCGCAGCATCGGCGCAGCGATCGAAGCGCTGACGCGCGCGCCGTTCGGCAGCGCGGGAACGCTCGAAGCTTGTGCGTCGATCACCGCAGCGTTGAAGACCGTCAGTGTGACGACATGCGGCTACTCGGGCCTGATGCTGCCGGTGCTCGAAGATCCGCTGCTCGCGCAGCGCGCCGGCGAAGGGCGCTACTCGGTGCGCGATCTGCTGCTGTATTCGAGCGTTTGCGGCACGGGACTCGACGTCGTGCCGATTCCGGGCGACACGCCGGTGCACTCGATGGCGTCGATCATGCGTGACGTCGCGGCGATGTCTTCGCGTCTGCGCAAACCGCTGTCAGTGCGCCTGTTCCTCGTTCCCGGCAAGAAAGTCGGCGACCTGGCGCGCTTCGACGACAAGTATCTGACCGACTCGGTCGTGATGAAGCTGGACTAGGTGCTCAATGAAACTCGCGTACACCGCCCTCAGCCCGTACTGCCGCAAAGTACGCATGGCGATGGAGTACAAGGGCCTCGAGTTCGAGATCGTCACGGCCGATCACGTGACCGAAGTGCCGGCGTTCAATCCGCGCGCCGAAGTTCCGGTGCTGATCGACAGCGATGCGGTGGTTTGCAACTCGCCGGACATCCTCGGCTATCTCGATCGCAAATTTCCCCAGCGGCTGCTCTATCCCGCGGATGCGCGCAGGTACGCCGAGGTGCGCGAGTGGGAGCGATTCGCAGACACGCAGGTCGATCCGATCATGACGGTGATCGGCAACTGGAAATTCGCGGATCTGCCGCCGATGCCGGAGGGCCTGCTCGCCGCCGCGCGTCGCGATTTGCTGCCCATGTACGACCGCATCGAAGCGCAGCTCGCGGGCCGTGAGTATTTGTGCGGCGATATCAGTGCAGCGGACTTCGCGCTCTATCCGCAGGTCGGCTCGGGCGCCGCGCTCGATCTGCCGCTCGATCGTTCACGCCATCGCGCGGTGTTCGGCTGGCTGCGACGCATGCGCGAGCGGCCGGAAGGGCAGACCGACCTGGCGGCGGCGCGCGAGTGGTGGACGAATCGCGTGCAGAAGACGACGGACACCGAGCGCGTCAACTGGGGCACGTTCCGGCTCGAATGGCTGCTGGCGAACGGCGGCGTCGGGTTCTTTGCCGATCAGGTGCGGCAGGACAAGGTGCTGTGGTCCGTCGGACCGACGAACAATGCGCGCAACAATCCGGCGGCGCCGGACTGGCTCAGGAAGGCTTAGGAGCTGGTGCGTTCCGCGATCAGGACTTCGCGGACGAGGCGGGTGGCGATGACGGAGACGAACGTCTTCACTCGCGCCTGGGATTCGAGTCTCTTGTGCTCGCTCTCGAACAGCTCGCGCACATGATCGACGGGCGCGCTGTTCTCCTTGGCTAGTGTTTCGATGACCTGCTGATGGCGAGCTGGATCGCCCGCGCTGTTCCGCAAAACGGCCATTGCTTCTCCTCGTCTGAACCCGGAAGCGCGGCCATGCTAGCCACCTCGCTTGGCGGTTCCCAATATTGAGTGTCCGACCCGCCTTGGCCAGTGGACCAAGACCTACAGTTCGTCAGGTTGGTCAGTAACTTGCGCTACTTAGCTTTCGCATCGAGCAAGCAGCTGTCACATTCGGCGGAACGTCTGGAATGCGCAAGTCAAGAACAATTGCACTCGCATGACACGCTGAGGGCCGTTTCCGACCGCGCGTCCGCGTCATCACTTCGTAATGAAGTTGTGGTCAGCGCGTGTGTTGCGCGTGCAGCGCTGCTGCCTTCGTCGCACAGCTGCGCACGATGTCGAGCAGCGCTCGCTGCGAGTCCGTCGGATGCCAGTCGTGACGCATCGTGAGAGCGATCGGTCGCTCGACGTCGCCGGCGGGATGCGGCAGCGTGACGAGCAGGCCGGCCGCGAGCTCGTAATGAATCTGGTGCGCCGACAGCAGCATGATGCGATCGCTTTCCAGCAGCAGCGCGCGTGCCGCGATCAGCGAATTGCATTCGATCGCGCGCGTCGGCACCGGCAGTTCCGCCGACGTGAACATCCTGTTGAAGTGCGCTCGCAGCGGCGTGTCGGCGCGCGGCACGATCCACGGATATTTGCTCAATGCGGCGACCGTGACTCGTTTGCGTGCAACGAGCGGATGCTCGGCGCGGACGATGATCGCGAGCGGATCGTCGAACAGATGCTCCTGGACGACGTCGGCCACCGGCGCCGGATTGCGCAGCGCCCCGATCAGGAAGTCCGCGTCGCCGGAGCGCAACGCTGCCAGCAAGTGCTCGTAAGTTCCCTCGACGATCGCGACGTGATGCTCAGGAAACTGTTGAGTGAACTCCAGCAACGCTTGCGGCACGAGGAAGCTGCGCGCAAGTGGCATCGCTCCGATCACGGTGCGTCCCGACTCGCCGCCGCTCAGCGCATGAACTTCGGCGCGTGCCTGCGCGATCTCTGCGAACGCGAGACGCGCACGCCGCGCCAGCTTCTCTGCTTCGCGCGTCGGCGTGATGCCGAAGCTCGTCTTCTCGAACAGCGGCACGCCGATGAGACGCTCCAGTTCGCGCGCGGCGCGGTGCACGCTCGGCTGCGACATGTGCTGCGCGCGGGCCGCGAGACTGAAGTTGCGATGCTCGACGACCGCCGCGAGCGCGTTCAGGTGCGCCGAGCGCATCAGGCGCGTCGCATCGGAGTCGAAGTTGCGCAAGTGGCTTATGGCGCGTTCGATCCGTCGGGCGCACAGTTCGCCGGCCGGCGTCAGTGCTACGCCGGTGTTGGTGCGCGTCAGAAGGGCAGCGCCGAAGTAGCGCTCCACGCCGGCAACGGCCTGCGTTACGGCAGGCTGCGAGATGTGCACTGCCCGCGCGGCCGCACTGACGCTGCCGAGGCGCGCAACTTCGCCAAATGTATGGAGATGCCGCAGATTGACCGACGCCATGACGGCCGATCCTACTCCCCTATAGCTGATCCTTATACCCCGGACGAATTTCTAATTAGCTGTGCCGGGCTGAGCAGGCCCACAATGCACACCGCCGGCAGCTTGGGGGGCAGCGGAATGTCCGTCGTCGTGCGCAACGTACCGCGGGTCGAGCGTCGTCTGGCGACCGCATTCGCTGAGATCGGTGTCGCCACTGTCCACGAGGCGCAAGGTCGCACCGGCCTGATGGCGCCGTACATGAGGCCGATCTATCCGGGCGCGCGCATCGCGGGCGCTGCGATCACCGTCAGCGTGCCGCCTGGCGACAACTGGATGATCCACGTCGCGATCGAGCAATGTCAGGAAGGGGACATTCTCGTCGTCGCACCCACATCGGGCTGCGATACCGGCTATTTCGGCGAGCTGCTCGCAACATCGCTGCAGGCGCACGGCGTGCAGGGCCTGATCATCGAGGCCGGTGTGCGCGATGTGCGCGATCTGACTGCGATGCGCTTCCCCGTCTGGTCGAAATACATCTCCGCGCAAGGCACGGTGAAAGAAACGCTCGGCAGCGTGAACGTGCCGATCGTCTGCGCCGGCATGCTCGTGAACCCGGGCGATCTGCTCGTTGCCGATGACGACGGTGTGTGCGTCGTCGCTCGCGAGCAGGCGCAGGCGGTGCTCGACAAGTCCACCGAGCGCGAGAAGAAGGAAGCGGCCGTGCGTGCGCGGCTCAAAGCAGGCGAGCTCGGACTGGACCTCTACGACATGCGTGAGCGGCTCGCGGCGAAGGGCCTGAAGTATCGCGACGCCAAGGACGACTGAACCCCATGCTCACCGCGATCCCTTGCACCTTGATGCGGGGCGGGACCTCGAAGGGCTTGTATTTTCGCGCAGAGGACCTGCCCGTTGAGCGCGAGCTGCGCGATCGCGTGCTGCTCGCCGCGATGGGATCGCCGGATGTGCGGCAGATCGATGGCGTCGGCGGTGCGCATCCGCTGACGAGCAAAGTCGCGGTGATCTCGCGTTCGACGCGCGCCTATGCCGACGTCGACTATCTGTTCCTGCAGGTCGTGGTCGACAAGGCTGAAGTCAGCGACAGCCAGAACTGCGGCAACATTCTCGCCGGCATCGGTCCGTGGGCGATCGAGAACGGACTCGTGCCAGCGGCCGGCGCGACGACGCCGGTCCGCATTCACATGGTGAACACCGGCAGCATCGCCGTCGCGCATGTGCCCACGCCGGGCGGCCAGGTCGAGTACGAAGGCGACGCACGTATCGACGGCGTGCCTGGGACGTCCGCAGCGATTCCGCTGGAATTTCTCGACGTCGCCGGTTCGAGTTGCGGCTCGCTGCTGCCGACCGGCTCGGTCGTCGATACGATCGACGGCATCCAGGTGACTTGCATCGACAACGGCATGCCCGTCGTCGTGATGCGGGCCGAGGATCTCGGCGTCTCCGGCAGCGAAACGCCAGAGCAACTCGAAGCCAACGCCGGGTTGAGAACGCGCGTCGAGAAGATCCGCCTGCAAGTCGGGCCGCGCATGAATCTCGGCGACGTCGCGAAGAAGACCGTGCCGAAGATGTGCCTCGTGTCCGTCGCACGGCACGGCGGCACGGTTTCGACGCGCACTTTCATTCCGCATCGCGTGCACGAGGCGATCGGTGTGCTCGGCGCAGTCAGCGTCGCGACCGCGTGTGTCATCCCCGGAAGCGTCGCTGCAGCTGTCGCGCGAGTCCCTGGCGGTGCGCGTCAGCGGCTCGAGGTCGAGCATCCGACGGGCTTCTTCACGGTCGACATGGAAGTTGCAGTGAAGGGCAACGACGTCGAAGTCAAACGATCGGCGCTGCTACGCACGGCGCGCAAGCTGATGCGCGGCGAAGTGTTCGTGCCGGGACATGTGTGGAGGCGCGGATGAGTCTGCGGGTGTGTCTGCTGGGGTTCGGCGAAGTGGGGCAGGCGCTGGCCGTGGATCTCGGCGCGCGCGGTCGACCAGACCTGATGGCGTGGGATATTCTGTTTCCCGTGCCAGACAGCCTTCCGCGGCGCGCAGCCATAGTCCAGCGCGTGCGGGCCGGGACCAGCGTTGCGGACGCTGTTGCCGAAGCCGATCTCGTGATCAGCGCCGTCACGGCGGCTCAGGACATCGTGGCCGCTCGGTCGGCCGCACCGTATCTCAAGCATGACGCGTACTTCCTCGATGTGAACTCCGTGTCGCCGGCGGTGAAAGTCGAGGCGAGCCAGATCGTCGCGACGGCCGGCGGTCGCTATGTCGAGGCGGCGATCATGTCGCCGATCAATCCGCAGCGTGCCGCATCGCCGATGCTGTTCGGCGGTCCGCACGCAGCCGAGTTCCTGCCGATCGCACGCCAGCTCGGCTTCAGCAGCGCGAGCGTGTTCTCCGATCGGGTCGGCAGCGCCTCGGCCGCAAAGATGTGCCGCAGCGTGATCGTCAAAGGGATGGAAGCGCTGCTCGGCGAGTCTCTGCTCGCGGCACGACGTTACGGCGTCGAGGATGCTGTGCTGGACTCGCTGGGCGCTCTGCTCGCCAAGGACGACCGGCATGCACAGGCGCGTTACATGATTTCGCGCTCGCTCATTCACGGCCGGCGCCGTGCCGAAGAAATGCGCGAAGTCGCGCGCACGATCGTCGAAGCCGGGTTCGAGCCGCGCATGAGCAGCGCATGCGCCGTGTGGCAGGACTGGGCCGCGGCGCATCGCGCGGCCGCCGCCCACGAAGACCTGAACGACATGCTCGACTCGATGAGCGACGGGCGCAGCCGGGGAAGCGTCTGATGCTGATCATCGACTGCCACGGCCACTACACGACAGCGCCGGACGCGCATCAGCAGTTCCGCGACAAGCAGCTTGCGCGGCTGAAGGATCCCACGCTGCCGGCGCCGTCGCCGGGACGCATCAGCGACGACGAGATCCGCGAGAGCATCGAGACGAACCAGCTGAAGCTGCAGCGCGAGCGCGGCGCGGACATCACGCTGTTCTCACCTCGCGCCTCGGCGATGGCGCATCACGTCGGTGACGAGGCGACGTCGGCCGCCTGGACGCGCGCGTGCAACGATCTGATCAAACGCGTCGTCGATCTCTATCCCGAGAACTTCGTCGCCGTGTGCCAGCTGCCGCAGTCGCCCGGCGTGCCGATCGCGAACTCGGTTGCGGAGCTGAAGCGCTGCGTGACCGACCTCGGCTTCGTCGGCTGCAACCTGAATCCAGATCCGTCGGGCGGCCATTGGCAAACGCCGCCGCTCACCGACAGGCACTGGTATCCGTTCTACGAGCAGATGGTCGCGCTCGACGTGCCGGCGATGATCCACGTCTCTGCATCGTGCAATCCGAACTTCCACGCCACCGGTGCGCACTACATCAACGCCGACACGACCGCGTTCATGCAGTTCATCGAGGGCGATCTGTTCCGCGACTTCCCGACGCTGCGCTTCGTCATCCCGCACGGCGGCGGCGCGGTGCCGTATCACTGGGGGCGCTATCGCGGGCTCGCGGACATGCTGAAGCGGCCGGCGCTCTCTGGGCACGTCATGAGGAACGTGTTCTTCGACACCTGCGTGTACCACCAGCCGGGCATCGACCTGCTGGTCGACGTCATCGACATCGACAACATCCTGTTCGGCTCGGAGATGGTCGGCGCGGTGCGCGGCATCGATCCGCAGACCGGCCACTACTTCGACGACACGAAGCGCTACATCGACGCGCTGCGGATCCCGGAGGAGGACAAGCGGCGCATCTTCGAGCTGAATGCACGACGCGTCTATCCGCGCCTCGACACGCTGCTGAAAGCGAGGAACCTATGAGCCGCTTTCAGATGGACCGCGACTGGCTCGTCTATCACCCGTCGCCAAAGAAGCCGGACTACCTGCCGCCGCCAGGCGCTGTCGATGCGCACTGCCACGTGTTCGGCCCGGGCGATGAGTTCCCGTACGCGCCGGAGCGCAAGTACACGCCGTGCGACGCACCGAAGGAAAGGCTGTGGGAGCTGCGCGACTATCTCGGTTTCGAGCGCAACGTCATCGTGCAGGCGACGTGTCACGGCGCAGATAACCGCGCAATGGTCGATGCGCTGCGTGCGTCCGACAACCGCGCTCGCGGTGTCGCGACGGTCACGCGCGATTTCACCGATGAGCAACTGCGCGAGCTCGATGCTGCGGGCGTGCGCGGCGTGCGTTTCAACTTCGTCAAGCGCCTGGTGGACGTCACGCCGCGTGAAGTGCTGGTGGACATCGCCGAACGCATCCAGCCGCTCGGCTGGCACATCGTCATCTACTTCGAGGCGCAGGACTTGCCTGAGCTGTACGACTTCGTCGCATCGCTCCCGACTGTCGTCGTCGTCGATCACATGGGTCGGCCGGATGTAACCCAGTCACTGACGGCGCCGGGCTTCGAGCTGTTCGTGAAACTGATGCGCCAGCACGAGCACATCTGGTCGAAGGTCAGCGGCGCCGAGCGCCTGTCGCGCAGCGGTCCGCCGGGGTACGACGACTTCGTGCCATTCGCGCGGCGCATCGTGGAGACGTTCCCCGACCGCGTGCTGTGGGGCACCGACTGGCCGCACCCGAACCTGAAGACGCACATGCCTGACGATGGCCGGCTGGTCGACCTGTTGCCGCGCATCGCTGCGACGCGGCTGCTTCGCCAGAAGCTGCTCGTCGACAACCCCAATCGCCTGTACTGGAAACGTTAACCGTGTCGCTCGACAAGCCTTACCTGAGCATTCCCGGCACGACGGTGTTCGACGCCGATCTCGCGCGCAAGGGGTATCACCTGAACACCTTCTGCATGTCGCTGATGAAGCCGGACAACCGCACGCGCTTCAAAGCGAACGAGCGCGCCTATCTCGACGAGTGGCAGATGAGCGAGGAGCAGAAGCAGGCGGTGCTCGCGCGCGACTACAACCGCTGCATCGAGCTCGGCGGCAACATCTATTTCCTGGCGAAGATCTTCGCGACCGACGGCAAGAGCTTCCAGTACGCCGCGGCCTCGATGACCGGTATGAGCCAGGAGGACTACGCCAAGATGATGTTGAGCGGCGGCCGCTCGCCGGGGCGCAAGTAATGGCCAGGATCACCGCAGGCATCGCGTGCTCGCACGTGCCGGCGATCGGCGCGGCCATGGATCTCGGCAAGACCGGCGAGCCTTACTGGGTGCCGCTGTTCAAGGGCTTCGAGTTCTCGCGGCAGTGGATGGCGCAGAACACGCCGGACGTCGTGTTCCTCATCTACAACGATCACGCGACAGCGTTCAGCCTCGACATGATCCCGACCTTCGCGATCGGCTGTGCCGACGAGTTCAAGCCGGCGGACGAGGGCTGGGGTCCGCGCCCCGTGCCGATGGTGAAGGGACATCCGGAGCTCGCGAGCCACATCACGCAGAGCGTGATCCAGTCGGACTTCGATCTCACGATCGTCAATCGCATGGATGTCGACCACGGCCTCACGGTGCCGCTATCGCTGATGTTCGGGCAGCCGCAGGCTTGGCCGTGCAAGGTGATTCCGTTCGCGGTCAACGTCGTGCAGTTCCCGCCGCCATCGGGTAATCGCTGTTATCAGCTGGGGCGCGCGATCCGCCGCGCCGTCGACTCGTTCGACGCGAATCTCGAGGTGCAGATCTGGGGCACCGGCGGCATGAGCCATCAGCTGCAGGGTCCGCGCGCCGGGCTCATCAACAAGGAATTCGACACGCGCTTCCTCGACCAGCTCGTGAGCGATCCGCAAGCGCTCACGAAGATCCCGCACGTGCAGTACATCCGCGAAGCGGGCTCCGAAGGCATCGAGCTGGTCATGTGGCTGATCATGCGCGGCGCGCTCGATGCGCAGGTGCGCGAAGTGCATCGCTTCTATCACGTGCCCGCGTCCAACACCGCCGTGGGCCACATGATCCTGGAGAACGGGCGATGAAGGTCGTGGTCGCAGGCGTCGGCGCTTTCGGGCAGAAGCATCTGGATGCGCTGAAGAAGATCGACGGCGTCGAAGTCGTCTGCGTCGTCGGCCGGCAGCTCGCGCCGACGCAGGAAGCCGCGACGAAGTACGGCATTGCGCATGCGACGACGCAGCTGAGCGACGCGATCGCGCAGCCCGGCGTCAACTCCGTGATCCTCTGCACGCCGACGCAATTGCATGCGCAGCAGGCGATCGAGTGCATGAAGGCCGGCAAGCACGTGCAGGTGGAAATCCCGCTCGCCGACAGCTGGAAGGATGCGGAGGCCGTCGATCAGGTGCAGAAGCTCACCGGGCTGGTCTGCATGGTCGGGCACACGCGTCGCTTCAATCCGTCGCACCAGTGGATCCACGAGCGCATCGCGAGCGGCCAGCTGAAGGTCCAGCAGATGGACGTGCAGACGTTCTTCTTCCGGCGCACCAACACGAATGCGCTCGGACAGCCGCGCTCCTGGACCGATCATCTGTTGTGGCATCACGCCGCGCACACGGTCGACCTGTTCCGCTATCAGGCCGGCAGCGAGATCGTTCGCGCCAATGCCCTGGAAGGACCGAAGCATCCGCAGCTCGGGATCGCGATGGACATGTCGATCCAGCTCAAGACAGCGTCCGGGGCGATCTGCACGCTGTCGCTCTCGTTCAACAACGACGGGCCGCTCGGCACGTTCTTCCGCTACATCTGCGATAACGGCACGTACATCGCGCGCTACGACGATCTCGTCGACGGCAAGGACCAGGCCATCGACGTCTCGAAGGTCGACGTCTCCATGAACGGCATCGAGCTGCAGGATCGCGAGTTCTTCGCCGCGATCCGCGAGCGGCGCGAGCCGAACGCCAGCGTTGCGCAGGTGCTGCCGTGCTATCGAACGCTGCACGAGCTCGAGAAGCAGCTGCGGGACCAGGAATGAGCGCGCGTCTCACCCAGCCGCCGTTCCGGGCCGATCACGTCGGCAGCCTGCTGCGTCCGAAGGAGCTGTTGCGCGCGCGAGAAGAGCACAAGAAGGGACGCGTCAGCGACGCGCAGCTCAAGGCGATCGAGGACGACGCAATCCGCGCCGCAGTGAAGATGCAGGAAGACGTCGGCCTGCAGGGCATCACCGACGGCGAGTTCCGCCGCGCGTCGTGGCACATGGATTTCATGTACCAGATCGGCGGCGTCGAGAAAGTCGAGCAGAACATCACGGTGCACTTCCACAGCGACCAGGGCGACGTGGACTTCACGCCGTCCGGTCTGCGGGTGACGGGCAAGCTCGGGCTGAACGGCTGCATCTTCGGCGAGCACTTCGAGTTCCTGAAATCCGTGGTCGGTCGCGGCACGCCGAAGCTGACGATTCCCTCGCCGAGCATGATTCACTACCGCGGCGGCCGCGCCGCGATCGACATGGGCGTGTATCCGGGCATGGAAGAGTTCTGGCGCGACCTGAGCGCCGTGTACGCGCAGGAGATCGTCGAGCTCGGCAAGCGCGGCTGCCGTTACCTGCAGCTCGACGACACGAGCCTCGCGTATCTCAACGATCCGAAGCAGCGCGAGTACGTGAAGAGCATCGGCGGCGATCCGCACGCGCAGCACCGCATCTACATCCGCAACATCAACGCCGCGCTCGACGCGCGGCCGCCGGGCATGCGCGTGTGCACGCACATGTGCCGCGGCAATTTCCGTTCGGCGTGGGCGGCGTCCGGCGGCTACGACCACGTGGCCGAAGCGCTGTTCAACGAGCTGAACGTGGACGGGTTCTTTCTCGAGTACGACGACGCGCGCTCCGGCGGCTTCGAGCCGTTGCGCTTCGTGCCGCAGGGCAAGTACGTCGTGCTCGGCCTGGTGACGACGAAACGCGGACAGCTCGAGAGCAAGGACGATCTCAAGCGCCGCATCGCCGAGGCAGCACGCTACGTGCCGCTCGAGCAGCTGTGCATAAGCCCGCAGTGCGGCTTTTCCTCGACCGAGGAAGGCAACGCGCTGACCAAGGAAGAGCAGATCGCAAAGCTGCGACTGGTCGTCGAAACCGCGCAGGAGGTGTGGGGGTAGCAGATTTCAAGGGTTCGAACTGGCGAACAACAGGGGGATCACATGAACAGTCAGTACAGGGCCAGGGCGAGGGCGTGGCGCCGCACGTCTGCCGCGTTATGGGGCGTGGGACTCATAAGCACGGCCCACGCGCAACAGCAGTCCACGACAGGCCTCGAGGAGATCATCGTCACCGCGCGCAAGGTGGAGGAAAACCTTCAGGAGACGCCGATTGCGATCACCGCATTCACGGGCGCCGCGCTCGAAGATCGGCAGGTCTTCAGCACCGACATGCTCGACCAGGTGGTGCCGAACCTGCAGTTCGCCAACAACGCGCCGCTCGCGGGCAACAACTCGTCCTCGCAGATTTTCATCCGCGGTATCGGCCAGACCGATCCGACCTCGACGGTCGATCCCGGCGTCGGCCTGTACATCGATGACGTCTACATTGGCAACGCAGTCGGCGGCACGATGACGTTGCGCGATATCGCATCGGTGCAGGTGCTGCGCGGTCCGCAGGGCACGCTGTTCGGCCGCAACACCATCGGTGGCGCGATCCTGCTGACGACGACCGATCCCGGCGACGAGTTCGGCGGCAAGGTGCGCATCGGCACCGGCACTGACAGTCTGATTGACGGCTTCGTCGCGCTGGACGCGCCGTTCACCAACACGTTGAAGGCGCGCTTCTCGTTCGGCATGCGCAAGCAGGACGGTTACGTCGAGCGCACGGACGGCACGGATCTCGGCGACACCGATACGTTCACCGGCATGATGAAGTGGATCTGGTCGCCGAGCGACAGCACGCGTGTGACGCTCGCCGGCGATTACACGAAGTCGGACGAGAACGGCAGTCCGCTCGTGTTCGCGGCCATTACGGAGACTGCAACGTTCCCGCGTGTCGCGAGTTTTGACGCCGGTTGCCCCGGAATGGCGAGCTTCGCAGTGCCGGTGCCGATGATCCAGGACGATCGCTGCGCCAACGATCTGCAAAGACGCGGACCGTTCCGCAACAACGGCACGCTGCCGCTCGAAAGCACGGTTGAGAACTGGGGCACGTCGCTGAAGGTCGCCGTCGATCTGAGCGAAAGCCTCACGTTCAAGTCCATCAGCGCGTATCGCGACATCCGCTGGACCGGCGCACGCGACGCGGACAACACGCCACTGACGATCCTGCACACGTTCTACGACGTGCAGGGCGATCAGTTCAGCCAGGAGTTGCAACTTGCGTATCAGACCGAGCCGCTGACTGTCGTAGTCGGCGCGTACTACTTCGAGCAGACCTCCGACGACATCGCGACGATCTCATTGAATCCGCCGCCGCCGGGTATCCAGCGCGACAGCGACAACAACAAGGTGGACAACCAGAGCTGGGCCGCCTTTACGCAGTTGACGTACAACGTCACCGAGAAACTCTCGCTCACCGCGGGCGGCCGCTACACCGAGGACAAGAAGGGCTCGTTCCCCGATCAGTTCGACTACTCGAACCCGGCCGTGAAGCAGGTGCCGGTCCGCTGGTATCGGGATACGTTCAGTTCTTTCACGCCGTCCGCATCGATCGCGTATCGATGGACGGATAACGTGATGACGTACGTGAGCTACGCCGAAGGCTTCAAAGGCGGCGGCTGGAACAGCCACTTCAACGCGGTGCTGACGCCAGAGCAGCAAGCTGCGCTGCAGGAGTTCCAGCAGGAGGAGGCGCAGACGATCGAGGTCGGCGCGAAGTTCGATCTCGGCGGCACCGTGCGCCTGAATCTCGCGGCGTTTACGTCCGACTACAAGGACATGCAGGTGACGTATCGCGGTCCCGCGCCGAACGGTGTCGCGCCGTTCCTGACGAACGCCGGCAAGGCGAGCATCGACGGCGCCGAAGCCGAGCTGACGTGGGCGCCGACGCAGCTCTGGAGGATCGAAGCCAGCCTGGGCTATCTCGATGCGACGATCGACAGTCTCGACAACATTCCGCTCGCGGTGCTGCCGCCCGGATTGTTGGAAGGCAACAGGTTGCCGTTTGCGCCGCAGTGGCAAGGTCACGTCGGTCTTGCCTATACCGCGCATGTCGGGAGTCTGGCGATTCAGCCGCGCGTCGATGCTTCATATCAGGCGGAGACGTTCTTCGATGCGGCGAACACGCGCGAGATCGCCCAGCTGGACGACGTGACGACGGTGAATGCGCAAGTGCAGTTCAGCAGCGACGGTGGGCCGTGGCGCGTCACGCTCGGCGTGAACAACGCTACCGACGAGCTCTACCCGATCGCGGGCAACTCGTCGCTCACAACGGGCAGCGGCTACGCGGAGATCGCCTACGCTCGGCCGCGCGAGTGGTTTGCGAATTTCCAGTATGAGTTCTAGACAGGAATCATGAAGTCAACGGGGGAAAGCCCTCCCTTGTCCTCTCCGCTCGCGGGAGAGGGCAGGGTGGGGGTTCCGAACGTCAGCGTGACCGTCGCGCTGTGTCTGCTGTGCGCGGTGCTCGAAGGTTTCGATATCCAGGCAATGGGAGTGGCTGCGCCGCGGCTGCGGCCGGAGTTCGGCCTCGACCCGGATCAAATGGGCTCGGTCTTCGCAATCAGCAACGTCGGTCTCGTCATCGGCGCGGCGCTGGGCGGCTGGCTCGCAGATCGCGTCGGTCGCAAGGCAGTGTTCATCGGCGCAGTCGCGACGTTCGGTGTGTTCACGCTTGGCGTGGCGCTCGCGAACAGCTTCACCATGTTGTTCGTCCTGAGGTTCCTTGCGGGCCTGGGATTCGGCGGTGCGCTGCCGAACATGATGGCGATGGCCACCGAGCTGAGCGCGCCGAGCAAACGCGCACAGACCGCGGCGATCATGTTCAGCGGCATGCCGATCGGCGGCGGTTTCTCGGGGCTGGTCACGCTGCTGTTGCCGCCGGACATGGGCTGGCGCTCGTTGTTCGTCGTCGGCGGTGTATTGCCGCTGCTGCTGGTCCCCGCGCTGTGGCGCTACATGGCGGAGACGTTGCCGCCGTCGCGGCACAAGGTCCAGAAGCGACACTCGCCCTGGCACGTCCTGTTCCGTGAGGGCCGCGCGTGGCCGTCAGTGCTGCTGTGGACGGCGTTCCTGCCGACGGTGTTGATCCTCTATCTGATCCTCAATTGGCTGCCGTCGTTGGTGGTCGCGAAAGGATTCGCTCCGTCGGTCGCGCCGCAGTCGGCGATCGCATTCAATTTCGTCGCGGTGGCAGGCGCAATTCTGTTCGCGCGCCTGGTCGACAAATTCGGCACGCGCACGCCGCTGGTCGTGGCGTACATCGGCCTGATCGGCACGCTCGTCTCGCTCGGCGCAGCGACCAGCCTCGGGACGATCGTCTTCCTGAGCGGCATGGTCGGCTTTTTCCTGCTCGGTGCGAACTACGCGCTCTACGGCGTGGCGGGCTCGTACTACCCGCTGGAGATGCGCGGAACGGGCTCGGGTGCGAGCGTCGCGATGAGTCGTATCGGTTCGATCGTCGGGCCGCTGCTCGGCGGCATCCTGCTCGGAGGCGGCGCGACGGCGACAAACGTCGTTCAGTCCATGGCGCCCTTCGCAGCGGTCGCCGGCGTGGCGGTTGTGATCCTGAGTTTTTCCCGGCGCGCGGAGTAGACTTCGGTCACAGGAGACCGAAGTGGAACAGGACAAGCCCGACTACTGGTTCGCAGTGAAACTGTACGGCTGGGGCTGGGGACTGCCCGTTCGCTGGCAGGGCTGGGTCGTGCTGGCGCTGTACTTCGCTTCCATGTACGTCGGAATCCGTTACTTCCCTCCGCAGCATGACTTCCGCTTTATCGGGTGGCTGCTGATCTCGAGTGCGATCCTGGTCGTCATCGTCGTGTGGAAGGGCGAGCGGCCGCTGGCGTGGCGGTGGGGCAAGAAGTGACGACGTCCGACCTTCGCGGACACTAGCCACAATTCATCACAATGTTCCAGCGTTCCGCGGCTATGCTCCCGCCTGCCTGGGAGGTGCCCCTCATGTACCGTGCATGGATCCTCGGAGTTCTCCTCGCGCCGTCGCTCGCCGCCGCGGCCTCGATCGACTGCGAGCAATGCGAATCCTGGAATCGCGATCAGGCGCCGTTCCGCATATTCGGCAACGCCTACTTCGTCGGCGTTCGCGGCCTGAGCTCCGTTCTGGTCACATCGCCCGATGGACACATCCTGATCGACGGAGCGCTGCCTCAATCGGCGCCGCTGATCGCGCGACACGTCGAGCAGCTCGGGTTCAAGATGAGCGACGTCAAGATCATCCTGAATTCGCACGTTCACTACGATCACGCCGGCGGCATCGCCGAGCTGCAGAAGCTCAGCGGCGCGAAAGTCATCGCGAGCGATATCGCCGCGAAGGTGCTGCGAACCGGCAAGGTCGACAGCAGCGATCCGCAGTTCGGCGTGCTGAAGCCCTTCCCCGGCGCAAAGAACGTCGAGGCGCTCGGCGCACGTGAATCCGTCGAGGTTGGCAAGTTGCAGCTGCGCGTGATTCACACGCCTGGCCATACTCCGGGCGGCACATCGTGGACTTGGACGTCGTGTGAAGCGCAGCGGTGTCTGAACGTAGTCTACGGCGACAGTCTCAACGCGATCTCGGACGATACGTTCAAGTACTCCGGCGACAAGCGCTATCCGAATGCCGGCAACGACATGGCGGCCAGCATCGCAGCGATCAGCGCTGCGCCGTGCGACATCCTCATCGCGGCGCATCCGGACTTCACCGGTCTGCTGACGCTGATCGACGAGCAGGGCAACGGCGACCGCGCTCAGCTCATCGATTCATCGGCGTGCAAGCGCTACGCTGCCGCCGGCAAGGAGAGGTTCGAGAAGCGATTGGAGGACGAAGCCCTGGGGCGCTGATGGCATGAAGAAGAGCCGCCGCATCATCTGGATCCTGTTGTTGCCGCTGTACGCCGCGTGCTCGACGACGTACATCGGGCAGTCGGGACAGCTGGGCGGATCGGACTGGCGCACGGCGAGCCGCGAGCCGGTCGGACTCGCGCCCGATCCTGCCACGACCCGTGAAGCAGTCGTGCAGGTCTATGCAGCCCGCACGATCAGCTGGCGCGGTTACTTTGGCGTGCACACGTGGATCGCGGTGAAACCGAGCAACGCCGATCACTTCAGGATTCACGAGGTCATCGGCTATCGATTGCGCCGCGCCGGCACGGTCGTCGTTTCGCGCGAGCGCGCGCCCGATGCGCGGTGGTTCGGTGCGTATCCGGAATTGCTGCGTGACGTGCGCGGTCCCGGCGTCGATGCGCTGATCACTCGCATCGACGCGGCCGTGCTTCGCTATCCGTACGCGACGAGTTATCACGCGTGGCCCGGTCCGAACTCGAACACGTTCACAGCGTTCGTGCTGCGCGAAGTCCCGGAGCTGCGCGTCGATCTGCCGCCGACAGCGATCGGCAAGGACTATCTCGGCATCATCCCGGTAGCGCGCACGCCAAGCGGCACCGGCGGCCAGGTGAACGTGCTCGGCATCGCAGGGATTGCTGCGGGCTGGGAAGAGGGCCTCGAGCTGAATGTGCTCGGGCTGACCTTCGGTGTCGATCCGCGCAGCCTTTCCATCAAGCTGCCGCTGCTCGGGCGCATCGGCCCGTCGGAATCCGAGCCCGTCATCCTCGACTGAAAGTGGCTCAGGCATCTCGTTGTATATGGCGCTTCCGCCGCGACGGGCGCTGCCGCACGCTGGCGCGATGAAGACCGTCGCTGTCGTCATCGGGATTGTCGTCGCCGCTCAGACTGCAAGCTTCGCGGCAGGAACCGGCGGCGCAATGGACGTGCAGCACTATCGCCTGGATCTGCGAGTGGATCCTGCGTCGCAGTCGCTGCGCGGCGTCGTCGAAACGCGAGCGAAGCTGCTCTCGGATGCGCCGACCGAGCTCGCGCTGGATCTGTCGAGCGCGCTGACCGTCGACGCCGTGACGCTCGACGGCAAAGCGGCGGACTTCCACCGCAAGGACGACCAGATCGTCGTCGCCGTGAAAGTATCGCCGCGGCCAGGCAAGCTGCTCTCGATCACGGTCACGTATCACGGCACGCCGCAAGGAAACGGTTTCACGTTCGCGGAGCGCAACGGACAGCCTGCCGTTTCGAGCTACGGTATGCCGTTCACCGCGCGTCAGTGGTGGCCGAGCAAGGACGATCCTTCGGACAAGGCCGATTCAGCCGATATCCTCATCACCGTGCCGGCGCCGTTGACCGCCGCGTCCAACGGCAAGCTGATCGGAACCGACACCAACGCGGACGGCACGCGCACCTATCGCTGGCACGTCGCGTACCCCATCTATCCGGACACCCTTTCGGTCGCCATCGCCGAGTACCAGCTGATCGAGGATCGCTACCGCGCGGCCAATGGCAGCGTCATGCCGCTGCAGTTCTATGTCTTTCCACCGGACGAGGACAAGGCGCGGCGCGATTTCAGCGTCATTCCCGAGATCATGCGCAGCCATGTCGCACGCTTCGGCGAGTATCCGTTCCTGCGCGAAAAATATGGCGTCGCCGAGTTCGCCACTTACAGCTTCCGCGAGCACCAGACGCTGCCGAGCTATGCCGAGAAGCTGATCACGGGCGATCACGCGAACGACGCGATCCTCGCGCACGAGCTCGCACACCAGTGGTTCGGCAACAGCCTTTCCGTTCGTGACTGGCGGCACGTCTGGCTGAACGAAGGGTTCGCCACGTACGCCGCGATGCTTTGGGAGGAGCGCCGCAACGGCGCCGCTGCGTATCACGCCGAGATGAACAAGCTCGCCGCGGGCGAGTTGCAGGGCCCGGTCTTCATGACCGACGTCACGGACAACAAGAAGCTGTTCGGCGCCGCCACCTTCGACAAGGGCGCGTGGACGCTCCACATGCTGCGACAGGTCATGGGCGATCAGCAGTTCTTCAAGGCGCTGCGGGCGTACGTCTCGCAGTACAGCTACCGCAACGTGACGACCGAAGACTTCCGTGCCGTCTGCGAGCGCTTCCACGGCAAGAGCCTCGATTGGTTCTTCCAGGAATGGATTTATGGCGTCTCACGGCCGAGTTATCGCGTGAGCTGGACTGCGGCGGATGGCCAGGTGGCGCTCAGGATCCGCCAGGTTCAAACGGACGCGCCGGCCTTCACGATGCCCATCACGGTGCTGGTCGCAACGGCGGCGGGCGCCACGCGCCATACGGTCTGGAACGATCGCAGCGACCAGACATTTCAGCTCCCGCTTCGCGGCAAGGCCGCGGCCGTCGAGCGCGTCACCCTCGATCCTGACAACTGGATTCTCAAGCACATGATCGCCGAATCAACGGACACCGTCTTCGAGCTGCGCCAGTACACGCTGCATCCCGGACAGCGCGACGTGCTCGTCAACGAGTTCGACGACTACTTCGTCGAGGGCCAGGAAGCGCAGGGCATGCGCGTCATCGGTCAGTATCGCGACCTCGACGATCCGGATCGCTTCGTGTGGCTGCGCAGCTTTGCGGACATGGCAGCGCGCCAGACGGCGCTGACCAATTTCTACTCCGGTCCGATCTGGAAGGCGCACGGCAAACTTGCGGCGGGGACAATGGTCGATTCGAACAACGTGCTGCTATTGCGGCCGCTGCGGCCCGACACGGCTTTCGCAGTAGCGACGACCGCGTTGCCGCCGCCCGGCACGCGCGGCGCCGGCAAAGGGGTGCTCGTCGCGAGCATCGTGTACGTGGAGCAGAAAACACCGAGTGAGTTCGGCGCATTCTTCGAGAAAGAGCTGAAGCCGCTGCTGGAGCAGGCCGGAGCGCCGGTCATCGCAGCAATGGTGAGCGACCACAGCCCGAATACGTATCCCAATCTCCCGGTGCGTGAGCAAGCGAACGTCTTCGTCTGGTTCACGCTGTTCTCGGATCAGGCAGCGGTCGACAAACAGCAGCACACGCTCGCGCAGTCAATGGAATGGCGCGAGGCGGCAGTGAAGCTGACCGATTGGACGCATCACAGAATCGAGACCCTGCGGCTCGAGCCGACGGCGCGATCGAGACTGCAACGAGGCTAGCAGTCGATCCCCAAGGGATGAGCTCGCTCCCTGAGCCGCTACTCCACCTTCTGCGGATACTCCAGCTGCATGGCGACGATGTAGCGTGTACGCGCGCCGTACCGCTTCTCGATGCCGGCCAGCGTCTCGTCCAAGGCCTGCGCCGGAGGGCGGTCCGTAAACGCGTTCACGACATCTTCTTGCGGCCGCGCCGTTGCATCGGGAACGATGCGAATGCCGCTGCGCGTCGTGATCGCACCCGGCGAGTCGGCGAACGTGACTGCGCGCGACCGATAGGTTCTGGACCACGCATCCGCTGACAGCGCGAGCGAGACTTCGTCGAGGCCGGGCGCCAGCGCGATGCCCAGCTGGTCGCGGTTCCAGAACGCAAGCTTGTTGCTCATCACCGTCATCGCGAACGGCCGCGTGAACTTGAACGCATCGCTTGCATGGCGCGCGTCCCAGTGGTCGAGGCCGATGTCCCGCGCGACAGCTTCGGCTTTGTCGCGGCCGGCGATCGCTTCGATCAGCGTCAGCGACATCGGGATCGACGCAGTGATGCCGGTCGTGGTTGCGACACCGTGATCGACTACCAGCCGCCGGTTCGCCACGTACTGCATCGTCGGATGCCTCTTGCGCAGCTCCTTCAGAACGAACCAGTGCGTCGTGCCGCGCTTGTTGTCCAGCAGTCCGGTCTCCGCAACGACTTTTACACCGACGCAGACACCGATGACCAATGCGCCTTTCGCCGACTGGTCCTTGATGAATTGCAGCGCCGCCGGATCGTCGTCGCGGCTCATCGCGGGCACGATGACATAGTCGGCGCCGTCGGGGTGACTTGCATTGAACTGCGCGACCGTCGCATCGGGCTCGACTGTGAGCGCGGGATACAACGCAACCCGACCCGGACCCGTCGCGACCATCATCACATCCGCGACATCGGCGCGGCGCAGAATGCCTGTGGGCAATACGTAGTCGGTCGTCTCCGTCGCATCGTTGATCCCGATGACTGCGATCAACGGCCGCGCGCGCTTCGGAGGCTTGAGCGCTGCGAGCGTGGCTGCGGTTTCTTCCGATGAGATCGCAGGCGCCGCGGCGACGGCGGATGCAGGCGGCCGTGTGAATAGCCACGCGCCGAAACCGACTGCGCCCATGACGACGATGCCTGCTCCGATCGACAACCACTGACGCGCGTTCATAGCGACGAAGTATAGGGCTGCCGTAAGGCGTTCGGACACCTTCGCGCGCGGCGCCTAGAGCATAGGATGACAGCATGGAGAACATTCCGCTGCTCAGCCGACGTCAGTACCTTCGTGCAATGCTCGCCGCCGGCGCAGTTTCGCCGCTGCTCTTGTCGCTGACTGGCTGCAAGACCACTGGCCAGGTCTGTCCCGACGATCCCAACGAATCCGCCGGCGTCGATTGGGCGCCGGACGTTCTGCATCCGATGTTCTGGGGCTTTCAGGAGCTCGCGGCCGGACAAGGCGGCGCTCCCGCAGCGATGCGCATCTACTATCCGACGTACGAAGGGACGCCGCAGAACGCGCCGATCCTGAAGCTGTGCCTGCTGCGCTATCCCGTCGTGCTGTTCATGCATGGGCAGCCGCCTTGCCCGGATTCATTCTATTTCCGGCGCTGGCAGCTCCTCGGTATGGTGCTCGCTCGCAGCGGGTACGTCGTCGTGATGCCGAAGCACGCAGCGGCGATTCCGGTGGACGGCTCGGGCGACGTCGGCGTCGGGCTCGCCGCGCTCGATTTCGTGCGCAACGGCTGGGAGCACAGCAACTGGGTGGACTCCGACGCAACGGCCACCGCCGTCGTCGGCCATTCCTTCGGAGCGTTGCTCGCAGCGCGCGTCCACAAGTCGCGTCCCACGATCGGCGCGTACGTCGGTTTCAGCGGAGTGTGGACGGAGGTGCCGGATACGATCGAGCTGCTGGAGTCTCTGCAGGTACCGTCGTTCTTCACGTGGGCGACGTTGGCGGGACCTGTAAGTGAGAGCATGGACAACGGCGGGCTCTGGGGTCACGTACCGGGTCCGAAGTCGGCGGCATTCTTTCCTGGCTTGCACTTCGATTACCTTCAACCCTACGAGTGCCACGCGGAGGGTGCTTGCAACCTCATCCCGCTGGTCATGGCGGAGCTGGCGGCGCTGTTCATCACGCGCCATGTGCCGCCGAAAGTTTCGCATGCACCGATCCCGCCGAGCCTCATTCCGCCCGCGGTCACGCTCACGACAAAGCAGCAGTTCTTCGCCGGCGCACATCTGAACGGGATCGGCCTGATCGAGTCGCGTCAGGGCTGCAGCATCGACCTGCGCTGGGAAGATCCGCTCGACACCGGACATCGACACCTCGGGCCGTGACACGGCTACACTGCGTGGATGCTGCACTCATTCTCGCCGCCGCTGGCGGTCGTCTGCCTCCTCGTTGTCGGCATCGCATCTGCGCAGTCTCCGGTTCAATCATGTAATTCGAACCCGCAGCCGCCGTTCTGCAGCGCCGTGTCCGGCGACCGCTCGCAGGGCTGGCTGGTGCAGCATCGCTCGGAGGTCATGGCTCGCAACGGCATCGTCGCGACCAGTCAGCCGCTCGCGGCGCAGGCGGGTCTGCAAATCCTGAAGCAGGGCGGCAGCGCGATCGATGCCGCGGTGGCGACGGCGGCGATGCTCAGCGTCGTCGAGCCGATGAACGTCGGTCCTGCCGGCGACATGTTTGCGATCGTCTACATCGCGAAAGAGAACAAGCTGTATGCCCTGAACGCGAGCGGCATGGCGCCGAGCGGTGCGACCGTCGCGCGCATGAAGAAGCTCGGCTACACCTGGGACGCGAGCAACTGGGGTCCGGGTTCGGGCATGCCCGAAGGCGGCATTCTGTCGGTGACAGTGCCGGGCGCCGTGTGGGGTTGGGACGAAGTGCAGCGCCGCTTCGGCACGCTGACGTTCAAGGAAACGCTGCAGCCCGCGATCGACTATGCGGAACAGGGATTTGCGATCTCGGAGCGCATTGCGCACGACTGGGAGCTGCCGAAGGGACTGCCGGACAACGCGAGCGACCCGAGCAAGTGCTGCACGCAGCTCGATCCCGATTCGATCGCGACGTGGTACATCGACGGCCGCCAGCCGACAGCCGGGCAGGTCCACCGCAATCCCGGACTCGCAAAGACCTTCCGGATCCTGCAGCAGCAGGGGCGCGACGGCTTCTACAAAGGAGAAGTCGCGCAAGCGATGGTGGACAAGTCGAAGAAGCTCGGCGGCACGATGACGCTGGAGGATCTCGCGTCGTATCACGGCGAATGGGTGACGCCCGCGACGACGAACTATCACGGCTACGACGTCTTCACGCTGCCGCCGCCCGCGCAAACCTGGGCCGCGGAGGAAATCCTCAACATTCTCGAAGTGTGCGTGCCGAAGTGGGCGCCGGGGCAGACGCTCGCGACGCTCGGGCCCGCGAATCCGCAGTACTGGCACTTGTTCGTCGAAGCCAAGAAGCTCGCGTTCAACGATCTGTACGCTTTCAATGCCGATCCCCATTTCTCGAAGGTGCCGCTCGAGCGATTGCTGTCCAAAGCGCACGCCGCGTCGCTGTGCGGCAAGGTCGACCCGGATCGCGCGACCGTGACGAAAGCGGGCGGCAACGCGAACAGCGACGGCGACACGATCGTGCTTTCGACCGCCGATCGCTTCGGCAACATGGTCGCGTGGGTCAACAGCCTCTACGACGGCTTCGGCTCCGGCATCACCGTTCCCGGCTACGGCCTCACGCTGCACGATCGCGGCGGGTTGTTCACGCTCGACCCGAAGAGCCCGAACGCAATCGAGCCGCACAAGCGGCCGTACAACACGCTGTCAGCCGGCTTCGTCATGCACGACAACAAGCCGCTGATGACTGTGACGCTGATGGGCGGCGACGTGCAGGCGCAGGGCATCGCGCAGGTGCTGGTCGATATCCTCGACCTCGGCGCGAATGTGCAGGCCGCGTCGGACATGGCGCGCTTTCGACACACGCAGGTGCCGAACACGCTGATGATGGAATCGCAGCTGGCCGAGCTCGTCGGTGCGCGGCTCAAGGCAATGGGGCACGAGGTGAAGTCGATCAACGGCGCGCCGATGGGCGGCTTCCAGGCCATCATGGTCGCGCCGGACACCGGCGTGTATCGCGCCGGCTCGGATCATCGCAAGGACGGGCAGGCGGTCGGGTACTAGCGCAGCTGACCGTCGCGCACCCTGCCGCCTTCGAGGATGTGCTGCAGCGAGTAATTGCCCTCGTGGCAGGCGTCCTCGAAGATCGGCTCGTCGCTGCGCAGGAAGTGCGTTTCTCCCGTCCACGGCTGCGTGTAGTACGTTGAATCCGCAATCGTGAAGACGTAACTGAGTTCGTCGTCCGAGACACGCTTGAAGCGCTCGACGATGACGGTACCGGTGGAGATCAGGAAGTCGGTACTGCGATTCTGCTCGGGATTGAAGTTGCGGGTTTCGACCTCCAGGGTGTCGCCCTCCCATCGCGCAATCGACGCCCCGACCCACGAAGTGACGGCCGGTGGCGGATGACGGGAGTCGAGTCGCAGGATGCGCGCCTCGTGCAGCGACTCCGAGAAGAACACCACGGCAGCGCGCGTCTGCACGATCTGGTGCATGTTCGTAAAGCCGATCGCCAGCATCGGCGGATGCGCAGCCAGCGAGCCGATGCAGCGCTCCCAGAGCGGGCGCACCTCGGGTCCGTCCATGTTGTCCTTGTTCTGCGCGCGGAGCGCTTCGATCCTTTCGTTCAACCGCGCTGTGCCCGGGATCTTGCCGTTCGCGGGGTCGATGATGATGGAGCTGCGCAGCTCGCCGCGGATCGGTTCGACGCGGCGCTCGTCGAAGAACTCCGGCGTTTCGTTCGGTATCGACAGGTCGTGCTCGCGCGCATGACCGCGGGCGTCGATCTCACTGGCCTGCTCTGCGGTGATACGCAGCTCCGTCAGTCCGGCGGGACGGACGAGGGGAGTGCGGTTGGTCGCAACCCAGTAGCCCTGCAGATCGGGTCGACCATCCTCCAGACGCGGCGGCGAATAGGCAGCCTCCTTGGCGAGCGGCACGCCGGATACCGTGGCGAGGAGCAGCGCAACGCCCGCCCGGATGCGCATCGATCAACCCAGGGATCGCACCACGGACGCGCCGGTGATGTCCGCAACCGTCGACGTGCCGGCGTGCCGCATCATCGTCGCGAGCTCGCGGTTCAGGATGTCGATCACCGCTTCGACGCCGCTCTGGCCGAATGCCGCGAGTCCCCAGACCTGCGGTCTACCGATGCCGACTGCGGTTGCGCCCAGCGCCAGCGCTTTGAAGATGTCCGTGCCGCGCCGAATGCCGCCATCGATGAAGACAGGCACGCGGCCACGCACGGCGGCTGCCACTTCGGGCAGGCAATCGATCGGCGCACGCAGTGTTTCCTCGTTGCGTCCGCCGTGATTCGAGATGACCACCGCGTCGGCGCCATGCTCCACGGCGATGGCGGCATCCTCGCCCCCCATGATGCCTTTGATGATCAGCTTGCCTTTCACGGTCGCGCGCAATCGATCCAGATACGCGGGCGTCATGTCCATGGGCGCGAGGTCAGTGACTCGCGACACGTCGAGCCCTTTGTACATCGGGCCGCGGCGCCAGAGGTCGTGCGAGTTGTTGACGTGGCAGCTCGCGCACGGCCGATTGTCGACTTGCATCGCGCGCGACAGCGTTTCGTTGTTACGCGCGCCTCGCGCATCCACCGTAAGCGCGATGGCCGGGCAACCGGCGTCCTCTGCGCGACGGACGACTGCAGTCGCGACCTTCCAGTCGTTCGTCGGATAAAGCTGCTGCCAGACCGGTGCGCCGCGCGCATCGCGGACCGCTTCGAGCGGCGTTGAAGTGCCGGTGGACAGCATCATCTGCGTCGAGCGGCTCTTCGCGGCGCGCGCCGTGCCGAGCTCGGCGTCTGCGTGAAATGCGCCCTGCGCCGAAACCGCCGAAAGATACAGCGGACTGGTCCAGCGGGCGCCGAACACGCTCGTGGTCGTGTCGATGCGGCTGATGTCGTTGAAGCGGCGCGAGCGGATTTCGTAGTGCGCGAACGCGTCGTGATTGTGCGCGACCGTGCGATCGTCGTCCGCACCCGTCGCGATGTACGCGAAGTGCGCAGGCGGCAGCGCATCGCGCGCGAGCGGCTCGAAGTCCATGACGTTCAGCACCTGGCCCGCGGACGTGATCGGATCCGCCGCCTTGCGAAACACCTGTGAGGGCGAGGCGGCGTTCTCCGCGGCCCAGACACGTGAGTAAATCGCCGGCAGCACCGTCAGTGCGCCCAGTAGCGCTCGTCGCGTTCTTATCATTTTGAGTTCCCCATGCCCGCGTGCCGCGACAGTATACGAGCGCCGGCGATGTTATGGAGTTATTGATGTCTGCTGTACTTGTACTGGGTCTCGACCCGGAATTCGTGAGTCCCGAGCGGATGGGCGGCTTCAGCCCCGCCGTGGTGCGTGCGTACCTCGACGCCCAGTTCGATCGCATCCGCGGGCTGGGCCATGAGGTCGAGAGCTGCCTGGTCGATTTCGGCGAGACGGTTTCAACACCTCGCCCGCAGACTCCGCCGAAGCCGTCCAGCGCTGGGTGTGACCTATCGTGCGCTGGCGTCACAATTGGACAGCCGATTTTTTCGCTGCTGACCTCACGCGTCATTGCAGCTCGGACGTTTGCGATGCTATGCAGAGCGCATGAACACGCATGACAGGCAATCGGAAGAGACCGCGATCCGGGTCCTGCTGACGAGTTGGGCGGCGGCGGTTCGCGCCAAAGATCTGCGAGGCGTTCTCGCGCATCACGCGGAAGACATTTCGATGTTCGACGTTCCTCCGCCCTTCGAGTCGCAGGGCATCGATGAGTACGAGGAAACCTGGGCTCTCTTCTATTCGGCGCAGCCCGAGCCGGTGGCATTCGACATCAAGCGTCTGGACGTCGTCGCGGGCCCAGACGTCGCCTTCGCGTATGCGCTCATGCAATGCGCCGAGATCGCGCCCGACGGCCGCAGAGTACCGCTCGATTTCCGTCTCACGGTCGGTCTGCGCAAGGTCGATGGGCGCTGGACAGTCGTGCACGAGCACCATTCCGTTCCTGCCTCTTAGCGGGGCTCGCTGAGCGAGCCGTCCGGCTTTAGAATCCGTCGGCCGCCCAGCGGTCAGGCGTCATGCATAAGAAACCGACCACCGTGTTCGAAAACGCCAGGGTCGCCGGAGTGTTCGCGGGGTATCCGCCGCAGCTGCGGCCGCGGCTGCTCGCGTTACGACACCTCATCTTCGAAGTAGCCCGGCAGACCGACGGAGTCGGAAAACTTCAGGAGACGCTGAAGTGGGGTGAGCCTGCGTATGTCACTGCAGAGTCCGGCAGCGGCAGCACGATCCGGATCAATCGTCACAGGAAGCAGGACGGGCAGCAGGGGCGGAACTGGCGATTGCCACTGCGATGAGAACCGCAATCCTGATCTTTGCCGCCGCCGTCGCGGGCTTCGCGGGAGCGGCCACTGCCGAATCGCTCAACTACGACGAGCTCATCCCGCTGGATGCCGAGGCGCTCGCGGAGACGGGGGTGAAAGCGGCGTACGACGAGCTGCTGCCGACCTTGCGGAAGTACGTGCCTGCACCGGCCGAGATCCACGAACGAATCGACAGCGATGTTCCGAGCTACTCCGTGAGTTGCCTGGGCACGAACTATCCGATCTACGACAAGAATGATCAGGACGAGAGCTGGGGAAGGGCGACGTTCGCGCTGTTCGACAGCGTGAATCGGCAGCTGGCCAAGGCTGGTTCACAGTATCGCTTCTTTGCCATCAACGCCGGCAACGAGCTCGGCGCCATGTTCCTCAAGCCGGAGCAGGCGGAAGCTGCGAAGCAGTCTCTGGCTCGCAAGGTCGAGTGGCCCTACCTGCCAGTCGACAGAAAGCCGTGGTATGGGCAGAGCCACTGAGATTCACGCGTCCATGACAGTCGCAAGCTGCCGACGTTCCGTATTCGGTGATTCGGGCGACGCTGCAAATCGTGCGCTAGCGTCACCATCGGACGGGCCCTAGAATGCGCCGGCCGCTCAACGGTCAGGCGTCATGCACAAGCAACCACTAGAACGCGTCGCCGCGGCTTCCTTTCCGAACAGCGCTGGAACGACGCGCAGCAGGGTCGTGCTCGGTGTGATCGTCGCCCTGTGCGTGGCCGTCGCCGCATATCAAACGGTGGCGTTTTACCGGGGCTTTGCGCCGTCGAGCGATTTCACCCGGCTTTGGAGCGGTGTCTTTGCACTCCTGCTCGCGATCTGGGTCGATGAAGACAGCCGGGGCCGGTCGGAGGTGGAGCTGCCTTCGTTCGACCTCGGTCTGTTCATCTTGCTCGTGGGGTTTCTGCTGCTGCCCTGGTACCTGCTGCGAACCCGCGGACCGAAGGGCTGGCTCTGGATAGCGGGGCTGTTTGCGGCCGCATTCCTCGCCGCGCTTCTGCAGTTGCTGATCTTTCTTCTGCTCGGGTGAGCGCTGCTCGTGTGAGAGCCGAGATCAATCCATCGAAGGAGCTCTGAACTGCAGTTCATCGAGAACAGCATCATCGGGTTGCGTGCAGCCTGCCATCGGCTGCGTGGCGGGTCGGCGTCGCCGGAGGTTTGCCTGTTTCCGATGATTCACGCGGGTGCTGCCGAGTACTACGCCGAGATCTCGCGGCGCCTGGCGACCTGCGATGTCGTGCTGTTCGAAGGAGTCCGGTCACCGCAATCGTGGTTGCTGACTCGCTCGTATGCGATCGCGGCTCGTCGGAAACGGCTTGGCCTGGTGCTGCAGAGCGACGGGCTCGATTACGCGCTCGTGAAAAGCCGCGGCGTCCATGCCGACGTGAGTGCCGAACAATTTGCCGCCGCGTGGGCCAAGGTGCCTGTCGTTCAGCGGCTGGCGATTCTGACCTTCGCTCCGTTGTACGGCGTGTGGGTCTTTCTCACAGGCACGCGCGAGTCGATCGGCCGGCGAATGAGCACGGAGGAGGTGGAATCGAACAAGGACGTCGACTTCCTCGAAAGCATGCCGGAGTTTCAGGAAGCTCTGGTGGCGTCGCGCGACGCGAAGCTGGTCGAGGACCTCTCCTCAGCAGTCGAGAGGAACGGCGCGAACAAGCGCATCGCCGTCATCTACGGCGCAGGTCACATGCGCGCCGTTTCACGCCTGCTGACCGGCAAGTACCAGTACCGTGTCGTCGAATCCGAGTGGATCACTGTGTTCGGCTACGGTTGAGCTCGGAACTCTGCACTCCACTGCTGCTTTCACAGATCAATCCCGACCTGCTGCGCATCAACGCGCAAGCGCTGCAGCTCATTCGCGATTTCCTCGATGCGGGCAAAGTCGTCGCGGCCGTCTGTCATGCGCCGTGGCTGCTGATCGAGCTCGATGCAGTGCGCGACCGGCAGGTGACTTCCTACAAATCAATCAGGACCGACGTGATCAACGCGGGCGGCAAATGGGTCGATCGCGAAGTCGTCACCGATCGCGGCATGATCACCAGCCGCGATCCCGGCGACCTGGACGCTTTCAGCGCGAAGATCATCGAAGAGATCCAGGAAGGCAGTCACTCGCGGCAGCGCAGCGCCACAGGTAAGACCGAGCGAAGGCCGTCGGCGCATTGACGAGAGTCCGTGCTAGTGTAGGCGCATGCCGCAACAGCAGGACGCAACCTGGCCGCAGTTACCGTACGACGAGTGGCGAGACACTGCGGCCACGTTGCACCTGTGGCTGCAGATCGTCGGCAAGATCGCGCTGGTGCAGCGTCCGTGGGTGAATCACTCGTGGCACGTCGCACTGCGCATCACCGCGCACGGCATTGGCACCGGGCTGATTCCGCACGACGCGGGCTCGTTGCAGATCGATTTCGATTTCGTCCGGCAGCGTCTCGTGGTGCACGTAGTCGACGGACGCACGGTCAGCCTGCCGCTCCAGCCGCAACCGACCGCGCAGTTCTATCGCGACGTGATGATCGCGCTCGCGACGCTCGGCGTGCCGGTGAAAATCCACGCGACGCCAAACGAGCTGCCGGATCCGATTCCGTTCGACCAGGATGAAACGCATCGCTCGTATGACAGCGAGTACGCGAATCGCTACTGGCGCGTGCTCGTGCAGACAACGCGCGTGTTCGAACAGTTCAGAGCGCGCTTCATCGGCAAGAGCAGCCCGGTGCATTTCTTCTGGGGCAGCGCCGATCTCGCGGTCACGCGATTTTCCGGCCGCACGGCTCCGCCGCATCCGGGCGGCGTTCCGCATCTCCCGGACTGGGTCACGCGCGAAGCGTATTCGCACGAAGTGAGCAGTGCGGGCTTCTGGGCCGGCGGCGATCTGTATCCGGAAGCGTGCTTCTATTCTTATGCGTATCCGGAGCCGGCCGGCTTCGCGACCGCGCGGGTGGCGCCGCTCGGCGCACATTACAGCGAGAAGCTCCGGGAGTTCGTGCTCCCGTACGAAGCTGCACGCCGCGCAGCTTCGCCCGATGCGGCCGTGCTGGAATTTTTACAGAGTACTTACGAGGCAGCCGCCGATCTCGGTCGCTGGCCGCGCGATTCGCTGGAGCGGCCTCCGCCTTGAGTGCGCATGCTCGGACGGAGCTAGCGCGTATCGATCACCATCTCGGACGGCGTGAGTACGCCATTGCCGTCGACGTCCAGCTCCTCGAACATCCGCTGCGAGCCGTTGGTGTACTCCGCAACCGTGAGCACGCCGTCGCGATTGGCATCGAGGCTGCGGATCTTGTCCGCGGCGGAAGCAGGGTGATTCGCCCACACGATGCTTTCCGCGCCGTGGCTCGCGCTGATCTCGGCGGCGCTGATCTTGCCGTCCTTGTTCGTGTCCATCATCTCGAAGCGCTTGCTTGCGGTCGCGGCGTGCCTTGCGGCAGTGATGCCGCCGTCACCGGATCCTTCGGCTTCGCGGGTCGTGACTTGCGGACGCTGGCAGCCTGGCGTGTCGTCTTCCGCGGCGAGCGCGCAGGTTGCGATGAGAGCGAGAGCGGCGCCAGCGAAAGCCCGTACGGCAGAAGTATTCATCGCGAATCCCTCCTGGACGGCTTTAGCCTACCTCATTGACGGTGGCGAGTCTTGTCCTGAAACCGCTTGACTGCAGCATCGATTGTGAAAAAGAAGTGGTCGCTGCTGAGCACCGCGTAGAGGCCGGAGCGCTTCATTACGTCACGGACCGGCGCCTTGACCCCCGCGATGTAGAACTCGATGCCCTTCTGCTTGAACTCGGCCGAGAGCTGATGCAGCGCGGTGTCGGCCGAGGAATCGAGGTCGTTCACGGCGCTCGCATCGAGGATCAGGGCCTTGAGATCGGCTGCGTGCTGGCGGCAGATCTCGTGCACCTTCTCTTTCAGGAACACCGTATTCGCGAAGTACAGCGAAGCGTCGATGCGCAGGATGACGAGGCCCGGGATCGTCTGCGCTTCCGGGAAGTGCTGCACGTTGCGGAAGATGTTGGTGTTCGGCAGGCGCCCGAGAATCGCAGTGTTGGGCCGCGTGTTGAGCGTGATGAACAGCAGGATCGACGCGACTATGCCGAGCAGCAGCCCCGGCATGATGCCGAGCGCCAGCGTCGCGACGAACGTGAACACCAGCAGGATGCCTTCGGTGATCTTCACCTTGAACAGGTAGCGGATCTCGCGCGTGTCGATCAGCCGCAGCGAGGACACGATCAGGATCGCCGCGAGCGTCGCCTGCGGCAGATAGTGAAAGAGCGGCGTGAAGAACAACGTGGTGACGCCGACGCACAGAGCCGAAACGACCGCGGCCAGTTGCGTCCGCGCGCCTGCCGCCGCATTCAACGCCGACCGCGCGAGACTGCCGGACACCGCGTAGCCGTGCGACACGCTCGACGTGAGATTGGAGAGACCGAGCGCCGTCAGTTCTCGATTCGCGTCGATGTCGTAACCAAACTTGTTGCCGAGCGACTTGCCGATCGAGATCGTCTGCGCGAAGCCGACGAGCGCCATCGTCAACGCCAGCGGCAGCAGCTGCCGGATCTCCACCCAATGCATCGTCGGCACGCTGAGCCGCGGCCAGCCGCCCGCGACCGGACCCAGCACGCTGACTCCGCGATCATCGAGGCCCAACGCGTATGCGAGGACCGTGGAAACAAACACGAGCGCCAACGCGCCCGGCGCCGTCGGAGCCCAACGCCGCACGGCCCAGAGCGCAACCATGCAGGCGACCGCGATGACGACAGTGATCGGATTCGACTGGCCGGCATGCACGATCACGTCGCTCACGGTTCGATAGACCTCCGGCTGCTGCGGCTCGCTGATTCCGAGCACGTGCTGCAACTGGCCGAGGACAGTGATCACCGCCGCTGCGGAGGTGAATCCCGCCAGCACCGGATACGACAGAAAGTTGACGAGGAACCCAAGGCGCAGCGCACCCATCGCCAGCTGAATCGCGCCGATCAACGCCGTCAGCAGGATCGCGAGCGCGATAAAGGAACCCGTGCCGGCTGTCGCCAGGGTGCTGAGCCCTAACACGAGCATCAACGAGTCCACCGTCACCGGCCCGACCGAAGTTTGCCGCCCGCTGCCTGCGAGCGCGTAGACGATCATCGGCAGAATGGACGCATACAGGCCCATTGCAGGTGGCAGACCTGCGAGCAGCGCATACGCCATGCCTTGCGGCACGACGAGCGCCGCCACAGTCAGGCCCGCAATGATCTCCTGCCGCGGGCTCGCCGTTCGGTAGCTTTCCGAGAGTGGCGTGAAGCGCAGCCAGTGCGCGAGTGAGCGGTCGCCGGGGAACGTCCCCTGCTTCGCTGTTTGCTCCTCGCTGCGCGGAACGACGGGCGTAGCCCGAAACGCGGCCAGGTCGAACATCGTGTGTTCGCTGGCGGAAGTCGGCGAGGGCGTCGCCAGCATCTGCAGCGCGATCTCGTACGGGCCGATCCGCACGACTTCGCCGGCATTGAGCACCTGCCGGTGAATCCGCTCGGCGCCGACGAATGTGCCGTTGGAGCTGCCGAGATCCTCGACCACGCACGCGCCGCCGTCGTCGCTCAGCACTGCGTGCTGCCAGCTCACCTGCGCGTCCTGCAGGCAGATGCCGCTGCCGGGATCGCGGCCGATAGCGAGCTTCCCGTGCAGCGTGTAGGTGCGCTCGGTGCCGTCGGTTCCCCGGACGCTGATCCTGTTCACGACCGATCTCTTTGGGAGAGCTTTGCCGCCATCATAGGACGGGGTTCGCTAGAATCGCCAGCCAAGCGGGACCTGTCGCACTCGAACCAGAATGACCTCGATGGATCACAACCGCATCATTGCCAAGGCCGCGAAGTCCGTGCTGGCGCCGCTGGGCTGCCGGCAGCAGGGACGCTCTCGCATCTGGCTCGACGATCACGGGTGGTGGGTGACGGTGGTGGAGTTCCAGCCGAGTGCCTGGTCCAAGGGCAGCTACTTGAGTTCGACGGCACGCAAAGGTTCGAGGCCGTCGCGGCTTCTCTGGCGGAGAGCGCCAAGCTCGAAGTGCTCGAGCTCCGGCGTCGTTTGCGCAGCGTTGCGGACGCCGCGGCAGCGATCGAAGAGCGTTTGGGCACACTTTCGCCAATCTGGCGGGACTATGATGCGGGCGTCGCGGCCGGGCTGATCGGCAACGTCGATCGCGCAGCCGATCACTTCCGCAAGGTCGAGAAGGCGAAGCATGACGTTGGTTGGGTGCATGAGCTCAAGCACCGCACGGCGGAGCTTTGGAGGGCTGAATGAACGACGCGTCCGGGCACACTCACTGCGCCAACTGCGGCGCCGCGCTCGCCGATCGGTATTGCGGCCGGTGCGGGCAGGACAGCCACGTGTCGCTTTCCTTCGGCCACTTCCTGCACGAGTTCGTCGAAGGGATGTTCCACGTCGACTCCTCGTTCTGGCGCACTCTGCGTATGCTGGTGACCCGGCCCGGGTTGCTCACGGAACAGTACCTCGGCGGCAAGCGGCGCTCGTACTCGCCGCCGTTTCGCGCCTATCTGGTGATCTCGGTCGTCTACTTCATCGCCGCATCGATGTTCGACGCGCCGACATCCAGAGTGGTGAGCGCGGGAGGCCGAGAGATGCAAGCGTCCGACTGCGCGCAGCTGGCTGCCAATCCCGGCTGGATGCTGCGCTTCGTGCCGGATCTCGAAAGCCGGTGCGTGCGTGCGTTGAGCGACGATCGGCGTGCGCTGACCGCGGCGATGGAGAACCTGCTGCCGAAGGTGATGTTCGCCGTGCTGCCGCTGGTCGCGCTGGTGCAGTTCTGGGTCTATCGACGACAGCGGCCGCTGTATCTCGAGAATCTGGTATTCGTCCTGCATTTCCAGTCGTTCTTTTACCTCGTGGGTACGCTCGCGCTGTTGCTGGCCGCGGGCATCGCGGCGCTCGCTGGCGCAGGAGCAAGGATCGGCGAGCTCTTCGACTTCGCGATCTATGCGTGGAGCGTGGTCTACCTGTTCATCGCTACGCGACGCGTGTATCGCGTAGGCATCCTCAAAACCATCCTCGGACTCGTGGCGTTGGCGGCGGCGTACATGGTGTTCTATGTGCTCGGTATCTCGGTCGCGAGCATGTATGCATTTCTGCGCGTGTAGCGTCGCGAGATGAGCCCGCCGACCGCGCTCCAGGTCGTCAAGATCGTGCACACGCTGGCGTGGGTCTTCTTCGCCGGCTGCATCGTCGCGATTCCGTTTGCGACCTACGCAGGCGATTTCTTCGCGTCCTGCGTGCTGATCGCAATCGTGCTGGTCGAGGTGCTGGTCCTCATCGTCAATCGCTGGCGCTGCCCGCTGACCGACGTCGCCGCCCGCTACACGGCAGATCGCCGGGACAACTTCGACATCTTCCTGCCGGAGCTGCTGGCCCGGCACAACAAGCTCATCTTCGGCTCGCTGTTCGTCGCGGCGCTCGTCTATACGCTCATCGCGTGGGTGGCAATGTGAACACGTGGCGGCCGACACCGTGGATCGCAGCGGTCGTGGGTTTCTTCGGCGGCGGGCTGGGTCTGCTGTACGTGCAGCGTCCCTGGTACGCGATTGCCTATTTCGCCGTTTCCGTCGTCGGGTCACTGGCACTCCTCGCAGCCATCCTGACTTTCGACCTTGCGGTGCAGCCGGATGCAACGTCGTGGATCAGCCTGGCTGTCGCGATTGCCTGCGCAGTGCATGCGTACGGCATCGCTGTCGCCACGACTTCCGTCGCCGAGCGCAAGTGGTATTCCCGCTGGTATTTTTTGCTGGCATTCCCTCTCGCGCTGCTGACGCTTACATTGCTGTTTCGTGCGTTCGCGTACGAGCCCTTCCGGATTCCTGCGGAGTCGATGCAGCCGACGCTTCCGGAGGGCTCCTATATTTTCGTCTCGAAAGCCGGCTTCGGCGGGTACGGCTCGTTCGGCGTCACGCTCTGGCGTGGCGAGCCGACAGCGCGGATCGATCGGGGTGACATCGTTGCTTTTCGGCTCGTCGACGCTCCGTCGACTGTCTACGTCAAACGCATCATCGGGCTGCCCGGCGACCGCATCGAGTACGCGAACCGTCGGCTGATCATCAATGACATGCCCGCGCCAATCTCGCTCGGCGAGCGTGACGGCGCGTATCAGTATGCTGTCGAGCGCGTGGATGAAACGGATGTGACGATCGCGCTCATGCCGGAGCGTCAGCCGCGCGACTTCGCCGACGTCGTTCCGCCCGGCCATTTCTTTGTCCTCGGCGACAATCGCGACAACTCGCGCGACAGCCGCTTCATCGGCTTCATCCCGCGCGATCATCTGGTCGGTCGCGTTGTCAAGGTCATCCGGCCGCGCAAGCGCTGAAGATACTCGCCGGTAGAAGCGCCGCCGCCGGCAGCGCCCGCCAGCGTGCCGGCCGTGACCAAGCAGTGAGCTCTCGACAAATCTAAACGTCCGGAAGACCTGCCTCGAGCCCGCGCGCCGGTGTCGGCCAAGACGCACCGGCGCGCGCGGTGTTAGATTCGGGCGACTGATCAGGGCACCGCAGTCAGGGGAGAGTCCATGAGCCGCTCGCAGAAGCGTAGTCACGTCGCCGCTGGCCTGGCCGCCGCAATCGCAGTCATCCTGTGGAACGCCGCCGGCGCCGATGGCGCGTCGCTCGCCGGATCCAAGGTCGACAACTTCATGCTGGCGGATCAGACCGGCATGGGCCACGAGCTCTACTACTACACGGCCAGCCCGGCCATCGTGCTCGTCACCGCGGCCGACGGCGACGCAGTTTCGGCGCGTGCCGTCACAGCGCTGAACAAGGTCCGCGACGCATTCAAGGGCAAGAGCGTGCAGTTCATGATGCTCGATTCCTCCCTGAAATCGCCGCACGACAAGTTCGTGGGCGCGCCGGGCTCTGCTGACTTGCCGGTGCTGGCGGATGAGCTGCAGCTGGTCGGCCGCGCGCTCGGCGTCACGACGACGGCGGAAGTGTTCGTGATCGAAACCAGGACCTGGACCGTCGCGTATCACGGCCCGATCGACGACTCGTTCGCGCAAAAGAGGAACAAGAAGGCGAATCTCACCGCCGCGCTCAAAGCCGTGCTCGACGGCAAGCCGGTGCCGGTGAGCGAAGCCGCCGTGAAGGGCACGCCAGTCGACTTCCCGGACCGCGCGCAGGTCGCGGAGTTCGCGAAGATCGACTATGCGACACAGGTCGCGCCGGTGCTCGCCGACAAGTGCGTCGTGTGCCACACGCAGGGCGGACTCGGCCCGTTCGCGATGAACAGCTACGACATCGTCAAGGGTTTCGCGCCGATGATTCGTGAAGTGCTGCGCACCAAGCGCATGCCTCCGTACCACTGCGATCGTCACGGCGCGATGTGGACCGACGACATGCGGCTCACGGACGCGCAGGTGAAGACGATCGTCAACTGGGTCGAAGCCGGCGCACCGCGCGGCGAGGGTGCGGACCCGCTGCCGGACGCGGCCAAGCCGGCGCCGAAGTGGCCGCTCGGCGAGCCCGACGTCGTCGTGCAGATTCCCGCGTTCCAGGTGCCGGAGACGGGCGTCGTCGATTACCAGGATCGCTCGGTGGCGACGCAGATCCCCGAAGGTCGATGGCTGCGCGCGACGGCTTGGGCCAATGCGACGCCCGCGGTTCATCACGCGCTCGCCGGCTGGATTCCGCAAGTCGATCCGAACGGCCGCGGCTTCTCGTGGAGCGTCGCGCTCGGCGGCTACGGCCCGGGCGGCGCGCCGAACCTGACGCCGGCAGATACGGGCATCTACCTGCCGCCCGGCGGCTCGTTCGCGTACCAGATGCACTACACGCCGATCGGCAAGCCGATCACGGACACGACCGAAGTCGGCTACTACTTCTACAAGGAAGAGCCGAAGTACATCCTGCGCCAGGCTTCGATCACCGACTTCTCGATCGAGATTCCGGCGGGCGAATCGCGTCACCAGGAAACGGCATACATCGAGTTCCCGCACGACGCGGAAGTCTTCGGCGTGCAGCCGCACTGCCATTCGCGCTGCTACTCCACCAAGCTGCGCATCCGCTATCCGGACGGCAGCGAGAAGGTGCTGCTGAATCAGCCGCGCTACTACTTCTCGTGGCAGCGCGAATATCACTTCCAGGATCTGCTCGAAGTGCCGAAGGGCTCGCTGCTGATCGCCGACTACGTCTACGATAATTCGACCTCGAACCTGGCGAACCCCGATCCGCACAAGCACGTGACGTTCGGCGAACAGACTTCCGAAGAGATGTTGTTCACGTTCGCGCGCTTCCGCTTCAAAGGCGAAACGACTGCCGAGCGGCACGACGAGTGGTTCCGGGAGCTGCAGCAGAACGTCACGTTCGGCGCACTCGACGACAACATCGACGGCAAGTTGACGGCGGCGGAGTTCCGCAACGATCCGCGCTTCAAGCCCGTCGTCGGCTATCTGCCGATGGTCGACGCGGACAAGGACGGCGCGCTGTCAAAGACGGAGATGGCAAACGCGCTGCAGATCATGCGCAAGATGCGCGAGGCGAAGAAGGCACAGGAAGCTGCGAAGGCCGACGCCGCCGTCGAAGCAATGAAGCAGCAGGCGACCGGCGAAAACTAGATCGCGAAGCTCAACACGCCGAAGCCGCGCAGGATTTTTTCATCGGCTGTCGGCTGCGAGCGGATGTAGCCGAGCCCGCCGGCTTCTGCGGCCAGGCCTCGGCTGCGGAGCGCAGCGGCCGTCGTCTGCGACATCATCGAGACGCGCAGTTTCAGCGCCGCTGTCGTGCGCCTCAGCGGCCCCACGTCCGTTCCGATCGAATACTCGTCGAGCAGTTGCAACGACTGCCGCCGCAAACGAGCTGCTTCGTCACGATTTACGCGGTGCTCCGCCGTCTCGGGCAACCCGCATGTGCCGCGCAGGTGTTCGACTCGCGCGCGATAGATCTCGGCGATGAACAGGTGAAACCACGCTCGCTGGTAGTCCGAGATGCAGCCGAGCTCGGCGTGATCCGGGATGATCAGGTAGTGGCCGTTGCGCACGCGATGATCGACGAACGTCACCGACGAGGTGTCCGAGAGCTCCATCGCGCCGCTGAATTTCCAGGGCCCGACGCGCACCGATCTCGCGCGCAGATCGGCCGCGCACAGCACCGTGTGATTGGTGTCTGCCAGATCAGCTTTGAACAGCACGATGTCGGCAATGCTGCTCAACGACAGGTATTCGCACCGGCCGTTGATATAAACGCCGTCTGCGGCTCTCGTGGCAATCAGCGGAGTGGTCGTGCCATGGATGCGCTCGCTGCCGGTATTCGCGAGGAGGAGTCCGCGACGCCGGATCGTTCGTAGCAGCAGCGCACGCTTGAGTCTCGCAACGCCCAGCAGCGGAATCGGCACGCACTGCAGGACGCAGAACGGATAGAGATGCATCGCGACAGCAATCGCGAGCGGCAGGCACGCCGCGCCCAGCGAGCGTGCGGTCGCGGTAGCCGACTCGAAGACCTCGGAAGGTCGCGAGCCGGAGGGATACAGCGACAGCTGTGAGCGCAGCCGGTTGAAAGATCGACGATACGCGTGGCGTGCCGCACGTTCATCCGCGGTATCAGCCACGCGTTCCGCGAGCTCCGCGACTAGCAGGCTGTCGTCATTGCGAACTTCGGCTTGCATGGCTGCACTGTGCGCCGCCGGCCGGACCCGATGCTCGCGTTTGAGACGAGCCGCGGTTTGGGTGCGGCGAGTTACGATCCGGGCGGACGGACGGCGGCGCTGCATATAGAGTAGCGCCATGAATGCGCGTATCGCCGTGCTCGGGGCTACCGGTGTCTATGGTCGTCACCTGGTGCCGCGGCTCGTTGCAGCGGGCCATCGGGTTCGTGCGTTGGTCCGCAGGCCGGAGGCGGCTGCGGCCGCGGCGGCCTGCGGGGCAGAGTTGGCCGCGGCCGATATTTTCGACGAAGCATCGTTGCGCGCCGGGCTCGCCGGCTGCGACGTCGCCATCAATCTCGCGACGAGCCTGCCGGCACCCGGCTCGCCAGGCGGAGACTTTGCGAAGAACGATCAGCTGCGTCGCGAAGGCACGCCGATCTTCGTGCGCGCCTGCCGGGATGCGGGCGTGCCGCGCATCCTGCAGCAAAGCATTGCGATGACTCATGCGGGCGGCGGCGATGCCTGGGCCGACGAAACGACGTTTCATCCGGTCGCCGAGGGCATCGCGGGTGCTGCGATTGCCGCAGTCCGCGCGATGGAGGCAACGATCGTCGAGTCGAATCTCGACTGGCTCATTCTGCGGGGCGGCCTGTTCTACGGCCCCGGCACCGGGTTCGACGACGACTGGTTCTCGCGAGCGCGCGCCGGCAAGCTCAGGTTGCCTGCGGAAGGCAACGACTATCTCTCGCTCGTGCACATTACGGACATGGCGGCGGCAACTGTCGCTGCGATCGCCCGCTGGCCGTCACGTCAACCGTTGATCATTGCGGACGATCAGCCCGCGCGCTGGCGCGACATCCTGACGTATGTATGTGTCGTCGCAGGCAGCGTGCCGCCACAGCCCGGCGGACGTTCAGCGATGCCGTCGTTCCGAGTGAGGAATCGTCGCGCTCGCGAGTTGCTTGCGTGGGCGCCGGTGTATAGCGACTATCGAGCGGGACTGACCCGCTGATCGGTGCGTCATGAGTCATCTTCGTCAGGTGCTGCTCGTCATCGCCGTGGTGCTGGCGATGTATCTGCTCGCTCACTGGACGGGACTGCTCCTCAGCAGTGTCATCGCGGGCGGTCACTACGAGCTCTACCTCTGGATCGACCGGCTGGTGTTCTTTCTGTGGGGCGTGCTCGCCGGAGCACTGTTGATGAAGCTTCTGACGTGGCGGCTGCGCTGGCTCGCCTTGCTGGCGCTGCCCGTACTCGTGCTACTCATCGTGCCGAACGTCGCCTACCTGCGAGCGCGCTCGATCATCCAGAGCGACATCTCCTATGTCGCGATCTGGCCCTACTACGTCTATCTCGGCATTCCGGTGCTCGGGATGATCGGCGGCGGGCTGCTCGCCGCCCGCCGCCGATGATGAGATTGCACTGACGCTTACATGCCCGGAATCGGCAGGCACTCCATGATCTCGATCGCTTCGCCGGGGAAGATCGTGAAGTGCGGGTGATTCGCGAACAGCTTCGCCGCGGCCTCGTGCGACTCGGCCTGCACGATCGTCCAGGCCGACATGTCGTTGGACGTGTCCTTGATGCCGCTCGCGTCGGCGCGTTTGGTCTTGCCGAGCGGACTGCCCATATCGACGATCGCCGCCTTGTTCTTGGTTCCCCAATCCTGCCAGGCCTTCATGCCTTGCTGCTCGCGCTGCTTGCGCGTCGCTTCGTCGAGCTGCTTCCACTTTTCGAGCCCGGCCTTCGTGCCGAGATAGATCGCACAATACTTCTTCATACAGTCGGCTCCATGTTGGGGTAGTCGGAAGAACCACATGGCCGCGCCTGACCGGCCGGCCATACTCCCTAATGACGAACGAAGGAGTCCGTTCCAGACATCGAAGCTAACTGTCCGGCTTTTCCTGCTCCCGCCGCAGGCGCTGCAGGGTGAGGTGGGTCACCGTGTCCCAGGCATTGTGGATGCCGATGAACACCAGCAGCGTCGAGGCACCCCCGACCATGAACAGGCCGAGCTCGGTGTTCCTTGCAAAGATGATGGCGGTCGCGAGGACCGCACCATATGCGATCAGCGGCAGCGCGACGTGCCAGACCCAGTCTTCCAGCACCATCTGATAGTTCAATTGCTTGCCGCGGGTACCGCGCCACACCAGCAACGACCAGACGAACCCGACGATCGCGCTAACGCCCAGTGCGATCTGTACGCCGATGTGCTCGTGCCACGGCGCGCTCAGGATCGAGGAAATCAGCAGAGCTGCGCAGAAGTGCAGGATGGTGGGCGTGATGAAAGTCGCGATGCCGAGCGGGGTGGCGGCGCGCGGCCCGGCATCGGCAACGACTGCGATGACGACGAACGTCAGACCCGTCAGCGCCGCGGCCGACGTGCCGATGATGACGTAGAAGCTCTCCCACTCGTGCAATGGAATCAGTGCAGGGTCGGGCGTCATAGTGCGAAGGCTACCCCGTCGTCATTCGTCCTTCCAGTCGCCGGCCGTGGGTGGGTCGTCCATGTGCTCGAACAGGTCGCCCCGCGCCGGCTTCTTGCCGAACATGCAGAAGGGCATCGCCAGGCCGCTGACCGCCACGCCGCACCGGTCGTTGATCCACACGACGAAGCCGCCGTTCTCCATCGGCTCGATACGATGCGTAACCGAATGCGACCAGGCGAATTCCGGTTTCTTCTTCGCCGGACCGCTGCCGTCCTTGCGTGTCTCACGGCCGGCCTCTGCCGCGCGCGCATGTTCGCGAGCGATTGCCTCTGCATCCCCGCGCCAATCGATAGCCGGCGGGACCTGCGTCTGCTCATTCGTGGGCGGAGCGATCAATTGCGGTGCCGTGCTCACGGGCGGCGGCGTTTCTGGCAGATGCGGTGGAGCAAGTGGCGCAACTTCGAGCGATGGGCTCTGCGCTTGCGGCGCAGGCAGGAACACGAGCACAGTCCGTGGCTCGGGAGACTCGAGCCTCATGTGCCGCTCGCTGAGGAGCAGCGCGAACAGGCCGGCGTGAATCAGCAGCGCGAGCGCGAACAGCACCGGGCGATGCGGTTCGCGAATTGCCGCGATTTTTGCCACCGGACCTGTCTCCCTCGCAGGCGCTGGAGAGTTGGTCCGCGCACTCCGGCAAATGTTCCACGGTGCTAGGCAGCCGGCCGAAAGTCTGTATCCTTGCGCGCCATGAAAACGCTCATCGCTGCGCTGACGGCTTCACTTTCCTTGACGTTGACCGCGCCGGCGTCTGCCGCCGACGCCGCTGCCGGCCGCGAGGCGTTTCGCGAGATCTACAAGGAGATGGTGGAGATCGATTCCTCGCAATCGACCGGCTCGTGCACGAAGGTCGTGCGCGCCGCGCAGACGCGGTTGCAAGCCGCAGGCTTCGGCGCCGACGACGTGCAGGTCGTGATCCCCGAGGGCAAGCCCGACGACGGCAACATCGTGGCGCGCATCCACGCGAAGAATCCCGCGAAGAAGGGCGTGCTGCTGCTCGCCCATATTGATGTGGTCGACGCGCGCCGCGCGGACTGGGAGCGCGATCCGTTCAAGCTGATCGAGCAAGACGGCTTCTTCTACGGCCGCGGCTCCGCCGACGACAAGTCGATGGCCGCGGTGTTCCTCGACCTGATGATCCGCCTGAAGCAGGAGCGCAACTTCAAGCCGAAACGCGACGTCGTCATGGCGCTGACGTGCGGCGAGGAGACCTCCAATCGGGTCAACGGCGTCGACTATCTGCTCAAGAATCATCGCGAGCTGATCGATGCCGCATTCGCGCTCAACGAAGGTGCGGGCGGACTGCTGTCCGCAGACGGCAAGCCGCTGACGCTGCAAGTGCAGGCTGGCGAGAAGATCCACCAGGTGTTCACGCTCGAGGTCACGAACCCGGGCGGTCACTCCTCGCGGCCGGTGCCGGACAACGCGATCTATCGGGTGGCAGCCGCGGCGGAGAAGATTTCGCAGCTGTCGTTCCCGGTGCAGGTGACGCCGGTCATGCGCGAGTACTTCCGCGTCAGCGGGCCGCTGATCGGCGGCGAGACCGGTGCAGCGATGAGCGCTGTCGCGAAGAATCCCGAGGACGAAGCGGCGCTGCAACGGCTGATGCAGGATCCGAGCTATAACGCCGTCGTTCACACCACTTGCGTCGCGACGCAGATGGAAGGCGGACACGCGGCGAATGCGCTGCCGCAGCGGGCGACCATCACGCTGTCGTGTCGCGTCATGCAGGGCACGACGCCGGAGCAGGTCAAGGCAACGCTGGACAAAGCGATCGGCGACGAGCAGGTCAAGGTTGCGATCGTGCGCCGTCGCGACGGCTCGTCGGCGCCGCCGCTGACGGACGAGATCATGGGCCCGGTGAATAAGATGGCTGCGAAGCTGTGGCCGGGCGTGCCGGTGGCGCCGATGATGAGCGCGGGCGCAACCGACGGCCGCTTCCTGATGAACGCCGGCATCCCGACGTACGGCATGAGCGGCATGTTCTCCAAGCCCGACGAAACCAACGCGCACGGGCTGAACGAGAAGCGTCGCGTGCAGTCGCTGTACGAAGGACGCGAGTTCCTCGAAGGCGTCGTGCGCGCCTACGTGAAGTGAAGGTTCGGATCCTTGTCGGCAAAACCCTTGGTCAGCAGCCACAACGCCAGCGCCAGGTTTGCGATGCCCGCAGGCGCGAGCAGCTGGAAAATGATTTGGCCACCGAGCAGCGGCGCGGCCACCGTAGCCATTTGCAGCGCGATTGCCGCCATGCCGAACCCCGCAAGCACGCGGGGTATCAGCGCGAAGCGGAAGGTCGTCGCGTAGAGCACGAAGAACGTCGAGCCGCCGATGATCAGCTGCGTGAAGTGAGCCCAGTTGCGCGACGCCGCCACGACACCGCGCAGACCTTCGAATGCGGCGGGATCAGTGGCGCCGGACGCGGCGTATGCCTGGCTCAGCGACAGCATCGACATGAGGCGGCCGTTCTCGACAACTGCCAGCGCCAGCGCGGCAATGCCGAGTGCGAGAAAGCACAGCGCCATTCGCTCGCTGTGTTTCTTGAACACGGGCCAGACAGTAATCGCGATCGCCATCGCGAACGCGCCGGTCACGATGCCGAGCAGCGCGGTCATGCCAACGCGCAGTGCGTGAGGCGCAGCGTTGATGAGAAATCCCGGCGGCGCCGTCGCCGGCGTAATCAACCCGAAGTTCACGATGTAGCCGCCAATACCCTGGACGAGGATGAGCGCGCCGGCGACGCGGCCGGCATTCTTCGCAGTGGTCATCGATGACTCCCTATTCTTTTTGCGAGGCGGGACGCTTGCGATATTTGCCGTACAGCAGCTCTTCGGCGAACTCCACGCACTTGAAGTCGAGCAGCTGCGCGTTCTTGTCCACTCGCCGATAGAGCGGCAACGAGATCTTCCACGGACGCGTGAACGTATCGGGGTCGGTGATCGTCGCCTCGTACAACAGGACGTCCGGGCCGGCGGGCGTGTAGCGCTCCTGCACGTGCATCGCGGGACCGTGAAAATTGCCGGCGCTGTCGAGCCAGGTGTCGGCAACCTGAGCGGTCACGTCGATCACGAGCGTGTCGCCGTCCCAGCGGCCGAGGTTGTGGCCCATCCACGAATCCACTTGCGCGGGCAGCTGCGGCTGGTCCATGTAC